>NZ_JBIAZE010000007.1:0-261752 GCF_042898825.1 Streptomyces sp. NPDC000345
CCCGCGGAGCGGGTCCCATCGCGCTGCGCGCGATGCAAGCGAACCACCGCGCTGCGCGCGGTGGTTACGCTCCCGCTCCGCGGGAGCGTTGGCGGGATGCTGCGCATCCCGCACATCCTGCCTGCTGCGCAGGCAGGATGACGCTCCGTCCGCTGCGCTCCCGGAGTGGACGGGACTCCCGTCCTGCGGGCTTGCGCTGCGCTTCAGCCCGGGCGGCGGTCCGCTGCGCTCCCCGCCTGGTGGTCCCTGCGGCTGCGCCTCCAGGACCATTACGGCCCGCTGACGCGGGCCGGGCTGGCTGCAGAAGCGGGGCGGCCTGCGGTGACGGGCTGTCACCGCAGGCCGCGAGCACGGGGGGTCAGCGTCTGCGGGCCCAGCCGGCACCGACTCCGGCCACATGCAAAGCCAGAGCTGTCAGTCCCAGCAGCATGATGTTCGTCGAAGAGAACGCATCATTGGTACTGATATCAGCCGCGTTGATCAAAAACGCAACGAAGAACAGCACCGCCGCGACTATGCCAAGCATGACGAGCTCCTCTCACAAGGGGGTGAGGCCCGTATGCCCAGCTATCGCTCCTGCAGACGCCGGGAACCTCCCCCGGTCGTGCCCCTGCGGTAAGTCAGGCGTGCGTATGGTGCGGCCTGGCGGCCCGCCGTGCGGCTTGGTGCGCAGGGCTGGGCGCGCCTGTGGTCCGAAGTCGCTGAAGCCATAGAGAGGCTGTGAGCAGGAGGCCGGTGAAAATGGCCAGTAGGAGGACGGATACCCACATCTGCCGGCCGCCGGGAGACTGCCGGGCTGTCCAGGCAGTCGATGCCGCCCACATCAGGACGCCTGCTGTGTAGAAGGCGCGGATACAGCGCAGCTGGCGCACGGCCTGCAGGGACATGATGCGATCGGTCTTGGATGCCATGCGGGCCCGTGTACCCCGGTGCACGCTGTTCAGCAGACCGGGTTCGCTTCTGCTGTTTCGCTCAGCTTTGCTCTTGTTGCTGGGTACGTCCTTCGAAGTCGCGTCGTACTGCTGCGCCTTGGTCTTCGATCAGTGCTGCACTGTCGGGGAGGTCCAGGACGGCTCCGCAGTGGTTGCACAGTTTCCCGTTCTCGGCGGGCGTGCCGCAGGCCTTGCAGAACCGGTTGGCTTCGGTGTTTCCGGGTTTCTGTGTCATGGCTCTCCCGTGTCGGTGTGGGGCGGTGGTGCTTGCGAGTACCCGAGGCTTTCGTGTTGATTCTCCAGTGTGTGCTTCATTTTTTGATTGGGATAGACTCTGGAATTAATGGGCTCTCGTTCTGTGGGTTCTGTGGCCCGCTCGAGGGTGGCCGTCTGCGGGTCCGCATCGGAGGAGGCGATCCGATGGCACGGTGCTGGTGATGTGGCTGTCAGATCAATGGGCGTTCAGGTTCGGCTAGTTGATTGTGGTTCGGACGTGGGAGATGTTGTCCGGCTTGCAGGAGAGGTGACACCGAAGTGACCGTGAAGGAAGTCCGTCCGCATCAGCGAGAAGCCGTGGACGCAGTACTCCGGGCGCTCGAATTACCTGCAAGATCCACTGTGCCGGAGCGGGGCCTGCGGACTCAGGTGGTCATGGCGACCGGATCGGGCAAGACCCTCGTCGCCGTGCGCAGCGCGGAGGAGCTGCAGGCGGGTCGTGTGTTGGTGCTCGTGCCGTCGCTGGACCTGCTCGCGCAGACCGAGGCCGCCTGGCGCGAGGGCGGGCGCAGGGGGCCGATGATCGGGGTCTCGTCCCTGCGGGGGCCGGAGGCGTCCTTCCCGAACACCACGGATGTGGACGAGCTGGTCGCCTGGGTGCGGCCCTTCGACAAGGTCACCGTGTTCGCCACGTACGCCTCGCTCGGGCTCGGCACGCTGGAACGCGCGCACGCCGCCGGCCTTCCGGGGTGGTCGCTGATCGTCGTTGACGAGGCGCACCGGGTTTCGGGTCGGATCGGCAGGCCGTGGGCGGTCGTCCACGACAACACCCGCATCCCATCCCTGCGGCGCCTGTACATGACGGCCACGCCCCGGCTGTGGCAGCTCGACGAGGACTCCGAGCAGAGCGCGCCGGGTGAACTGGTGGCGTCGATGGATGACGACCCCAGCGGGCCGTTCGGCAGCAGGGCGTTCACGTTGACGCTCTCGCAGGCCATCGACAGGGGAATCTGTGCTCCCTACCAGGTGGTGTGCCTGGACATCACCGACACCCAGCTCCAAGCCGCACAACTCCTGGGCGAGGACGCACGCTCCGAGCAGGTCCGCGGGGCCCGACTCGCCGCGCTCCAGACTGCGCTGGTGAAGGCATCCTCGGAGGAAAACTTCCGCAGGACGCTCGTCTTCCACCACGTCGTCAAGGAGGCAGAGGCCTTCGCGGCGGGCCTTCCCGACGTCGCCAAGCGACTGCACTACGCCGACCCGGAGCTGTACCCGCGGACGGTCTGGGCCAACTGGCTGTGCGGTGAGCACAAGCCCCTCCGTCGGCGCCGTGTCCTCGACGAGTTCTCCAAGGGAATCGCTGCTGACGGCACGGTCGTGGAGAAGACGTTCCTCGGGTCTGTTCGCGTGCTCGGCGAAGGCATCGATACATCCCACTGTGACTCCGTGTACTTCGCCGATGTACGCGGCTCCATGCCCGACCTCGTCCAGGCCGTCGGCCGGGCGCTGCGGATGCAGCCCGGCGAGGGCAAAACGGCCTCGCTGGTCGTGCCGGTCCTGCTCGGGCCCGGAGAGACAGCCGACAACATGCTCGCAAGCCGGGCGTACGGCGGCCTGGCCAGGCTTTTGGAAGCGCTCAGGGCACACGACACCCGCATCGTGGAGCAGCTTGCCGAGCAGCAGGCGCAGAGCCGTGTCAGGGGCGTTCAGAGCCGCAGCGGAGAGGAAGGGGAGGGAGCCGGAAGCGACCGAAGCGACCAACTGTCGGTGCCGGCCCGACAGCTGCTGCAATTCAGCACACCGCGTGACCCCTCCCAGCTGGCAGCATTCGTCAACCTCAGGGTGCTCAACCCCGAACACCAACACTGGAGACGCGGCATCGAAGCCGCCACCATCTACCACCGGATCCACGGCAACCTGAAGGTCTCCTTCACCTACCGCGTCCCCGACCGCGGTGCCCGGGAAGCGGAAGCCGAGGGGTGGCCGACCGCGCTCGCCGGGTTTCCACTTGGGCAGTGGATCGCCGACGCTCGGAGGTTCTACGCCCGGGGTGACATGGACGAGGACCGCATCGCACAGCTGGAAAAGCTGGGCATGGTCTGGTCCCGCTACGACGTCGCCTGGGAAGAAGGCCTGGCCGCCGCCGGCGGATGGGCAGCGGAACACGGGCATCTCCTGGCCCCGTTGGATGCCACCTACCAGGGCTATCGGGTGGGCATCTGGCTGAAGAACGCCAGGGCCGCCGCCCGAAAGGCCGCCGAGATCGAACAGCGCCGTGCCGAAGGCCTGCCAGTCCAGTCGTCGGCTGGCGCCCTGTCGGAGGAACGGCGCGAGCAGCTCGAGGACATCGACCCGGCGTGGTGCCCCACCTGGCCGGTGGAATGGCAACGCTGCTTCCACCTCACCCGGCTGCACCTGGACGAAGGCGGCGCGCTGCCCACCGAGCCGGGCGACGTCGTGCACCAAGGCGCCGATCTGGGGCGGTGGGTTCGGGCGCAGCGGCTCGGCTTCGGCAAACTCACCACCGTGCAGCAGTGGATGCTGGAGCACATCCTCGGCATCGAACCCGCCGCCGACGACGAGAAGCCAAGGCCACGCACGAGTCAGGCGGAGAAATGGGCGTTCCACCTCGCCGCCGCCCGGCAGTACTACGAACGCGAGGGCCATCTGAACGTCCCCCGCAAGCACGTCGAGACTGTGCTCTCAGACAAGGGATCGGGACGGCCCTTTCGTCTGGGGGTATGGGTCAGTAACCAGCGCTCGCGCGTGGCGACGCTCTCGGAGGACCGGCGCGAGCAACTGTCCGCCGTCGGCATGCGATGGACATAGCCGCACGGACTGCGATCGGAGCTGCCGGGACGACGGTTTTGTCCGGCCCGCGCCGTCGGATGCACAGGCGTAGGAAGACCGCGGCCAGGGCGACACGGTGACGTGGGAAGAGCGCGAGACCCAGGCGGCACGGGGGCGGGCGCGGGCGCGGCGGATGAATGAGCTGATGCGCGACCACACCGAGGCAGAACTGGCGCGCATGGCCTACGCGGGCGGTCTGGTGAACCACGACTCTCCCGAGAAGTGGCGCAAGGATGAGATCGCCTCCGCTGTCGTGGACGTCGAGTTCGGGGCGGGCCGACCGGCTCTGACCACAGCATGATGCTGTCGACGGGGCTCGCGGATGTTCGAGAGCTATAGGTCGAACTCGAGGTGCTCGATGTCCGTGAACCGGATCTCCTCCAGCTGGCCGGCGCGGCGGCCGCCGTCCTGGAAGTACACCTCTTTGAGCGCCTCAGCCGCGAGCTCTTGGAGACGCTGCTCGGTGGCGCCCTGCTCCTGGGCCTCGAAGAGGCGCGCCGCGTATTGCGGTGGCAGCGCGACGGTCAGGTGCCGGATGCGGTCCTGGTCCGTCGACCCGATCGGCGCGGTGTAGCCGAGCCGGGCTCGGGTGTCGATGACGATGCCGCCGGTCGTCGCCGCCCGCTCCTTGGCCTTGGCACGGATCTGCGGCTGCCAGCGGGCCTTCACCTCGCGCTCCAGGCGCGCGGCGAGGTCCGGACGCGGCTTCTTGATCTGGTCCTTCACATACCGCTCGACGGTGCGCTGGGAGATCCGCAGTATCTGGGCGACCGCCTTGGTGCCCTTGAGCTGCTTGACCAGGTACCGCATCTGCGCGCCGGCCGACTTCGGGACCGGGCGCGTGAACGCCCGCTGCACCGCCTGGTCCAGGCCGTCCCCGAACAGGGTCATCGCCTGCTACTCCCCGCTGTCCTTGTCCGTGACCTGCCCGTCCTTGATGTACCGGGCGAGGTTGAGCTCCGGGGCGTTGAACCGCTCGCGGACCTCTTCGCCCCACAGGACGTCCTGGGTGCCCTCGTGCTTGACCAGGCCGGGGTTGATGCCCAGCTTGAACCCACCGGGCAGTGGCTTGCCGTCCCGGTACGGCAGGAAGTCCAGCGGGCTGGTGCCGTCTGCCGCGTAGACGACGCAGTCGGACAGGATCGCGACCGGGTACTGACCGGTGAACGCCGCATGCTTGACGATCTTACGGTGCAGGTTGATCCGGGTACGGGAGATGACCGCCGCGCGGATGTCCGGCCGCCACGTCGGACGGGACAGCGCCCGCCACGGCTGCCCGGGCTTCCAGCCCTCCCCGCGCGGGCGCTCGCGCAGTTTGCCCAGGCCGCCCTTCACGGTCGCCTTGACCGCCGAGACGACGATCGCCAGCTCCGGGTCGCGCTCCTTGCAGCCGTCCATCGCGGCCAGGAAGTCGGCCGGCTCCATGTCCGCGTGCACGCCGAGGTCGGCCATCGTGGCCAGGAAGGCGTCACGCAGCCGCTGGTACCAGCCGTCCAGGTAGCGGCCGTTGTCGTAGCGGATGTAGGCCTCGATCGGGGTGACGTCGTAGCCGAGTTCCACCGCGTAGGCGACGGTGGGCGTGGCGTACCAGGCCGGGCCCTGCGGACGGTCGCCCTTCGGGGTGAACGGGCTGGGCAGCAGACTGGCGTCCAGGTCCGCCCAGGTGTCCTTGCCGACCTTCACCCGGGACAGGTCGACGTGGGAGAGGTCGACCAGCCAGGAGCCGGGCAGCTTCGGGTCGAACACCGGCGCCTTGACGTGGGTGGGCGCACCGAGGCCGACGACCAGGCCGTTGGCGCCTGCGGCGAAGGCCATGTTCACGTCGATGCCGACCAGGTGCCGCAGGGTGCACTCGGCATCCGTCATCGGCCGCGCCCAGTCGTATGCCTCTTCGAACAGCTTCTCGCCAGGGCCGCGGACGTGGAACCGGGGCAGGTCCTTGAGCAGCGGGTGTCCGTCGGGGGCCTCGCAGGGGGCGCAGTCGACCGGGTCCTTGCCCAGGCTGGCGGGGTTGTGCTCGGAGTGCCGCTTGCCGTCGGCGTCCGGCTCGGTGGCGCGGGTCGGCGGGTGCAGCGCGGTCATCAGCTCCAGGCCCGTCACGGCGGTCGATCCGCGCGGGGTCATCACCCGGGACGCGTACACGCCCAGTACGCGGGCGAGTTCCGGCGGCGGGAGCTGCCCGGCCTCGCCCCAGTGCCGGGTGTCCAGCGCGTTCCACGACGGGATGCACAGCTGCACGCAGGCCCGCTCCGAACCGGTGGCGGGACGGTAGATCCGTGCCCACGGCCCGAAGCCACGCTTCGTCAGCTTCCACTGCGCACGTACCAGCTGCTTGATGACTTTGTGGCCCTCCGGGATCCGCCCGGTGAGGCGCTCCTCATCGGTGAGGGTGACCGGGAGGCCGTAGCGTTCCAGCGCGGACGGGGTGAGCACGAGCAGGGGGTCGGCGTCCTTGCCCGGGCCGGACAGCTTCGGCGCCCCGAGCTTGGCCTCCTTCAGGGTCCAGTCCACCAGTGCCGGAATGCTCTTTGCGGGCACGTCCAGGACCAGACCGCCGGTGCAGTACGCCAACACCTGGCCGTCGTCTTCGACGTCGACGACCGCCAGCGGACCGTTCTCGAACCGCGGGTCCGTGCCACCCGCCGGAACGTTCGCCGGGGCCGCCTTCCTCGCACCTGGGCGGCGCGACGCCGCCGACGGCGTCCTGGTGGTGCGCGCCGGACTGGGCGCGGCAGCCGGAGACACGGCGTTGGCGGCGGGGTGGGGCGGGGTGTTCTGTTCGGTCGTCATGGCCGCAGCCTCGGGCGCCGCGTCTGTGGGCACAGGCTGCGCCTGCGCAGCCGGGGCGGGATCGCTCGAGAACGTCTCCAAAGCGGCCCTGTCCTCAGCGGGCGGCGTGGCGTCGGGGTCGGCGGGGTAGAACTCCGCGAGCTTGCCGAGCAGCCGCGCGTAGGCCTCGCGCTCCGGCGGCCGCGGCTCGGTCTTACCGGCCTCCCAACCGCTGACGGTTGCCCGCCGAACGTCCAGGGCTGAGGCCACTTCGTCCAGCGTCAGACCGTGTGCTTGGCGCAGCCGCTTGCGTTCCGCCGGCGGCGGCAGCACAGACCGGGACGCAACCAGCGCATCGATCCGATCGAACAACTCGGACATGGGAGACCTCCTGAGCAACACCCTAGCTCACGAACCGTACGGATAGCGTACGGTTGCCGTACGCAATCCGTACGCAATGCGCTGCGGTAGGCGTCGAAGCTGGAGTCCTGCCCTGCTTCCCATCCTCGCGGCACCCCGGTCCGTGCGCCGCGACCGCTGTGGGGGACCAGGACAGACAGCTCCGTGGTGCAGACAGCTCCGTGCGCTGGGACTGTGGGGGTGACTCGGGTGACCTCCGGCTTGGCGAAGAAGCCGATTGCGAAGGGACTCCATTCTCAGGGAACCGGCTTGTTGGATTCCGCGGGGCATCCGTTGCGAAAGCGCCCGCCGGAACGGCGAACACGAGACCGTGGTGGAGTGCCCCATCACCCAGGCCTGCTGCGGACCGCTCCTCTGCAGGGAGAGACCACCTCCTCGCTGATCTGCCGCATCGCGAACCGCTACGGGATGGACCCCAAGGTGTTGCGGTCATGCTGGCACTGGCGCAACTACCAACCTGGGCACGACGGCGGGGGCGCGCGGGCCGACGCCGAGGTGCTGCTGAACACGCCCGGACGGCAGATCCTGGCAGGCCTGTGCGGCGTCGAGGAAGGCGTGCTGGCGCGGGCATTGCCATCCTGGGAACAGCAGGACACCAAGCTGACCTCCGAAGAGGACGGGGTGCCGGCGGCAGCGTGGCGGATCGGCGGCGCGGTCGCCGGGCCGGTGGCGTTCGGCTGCCGCCTGTGCACGGCGCGGCGTACGGGGACGGCCGTGCGGGTGGTGCGGTACGCGCCGCGGTGGGAGCGGGCGTGTGTTCGGCATGGGCGGTGGCTGCTGGACGCGGACGCCAACCAGCCGCTGGAGCACCTCGACCTGCGTGGCCTGCCGGAGGTAGTGGCGGCGCAGCGGCGGTGGGCCTCGGTGGCGCGGCGGGCGGTGCGGGCCGGTGCGGAACCGGAGCGGGTGTTCGCGCTGGCGCAGGCGGTGGTGGCCCGGTGGTGGGAGCAGGCCCTGCAGTGGGAGCGGGAGACGATCTGGCCGCGGCGCCTGCACCAGGTCGCGGGCGGGGATGCAGGTGGTGATCTGGAGCGGTGGCGGATCGTGGGGCGGGACGCGGTCGTCTTCCCGGAGGTGGTGGCGGTGGCCGACGCTTTGCTGGACCCGGCTATGGCCGAGCTGGTGTGGGCCGACAGCGGTGCTGGGCGGCCGCGGGCGCTGCCCGGCGAGGGGATGTTCTGCCGCAGGCTCGGTGAGCGGCTGGGGCGGGGATGGCTGAGGCCGCTGGCCGCGACGGACCACGGCGGGCCGCTCATCGCGTGGATGGGCAGCGTCATCCGCCTTGGTCGCGGCGCCGGCGGCCCGCCCGGCTACGACAACGACCCGTGGTGGCTGCGGCAGGAACACCAGAGCGCGACCATGGCCGGTCAGCTGCGGGTGCTGGGCAAGGAGAAGAAGGCGCCCGGTTCGGGGACGATGTGGCGGGCTGCGGTGCCCGCCGAGCAGCGCAGGCTGATCACCAGCGCTGTCGACAGCGCCGAGGAGCAGCTACTGCAGCTGCGCGGTGTGCAGATCGGTCCGACCGCCGAGGTCGCCCGGCGGCTGCTGCGCGGACTCGGTCACAGTGCCGGTCTGATCGAGAACGCCTGGAAACGGACCGCGGTGGCGGCGGTGAACGGCGGGGTGCCGCTTGGGGAGGTGGCCCGGTGGGTGGACATGCCCGTTGAGGTGCTCAGCCAGATACTGACGGCGGGCAGGCAGGAGAACGGCGGCTGAAAGCCGATGCGCCGACGGGCAGGTCGGCTGTTAGCTGATACGGCACTCATTCGTGGCAGAAATACTGAAAGCGGCGGCGTCTGCCGGCGGGAGCGGTTTGGCTGGCGCGGGTGACCAGCACAGGAGCGGCCCGGCACCAGAGCCGGGCAGGGCGAGCGGCCGTGGACCAGGGCAGCGGGTTCGAGGCGGTGTTCCTCGACCCGGTGGGGCAGGCGGTCCAGCAGCGGTGGGCGGATGCCGCCATGACCGTGGCGTTCGAGGAACTGCCGCCAGTGTCGGCGTTCCCGGTGGTCCCAGGACGCCGCTGGGGTCCGGGCCTGTGGTGGTCGGCGACCACCAGACGGCACATAGCCGCGGGGTCGAACGCGATGCGCGCCCAACTGATGGTCCCGGACCGCGACCCTGACGTGACAGGCCTGGCGGGGCGGCCCGTGCGGCTGCTGTGGCGAAATCCCCGCGGGCAGGTGCGTTCCTGGGTGCCGCAGCTCTTCGCCCGCCGTGCCGACGGCACCGCGCTGCTCGCCGACTGCCCGAGCCATCCGGAGGCCGGCGGCGAGCGGGCGGTGAAAGCCGCCCAAGCGGTGGCGCAGGCGTGCGCGCACATCGGTTGGACCTACCGGCGCCTCCCACCGCTCGACGACGTCCTGGCCGCCAACCTGAAATGGCTGGCCGGTTACCGCCACCCCCGCAACGCCGGCCGCCTGGGCCTGATGGCGGCGGTCGTCGAGGCGTTCACGCGGCCGCGGCAGCTGATCGAGGGCGCAGAAGCAATCGGCGACCCGGTCGAGGTCCTCCCCTGTGTCTTCCATGCCCTGCTCGAACCCCGCTCCGGCTACGTCTACGAGATCGTCCCCAAGAGCGAGGGCACGGACAGCTGACGGCCGGCCTGGAGACGCCACTGCACGAACGCGTCCCCGTCGGCCCGCGAGGCTGGAGCGGCCCCGAGACGGGAGATGCCGGGTGACCGCGCGGCGCAATGCCAGGCCGGCCGTGAAGGTCGGTGCTCACGTCCGGTTCCGGGGCATGAAGTGGCAAGTGGTCGCCCTTTCGGGGCAGGACATCCACCTCGTCGGCCCGGACGGCGGTGGTGAGGCCGTGCTCGCCGGGCACCTGTTCGCCGACCCCGGCTTCACCGTCGTCGGGGCCGATGCGCCTCAGGCGGCACCGCAGTGGGGCCTGTTCGAGACCGCCCCCGCCGCAGCGCGTGAGAAGGCGCTGGCCTGGCAGCGGCACGTGCGGGAAGTCGAATGCGGCCTGCCTGGCGGGCCTGGCAGCGAAGGGACGGTGCGGGAGCAGTACGACCCCGAACGGCACACGCTGGCCGAGCGGGAGCAGGCCAAGGCCGAGGAGCTGACCGCGCTCGGCTTCGGCCGGGTCTCGCGCACCACGGTGCAGCGCATGCGGCTCGCTTATCGCAAGCAGGGCCTGTGGGGGCTTCTGGACCACCGCACCACGCGCGCTTCCAGCCCCACCGGGCGGGCTGACGAGCGGGTCGTCGCCGCCGTCCGCGAGGCGCTGCGCCGCCGCCGCGGCCGCTCCAAGGGCACCATCAACGGCCTGTTCCCGCTGATCAACCAGATCCTTGAGGACCGGCACGGCCCCGGCACCGTGCCCGCGCCGTCGCAGGCCGCGCTGTACCGGCTCGTCACCGCCCTGGCCCGGCCCGGCGAACTGCCCGCAGGGCCCGTGAGGCAGGTGCCCGCGAGCGTGGACGGGCGGGCCTTCACCCCCGCCACGGCGCTGCGGCCCGGCGAACAGGTCCAGATCGACACCACCCGCCTGGACGTCCTCGCCCTCTTCGACGACGGGCGCCTGGCCCGGCCCGAGCTCACCATCGCCGTCGACGTCGCCACCCGCGCCATCCTCACCGCCGTGCTGTGCCCGAGTGCGACCAAGGCCGTCGACGCGGCCCTGCTGCTGGCGGAGATGGCCGTCCCGCACCCCGCCCGGCCGACCTGGCCGGACATCCTGCGCATGGACCACGCTCCCCGCACTCCCCCACCAGCGGCTGGCCGCACTCGATGAGCGCCTGGCCGGTGCAGCGGCCCGGCCCGTCGTCCTGCCGAGACGATCGTCGTCGACCGCGGCAAAGTCTTCGTCTCCGCCGCGTTCACCGCCGCCTGCGAACACCTCGGCATCAGCGTCCAGCCCGCCCCGCCCCGCGCCCCCACCGCCAAAGGCATCGTCGAGCGCACCTTCGGCACCATCAACGCCCTGTTCTGCCAGCACCTGCCCGGTTACACCGGCTCCGACGTCACCCGCCGCGGCCCCGACACCGAGAAAGACGCCTGCTACAGCGTCGCCCAGCTCCAGGACCTGCTCGATGAGTGGCTGGTGCACTACCACCACCGGCCCCACGAAGGCCTGCGCCACCCGATGATGCCGAAGAAGGCCCTCACGCCGAACCAGATGTGGGCCGCGCTCGTCGCCGTCGCCGGACACGTCCCCGTCCCGCTGACCGGCCGCGACTACCTCGAACTGCTGCCCGTGCGCTGGCAGGCCATCACCCCCGCCGGCATCACCATCCACCACCGCACCTACGACCACGATCTCCTCGCCCCCTACCGCGGCGAGGCGTTCGTCGCGGCTGCGGGGCGGGTCGCCGGACTGCGCACCCCCGCCATCAGCCAGCTCGCCCCCAGGTCCGCACCCTGATGATCCTCGGCCGCCACCAGCAGACCACCGCACGGCCCTCCCTGATCGTCACCGGACCCGCCGCAGCCGGGAAAACCACCGCCCTGCTGAACGTCGGCCGCGCCTGCCACCTCGCCCACACGCGCAAAAACCCCGCACCGCCCGGATCAGCCCACTCCACGGCGTCGCCAGCCGGGGCGGGAAATGGGAAATCCACTACAACCCCCACGACGTGCGCCAGATCTGGATCCGCCTCACCGACGGCGACCTCACCGAAATCCCCTGGATCCACCGCGACCACGTCCACCAGCCGTTCAACGACCACACCTGGCAGCACATCCGCACCCACGCCCACCACAACAACCACGACGACAGCCAGCAGCGGTGGCTTGGCCGACGGGTCGCTCGGTGGTGGCCTGGGCAGGCAGCGGCGTTGTGGGGCTCTGTGCGCGGATCTGGGCGGCGACGGCTTCGGGGTCGAACTCGAAGAGTGTCTCGTTGCTGGGCGAGGTCACGGTTGCCTCCCCGTGGCGTGGAGGGGCCTTTTCAGACCGGCGGCGAGGCCGCCGAGGATGTAGGCGGCCCTGTTGAGGGTGTCCGAGAAGCCCGCTCCCTCGGCGACCTGGCCGCAAGCCTCCACCAGGGCGAGGACAGCGGCGAGGGTGCGCTCGGCTTGGGCGCGGCCGCCTCCGGCGGCGAGGACCGCTTGCCGGGCGCGAGGTGGGACGGGGCGGGGAGCGGGAATGGCTGGTGCGGGCAAGTGCCCGGTGCGGTCGAGTTCTTGGGCGAGCTACAGGGGAAGAGCTGCGGGCTCGCGGGCGTTGCCGAGGGGGGTGTAGGTGCCGTGGTGCGTGGTGGTGCCGGGGGCAATGATGTAGCTGCCGTGGGCGCGGATGTCGACCTGCCAGGCCAGGGCACGGCCGGCGCTGGAGCCGGCGGAGGACTTCCATTGGCGGTTGCCGGTAGCCCGGTACCACACGTGCAGGCCCCCGGAGGGCGTGCGCACGCGCAGAGTGGTGGTGTCATCGGCAGGGCTTTGCTGGCCGCGAAGGGCGGCGAGGACGGCGAGGGTGTGGAAGCCGTTGGCGAGGCCGGCCAGGTCGACCTGGTCGCCGATGGGAATGCCGGGAAGGATCCGGTCGCGTGCCGGGGTTTCGGTGCTGTGGGCATCGATGTCGATGACTACCAGGCCAGCCGGGCCGCAGGAGACGCCGATGCCGCACTCCGGGTGCTGCCCCCACCACTGCTGGATGCGGTCTTGGTTGAGGGTGGCCGCGTGGAAGCTGTGGCACCAGCGGCCAGCGCGCAGGCAGGGGCAGTTGGCCGGTGGGTGGGTGCTGGCACGGCAGTCGCTGCAGTGCGCAACTGGTGTCTTACGGCCTGGCGCAAGGGGGTGGACGGGCCAGCCTCGGCGGGCGCACGCCTGTGCAGTGGCAAGGGACGGAGCGACTGAAGAAGCAGGGAGGGCAGGGTCCCTTGAGTCGCTGCGGAAAAACTGCAGCTCAGCAGGCATCTGCGCCCTCTATCAGCGACTGAAGCGACTCAACGACGGACACAGACTAGCGAACGGGGCGCGTGGGGTCGTGGAGCACATGCGGAACAACGGTGACACCACGCCGATGATGCGACCGGCGAGCGGGCGACCAGCGACCGAGTTGGGGGCGCAGCGACTCACTCTGGTTCGGTAGCTTCCGACGCGTAGCGGTAAAAAGCCAGGTCAAGCGGTATCTCGAGCCTGAACATCGACTGAAGCGACTGAATATCACGCACACGCACGCACTCTCTGGAGTTCATATATGCCGAGTCCGAGTCGCTTGAGTCGCTTTCCACCCTCAAAGAACCCGCTGACCTGCAGGTCTACCTGCTTAAACGGCCAGCGACCGAAGGATCGCCCGGTCGCTGGCCGTTCAGTCGCTGCTCTATGCCGAGTACAGCGACCCAAGCGACTGAAGCGACCGAACTTCAGGCAGACCGGAACAGCGAGAGTTGGCAAGCGCCGTTGTCACACCCCTCCGATTCACTGGAGGCACCACAGTGAAAGGGCAGACGACAGGAATGTTGCACCTGGTGTACGACGATCCTCATGGTTGGCTGCGGCACTACATCAAGAGGCGACCCGTCCCCAACCGGGCCGCGAAGGGCACGGGGTTCGTCTATGTCCTCGCGATCACCGGCCCGGTGTCCTACGTGAAGGTGGGCTCCACCGCAGGGCCACGTGCCCGCTTCGTGGCCCTGCGCAGTGAAGCGCACCGTGTCGGGTCGACCGTCACCCGGGCATGGCTCTCACCCGCACATCCGCAGTACCTGGCCAGCGAGTCACGCACCCTTGAGGCTTGCCGCGCGTTGTCTCCGTCATCGACGCCTCGCAGCGAGTACTTCCCCGAGCTCGACTTCGTCAGCGCCTGTCGCGAGGCCGTGAAGGCGGTTCTTGGTGTACGAGATCAGCCACGGGTGTCCGTCACGACGCTCGCCGCCGGCCTCCACGAACCAGTCCCCTCCGCTGTCCAACGGCGCTTGGCCCCGAGCATCTACGACATCCATCGTCGGCGGCAGACCTACTTTGCCCAGGGAAGCCGGCGATCTCGGTTCCTGCAGCGCAATGCCAGCCCGCCCGAACGCTCCGGTCTCAGCCCCTTCCTCAAGGCCCTCGAGGAGTTTGCCCAGCCACGTGCCACGGTCATCGATTTGTCGTCCCGCCGTCAGTGCACGCTGTCGGAGGGAGCCGACCGTAGGCTCTGAGCATCGACGGCTCGGGCAAGGGTGGTCAGCGTGGGCCTCGCTTAGCGGAGGAAAGCCAGCGGGTCCAGGAGCGTCGTCCCGATGGGTCTGTCGTCAATAAGACCTTCGACGTCGCAAGGGTCCTCAGCGCGGGGATGGCGCGCCTCGACCCCCAGGAGCCTGGCTCGCTGAGCAAGTCCAGGTGGAGGCAGATCGCGCTCGCAGGCAAACTCTTGACTCCACTGCTCTACTGCACGGAGGCGGCCTTCGTCGTCGACGCTCAGCTGGGGCGAGGATCGGAGATCAGGGCTGCCATCCTCCCGTAGGAGCTCGGGCGCACGAATTAAGCCCTCCGACACATACGAAGGGGCCCGGTGCCGTCGAAACGGCACCGGGCCCCACTGCACTGCTTAGCTGCGGGCGGTCCAGCCCTTGATCTCCTCGGCGACCAGGCGCACGTCCAGGCCTTCACGGGCGATCCGCTCGGCGAGGTCCGCGGCCTCCTTCGGGGACACCGTCACCACCGACCCGGACACCGTCAGGTACGAGGCGGCGACGACCGCGCCGAACAGGGCGTTGGCGTGCTCCAGCCCGGGGCAGCGGATGAGCTGGTGCATGAGCGCGGCGGCCCGGTGGTGCACTTCGGTGTAGACGGGGGTGTCCATCACCTTGTCGGCGTGTCTGGCGACGGCGGCCTGGAGCGTGCCGAAGTCGCCGACGTCCGGGTCGCCGGGAAGGCTGCGGTGGGCGAGGTCGAGCAGCCATGCACGGTCGATGTGCACGATCACGCGGCGTGCCCATGCGGCTCGTGCTTGGCGGGTGCGGGGTGGCCGAACCGCTCGGCGAAGTGGTCGCCCCACTCCTCGGCGAAGTGCGCGCCGGCGTTGAGGAATCGGTGCCGCAGGTCGCTGCCCTCGTCGGCGAGCACCGTACGGGCGTACTCGGCCACGTCCATGCCGACCGCCTGAGCGCGCTCCTCGATGGTGGCGTACTCGTCTTCGTCCACCCGTACGTTGATCTGCTTCTTGGCCATGCAGTCAGCGTAGCGGGTTGTACACGTCGCTACAGCAGCACGGGAGAAGTCGTCGTGCAGCGCGGTTCACATGCTGACAGAGCCTGCCATCGGCGAGGGCATGGCGCAGCCGAGATGGCCGTTCGGGCCGAGGGCCCGGCGGCCGGCCTGGTCATCGGCTTGCGCGCGGGGCTGTCGCTGCCGGTGCGCGCCCCTCCCTTGCGGAAGGTCTCGATGGCCTCCACGGACGGGGCGCGCGCGGCCGCCTCAGGGACTGCGGGGATGAGGTCATCGGCCCCTTCGGGGACCGCCTTGTCCCGGTTCGCCGTGGACGTCCGAGGCCCGTGAGGTGCCACGGAGCCGACGGCCTGCTGAGCGCCGCCGAGCCCGAGGGCCGCAGCGATCGTGCCGAGGGCCATGAGGGCGCGCATAGTGGCGCTGACACCGGGCGGGTCATCAGTGCGGCGATGCTTCGCACACGCGGGCTCCTCGGCTTCTTCCTCGGCGCTGTCGTCCGGGGCGGCGGCGAGGAAGGCTGCATCCACGAGCGTCAGGTGGCGTAGTCCCTGCCCGTGCGGGCCACCTGCGAGATCGGTCTTCATCGCAGACGATGCCTCCATGGCCCTGTTCTCGCGTATGGCTACGGCCAAGTGGCGTCTGTCGTCACCTGCCCTGGTCAGCAGGCCAACCGTCTCGGTAAACCGCGCATTTACCGAGACAACGGCCCACCCAAGAGGGACGATGACCGCGTTTCAGCAGTGAGGTGTACGCATTCACCGTGACAGGCTGAGATGGCCGGTCGCTCACCGCTACATGTCCGTCTGCCGTAGCTATACGAGCAGACCCCCGACTCCCGGGGCAGAACACTTAGCCCGTCCGGGCGGCGGCGAGGTGGGCGTCCACGGCGACGACACCGTCGACGCCCTGGCAGAGGCCCACGACCACCGGAACGAGTCGCGGTTGCGGGACGTGACCCCGGAGGGTGACGACCCCGTCCCGGACCTCGACCGCGACGGTGCCCTCGTCCAGGCCGAGGATGCGCCCCAGGACGTCCTGCTCGACCTCGCCGCGGATCTCGGCGTCGGAGCGGATGAAGGCGTCGAGCAGGTCACTGCGGGTGACGATGCCGGTGAGGAGCCCGTCGTCGCCGACCACCGGCAGCTGCTTGACGTGCCGCTTGCGGAGTTCCCGTGCGGCCCGGGGGATCGTCCAGTCGGCGCGGGCGGTGAAGACGGGGCTGCTCATGAGCGCGCCCGCGGTCCGGGCCCGGGCCTTGCCCCAGGCGCGCTCGTCGTTCCCGTCCTGACTCTGCGGCTCGGGCATGCCGGTCTCGTGCCGCAGCACGTCGGACGCGGACACGACACCGATGGGAGCGCCGTCGTCGTCGACGACCGGGGCCGCGACGATGTCGTTCGCGTCCAGCAGGGCGGCGACCTCCTGGAACGGTGTGCTGGGGCGGAGGGTGACGACATCCTCGGTCATCACGTCACCGACCGTGCGGCGGTACAGCATGGCATCGGCCTCCTGCGCTGTGCGACGGGGCGACCGCGATCGGTCCGCCCGGGCGGACCACGCGCGGCGCGGCGGCCTCCGCGCCCCTGCCGGCTCGTCCACGCCGTCTTCCCTACCCATGACAGCACCGCGCCGCTCCGGCGGCCAGTGACGTTCGGCCTGGCGGGGAGGGCCGGAGGTCCCACGGCCAGGAGTGCGACCGAGTGCGCGTGGCAGCAGCGCGAAGGTGGCCGCGCCGACGAGCGAGGTCGCGCGAACGTGGAGGCGAGGGCAGCCGGGGCGACCCGGGCGACGGGCAGACCGCGGCCGACGAGGATCGGTCCGAGAAGCGAGCCGCCTCCGATTCCGTAGATGCCACCCATGATGCCCACGGCCAGCGCGAGACCCATGACAGTGCGGGCAGACGGTCACCAGCGGCCCGCTCGGGTGCCGGGTGGAGGGTGCGTGCGCACAGCCACAGGCCGAGCGGGAGGAGGAGGGTGGCGATGTGGAGCCGGAAGGCGGTGGGTCCGGGAAGTGCGAAGACTCGAATGACGGCGCCGAGGATCACTCCTGGCAGGGTGCCGGCCACCAGGCGTCGGGTGAGGGGTCCGCGCAGGGCGCCCGTCCGGCGGTAGCGCCACAAGGCGCCTGGGCCGGCGATGACGTTGAAAAGGAGGTTGGTCGGCGTGACGGCGGGGTTCGGCACGGCGAAGACGCTCAGCGGGACCGGGAGGAGGAACACTGCCCCGGACACCCCGACCGGCGCGGTCATTGTCGCGATCAGCAGCCCTGCGGCCAGCCCTCCCAGCGCCGTCCACCAGTCCACCGCTGCCCCCGCCCGTCCGTTGCGGGACCAGTATCAGCGCGGCCGCCAGCGGCTCGGCTGGTCGGCAACGAGATGTTCATGAGCAGCAGGTGCAGCCCGGTCGGCAGCCGCACGCGTCAGGCTCGTCGTCCGACGCAGGTGCGGCTGCGACGGAGTGGGCGGATGGGGCGCAACAGCCCTTGCCCTGCCAGGCGTCGCGGCCTTCCTTCACCGTGATGACGGCGATGACGAGGGCGGCGATCGGGTCGGCCCAGGACCAATTGAGGATGGCGTTGAGGATCAGGCCGACAAGGAGGACGGCGGAGAGGTAGGTGCACAGGAGGGTCTGCTTGGAGTCGGCGACCGCGGAGGCGGAGCCGAGTTCGCGTCCAGCGCGGCGCGGGGCGGCGGAGAGGAACGGCATGATCACCAGGGACAGGGCGGCGATGACGATGCCGGGGATGGAGCGGTCGGCCTCGCCGGTGCCGGTCAGGGCGCGTACCGCGTCGATGCTGACGTAGGCGGCGAGGGCGAAGAAGGAGACGGCGGTGATCCGCAGGGTGGTCTTTTCGCGCGCTTCGCGTACAGCGTGGTCGCGGGCGGAGAACTGCCACGCGACCGCAGCGGCGGAGGAGACCTCGATGACGGAGTCCAGGCCGAAGCCGATCAGAGCGGTGGAGGAGGCGATCGCCCCGGCGGTGATCGCGACGACGGCCTCGATCACGTTGTAGGTGATCGTGGCGGCGACCAGCAGGCGTATGTGCCTGGCCAGGATCTCGCGGCGGGCCGGGGACGGCCCCAGGGATATCGCGGTCATCAGCAGCAGGCCTCCGTTGCCGCGTCGGGGCAGGTCTTGTCCGACTCGACGGCGACCACTGCGGCGAGCAGATGCCCCACGGCGTGGCCGAGGCGTTCGTCGGCGAGCTCGTAGCGGGTGCGCCGCCCGTCCGGCACAGTGACGACCAGGCCGCAGTCACGCAAACAGGCCAGATGGTTCGACAGTCGTGTCCGGGAGACGCCGAGGGCGTCGGCGAGGTCCGAGGGGTAGGCCGGCGACTCACGTAGCGCGAGGAGGATTTGGCAGCGGGTCGGGTCGGCAACATGAGCGCCCTCCACAGCCCAGGCTTCGATCACCGCCAGGAGGTGCTGCACCTCCTCTCTGGGTGTTACCTGAGTTCAACGGAGTAGCTACCTCCGTCGAACTCCCGTCCATCGGTGCCCTCACCGATGTCCGCCACGATGACGTCGTCGATGAAGTGGTCCTCGAACTCGTCGTCGGTGAGCTCGCCGGCCAACCAGAGGTTCTCGATCGCGGCCCAGTCACCCCGGCTCCCGTCGATCCGCAGGGGCGCGGCGTTGCGTGTTCCGCGCTCGCGCCGGTCGGTACCGGTGGTGACCCAGCCGCTGATCTCGTACTGGCCATCCTTGACGTGGTCGGGGATCCGGTCGGCGGGGACGATGGCGACATTCTCGTAGGCGGTGTGGATGAGGTCGCGGTAGCTGCGGCGGACGTTGTACTCAGGGTCGGACAGCCAGTTGAGAAGGGTCTTGGCGGTCACGTCGAGTCCGGCCTCTTCCAAGGCCTGGTAGCCGCGGTGGGTTCCGGTGAGCTGACTGAGCTGGGCGTGCCAGTGCTTGGCGTTGTAGGACGACAGCCGGTGGCGGGGTGTGACCTGGGCGCGCAGGAGGTCGTTGAGGGCGGCGCCCAGGGACCCTCCATGCCCGGTGGGCCCGGCCATCAGTCGTCACCCTCGGGGATCATCTCGCCCGGCTGGATGAACTTGGCCTTGACCTCGCCGAAGCCCGTCCCGATCCGGTACGTGTCCGGGGGCGTGCCGGGCGGCGTCCAGAAGACGGCCGCGTCGACGTTGCGCAGGGCGATGAGCGTGTGGCCTTCCTGGACGGCCTTGAAGGCGACGGTCCAGTGGCGGACGGAGGCCTCGGCGACCATGCTCATGCGCCAGTCCGGCCGCCAGAACGGGGACTTCTGTTCCTTGCGCTTGGGCCACAGCAGACGCAGCGCGATCGACAGGCGGGTCTTGTACGCCTTGTACGGGTCGCCGCCGGCCTGGACGAGCTCGATACGCGCTTTCCGGGCCGCCTCGTAGAACGGCTTGAACAGCGACTCGTTGGCCTTCCCCGTCCAGGAGTCGTGGATGGCCGGCATCGCGGCGAGGTGGTTTTCGCGCACGAGTTTCATCAACTGCTTGATGTGCGGGGTGGTGACCCACACGCGGCCCTGCTGGTCGGGCCGGTCGATGATCCGCCCGAGCGGGTGCGGCATGTCCGTGCGGTTCCACTCCGGGATGTCGATGAGGTAGATACCGGCGCTGGCCTTGTCGAACGCCTCAAGGGGCCCGGTGTGCAGCAGCTTGTTCGGGACAAGGGGGACGGCTGAACAGGCGGACGGGTAGCTGCCGTTGCGGTCGATCAGGCACAGCACCCCGTCGCCGAACGAGTCGGGCACATCGAGCCGGTCACGCCGGACCCGCTTGCCGTTCTCCCGGATGAAGGGCACCCGCGTGCTGGTGACGTCGGGGTGGACCCAGCGCGGTTCGCCGTCCATGTGCTCACTGATCAGCGGCCACGGCCCGCTCTCCCGGTCCTCGAGGCGGATAACCCTGGTCGGGTGCATCTTCGAGCGGCCGACCGCGTCCTTGAGGAGCTTCAGCGCGGGGAAGGGCGCGCCTTCCGGCTCGTCCTCCTCGTCCCCCGGCTGCAGTTCCACTTCTGCTTCTGCGTCGTCTTCGTCGTCCGGGACGTATCCGCTGCCCGCGGCGGGTCCGGTAGCGGCGGGCTGCCCGGGGGTGCCGGCGGACACGGCGGTGCTGTAGGCGTTCAGCGCGGCGGCGAGGCGGCGTCCCTCGGCGTCGTTCGGCAGTTGCTGCGGCGCCGCAGCCGTCTCGGCCAGGGACGGCCCGAGTTCGGCAAGGGCTGCCTCGTCACCGCCTGCCAGCGCGGTGCGCAGCGCGGCCAGCACGTGGGTGACGGAGGCCGGCAGCCCTTGCCGGGCACCGGACGTGTAGGGAAGCGCCGCGTCGGACAACTCCTGTTCCACGGCGCTGCCCACACTCCCCTGCGCGGGTCCTTCGCCGCCTGTACGGGCGGCGGGGGCGGCTGTGGCGTCGAGGAAACGGGCGTGCAGCAGATCGGGGCTCAGGTACGCCGAGCCGATCGTGCCGAAGTCCCGCTCAGCGACCGTCACGTGGACCTTGGAAGAGTCCTCGGTCGGTGTGAGCGTCACCATGACGTCGGCATCCAGGAGGCCCAGAAGCGTGGGATCGGCGCTGTCCACGATGGCGAGCACCGGCACATGCAGGGTACGGGCGAGAGAGGCCAGGACCTGGGAGGCGGCCGGGAGACGGTCACCCGACAGAGGAAGCCGGGCGTTGTGGGCGGCCTGGAGCCGCTCGGTCTGTCGCAGGGCAGGTTGGGATCTTTAAGCTCTGCCCTATGTCGAAGCAGAAGCGGGGCAGGAAGCACCGGACGCCACAGATGCGGGCCCCACGTCAGCCCTCGATACCGCGTCCGCGTACGGCGGCCCCGGTTCTGCCCGGTGGCGGGCTTCCCCTGCGCGGCAGCCTGGACCAGACGGCGACGCTCCTTGAGCACGCCGAGCCGGACCAACTGGTGGAACTCGTCCTGCCGCACCTGTGGGCGGCCCTCGCGGACGGCCGGGTCCCAGTGAACGTGTGCGTGGACGCGTGCCTGACGCTCCGCCACGCCTACGGCCAGCTCGGGGTCCGGGCCGACCTGCTGCCGGTCGATCTGGCCGTGCAGCACAAGGACGACGGAGACGGCACCCGCTACGGCTCGCTCACCCCCAGCTGGACGGGGACCTCGTGGAATGGGCACTGCGTCCTGGTGCTGCCGGACTCCGAGCGGTTCGTGGACGCCACGGTGGAGCAGTTCGACGAGATCCGTGAGATCGGCGCCGGGCCGATGATCGGCAGGGTGGCCCTGTCGACCCACGACGACGGCTCGATGATGGAGCCCGGGGCCCAGGTGATGCTCCAGCGCGGCAACCTGGTGCTCACGTACACGGTCGCCGGGCCGGAGGCGCTGGCCTCCGTCGTGGAACACCCCGAGATGGTGGCCCACGCCGGCCGCCACCACCGCACCGGCGTCAACGTCGCCTCCTTCGCCCTGGCCGCCCTGCGCGGCGAGGGCGTGCGCGGCCGGGCGATGCAGGCCCCGCACCCGAGGCTGCGGGCGCTGCTGCGGGCTGTCGCAGACGCACCGTACGAGGCCGACGAGGCTGGCGACGTGAGGTTCCGCCTGGACGATCGGACCGGCCGGGAGCAATGGCTGCGACTGGACGAGATCCCGCTGCCGCCTTCCGTCCCGGCCGCCTGGCCCCGCCCATAGACGGCCTCGGGGCTCAGCCGTCGGTGGGGCGCGGGTCCTTCCCGGCCGGCGGGGAGACACAGCAGGCGACCACGGCTCCCAGCGCGCCAATCGCCGCGCCCACCACACCCGCCACGCTTGCGTCCATGCGCAGGATCGGATCTCGACACCGAGTCGATGCGGACCCACGCGTCCGGTTCAGGCCGCCCCAGCCTCCGCCGGCGCGGGTTGCGGGTGGCGGCCTTGGCCCGTACGGCGGCCTCGACGTCGTAGCGGGGCTTGCCTTCATCCCCGGCATGCTTGGTGACGGCAGCCTGAACCTCGTCGGCCGAGTTCCACCAGCCCTGCCAGGCCTTCTCATACGCCTCGGTCTGCTCCGGCGACCACGGTTGAGACGTGGGCCGACCGTAGGTGTCCTTCAGCTCCCGTACTGGCCGTGCGCCTCGTCGGCCGCTCTCTGCATCTCCACAAGATTATCGAATGTGTGTACCACGTTCATGGATCCCATGTCGCTTGCTATGGGGCACGGCGCCCTTGACCAGCACGTCGCCCTCTCCTTTCTTCTCGGTTGCGGTCTCGCCTCGGGCCGTCCATGTGCGAAGGACACGCTCCTGGCCGTTCGCCTCCACCCGCCCCGCCGACGGCTGGCATACAGCCGCCCGCCCGACCACGCAGCGAGCGCACAGACGGACACCGCGGGGGCAGGCGGACTTCGAATCGCCACCCTCATCCGGCATCACCAAAAGCAATGGCACAAGGTGAACTCCTCGTGCATTCTGGTGGGTTGCCCACACAGGAGGTCGTACCCGGGGCAGAGATCCGCTCGCTGGAGGAGCTGCAGTCGCCGGACAGGACAGGGCTTTGCTTCAGCCCGTTCGGACTGGGCCCTGCAATGCCGGCCGAGAAAGCAGCCGAGTTCCTGCAACGGCTGGTCGCGGACTGCGAGTTTGCTTCGGACGTGGCGGAGGGAACGCGCCGGGAGTTCGATCGGCTCCAGCGGCTCTTCGCCTACGGTCTGCTTGACTACGACGTCTTCACCGTGGTCGACGATCGCGCCCTGCTGGTGATGGAGCAGGCACTGCGCGAGCGGTTCGTCCAGTGGTGCGCCGGGACGGTCACGTTCGAGGACGCCAACGGTTTGCAGTCGCCAGTAGTCGAGGACGTGCGCACCTACGACGACGTGTTCGCCGCGGTGAAGAAGGTGGGCAGGAGGAGCCGGCGGAGACCACGGCAGCAGCCTTCGCCGCAGTGGCGGTTGAAGTCGGCACCACGCTGATCGACTTCAACGGCATGCTGGCCGGGCTGCGGACCTGGGCGCGGGCAGCCGGTCTGCTGCGTGGTCAGCGCACGCGTGGCATCGAGCATGCGAAGTCGAAGCTGCGCGATGCTGTGGCCCACCCGACGGGTTACCACCGCACGATGCCCGTGGAGGCGGCACGAACCCTGCATGATTTTGCAGAGTTCATCAATCAGTTGTGGGGACACCCGACCCCTGGCGGGCGCCTGTACCCCGCCCCGGTGGAACGCGACATCGTCGTCATGGCCTGGAACGACGAGGGGAGCGTCCAGATGGCCCATGCCGATGCCCTGCGCGGGGATGCCGATGCCGACGGATACCACTACATCCTGATCCGCAGCGCTTCTGGCCCCGGAAGCCGGTACGAGGACGGGTACTGGTCGGCGTTCGAGCCCAGTTCGAGACCGCACAGTTCCCTGCGGACTACCTCTGGGGGCCCGGGAGCCGCCGTGATGCCCTGGCCTGGCTCGATGCAGAGCAGCCGAAGGGGGACACCGTCGACTACATCGACCGCGTCTTCATGCTCCGCGAGCACGACGGCCAGGTGTACGCGCCGATGCACCCGGAAGTGGCCGCGGGCCTCACCGCAGAAGAGCAACGCGGCACCTGGCACACGGTGCGGGCCGACTTCCCCGAACACGCCTTCGCCCATGTACGCGGTCTCAGCGATGGTCCCGGGCACGCCCGGACCGGCGACTGCAGAAACTGCGCTGCTCATCACCTCGGCAGCGGCAGCCACGAACAGGCCGTGCGGGCCGCCGAAGACGCCATCGGTGTCGTCACGCCCCGCAGGCCGCCCGCCGTTCGCATCCCTGACTCGTTCTTCTGGCCACACAGATTCTGAGCTCACGGAAAGCTGATGGGAGGGTTCATCGGTCGACGCCCCTCATACAGCGCACCTATGCACTGCGACCAGGCGTAGGTGGAGGGGCGGCTCCCCACCCAGGGCGCAGAGTGCCGGGGCCGCCCGAGCCCTGCGGTCCTGTCAAGCGGGGCACTACACCGCCGGGGTCCAGCAGCCGGCAGCGATTATTTTGCCGCAGCAGAACCGTGAGCGCGCGCCGCCTCAACTTCCGCTGCGGCCTCCAGTGGTAGGCAACGGCCGCAGGTCGGCCGGTCGCACACCTGCAGCGGACCGTCCCATCGGTGGCGTCCGCGCCAGCGCTGCTCGTAGCACAGTTGGTCAGGCCCGGACTGCGGCATCACCCGCAATGCGCGCCGGATGGCCGACCGGGCCGCGGTCAGCGCCCCGGGCACGGTGGGGTCGGCCAGCAGCCGCACGGCCTCGGAGATCGCGTCGCAGCCCTGGAGGTAGCCCGGCAGCTCGCCCGGGGGGACGCCTGGGCCGTGGACACGGTCAGCCGTGTCCACGGCCTGGCGCCATTCCCGGGCGGCCGGCTCGTCCTGCCATGTCGCCATCGGCCCTCCGCCCGTTCCTTCCCGCGCCGGTTCCCCCTCCTTGTAGCGTCCGGGCTCCGGTCAGGGCGCTGGTGACACCGCCCTGTTCACCCGGACGGCCCCGGCTCGGCCGGACCCAAATCCTCGCGGAGACGAACGAACCGCACGGTGTGGTGCCGGGTGGTGCCCACCTCGATACTTGGCGAGCCGCGGAGCAGCGCGCGATGCTGTCGGAGCTGGCTCGGCCACGATGCCGTCCCGGCCCCGTCCGGGACAGGTCAGCGCACGGGTTGTGTGCGCACATACGCAAGGGGGTGTCTTCCTGTGACCGTTCGCGCTTGTTGGCGATTGAGGTGGGGTAGCTTCGCTGCTCGCGCGTTTTCTGTTCACTCTGTTACCACCTGTCGGTTGAGCCATCAGGGAAGGCTGGGTCAGTCACCCAGAACTCATTGCAGGTACCCGTTGCCGAAACGTCGATTCGGTCCAGGCGTCCGCGCAGGTGCCACGTCCTCTTGCTTCCCCGGTGAGATCGGCGTGAGGCCTTCCGCGCATCTAGCGGACGGAACGGATGCGGTACACAAGGAGCGCTCCGACGGCTGCGGCCGCGCCTACGAGGGCGAACAGGAGCGGGCAGCCGCGATCCGAGCTGATGACCACGCCGGCGATCAGCGGAGCGATTGCAGGGGGAACGACCGAGCCGATGTTCATGATGCCGAGACCCTTGGCCCGGCTCTCGGCATCGGGGAGAACCTGTGTGATCAGGGCCTGGTCGCTTGTGCTTGCTCAGGCGAACTACGGGGCCAAGTTCACGCAGCTCAGCGTGGTGCGGCTAGGCAGTTTCGTTTGGATCAGTCGGTCGTTGGTCTGGGTGTGCCGTTATCAGATGCGCAGTGGGCGCGGATTGAGCCGTTGCTTCCGGGCCGGACGCCGAAGCGGGGTGGTCGCTGGCGGGATCATCGTGAGGTGATCGATGCGATCGCGTTCAAGTTTCAGACCGGAACGCAGTGGGTTCACCTGCCGGAGAAGTACGGAAACTGGCGGGGGGTCTATAACCGGCTGCGGATGTGGGCTGTCGACGGCACCTGGGAGCGGGTGTTCACCGCGCTGATGGCGCAGGCCGATGCCGATGAGGACCTTGACTGGGCGGTGTCCGTCGATTCCACGATCGTGCGAGCTCACCAGCACGCGGCCGGGGCCCGCAAAAGGGGGCCCCGGCCGGCGAACCCGGCGACCACGCCATCGGCCGGTCCCGGGGTGGGCTGACGACCAAGATCCACCTGGCCGCCGATGCCCGCTGCCGTCCTCTCGCGTTCGTTCTCACGGCGGGACAAGCAGGCGATGCACCGGCCTTCACCGACGTCATGGACCGTCTGCGCGTTCCCCGGCAGCGCGGACGTCCTCGCACCAGGCCGGACGTGGTCCTGGCGGACAAGGCGTATTCCTCCCGCGCGATCCGCAGCCACCTGCGCAAGCGTGGCATCCGGGCGGTGATCCCGGTCCCGGCAGATCAGCGTGGTCACCGGCTGCGTCGAGGCAGCCGAGGCGGCAGGCCGCCGGCCTTCGACCGCGAGGCCTACAAGCAGCGCAACACTGTCGAGCGGTGCATCAACCGCCTCAAGCAGTGGCGCGGGATCGCCACCCGCTACGAGAAGACAGCCACGATCTACCTGGCCGGACTCCACATAGCGGGCATCTTCCTGTGGTCCTCCCGCTGATCCAAACGAAAGCCCCTAGGCGTCCGGAGTTTGGCCGTTTTGTTTCTGGGTCAGGTTTTTTTCGATCGTGGAACGGGTCACCCTCTGTACTCCAATGACGGGCGACGTCTGCTTGACCGAGCCCCCGACCTGGGTGCGCCCGACGTACTGGCTGCCCCGCTCCGAATCCGCGAAGGTCAACCAAGCCTGCAATCCGGCGCCCAGAACGACCAAGACGATCACCCCGGACCACCAGACCGCAGATCCCCAATGTTCCGACAACACCCCCACCGACACAGCGACTGCCGCCGCGACCACAACAGTTCCTCCCGCGGCGATCGCACGTGTACTCCGCTTTGCCATCGAGCCCCCATTCCGTCCAACCCTCTCGGCACTGCTTGCTCGAACATAGGCCAACCGGCTGCCGGGCGGACGCATAAAGCAGCATCATCTCCATCATGCGGAGAGATTGGTCTTGGCGGAAGGGTTGGCACCAGACGGTCGAAAACACCACCATCGCGGGGGACCTGGTCCAGATTCAGGTCGCGGAGCCGCCAAGCGCGAAGATGGACTACGCGCAGCAGCTGCTGGCCGAAAGTACGCGATCTCGTCTCCAAGCCGAGATCGCCCGGCGTCGGCTGGAGCAGCCCGAGCCGATTCACGTACGCTGGTCATCGACAGCGCGCTCGGTCCAGCCGCCGTCCGAGGTACTGGCGACCGAGGTACTGAAGCTCAACGGCAACATTACCGAGATCACGGCACTCCTGCGCCGCTTGCCCCGGCGCCAACTGCTGGTCCTCGGCGAGCCAGGCTCCGGCAAGAGCGTCTTGGCGCTGCTTCTCGCCCGAGACCTGCTGCGTTCACGCGAACCGTGCGAGCCGATTCCCGTGCTGCTGGCGCTGTCGTCCTGGCGGCCGACCGTCGGCCTGTCTTCCTGGATGGCCCGGCAGATCACCGAACTCGCCCCCGGAGTAGCGAGATTCGGCCGGGACGTGGCGGCGCAGATGATCAGCACTGGCCGGGTGATTCCCGTGTTGGACGGCTTGGACGAACTGCCCGAGGCGCTTCACGCGCGGGCCATCGAGGCCATCGACGAGGCCGTCTCCGACGGTGTGCCCCTCGTGGCGACCTGCCGCTCCGATGAGTATGAGCGCGTCGTGGCACGGACTGGCTGGTACCTCACCCGGGCCGCCGTTGTGGAAATCGAAAGCGTCAAAGGCGACGTCGCAATCGATTTTTTGAGGCGCAGTCGCGTGGAAAGCGACCTCGGCCGGTGGGCTAAGGTCTTCGAGTGCCTGCGCACTGCACCCGATTCGGCACTGAGTCAGGCGTTATCAACCCCACTCATGCTGGCCCTCACGCGAACAGCCTATGCGCCCCACACGATGGACCCGGGCGAGCTGCTCAACAAGAACCGCTTCAGTGGACGCACTTCTATCGAGGACCACCTTCTCGGGCAGTTCCTACCGGCCGTCTACAGGGAGGATCCGTCCACCCGATACGATGCTTCGCACGCGAAACGCTGGCTCACAACCATCGCCCGGCAGATGCACGCCAATAGAACGTTCGCCTTCGAGTGGTGGCAGATCAACTCCTATGCATCTTCGCTTCTTTCCGCCATCGTGTACGGGTGCGTCTGGGGTTGGCTGTTCAACGCAATCTTTGGCCCGCAGCTCGGGGTCGCCTGCGCCGCATTTATGGCCCTGATGGGTTTCTTCGTACACACCGCCGTACGCAAGAAGCTGCGGCAGGTGTACGTAACGGAGGTGCCGCACCGTCCAAGGGAAACCCTCCGCCGATATGCGGCCCTGAGCGTGTTCTCTTCTCTTGTCCTCTTCAGCATCGCTGCGGTAGCAGTGATGTGCGCCTTGGTCAGCAGCCTGGAAGCGGGCCCCCGGAGCGCCTGGCACTACGGCTCCATCGTCGGCGTCGGCATCGGGTTGGCGACGCTCCTTGGCTCCGCATGGGGCTCGTACCAGGTATCCGGTGCATGGTACAAGCTCACCGGGCGGCTGCCTTGGCGGCTGATGAGGTTCCTCGATGATGCCCACCGACTCGGCGTCCTGCGCGAGACCGGCGCTGTGCACCAGTTCCGGCACGCTCGACTGCAAACCTATCTGAGTAGTACCGCACCTGATCCTCGTTGGGCGAAAAAATCCTCGCTGCCGAAGATCTCATTCTCTACGGATCGAATCAGCGGCTGGCACAAACGGTTCCTTCCCACCATCCCATCCCTGGCTCAATTCACCGGAGCGGCACTGGGGCTGGTCTTGGTCCTCATGGTCACCCTCTTGAACAATATCAATACATTCAGCTATACATCGGGTACCAAGCCCCACATCGTCGAGGATTCACCCCCCATGCAATGCGGGAACAGCCCCTGCGGCCCCCAGCTACCCGATTGGACGTGGACCCTTCCTCCGGGCTCCTCGCAACAGACAATCCTGCAGCCCCACACGCATGGGGTCACAGTAATAGCGGTCGCAGGAAGCATGTTCATTACAAAGTGCCCCAAATCCTCCGTTGAGGTCTCGATAGCCATAGGAAACCTCAAGATCGCCCCCTTTACGGTGGACCACTCATCGCTCAACTCAACGCTGGCAAGCCAAGCGACGCTGTCCCGCAGGGTGGACTACGAAAACGCCCCCGTGTCGGTCACCCTGCTCCGTCGCGACAGTGAACACTGCACAGCTGAGGTCCACTGGGTTAACCCAGGGCTCACTTTCCTAGCCGCAGACGTCGGGAAGAAATTCAGTCGGTAAGCCGTCCGGCGAACCCGGCGACCACGCCATCGGCCGGTCCCGAGGCGGGCTGACGACTAAGATCCACCTGGTCGCCGATGCCCGCTGCCGACCTCTCGCGTTCGCTATCACCGCCGGGGAGGCAGGCGAGGCACCGGCCTTCACCGACGTCTGGCCCGCCTGCGCGTGCCCCGGCAGTGAGGACGCCCTCGCACCAGGCCGGATGTGATCCTGGCGGTCAAGGCCTGCTCCTCCCGCGCAGTCCCGACAGACCAGCGTGGCCACCGACTGCGTCGAGACAGCCAGGGCGGCAGGCCGCCATTGTTCGACCGCTAGGTCTACAAGCAGCGCGCAACACTGTCGAACGGTGCATCAACCGCCTCAAGAAGCGGCGCGACATCGCCACCCGCTACGAGAAATCTACCTGGCCGGACTTCACATCTCGGGCCTCTTCCTGTGGTCCGCCCGCTGATCCAAACGAAAGTCCCTAGGTGTCGCGGATGGCCGAGGTCGAATACAGATCGGGCTGGTAGCTGGGAATCTCCGTGCTCATGGGCATGCGGAGCCCTCCGAAGGGGGCCGTAAGAAAGCGGGAGCAGGACGGTGCCAGCTTGGGCCTCACCCGGTGCGCAAACGGGCGACGCCTACACAACCACGTCGTAGTGATGGAACACTCAAGCTTGATGGAATTCTGCGTCAGACTTACGCAGAGAAAAGGATGAAATCATCAGAACAGCTGGTGTTCCCCCTGCTTGCCGCGCAGGCACCATGACCGGGTGACCGATCCACTGTTTGTCGGCGCGCAGGCCCATCCTCAAGCTCAGCTGCCGGGTGCCAGCTATGGGACGGACTCCAGTCCCCGAGGGTCCGGCGTGCTTCTGCCCAGACCGTCCTCCCCTGCTGTGCATGGCGCGTTCCCCCACGCTCGGCGAGCTGGGCGACGAGGTGCAGGCCGCGTCCGCCCTCGTCGAACGCGCGAGCCCGGCGCAGGTGGATGTGGTGCTACCGGCGTCGGACACCTCGCACAGGAGGGAGCGATCGCGGCTGAGACGCAGGCGGATGGGGGGGCCGGCCATAACGGATGGCGTTGGTGACCAGTTCACTCACCACCAATTCGGCGATGAAGCCGAGGCCCTCCAGCCGAGATCCGGGTTGCTCCGAAGTTCGGGAACCTCACGCCGCAGGCATCGCACCACGCCGTGTACTCCACACTGTCGACAGTACACCGCACGCGCGTCGCGGCTGGATCGAGCTCTCGCCCGGAGCACGATGTCGGGACACGCACTTGCGCACTCTGTGCTCAGACACCCCACGATGGCAGGAGCAACAGCCTTGGCCTAATCCCTGCGATCGGGCCGGAAGGAGCTCCTGCAGCGGGCGAGTCTGGCGGTGCTGTCAGCTCGGCCCACCGCACGCTCCCACTGCGGTGGGCGCGGCTGCCGCACCGCGTGGAAAGGGCGTTGACGATTTCCAGGCCGCGGCCATGTTCCTCAGGGTCCTTGTGGCCCAAGGAAAGGTGGGGACGACAGGCCAGGCCCGAGTCGGTGACCTCGATCCGCACGATTCGGCACCCATCAGCGACCGGAACAGACAAGCGGAGATAGGCGGGCGGCAGTGCGTGGCAGAGAGCGTTCGTGGTGAGTTCGGAAATCACCAGGAGCGCGTCATGGACGGTGTCCTCGGGCAGGTCCTCCGCTTCGAGGATCGTGCGCGCGCGGTGGCGCATCGATCGAACGGCCTCGGGCGTGGGCAGCAGCACGAAGACGTGTTCGACGGTGGTGGGAGGGTCAAGCGTCGTGGGCCTTCGCTCTTCGGCCGAAGCATTCATGATGGGCCACTCCTGGCGTGGTGTGCTGGTTTGCGTTGTGCGGGAACGTATGGAACAAGTGCTGACACCGGCCACCGGTGCCTTGTGGGTAGTCACGAAACTGGTGGCCGACGTCGTGTGGCGGTAATCGCAGCCCAGCAGGAGTCACTGGTCTGGGGCGTTGGCCTGTTACAACCGGCGCAACATAGCGGCAAGGGCTTGCCCGCCGCCGATGCACAGTGTGACGACGCCGAGCTCGAGGTCGCGGCGAACCAGATCCTGCGCAATCCGCAAAGTCAAGATCGCACCGGTGGCGCCGACCGGATGACCGAGCGCGATCGCACCGCCGTGGGGGTTGACCCGTCCTGGGTCCAGCTTCGCGTCGCGGATGCAGGCGACAGCTTGCGCTGCGAAGGCCTCGTTGACCTCGAATACGTCGATGTCGGAGGGTGCTGTGCCGGTTTTCTCGAATAGCTTGCGCAGCGCCAGTACAGGCGCGTAGCCCATCAGTTCGGGTTCCAGTGCCGCAGTCGCGACGGCTTCCAGTGCGACCAGGGGGCGTATGCCGCGTGTGATCGCCGCAGTTTCGCGGGCGACGACCAGCGCGGCGGCACCGTCGTTGATGCCTGAAGAATTGCCCGCAGTGACGGTGCCGCCGGTACGGAAGGCCGGCCGGAGTGCTTGCAGGGTCTCGAGAGACGTTCCGGGCCGGGGGTGCTCGTCCTGGTTGACGATCTGTGTCCTGCGGCCTGCGATCTCGACCGGAACGATCTCGTCGGCGAAGATGCCGGCCGTAGAGGCCAAGGAGCATCGACGCTGCGACTCGACGGCGAACTCGTCTTGCTCCTGCCGGGACACGTGGTACTTCTCGGCGACGTTTTCGGCGGTGATTCCCATGGGGATGTCGTGAAAAGGGTCGGTCAGCATCATGAGCGTGCCGTCTGCGAGTTCGCGGTGGCTCAGCCGGTAGCCGCTGCGGGCGCCGAAGTCGTAGAACGGCATACGAGACATCGACTCATCCCCGCCCGCGAGCGCGATCTCGGCGTCGCCGCAGCGCAACTGCATTGCAGCCGACCACACTGCCTGCAAGCCCGAGCCGCACAGTCGGTTGACTGTGTACGCCGGCACGTGAACGGGCAGGCCGGCGGCCATGGCGACACGGCGGGCGTTGAACGTGTCGGCGCCGACCTGGCCGACGCAGCCCATGACGACCTCGTCGACCTCGGCGGGATCGACGCCGCTGCGACGCAGCGCCTCGCGAGCGGCCGTTGCTCCGAGCTCGTGGGCGGGGACTGGGCTCAGGGCACCGCCGAAACTTCCGATGGGCGTGCGTGCGCCATCGAGGATGACGATCCGCTCGTTCTGCATGGCGCCTCCTTTCCGGGGACGGATCCGATTCATGCGATGCGGGTCGAGGCTCGAAGGGCAGTCTTCGACAGCTTGCCCGTGCCGGTTTTTGGCAGGGTGGTCATGAAGACGAACTCGTCGGGAAGCCACCACTTCGCCACCATGGGAGAAATGTGCTGCAGCAGGTCCTCAGCGCTGGTGGCGCTGCCCTCGCACAGGGCGACGTAGGCGACAGGTCTCTCCGTCCAGCGCGGGTCCGGTCGGGCGATCACAGCGACTTCGACGACGTCGGGGTGGGAGGCGATCGCGGTCTCGAGCTCGACCGAGGAGATCCACTCGCCTCCGGACTTGATCAGATCCTTGATCCGGTCCACGAGCCGGAGGTAGCCGTCGGCATCGATGGTGGCCAGATCGCCGGTGCGCAACCATCCGTCGTCGGTGAAGCTGTCGTCTGCCTCGAGACGGAAGTAGCCATGTGCCACCCAGGGGCCGGCGACCTGCAGCTCGCCGACGGAGTGGCCGTCGCGGGGCAGCTCTTTGCCGGTCTCGATGTCCAGGAGCCGCATGTTCACCAGTGGGAGCGGCTGGCCCTGGGCGGCGCGCACAGCGGTTTGTTCCTTGGCGCTGAGCGGCCGGTGCTGGCTGCGAGTGCCGCCGATGGCGCCGACGGGGCTGACCTCGGTCATGCCCCATGAGTGTGTGATGGGCACGCCGACGGCAGTGCGATATGCCTCTGACAGCGAGTCCGGGACTGCGGAGCCGCCGCCCAGTAGGAACCGCACGGCGCTCAGGTCGTGAGCCGAGAGCTCGGGAGTCAGGCTGGTCCATACGGTGGGCACTGCTGCGGCGATGCTCACCCGTTCGGTCTCCATGAGCTGGAGCAGATGCCTGGGTTCAGCTGACAGTCCTGGCAGCACGAGCGAGGCCCCGGCCATCATTGCGCCGTAGGGCAGACCCCAGGCGTTGGCGTGGAACATCGGCACGATCGGCATGACGACGTCGTTCTCGCTCAGGCCGATGAAGCCGGCCGCGAGGATGCCCAGGCAGTGCAGGACCGTCGAACGGTGGCTGTAGAGAACGCCCTTGGGCGGTCCTGTGGTACCGGAGGTGTAGCACAGGCCTGAGGCGAGGTGCTCGTCTGCGAGCGTGAAGGCCTGCTCGAACGACCCCGAGAAGGCAGCAGCACTGGAGATCAGTTCGTCGTAGTCACAGATTCGCGGATCTGAGGGGATCGCGACGTCGCTGCCGTCCGGGAGTACGACCCAGTGCCGCACCCTTGGCATCCGTTCGACGCTGGGCCAGATCCGTGGCAGGAGCGCCCGGTCGACGAAGATCACGTCGTCCCCGGCATGGTTGACAATGAACTCGATGTGTTCCGCGCTGAGCCGGATGTTGATGGTGTGCAGGACCCGCTTGGTGGCCGGCACTGCGAGATAGAGCTCGAGATGGCGCCGGTTGTTGCTCGCGAAGGTTGCGACCCGGGCGCCGCGGGGCACTTCGAGCTTTTCCAGCGCAGTGGCGAGGCGCCGAGCATGGTCGGTGACATCGGCGTAGGTGAGTTGCTCGGTGCCGGCGCTGACGACGAGCTTGTGGGAGTAGAGCAGCTCGGCGCGTTCCAGGATGTGTGCGATGGTCAGTGGGCGCGGCTGCATGAGTCCCGTCATGATGTCGCTGAGGCCGATGTTGTCGTCTGGGCTCAGCATCGGGGACCACCCGCGACATAAAGGGTCTGACCGGTGGTGAACGATGCCTCGTCCTTGACGAAGAAGGACGCTGCCGCGGCGATGTCCTCGACCGTGCCCGTGCGGCCGACCGGGATGTCACCGGCGAACTCGGCGAGCAGTTCGTCGTACGACTTGCCCATGCGTGCTGCGGTGGCCTCGAGCATGTCGGTGGCGATGAAGCCGGGGGCGATCGCGTTGACGGTGATCCCGAAAGGCCCGAGCTCAATGGCGAGGGTCTTGGTGAAGCCCTGCAGACCGGCCTTGGCCGCCGCGTAATTGGCCTGACCGCGGTTGCCGAGGGCCGAGGTGCTCGACATGGAAACGATCCGTCCCCATCGCTCCTGGACCATCCAGCGCTGTACCGCCCGGCTCATCAGGAAACTTCCACGGAGGTGGACACTCATGACGCTGTCCCAGTCCGCGGTGGTCATTTTGAACAAGAGGTTGTCGCGGGTGATGCCGGCGTTGTTGATCAGGATCGTGGGTGCACCGAGCCTCTCGGCACACTCCTCGACCGCCGCGTCGACAGCCGCCTCTTCGCTGATGTCGGCTCCCAGCCCGATGGCGGAGCCGCCGACAGCGACGATGGCGTCGACAACCGGTGCGCAGGAGGCGGCATCGAGGTCGACCACGGCTACGCGGTGGCCGTCATTGGCGAGGCGTCGGGCAACAGCTGCCCCGATACCGCGGGCGGCTCCGGTCACGATCGCGACGCGGGACTGGTCAGGCATGGGTGTCTCTTTCGGTCAACGGATACTCCCGGAGTACGGCACGGATCGACAGGCAGTCGGGGAGTGATCAGGGGTATGAGGGCTGCTGGGGGCCGGGGACGTCGACGCGGACGGTCTCGATCCAGCCCTGCCGCTCCTCGGTGTCCGCGGGCTGCCAGCTGTTGGAGGTGAGCAGATAGAGGCTGCGCCCGTCGTGGCCGCCGAGTACGCAGTCAGTCGCGCAACGGCCTGGCACGTCGACGACATCGGTGACCTCGCCGCCGGCCAGGACGCGGATGAAGCGACCGTTCACGATGCATGAGACCCACACACCGCCCTCGGCATCGACGCACAGGCCGTCGGGCGTGGAGCCGGCGGGTAGCGGGGCCCACAGACGCTTCCCGCTCAACTCGCCGTCCTCGCCGATGTCGAAGGCAGTCAGACGTGCCGCCCAGGTCTCGGCCACTACCAGAGTCCTGGTGCCGGGGAGGATCACCGCGCCGTTGGGGAAGACCATGTCGGAGTCCGCCACGCGTGCCTCCCCCGTTGGCGGGATCGCGAAGACGGGGCCGTTTTCCTGCGGCGCGCCGGCGTACAGGTCGTAGCCGAAGCCTCCGAGGTAGGCGGTGCCGGACTCGTCGACCACCATGTCGTTGATGGGCGCGTCCGTCATCGCGGACAGATCGGCGTGGACGCTCTGGCTGCCGTCCGGGGCGTGCTTGAGCACGACCCGGCGCAGCATCGAGCTGATCAGCAGTGATCCGTCAGCCAGCCAGCCGAGGCCGGAGGGCTGGTCGTCGATGCGGGTGACGACTTCCGGCAGCTGGTCGCCGTCCGGATCCACGCGGAAGATCTCTCCGGTGTGCATGTCGGAGAACCAGAGTCGGCCGTCATGCCAGCGGCCTCCTTCGGGAAAGCGGAAGCCCGAATAGAGCCGGGTGGGTGTGCTCACGATGCGACCTTTCTCGAGTCGATCGGCCTGGCGAGGTCCGCTGAGCGGCGTGAGTGCAGCCTGACGGAAAATCGGGTCCAGGCCCGGTGCAGACCTGGCGCTTCGACGGCGACGATGAGGAGCAGCAATGCGGCGTAGAAGAGCTGGGCGAGGTAGCTCTGCAGGCCGGCAGCGGTGACGATCTGGGCGAGCAGGGACACCGTCAGTGCCCCGGCCAGGAGGCCGGCGACACTGCCGCGTCCGCCGGCCAGTGAGACCCCGCCGAGCAGCGCGCCGACGGCGGCCAGGATCAGCGGCTGGGTTCCAGGATCGGGGTTGGCCGCGCCCAGGCTGAAGTTGAGCAAGGCGCCGGAGGCCGCGGCCAGCACACCCGAGGTGGCGAACAGGCCGATGAGCAGGCGGTCGGCGCGTACCCCGGAGGCCCGGCTGGCGCGGCGGTCCGATCCGATGGCGCGGATTTCTCGTCCCCAGCGTGAGCAGCCGAGGATCAAGCCGACGACCGCGAAGGCACCGAGCACGAGCAGGCTTCGGGGCGAAAAGACCACGGCGATCTGCCTGTCGACCCACAGTGTCACCGAGATGTTGTCGTAGGTCTTGCTCAGCCCGCCGGAGATCGCCTTGGTCAGGCCAAGGAGTGCGATGTAGGTCCCCAGGGTGACCGGCATCGAGGGGATGTTGAACCGGGCGACGATGGTGCCTTGGACAGCGCCGATCACTGCGCCGGCCGTGAGGGCGACAGCCATGCCGCTGACCCAGTGGGCGCCGCCGTACTGCACCGCGAGCATGCCACCCAGGGCGTACGTACCGACGATCGAGAGGTCGAACTCTCCGGCGAACATCGTGAGCCCCAGGCCCAGCACCAGTGGGGCGAGGCGGGCGAAGAACTGCAGTGCGTTGAACGTGTCGAAGGCCAGTAGCGGCTCGCCCGAATAGAGGGGCAGTGCCAGGTAGGCCAGCAAGACGATGCCCAGTGCGCTGGTCGGCAGCAGGCGCTGAGGTCTACTCAGGAAGGCCCGGAAGAAACGGGTTTGGGACATCATCGGGCTCCTTTGCGGGACCGGAGGTGGACCACGACCACGATGGCGAGCACGATCAGTCCCTTGACCAGGACCTGTGCCCCGGTGCTGTAGCCGCGCAGCAGCAGGATGTCGGAGAGGGCAGCGATCAGCACAGCTCCGCACAGTGTGCGAACCGCTGAGCCGCTTCCTCCGGCGATCGGGGTCCCGCCGACGAGGACAGCGGCGATCGCGTCGAACGTCAGGGTGCCTCCGAGGTTGACGTTCGCGGTGGTATTGAAAGCGCCGCTGAAGGAGGCCGCTACCGCGAACAGGGCGCCGGCCAGAAGCCAGGCGATGGTGATGGTGCGTCCGACGGCAAGGCCGGCCGCAGTGGCCGCGCGCCGGTTCTCACCCGTGAGATAGAGGGTCCTGCCGAAGCCTGACCGGCGGAGCAGGAGCTCGAGCAGGACGGTGAAGGCCACCAGTACGTAGACACTCAGCGCGATGCCGCCCGGCGTCGCATTGAGGTGGATGTAACCCGCGCCCTGAGGAGCAACCGAGGTTCCTCCGGTGACCCAGGTCGCCACACCGACCAGAGCGAAGCCGGCAGCGATGCTCAGGACGATGGGGTTGGCCTCGCCGTACCCGACTGCCAGGCCTTGCAGCGCGGTGATGGCCGCGCCGGCGGCGAGCGTGGCCAGCAGTGAGGGAACCAGACCCCACGACTGGGTCACGAGGAACACCATGGCGCACACCGAGGCGGTCTCGGAGATCGCGAGGGAGACCGACGTCCCGGCGATCACGATGAGGGTCAGCCCGAGAGCAGCGATGCCGACGAGGCTGGCAGAGGTGAAGACCGCGCGGAGGTTGTCGAAGGTGTAGAAGCGGTCCGTCGCCGCGCCCAGTACCAGCAGGGCGACGAGGGCGAGGGCGGCGACAGCATCGCTCCAGGCGACCGCGCGCCGGGTGCCACCACTGGCTGTGGCCGCGGTGTCCAGGGGTGTCTGCACAGTGTTCACCGGGCGCCTCCCACCTCGTGCACGGCGGTACCGTGAGTCATCTCGAAGAGCAGCGCGTCCCCGGAGGCCACGCTGTCGTGCCGGGCGACGACCTCGCCCTTGTGGAACGTGACGACGACGTCGGCGAGCTCGACGAGCTCGTCGAGCTCGGTGGACGCGAACAGGACCGTCATCCCGTCGGCCGCGGCTTGGCGGACGAGCCGGTGGATGGCCGCCCGCCCGCCCACGTCCACGCCGCGGGTGGGTTCGTCCAGGAGCAGCACCTTCACGTCCGGGCGTCCCAGCGCCCGTGCGACGAAGACCTTCTGCTGGTTGCCACCGCTGAGGTCACCGACCGCGACCCCCAGGCGCTCCTGCAGTCCGCAGGACGCCGCAAGGCGGCGCTCGCATGTCCGCCACGCCCTGCTACGGACCGCGCCGGCTCGCGTGAAGGCCGGGATCCTCGTGGCCATGAGGTTCGTGCCGACGGGGCGGCGCAGGAACAGGCCCTCTGACTTGCGGTCGTTGGAGGCGAACGCGATGCCGCCGCTCGATGCCGCAACGGGATCGCCGGCGGTCAGATGCTGTCCGCCGACGCTGACGCGCCCGCGCATCGCCGGCTCAAGACCGGCTATGCCGCGCAACACCTCGGAAGCACCTGAGCCCACCTGGCCGGCCAGGGCGTAGACAGTCCCGGCACGAGCGTCGAGGGACAGGCTCCCGAACCGTCCGGGCACAGCGATCGCGTGGAGTTGCAGAGCCACCTCGCCGACGTCCGCCGGCCGCTTGAGACTGCTCTCCGGCGTCTCGCCGAGGATGTGCCTGATCAAGCTCTGGACGGTGAGTTTCGCTGTGTCGGCCACGGTCACGACGCGGCCGTCGCGCATGACCGTCACTCGGTCGCACAGCTGAAGCACCTCGCCGAGCCTGTGGGAGACGAAGAGCACGGAGCAGCCGGCGGCGGCTACGCGGCGTACGGCGGCATAGACCCGCTCACTCTCGACATCGCTCAGCGTCGCGGTCGGCTCGTCGAGGATGACCACGCGGGCACGCTGGCCCATGGCCCTGGCGATTTCGACCAGCTGTCGCTCGCCGAGCCCCAGCGAGCGCAGTGGCTGGTCGGGGTGCACGTGCACGAGCCCCATCTCGTCGAGCATGTCGCGAGCGCGAGCTCGTTCCTGCCGGCGCCGGTAAACCCATCCGGCGCTGCGGTCGCCGAGGAAGAGATTCTCGGCGACCGTCAGGGCGGGCACGACGCTGAGCTCCTGGTCGACCAGCGCTATGCCTGCCAGCTGAGCGCTGCCCCTGTCGCGCAGCTCGACGACCTCGCCTTCGATGCTGATGGTGCCGGCCTCGGGGCTCTCCTGCCCCGAGAGCATCTTGACGACCGTGCTCTTGCCTGCGCCGTTGTGCCCGCACAGGGCGTGGACCTCACCTGCCCGAAGCGTGAGGTCCGCGCCGTGGACTGCCACCGTGTCGCCGTAGGTCTTGCGCAGGCCGGTGAGGCTCACCAGCGGAGGGCCGGCCGGAGAGTCGTAAGGCTGGGTGCTCATGCGTGGCTGCACTGTGCGGCGTACTTGTCGACGTTGGCGGCGGTGATCCGCTCTTCCTTGACGGTCTGCTTCCGCGGAGGGTTCTTGCCGCTGAGGTACTTCAGGACGTAGTCCGCCGTCTGGTTCGCGATCGTGCCCGGATCCTCGGTCGCCGTGCCGTAGAGGGTGCCCTGCTTGATCGCTTCGATGCCGGCCTTGAAGCAGTTGCTGCTGGTGACGACCAGGCCCTTCTTCCCACCGACCTCGCAGCCCGCCTGCTTGGCCGAGGCGATGATCGGGAGTGCCATGTAGTCCGCCATACCGTAGGCAGCCTGGATCCCGTCGCAGCTGTGCTTCGCCAGCAGCTGGGTCGCGATCTGGCCCGACAGCGTGGGGTCCCAGTTGCCGTCCTGGGTCTCGATCACCTTGTAGCCGGGAGCGGTCGCCATCTCGGCGTTGAAGCCCTTCATACGGTCCTGGGTCACCAGCGAGGAAGCGGTGCCGGTGACAACGACCACGTTGCCGGACTTGCGCCCTTGTGCCTTGAGGCCCTCGATGATGTTCTCGGCAGCGGCCTTGCCGAGTGCGACGTTGTCGCTCAAGACCTGAAGCACGTCACCGTCGACCTTCGGATCGGGGCGGCCGTCGAAGACCAGCACCGGCACACCGGCCTGCTTCGCCTTGGCGATCGGAACCGCCATCGACTTCGTGTCGAGCAGTGCGGTCACGATGAGGTCGGGCTTGTCCGCGATCGCCTGGTTGAAGTTCTGGACCGCTGTCCCCGCGTCCATGGTGGTCAGGTCCTTGAGCTTGACGTCGGCGGCCTTGAGTCTTTTCTCGAAGACGCTGTTGTAGTACGCAGCCCACTGGTTGGTGTTGCCGTAGCCGATGAAGTGGACGGTCTTCCCCGAGGCGCTGCCTCTGTTGCCCGTGCCCGACGATCCGGCGGCTGTTGACGATGAGCCGGTGCAACCGGCGGCCAGTGCCGCCATGGCAACCAGAGATCCAGCCAGAGCGATCTTGTTGACCCGCTGGCGGCCGGTCTTTCTGAGGGTGGTCTTCCCGCCTGTGGCCAGGCGTGTTTCAGGCTTCATGGGTTCCTCGCAGGCACCTCGATGTGTCTTCCGTCATGCGTCACATTAGGTACAGTTCCTTCAGTAGGAGAGGTATGAAAAGTCCACTCCTATGCGCCCTGGGGTGCATGTTTCCAACACCAGTCCATGACGGTGGCGTGACGGGAGGATGTGAAGGAGATGACGTCGACAGCGTCCCCACTTCCCGCCGACGAGAGCTCGCAGGCCTATCACCTCCGGCGCAAGCGCGAGCTGTCATCGCTCTATGCAACCGCCAGGTCACTGACTGCGCTGGGTGAGCTCGATGACGTCCTGCGGTCGATCGTGCGCCACGCTCACGGACTCATCGGCACGGACTTCACGTACCTGTCTCTGCTCGGCCCGGACAATGCGCTGTCGGTCCGTGCCTCGGAAGGCACCATCTCCGCCGACTTCCTGGCCGCCGGCATTCCTCCCGGCACCGGACTCGGAGGGCAGGTGATCGAACGGCGCAAGCCGATCTGGGTCAGCAACTACCTCGTCGCCGACGAGCTCAATCACGTCCACGACTTCGACAGGCTCGTCGCACGAGAAGGCCTGGTCGCGCTCCTCGGGGTGCCCTTGCTCGTCCGCGGCCAGGCGGTCGGCGCGCTCTTCGCCGCCGACCGCTCGGAGAGGTCGTTCAGCTCGGAAGAGATTGCACTCTTCAGCGCATTCGCAGATCACGCCGCGATCGCACTCGACAACGCTCGTCTGTACGACCAAAGCCGCACCGCCCTCGAGGAGCTGCAGTCGGCCTACCGTGTCATCGAAGAGCACGTTGCCACGATCGAACGCTCGCAAGCCGTTCACGAGGCGCTCACCGACGTCGTCCTCACCGGCGGTGGACCGAAGGACGTCGCCTGCCACCTAGCCGATCAGATGGGTGGAGCGGTGGTCTTCCTCGGTCGCGACAACACGCTGTTGGCGAGCGCAGGCGTCGACCAGACGCTCCATGACAGCGACAGTCCGGCGTGGCCCGGGATCATGCATGCCCTCGAGGGCGCGCGTCGCACGGGACGATGCATGACCCAGAAGGACGCGTCCGCCACGCACAGCGTCGCCGTCGTCCAGGCTGGAGACAGTTACCTCGGAGCTCTCGTTTGGAGTCAGCCTGCCAGCCCGAGTTCGGCTGACTTGCGAATGCTCGAGAGAGCCACACACATCGTCGCTCTGATGATTCTAAAGGAGAACGCGGTCGCCGACGCGGCCGAGCGGCTCAGCGGCGAGCTGATGACAGAGCTGCTGGTCAACAGCCCCGCCGTCAGCGCGGCGCAGCGGGCGCGAACACGCGCGCGCGGCATCGATGTCGACGCGCTCAACCTCCTCGTGGTCGCCGACTCCACGACGGTTGCCACTCTTGAGCTGTCACGCCAACTCCACGTGTACGCACACAAACACGCGGGCCTGGCCGGTGAATACCTCGGTCGAGCCACTATGCTCCTGCACGCTGAAGACGTCGATGAGGCTGTCGCGGACGGACACCGTGCCATACGCCAGCAGCTCGACCGGGACATCAATCTCATAGGCGAACAGGTTCAGGACCGCGACTGGGCCCGAGCATTCACGACGGCGAGCAGGTGCCTCGACCTGGCACTCGCTCTGGGCAAGACCGACCACGGCGCCACAACAAGTGACTATGCCCTCTACTCGCTCCTATTCGCCCCTGACCGCATCAACGAATTGGACCGCTTCATCTCAGCCACCATAGGTCCCCTCCTCGCATACGATGCACAGCGCTCAACTGACCTCGTCACCACTGCCGCGACCTACTTCGCGAACCGTGGGAGCCTGGCTCAGACCGCACGAGCCCTCCAAGTCCATCTCAACACGCTGCTCAAGCGACTGGACCGCATCGACCTCGTACTCGGCAGCGGTTGGCGGGAGTCGGAGGCGCTTGACTCCCAACTCGCGCTCCGTATGCACCAACTGCGCATCTCAGTGGGCATTTAGAGGCAATGCCGTTGCTTTATGGGTCTGCGGGTTGAGGGCGTTTGATGTGTATGGCTTGGGTGCCGGTGCGGGTGGGCTGGGGCCACGCGTGGTGCTCGGCCCGCTTGAGCCAGTAGTTGGACATCTTGCGCTTCACGACGCGGGGCTGGCTGCGCAGGCGTCTGACGGGCAGGAGTCTTTCCAGGAGGTCCTCCTGGAGTACTTGCAGTGCTCTGACCAGGAGTTCAGGGGGAAAAACCGCCCGGGGTGACGGTCACGCTGCGGCGGGCGGAGCGCAGGTGTCGACGATCAAGTTTTTCCCCATGTCGGGCGGTTTGAGCGTCATGTAATTCCCCATGCCGAATTCTCCTAATTGGCCATGGGTAGCGCGGAGGTCGGGATCGAGGGACCTGGTCGTCGCGGAGCTGCTCATGTTCCTCGTCCCGTGGTTCGGATGGCCGATGGGCAGCCCGGATGGCGAGGAGAACGTTCGTCGTGGTCGACATCACCGAGATCTACGTCCACTGGTACGCGGGTCGCTCGAAGAGCGAGCTGGCCGCGTCGCTGGGAGTGGACCGCAAGACGGTCAGGAAGTACCTGGCCCCGGCAGAAGCGGCCGGGATCAGCCCGGGAGGGCCGCCGATGAGCGAGGCGGACTGGTCGAAGCTGATCAAGGAGTGGTTTCCCGGGCTCGTCGACAGACGGCTGAGGCAGGTGACCTGGCCGGACATCGACCAGCACCGCGACTACATCAAGAGCCTGCTCGGGACGGTCACCGTCTCGACGATCCACCAGCGGCTTCGTGACGAGCACAAGCTTCAGGTGTCGATCTCTTCATTCCGCCGTTGGGTGCACGCGACACTTCCCGATGAGGTGGCGAAGTCGCAGGTCACCGTGTTGCGGGACGAGATCGAACCCGGATCGGAGGCCCAGATCGACTACGGATTCCTCGGGCAGTGGATCGACCCGCGGTCCGGCAAACGCCACCGGGTCTGGGCGTTTGTGATGGTCCTGCCCTGCTCGCGGCACATGTTCGTCCGGCCGGTGCTGCACCTCGACCAGCACGCTTGGACGGAAGCGCATGTCGCAGCCTTCCGCTACTTCGGCGGCGTCCCACGCCGGCTCGTCCCGGACAATCTGAAGACCGGAGTCGACAAGCCCGACCTCTACGATCCGAAGATCAACAAAGCCTATGCCGAACTCGCCACCCACTACGGCGCGTTGGTCGATCCGGCGCGGGCTGCGAAGCCGAAGGACAAACCCCGGGTCGAGCGGCCGATGCCCTATGTCCGCGACTCCTTTTGGCGACACCGCGAGTTCACCTCGATCGAGCACATGCAGGCCGAGGCCGTGACCTGGAGTCAGCAGGTCGCTGGCCGACGGAAGTGCCGGCCGCTGGGCGGGGCCGCCCCGATGACCGTGTTCGAGGCGCTGGAAGCCGCCGAACTGCTGCCTCTGCCTCCGACCCCGTTCGTGCTGGCCCGCTGGTCGACGGCCACGGTCGGACCGGACATCCACATCAAGGTCGGCCGCACTCTCTACTCGGTGCCCTGGAAGCTGATCGGCCGCAAGGTCGACGTCCGCTCCACCGCCACCATGGTCCAGGTCTTCCACGACGGACAGCTCGTCAAGACCCACGCGGCTCTCGACCAGGGAAAACGCACTGACAAGAGCGACTACCCACCAGAGAAGATCGCCTTCCAGATGCGCACGCCGGTCTGGTGTCGCGGCCAGGCATCCGAGATCGGCGACTCCTGCCGCGAGGTCGTCGACCAGCTGCTGGAAGTCAACGTTCTCTACCGGCTCCGCGCTGCCCAGGGAGTTCTCGGACTGCGCAAGAAGTACGGCGACACGCGGCTGGAAGCGGCCTGCGCCAGGGCCATCGCGGTCGGCGATCCGTCTTACCGCACCATCAAGGGCATCCTCATCGCCGGCACCGAGACGGATCCCGAGCCCGAGACCAGTGGGGACGCTGGAGCCGCGGCCTTTCTCCATGGCCCCGCCCGGCTCTTCGCCACCGTCGCGACCCCCGACACCACGGACGACGACCACAACGACCAGGTCCACGACGAAACCGAGGTGGAAACCCGATGACCGTGATGGACGCCGCCCTGCGGGAGTCACTCAAGGCCCTGCGACTGTCCGGCATGCTGGAAACCCTCGACGCACGCCTGGCCCAGGCCCACGGCGGAGAACTCGGCCACCTCGACTTCCTCCAGGTCCTCTGCCAGGACGAGATCACCCGCCGTGAGACTGTCGCCTTCCAACGCCGACTGCAGCGAGCCAAGTTCGAGCAGCAGGTCACGTTGGAGGAGTTCGACTTCACCGCCTCCTCGAAACTGCCTGCGGCCCAGATCCGCGACCTGGGAGCCCTGCGCTGGCTTCACGCCGGCGAGTCGGTCATCCTCTTCGGACCGGTGGGCGTCGGCAAGACCCACATCGCCCAGGCCCTCGGCCACCTCGCCGTCCGTCAGGGCGCCCACGTTCGCTTCGCCAAGACCAGCCGCATTCTCGCCGACCTGGCCGGTGGTCACGCGGACCGCACCTGGGAGAAGCGGATCCGCGAGCTCGTTCGCCCCGACGTGCTCATCCTGGACGACTTCGCGATGCGTCAGATGTCCGCGGCCCAGGCGGACGACCTCTACGAGCTGGTCAGCGAGCGGCAGGGAAGGTCTCTGATCATCACCAGCAACCGGGCGCCCAGCGACTGGTATCCCCTCTTCCCTAACCCCGTCGTCGCCGAGTCGCTCTTGGACCGGCTGATCAATACCAGCCATCAGGTCATCATGAACGGCCCCAGCTACCGCCCGAACAAGCGCCCCAAGAACCGCACTGACAAGCCCTCAATCAAATGACCGGGATCAGTCCCACCAGTTGAACATCAGCTCGCCGACTGTGCTGGGACGCCAGTAACGCACCTGTTCCAGCTCTGCTTCGGCGAGCTCGCTGGTGTCAGCCGTCGCCAACGGCGTGCTCAGTTCGTCGACGTCCAGCAGCCGGAAGCCGCCCCGCTCAAATGCGTCCGCCCAGGCCTGTGGGGAGGCAAAGTTCGTCAGGGGCACACCTGCCTGCGGTGGACTCGCCGCAAAGGCAACAACCGGGAGTACCTCGTGGCACAAGACGCTCGACCGAATGCCCGGGGCGGTAATCAGAGCCGCATGGAAGTTCGGCGTGGCTCCGGCCGGCGCCACTTCGGCGACCGTGCCCCGAATCGATCGGGCCACGGCATGGCAGGCGGTTTTGAAGGCCACTACGTCCACCTGAGGCAACGCGGCATCGTCGTACCCCCAGAACCCGGTGGCTCCTCGCGCGACGCGGATCAACGCACGACTCAACTCTCATTCCGTCCGTCAGGCCCTCTGAGGGTGCCACTCGACCGAGCCGAGTGATCACGCGCCGATTCTGCCACCCGTCGGAGTCCTCCTCGAGGGCCGTCTCAGTCATGAGGGTGGGGAATTACGTGAACTTACCCCTGGGGAAATACGCGATCGTCCACAGCAGGGATTCGGTGAAGGAGATGCGGTCGGGGTCGAGTTGGCGGGTGGCCGCGGTTCTCAGCATCAGTTCCCGCAGTGCGTGGTGGACCAGGAGATGGGCCCAGATCTGCTGGAGGACACCGTCGGGTGTCTTGCTGCTGAGGACCACCCTTGCACCGCGCTGGTGGGTTTTGATCTCGGCGAAGACTGATTCGATCTCCCAGCGCTCGCGGTAGAGCGCGGCCAGTTGCCGGGCCGGATGGCGGCGGGCGTCCAGGAGGCTGGTGACCAGACGGTAATCGCCGGCCGTGGCCGAACCGCCGGCGTGGATGTGGGAGAGCCATGATCCGTCACGAAGGAGCTTGTGGACGGGCAGGACGCGGTTGGCGGGCACCCTCCACAGCAGGTCGGCTCCGGTGGCGGTGAATGCCCGCCACAGCGGGACGCCGAGGAACTCGCGGTCGGCCAGGACCAGCTGGCCGGGGCCGCATGAGCGGGGCAGACGGCCTACCAGGGTGACTTCCCCGGTCCGGCAGCCGGCGAGTTCCGCGTCCAGCACCGCGTGGCTGCCCACTTCCACCAGGGCCGCCATCCGAACCTGGACGAAGGCACTGCGTCCCGTTCCGCGGCTGTTGCCGGGACGGCCGAAGGCGGCCTGGTTGGCTTCGGTATCGGCGACGTCCCAGCAGGTCCCGTCGACGGCCAGCAGCCGCAGGCCCCGCCAGAACGCACCGGGCGTCGACTCGGTGGCCATCGGCTTTGCGGTTGCCGCGAACAGCACCTGCAGCGGCTCAAAACCCAGCCGCTGCCGGGCCCTGAACAGCGAGGACTTGGCTGGAACGTGCCAGTCGCCCAACAGCCCCAGACCGCGCAGTCCCGCGACCAGGTGTCGCATGACCTCGAGATACGGAGCAGGCGAGAACAGCGCAAGCCCCAACACGAAATACACGATCAACCGCGCAGGAAGCAGTCTTCTACGTTGCTCTGAACGTCCGCACGCGGCCACCACCCGGTCCACCAAACCTGGCGGATACACCCAGGTCAACAGGCCAAGACCCGATAAGTCAGACGCACTTGCAGCCACCCGCACCACCCCCGGGACCCACTCCCGACCAGCCTACGCCCACGGCAAAAGCAACGGCATTGGGTCTAAGCACGCTGAACTGAATGCGGTCGGCCGGGCGGGCTGCTTTAGAGAGCATCTGATCTAGGTAGTTGGTAGTTAGGGATGATTTTGTGACGGCGGGTGCTGACGGTCGTTAGGCCAGGCGTGAGCGTGCGTCGTCCTTACCGCAGTGACGTGTCCGATGCCCGGTGGGCTTTGATCGAGCCGGTCTTCACCGCTTGGCGGGCGAGACGAACAGGCCCTGGTGCCGCGGCCCGGGTGCACGATCTGCGGGAGATCGTCAACGCGATCCTCTACGTCAACCGCACCGGCATCCCGTGGGAGTACCTGCCGCACGACTTCCCGCCCTACAAGACCGTCTACGACTACTACGCGAAGTGGGAAGCCGACAGCACGACCCAGCAAGTCCACGACCTGCTACGCGACAAGACTCGCCGGGCGCACGGCCGCAGCGCGCAGCCCACCGCGGCCGTGATCGATGCCCAGAGCGTGAAGACCTCGGCAAACGTGGCCGAGAGCAGTCAAGGCATCGACGCAGGCAAGAAGATCAAGGGCCGCAAACGCCATCTGATCACCGACACCCTCGGCCTGGTCTTGGCCGTACTGGTGACCGCCGCGAACGTCCACGACACCATCGGCGGAAAGCAACTGCTCGACGACCTGGCGGCGCAGCATCCCACCGTCACCAAGGTCTGGGCCGACGGCGGCTACCAGAACAGCATCTTCAATCACGGTGCCGGCCACGGCATCGACGTCGAGGTCGTGCAACGGACCCGGACGAAGGGCTTCGAGCCGCTGCCCAAACGGTGGGTGATCGAGCGGACCTTCGGCTGGCTGATGCAGCACCGCCGGCTCGTGCGGGACTACGAAGCCCTGCCCGAGTGGCTTTGTTCACCTTGAGTGACAGCGTTTGTTGACCAGTTTGAGCGGCGGTTAGCGATCTCTGGGGCGATAAGTCTTCACGAGTTTTGACGGCGCTTCGCGTCAGTGACCTTGGTCTGCGGTCCGTGCGGAGCAGTCGTGTCCGTCGCCGGGCAGGCCCATGACGTTCAGTACGGGTTCCTCGCCCTCGGGGATCTCGAAGGTGAAGTTCGCTCCTGACGTGATCGCCGTGAGTGAGCACTGGTTGCCGAAGGTCAGCGGAGCATGCGGCTCCCAGGAACAGCCGGCCATGTCCAACGCGGAAACGACGTCCGCGTGCTTGAGTCCTGCCGGGAAGGTGCCCGTCCCCCCAACAACCGATGGAGGAAGTTCGACGACGTCACGCCATGTCTGGACGCAGATGAGGGAAACCTTGCGGCAGCGGCAGACACTCAGCTCAAGGTCTCCGTAGGCGAAGAGCCGCGGCCACTTTCTGTTCCGGCTCATTGTTCCGATGTCCCACGGCTCGCCGAGTGCTGTGGTCACCTCGTTCCAGTCGGCTCCGCTGAACACCGGGCCTAGCCGACCTGTCTTCGCCATGCTGGTCAGGACATCGAGAATCTCCACAAGGCGGAGCCTGACAGGTGCTCTGACCAGCAGTCCAGCGGTTTCAGGGGGTCAGCCCGCTGCGGGTTGTTCGGTTCGGGCTCGGGTGCTGGCGAGGCGGTAGGAGTCGGTGCCGGTCTCGATGATGGTGCCGTTGAAGGTGAGCCGGTCGACGATGGCCGCGCAGAGGCGGGGGTCAGTGAAGGTCTTCGTCCAGCCACCGAACGACTCGTTCGAGGCGATCGCGACGCTGTTCTTCTCCTCCCGTTCGGTCAAGACCTGGAAGAGGAGCTCAGCGCCGTGGCGGTCGAGTTCCATGTAGCCGAGTTCGTCGATGCAGAGGAGATCGACGCGGCCGTAGCGGGCGATGGTCTTGTTCAGCTGCTTCTCGTCGGCGGCCTCGACCAGCTCGTTCACCAGCTTCGTGGCGAGTGTGTAGCGGACTCGGTAGCCCTTCATGGCGGCCTCGGTTCCCAGAGCGATGAGCATGTGGGACTTGCCGGTGCCGGAGTCGCCGATGAGGCAGAGCGGTTGGCTCTTCTTGATCCATTCGCAGCTGGCGAGGGTGTGGATGGTGGCCGGGTCGATGTTGGGGTTGGCATCGAAATCGAAGGACCGCAAGGACTTTTCCCGGGGGAAGCCTGCAGCCTTGATCCGCCTTTCCGACCTGCGGCGGGCCCGGTCGTCGCATTCGGCCATCAGCAGTTCGGCGAGGAAGCCGCGGTAGGTCATCTGGTCCTTCATCGCCCGGTCAGCGATGTCGGAGAACTCGTTGCGGATCGACGGCAGCCGCAGCAAGCGGCAGGCGGAGTCGATCGCGGCGTCGGCGGCCTGCTCGGTCAAGCCTCGCTGGCGGGGCATGGTCACTGCGCTTCTCCCTCACGGTGGCCGCTGCCGCTGGTGCGGCTGCGTCGGAGCAATTGGTCGTAGTGAGACACCGAGGGCAGCGGCCTGGTGTCCGGCGGAAGATGCGCCAGGCGCCACTCGTGCAGGGACGTCACCGTCGCCGGCGGCTGGCCGAGGGTCCGGGCATTCGGCGCGGGCTCGGTCTCGGCCTGGGCGGCCTTGCGGGCCTCCAGCGCGACCGCATCCGCGGTCATGGCCCCGGCCCGCAGGGCTGCGGCCAGGCCGGCGACGACGTGTTCGTGCGTCATGTGGCGTCCGAGCAGCAGCACCTCGATGAGCGCGCGGGTCCCGTCCCGCTCGCCGTGGATCTTCATTGCCTGGGTCCACCAGGCGTCGTGGACTGGGGTGAACTTGCCGGCTGAACGGGCCTGTTCGAGAGCCGTCGAGCCGGGGAAGGCGCCGGGCTTGCGGACCAGGACCTCCAGGTAGTGGTCCAGGTCCAGGCGGACGGCGCCTTTGGCGATCAGCCGCTCGTGCCGGGCCACCTCCACGTTCTGGTCGTAAACAACCAGGTGAGAGGCGTGAAGGATGACCCTCACCCGCTTGCCGATCAGCCGGATGGGGACCGAGTAGCGGTTCGTGCGGACCGGGATCTGACCGTAGCGGTCGACTCGCGGCGTGAACAGCCGGCCGGTCTCGAACGGCTCCTCCGGCAACGGCATCAGCAACGGCCGTTCGAGCGCGAAGTCCTCGGCAATGGTCCGGGACCTGGAGCCGATCCTGCGGGCGTCGTCCTGCCGGTCCCACTGCTCGACCATCTCGTTCAGCTCGGCGAGCGAAGAGACCTCGGGGACGGGAACGAAGTGGTTGCGGCGGAAGTAGCCGATCTGCCCCTCGACGCCGCCCTTCTCGTGGGCGCCCTCGATGCCTGGGCGGCAGTAGGAGCTCTCGATTCCGTAGTGCGACTTGAACGCGATCCACCGGTCCGCCTCCACCCTCGCCCGGCTCGGCCCGAGCACTCGGGCGACGGCCGCCTTGAGGTTGTCGTAGCGGACCTTGGTTCGCGGAACTCCGCCCAGCGTCCGCAGCGCGTGGACGTGGCCTTCGAAGAACGCCTCCTGCCCGCAGGACGCGAACACGCGGTGGACGGCCTTGCCGGAAAACGACAGGCGGAAGGAGAACAGATAACAGGTCACCAGCTCGCCGGCGAGGCGGATCGTCACGTCGCCGAAGTCGACCTCCGCCTCGTGACCGGGCTGGTGGGTCTGAGGGACGAACGCCTCCGACGGCGCCTTGCCCGACTCGACCAGGATCTCGGGCTTCCGGGCCGCGACGTAGTAGCGCACCATCCCGTAGGAGACGTCGGCGCCGTGTTCTTCGACCAGCCGGTGGAAGATCCGAGTGACCGTGTGGCGCTGCTTGCGCGGCGCGACCAGGTCCGCCCGCAGGATCTCGTCGATCACCGACTTGTAGCGGTCCACTCCGGTTACCCGCGGCGGCAGCTTCTTACGCGGCTCCGGCCAGGATGAATCCAACGCTTTCCGCACCGTCCGCCACGTCACACCGTGCTTGCGCTCAAGCTCCCGCATCGACATGCCGCCACGGTGGTCACGCCGGATCGCCGCGTACAGCTCGACCTTCGACATCCGCGGCATGACCAGCGCCTTTCACCAGGAGCATCCCGATGCTGCCCTGGCAAGAACCCCAGTGCCTCCCAAACTCGTCGACATCACCCATCCGTGGAACAGGGCGCCTCCCAAACCCATCGACAAGCGACGTCGCTACTGCTCGATAAAGCCAGCCCGAGAGATCCCGCACGATGATCCACTGGGCGATGGCTAACAAAATGTCCCGCGAACTGACCGGAGAATCCGTACCAACCTGGCGAATCAAAACGGACAACCCAGCCATACCAATCTGAACGCTGATCAGATGCTCTCTTACTCCAGATAGAGAGCGGTCAAGCGTGGCAGTCGGCGAGCCATCTCCCCTTGGTCGTCGAAGTCGAAGTCCCAGGCAGGGTCTAGCTCCGGGTATCGGATCGTGAATGCGTCGGCGGGGAGCTGCTCGCCGGTCGCCGTGATGTGTGCGTTCCAGGCGATGCTCAGCACTTCCTCACCGTCCAGGTCCAGGCCGTCGGCCGCCGAGGCTTGGACGATGGGCAGTTCTGCGAGGGCATCAGGATCAGCGACTGTGCGCTCGAAGACCTCACGCCCCTGTGCGATCAGCCAACCACGGAAGTAGTCGAAGCCGTCGTCAGAGCAGCCGCCGTTGATGACGTAGGCAGCGGCCCACAAAGGGCTCGTGTAGGAGTCAGCCATCAGGTCCCACAACACCTGCTGAGCGGCGACGATCTCCTCGGCCGGGCGCGTGGCAAGCAGCGAGGTCGTCTCGCGAGCGACCGATTCGCTCTCATTCGGGTCGAGCGCCTGGCTGTGTGCTGCCGCGATGAGCTGCCAGAACTGCTGTTTGTTCATGGTGGCAGAGCATGCCACCTGATACTGACAGCGCACTGGTCCCGCTGATCGAATGTCACGCTGCCGCTGTCTCCATCTCCTGGCCTGAGGGTGGGAACGCGGTGTTCTCGTCGAACAGCTTGCGGTGCTGGAGGCAGTGGTATAGCTGGCCGATCATGCGGTTGAAGAGGTTGCGCTGGGCGGCGGCGCGCCAGTCGCCTATCTCGCGGCGGCGCCGGTAGTGGGCGTCGGCTCCGGGTGAGTGGCGAAGGGCGGCGAAGGCCCAGAGGTAGCCGGCGTGGTTGAGCCGGTCGTTCTTCACCCAGCGGCGGGTGATGGACGACTTCTTCCCCGAGGCCCTGGTGATGGGCGAGGAGCCGGCGTATGCCTTCAGGCCGCGGGCGTCTGCGAAGCGGGTTCGGTCGTCCCCGATCTCAGCCAGGATCCGGGCGGCGAGCTGGATGCCGAGCCCGGGGAAGCTCAGCAGGATCTCGGCGTCCGGGTGCTGAGGGAACGCCTCTTCCACCGCCTCGGCGAGCTGGTCTGCGGCGGTGCAAGCGGCTTCCAGCTGGAGGAGGAGGGCGACCATCTGCTTGCCGAGCGCGTCCTCCACGAGCGGCGGCTGGTGGGCCCACTCAGCGCGGAAGACGTCGCGGAGACGGTCGGCCTCCGCCTCGATACCGCGCTTGCGGCCGGCCCGCTTGAGCGCGGCTTGGAGCTGTGTCCGGGTCAGCCGTGCGGCTCGTGACGGGGTCGGGGCGGCCTTGAGGAGTTCACGGGCCTCGGGGCGGCACAGGCCGTTGGCCCAGACAGCGAAGGCTTCCAGGGCGGCCGGGTAGTACTCGCGCAGCAGGGAACGGAGCTGGTTGGCGATCTGCTGCCGGTTCCACAGAGCGTCCTGCTGGGCCCGGGCAAGAACGCCGATGGCACGACCGAGGTCGCTATCGCCCGGCAGGGGCCGGTGGGCATGCATGTCGGTGCGCAGAATGTTCGCCAGGACAAGGGCGTCGCCGGGGTCGGACTTCTTGCGCGAGACCGAGTGGCGGTCGCGGTAGCGGGCGGCCGCCATCGGGTTGATCGCGAAAGCCTTCCGCGTCCCCGTCCGCAGCACGGCAACGAGCAGGCCACGGGACGTCTCGATCGCCACTGGGATCGGGTTCTCCTCGGTGTCGCCGTGCTCGGCAAGCAGCTCCAGCAGGATCTTGTAGCCAGACGCGTCGTCGGTGATGTGCCGCTTGGCCACTAACGTGCCGGTGTCGTCGACCAGGGCAACGTCGTGGGTACGCTCCGCCCAGTCGATTCCGCAGTAGATCAAAGTTGTTCCCTCCCCTATGCGCTGGGTGTTTGCGCTGGTCACGAGCGCATGCGGGCCACGCGAGCGACCTACTCAAGTTGAACTCGCCTTGTCGTAGGTGCTGACGGACCTTGATCCCTGCGATATGACGTCGGGGTGCGATACGCGCAGGGGGGCGGGTTCACTGCCCAGGAGCAACAGCGTCGGGGGCGGGTACGGCTGGAGGCCGCCGAGCGGTTCGAACGGGGTGACGGCAACAGGGTGATCGCGGCTGACCTTCGGGTCACCGTGCGGCCGGTGGAGCGGTGGCGCCACACCTGGCGCCAGGGAGGTTCGGCTGCCTTGGAGTCGAAGGGGCCGCAGTCGCTGCCCCGGCTCAGCGAACGGCAGTTCGGCCAGCTGGAGCGGGAGTTGGAGAAGGGACCGCTCGCTCACGGCTGGGAGGACCAGCGGTGGACGCTGGCGCGGATCAAAACTCTGATCGGCCGACGGTTCCACGTCTCCTACACCGTCCAGGGCGTGTGGAAGTTGATGCGACGCAACGGCTGGTCGTGCCAGCAGCCGGTCCGCCGGGCGATCGAGCGCGACGACGAGGCGGTCGAGATGTGGAAGAAGCAGGTGTGGCCGCAGGTAAAAGCCTAGTGGCGGTGCTCGGAGCCTGGCTGGTGTTCGAGGACGAGGCCGGGGTCTCGATGACGCCGGCGCGGGCCCGCACCTGGGGACGCCGTGGCCGGACACCCATCGTTCGGGTGCGTGGCCGCTCCCGTCGGCGGGTCTCGATCGCCGCCCTGACCTGCTACAAACCCGGCGAGCGATCCCGGCTGATCTACCGGCCCAGGCTGGACGACGGCCAGAGCAGGAGCAAGGGCCGCAAGAGCTTCGCCTGGACCGACTACCGCGACTTGATCATCGCGGCACACAACCAGCTCGGCGGACCGATCATCCTGATCTGGGACAACCTGAACACCCACCTGGCCGCCGGCATGAAGAAGTTCATCGCCGCCCAGGACTGGCTCACCGTCTACCGGCTGCCCTCGTACGCGCCCGATCTCAATCCAGTCGAGGGCATCTGGTCGCTACTGCGACGCGGATTCCTGGCCAACGTCGCCTTCGCCGACCCGGACCACCTCGTGCAGACGGTCAGACGCGGCTTACGGAAGATCCAGTACCGGCCGCAGCTCATCGACGGCTGCCTGGCCGCGACCGGGCTGACGACTGCGTTGCCGTGATCGTGTTCGACATCGGCAGGTCTTGGACGCATCAGCGGTCGCGTGGTCCGCGAGCGACGATCGGAGGAGCGTCGCCCTCTGGCAGGACGACCAGGAACCGCCAGAGGTCGTGCTCAACGTTCGCCAGTCCGATTGTCGCCGCTGACGCGAAAGCTTCGGCAGCGGGCCCGACGCCCTCGGTCAGCTCGTCGATCCTCGCGTAGAACTTTGCCAGATCTGCGGAGCGGCCGTTGATCCACAAGCGAACCGTCGCCCCCGTACGAAGGGCGGCGAGTAGCTCATCGCGCATCGTGCCCGGAGCCGAATCCAGGACTCGGCCGTGAAGGCGCTCCTGGGCACCGGGCTGGGTCGGGACCGCGTCGGCCTGCTGACGGCACCGTCGGCACGACTGCAACGCGTCGGGAACGAAAAGATGCAGATAGAGAGTGGTGTGCCGCGCCGATATGCCACACAGCGTCCCGCGCGCGCCTACCGCGTGCTCGACACCAGGGGCCCCGTTCACCTCGCAAGCGCCGAAGCGAGCCGGCTCCCGTGCTGCTGCGAACGACCAGCCATCATTTGGGACCTCGATCACGCGGACGAGCATGCCACAGCCGCTCCTCCATCCGGTCCTGCCGCCGACATCACGAGTTCAACCTGAGTAGTTCTGCTCTGTTTTCTCGCCGGTGGTCCCGACTTTGGTGAGGTAGTCGGCGAGGGAGTTGAGGATCTCGTCGGCTGTCTTGGTCCAGGTGGAGGGCCGCGGGTTCTCGTTCCCGGTGTCGATCCACGCAGTGATGTCGTCCTCCAGTGCCTTCACGGAGGTGTGGACGCTGCGGCGGATGAGCTTGTCGGTCAGCAGGCCGAACCACCGCTCCACCTGGTTCATCCAAGAGGAGCCGGTGGGGGTGAAATGGACGTGGAAGCGGGGGTGTTTGCCGAGCCACGTCCTGATCTCGGCGGTGTTGTGGGTGGCGTAGTTGTCGCAGACGAGGTGCACGTCGAGCGCGGCGGGCACCGCCTTGTCGACCCGGATCAGGAACTTCTTGAACTCGATCGCCCGGTGGCGGCGGTGCAGCTGCGATATGACGCTGCCGTCGGCGATGTTGAACTCGGCGAACAGACTGGTGATGCCGTGCCGGTAATAGTCGTGGGTACGCCGTTCGGGCATGCCCGGCATCATCGGCAGCACCGGCTGGGACCGGTCCAGCGCCTGGATCTGGCTCTTCTCGTCCACGCACAGCACCACCGCCTTCTCGGGCGGATGGTGATACAGGCCGACGACGTCGACGACCTTGGCGACGAACTGCGGATCGGTGGACAGCTTGAAGGAGTCCTGCAGGTGGGGCTTGAGGTCGAACCGCTTCCAGATTCGCCCGATCGTCGAACTTCTGCTGGCTGCTGTCACGGACCGGCCCGATCGGCACCCCCGATTTCGCCCGAGCTATCGGCGTGACCTTTGACGCCCTCCACAAATGGCGGCCAGGCGGGTGACCAGGACCGCGGCGAGTGTGCAGAGGGCGGAGTCGTGGTGTTTGCCCTTGTCGACGACGAGGTCGTGGTAACGGGCGGCGCCTCACGGCCGTCGGCTCACCTTGACAACGTTCGAGGGCGGGGTGATTTCCAGACCCAGGGCCTCGCGGGCACCGACGGTGGTGTCGCCGTCGACGTACTCGTAGCCGTTGTCGTGGTGGTGGTAGTAAGTGTCGGCGTCACCCGCGGTGGCGGCCTTCGCCCAGTCCGCGTGGGCGTCCTGCATGTCCTTCACCAGGGCGTCGACGGACTTCTCCGCGTTGCCCGGCCAGGTGTGGCGGCGCAGCGCGTCCGCCTGCTCGCCGAGCACGTCCCGGACGTCCGCCGCCCAGTCCTTGTTGGCGTCCAGGTCCTCCTCGGCGTATTCCTCGGGCTCCTCGTGGAGGACCTCGTCGACGGCGTTCATCGCCTTCAGGAACGCCAGCTGGTCGGCGTCGAGTATCGACTCGTCCTGGCGCAGCGGGCCGTACAGGCTGCCGTACGCGGCGGTGTGGGCGAAGACGCAGATGATCTTGTTGCCGCTCCAGGCCCAGCTCTCCGCGGTGGGCGTGAGGTAGTTGACGTCGACCTCGTCGGTCAGCCTCCAGTGATCCATCGCGTAGGCGTCCTGGAGTGTCCGGCACTCGTCCTCGGCCTTGTCGGTGACGTAGTCGTCGCCCGGGTAGTCGCCGTCGGACAGCGGGACGGTGCCGAACACCTCGGCATCGTGCTCGTAGTTGCAGGACACCGTGTCGACGTCGTAGGCGTTCTGGTCGAAGCCCGTGTCCCCCGGGACGTCGAAGCACTCGCCCTTGGCGAGGAGGTAGCTGTTACCACCCCTGCCGCCCGCCTTGAAGCCCTCCCAGACGGCGGAGGCGATGTTCGTGGACAGCAGCAGGGCGAGTCCGAGGGACGACACGACCGCGCCCGCGATCGCCATGCCCCTGCCGCGCTCGCCCCGCTTCTTTATCTGCACCAGCGCGATGATCCCGAGGACCAGCCCCACGGCCGGCAGGAAGCACAGCAGGCCCAGCACGAGGGCGGCGATGGCGACGCCGTTGACCGGCGCGGGGCGAGCGAAGGGGACGTAGCCCTGGCCCCAGACCTGGTAAGGGGTGGTGTGGGGGTGCGGCCCCTGCGGTCCCTGGGGGTGCGGATACGGGCCCTGCGGCTGCGGGGGCTGGTACAGGTCCTGGGGCTGCTGGGATCCGGAGGGCGGGGGTATCGACACGGGTACTGTGCTCCTGATTCAAAACGGACGTGCGACTGTTCGAGTCATTGTCAACACGTGTGGATCACCGTTCGGTGGTTGACCAGATGAAGCGAGGGATGGCCGCCGCGACCTGACGGTCGTGGCTCCTTTTGCGTGCCGCCGCCAGTACCCCGCGGTGCTCGAAAGCGGATCGTCCGCTGCTCGTGGTCAGCCGTACGGTCGGACGTTGCGCGGCATGGTCACCTCGGTGCAAGCGGTGGCGCACTCCGCCGGAGCTCGGACACCGGTGCTTTCTTTCGTTGCGCCAGGTGATGCGGTGACCGCGCTCAGAGGGTCGGAAAGACCGCCGCGAAGGAGAACCACAGCAGTACGGCCCAGAACACCGCCGCCGCCAGAGACACAAGCAGGGAGCTGCGCCATCTCAGCACCAGGAACGGGAAGAGCGCCGGGAGCGCCCGGAAACCGGCCACGCCGATCGACATGCGGGCAGCCTGGCTGAGGGTTTCCGTGTGCCCCGTGGAGATACGCCGCGACAGCCGCCGGAAGACGAAGCCGTACAGGCCGACGACGATCGGGAAGAACCACAGCTGAGTGATCGTGACCAGTTCGGACTCGTCGAGCTCGTTGAACATGACCAGATAGACGCAGGCGGCGGCCCCCAGCACACCGGCGATGAGGACGGTCACGTAGAGGGCGGTCAGGGCGGCCCGCCCTCTTCCAAGGGGCAACAATCAACTGCTTCACGCACCAGCGCCTTTCGAACCAGTAGGGGCCGCGGGCAGCGCAAGGACCCAGCACGAGTACAACTCTCCTGTATCGCCCCATGAAGCGACATCCGTGGAATCACGTAGTGCAACACGGAAACAACAGCCGGGTCCGACCGGCGTCCTCCGGGGCGGCGGCCATGGCTGGACGGAGACGGTCTGCCGGGCGTCGCGCACAGAGCCGCTGGTGAAGCCGATGCGGTGGCCGGCGCCGACGATCCCGGCGCCGCCCCGGTGGCATCCTCATCGGAACCGGAGCCGAAACCTCAGCAGACAGTGAGGGTCAGCGCGGCGGCCGTCAGACACGCGGCGGCCAGGATGCGCGGCCGTGCCATGAGCGGTACACGACGTGCAGGGAGGTCAGCAGCTCGCCGCAGTCGTCGGCATGGGCCGCCTCCCGGGCCTCTCGCGGCAGCGTGGGGAGTGCCTGGCGGAGCAGGGCGACGACGCGCTACGTCCCGGCAGGACCCAAGCGATCCACGCGGCCGACGATCCGGCGGCCGACGCGACCGGTGTGCAGTCGAACATCGGGTTCTCCGCCTCGCTTACTACGTAGCTGGTCGCCAGAATCCAAAAGACCGTGGACGACGTACCCAGGCTGCAGTGGTCAGCAGCCGATGGCCCGCCCCGCGGGAGTCTCGCAGTGTGCCGATCGGCACCGGCCCCATCACAGCAGGATCGGTACCGTCATCGACTCCGCCAGGAAGCAGCGGCCGTCTTGCCTGAACGCGACGCCCCGATGGCCGATGCTGCAGACATCCACCACGTCGTCCCCGGGCCACTCGTAGTAGTGGATGAAGACCAGGCAGATCACGGTGCTGAAACAGAACGTGGTCCACCACGGGAAATACCGAGTCCCACGGCGGGTTCGCACTGACCTGCGGCGAGGCCCGGTCGGAGTTCACGGATACTGGGACGGAAGGTCCCGCAGAGGGCAGTCCAGGTAGTGAACAGGAAGGGCAACACAGCAAGCGGTACACGGCCGAGTTCCAGGAGCCCTCACAGAAACGTCGCCCTGCCAGGCCCCTCCTCGGTGAAGCTGCGCATCCCCCGCTCGCGGTCCTCCGTCGCGAACAGGCCGGCGAACCAGTTCCGCTCGATGGTGAGACCGGTGTCGAGGTCGGTCTCCAGACCCTGGTCGATGGACTCCTTGGCGGCCCGCAGGGCGAGTGCGGGGCCCTCGGCCAGCCGTGCGGCCCAGGCCCACGCCGTCCCCAGGTGGTCAACAACAGCGAATGCACCCAGCGGCAGTACGCCCTGCGCGGCCGGGCCGTCGCGCTGGGCTGGGAAGACTCCCAGATCATCGTGATCGACTCCGACGAGGGCCGCTCCGGGGCCTCGGCGGCGGGCCGGGACGGCTTCCAGCACCTGGTCGCCGAGGTATCCATGGGCCATGCCGGGATCGTCCTCGGGCTCGAGGTCTCCCGCCTGGCCAGGAACAACACTGACTGGCACCGGCTGCTGGAGATCTGTGCGCTGTCCGGGACGCTGCTCCTGGACGAGGACGGTCTGTATGATCCGCGGACCTTCAACGACCGGCTCGTGCTGGGCCTGAAGGGCACCATGTCGGAGGCCGAACTCCACCTGCTGGCAGCCCGGTTGCGGGGCGGGCAGCTGGCCAAGGCCCGCCGCGGCGAGCCGAAGCTGGGTCTGCCGGTCGGCTATGTCCACGACTATGCCGACCGGATCGTCAAGGACCCCGACGCTTCAGTGCGGGCCGTCGTCGAGCACGTCCTGACCCTCTTCGCGGCCACCGGATCAGCGCGCGGCGTCGTCAAGATCTTCGCCGCCGACCGTCTCACCTTCCCCTCCGGATTCGCACCGGCCCGCGCAAGGGCGAGCTGGTCTGGGGCCCGCTCAAGCACTGGCAGGTCCTCAGTGTGCAGGGCGGCCTCGATGGCGAGCGGGGTCAGCTCTTGCAGCAGCAGGGTGGCGATGGCCTGTTCGATGCCGGGAGCCCACCTCGCCGGCGACGTGCACCGGCTCTGGCACGATCCCGACACGCCGATGCGGGAACGCCAAAGCATCGCCCGCCTGCTCATCACGGACGTCACCCTCACCAAGGCCGAAACGGATCACCGCCCAAGTGCGGTTGTCCGCAGGCCGCCACCACACCCTCGACCTGCCCCTCCCGCTGGGCGGCGGGAAACAGTGGCAGACCCCGAAATCCGTCGTCGCCGCCATCGACACCCTCCTCGCGGACCACACCGACGTGGAGATCGCCGACATCCTCAACCAGCGCGGCCTGACCAGCGGCAAGGGACTGCCCTTCCACCGGCTCCTGGTCCGCGACATCCGCCAGGACTACCAACTCACCAGCCGCTTCGACCGGCTGCGGGACCGCGGCCTGCTGACCGCCCACGACCTCGCCGAACTCCTCGACGTCAGCGTCCCCACCATCTGGAAGCGCCACCGGGCCGGACTCCTCGAAGGCGAGAAGTACAACGACAAGAACGCATGCCTCTACCCCCAACCCGGGCCCAACCCGCCCCACGTCCAGCGAGGCATACGCCTCGACCACCGCCGACCAGCAACAACGACCTCAAGGCGAACCCGATAGGAGAAGAGGAGCAGTGTGATGACAAGTGCTTGTCCGCGCTGGTGCCGACCGCTCCCATCGACCGGGTCACCCCGAGTTGGCCGCAGGGATCGGCGAAGGCCCGGGAGCCATCTGCAGTGCGTCGGCGACCAGGCTGGTGCGCATGTGGTCGGCGATGGACCAGCCGACGACGGATCTTCCCCCTGAGTGGTGAACCCGCTGGTACCCGGTGGGGTGGAGCTGTCCAGGACTGCACCGCACGGAAGTCTTCGTGTCCCACCGTGATGCCCGGCTGACCGTTCACGGCAGGCGGCTGCTGGTCGGGCGAGTCTGCGCAGGCCGCCCGGTCGCGCATGTCGCGGCCGGGATGGGCATCTCACGAGTCACGGCCTGCGGGCGTGGTGGGGAGAGCCTGTTCAGCCCAGATCGTCTTGCCGGTGCGGGTGGGGCGGCTGCCCCAGCGCTGGGTGAGCTGGGCGACGAGCAGCAGACCGCGGCCTCCCTCGTCGAAGACCCGGGCTCGGCGCATGTGAGGGGCGGTGCTGCTGGAGTCCGAGACCTCGCAGATGAGCGCGGTGTCACGGATCAGGCGGAGCTGGATGGGGGATCCGCCGTACCGGATGGCGTTGGTGACGAGTTCGCTGACGACGAGTTCGGTGACGAATCCGAGGTCCCCCAGGTGCCAGGCGGTCAATTGTTTGCATGCCAGCGAACGGGCCCGGGCGACGGACGAGGGGTCCGCCGGTACGTCCCACGTGGCGACCCGGCCCGCTTCCAGCGCGCGGGTGCGGACCACAAGGAGGGCAACGTCGTCGGTGGGTTGGTCGGGCAGGTTGTGCAGGATTCCGTCACAGATCTCCTCCAGCGCACGGCGGGGCTCGCCGAGGGCTCCGCGGAGCAGGGCCAGTCCGTCGTCGAGGTCGCGGTCGGGGGCGTGGACCAGTCCGTCGGTGTAAAGGGCGAGGACGCTGCCCTCGGGGAGGTCGAAATCTGCAGTTTCGAACGGCAGACCGCCCAGCCCGAGGGGTGGTCCGCTCGGCAGGTCGAGGAAGGAGACGTGCCCATTTGGCGTGACCATGGCCGGGACGGGGTGACCGGCGCGGGCTGCGCTACAGCGGCGTGAGACGGGGTCGTAGACAACGTAGAGACAGGTGGCGCCGACCTCGCCCGGGCTCTGCAGTTCCCCGGCAGCTGCCGGTGCCCGCTCGGAGTCCAGGCGCAGGACGATGTCGTCAAGGTGAGTGAGGAGCTCGTCGGGGGCCAGATCGACATCGGCGAGAGTGCGTACGGCGGTACGGAGACGGCCCATCGTGGCGGACGCCTGCACCCCGTGGCCGACGACGTCGCCGACGACGAGAGCGACCCGTGCACCGGACAGGGGGATGACGTCGAACCAGTCGCCGCCGAGGCCGGCACGGGAGCTTGTGGGCCAGTAGCGGGACGCGACCTCGACAGCCGCCTGCCGGGGAGTGTGCTGCGGGAGCAGGCTGCGCTGGAGGGCGAGTGCCGTCTCGCGTTCCTGCGTGTAGCGGCGGGCGTTGTCGACGCAGACCGCCGCGCGCGCCGCGAGTTCCTTGGCGAGCAGCAAATCGTCGTCGTCGAAAGGCTCAGGCGTTCGATGGCGGCCTAGGATCGCCAGGCCGAGCGTGATGCCGCGGGCACGCAGGGGCACGACCAACAGGGCGTGGATGCCGTGTTCGTCGATGCTGCGGACGCTGTCGGGGGAGTCCGCGGCCCACCAGCGTCGGCCGGCGTCGTCGACCGCGTGGAACATGCCGCGGCCGTCGGTCAGCACGCGCCCTTGCGGCGAGCCCTCGCGGTAGCCGTGGAGGGCGCCGACGGGAATCGTCACCTCGGGGCAGCCCTCCAGCACGGAGCAGCAGGCGGTGCGACGGAAGACGGGCGCGGTAGGAGGCAGGGGCGCCGTCTCGTCCCCGGCCAGCGCGGAATCCAGCAGGTCCACGAGGGCGAAGTCGGCGAAGTGCTCCGTGCACACCTCGGTCAGTTCTTCGGCAGTACGGGTCACGTCCAGGGTGGAGCCAATGCGGACGCTGGATTCGTTCAGGACGCTCAGTCTGCGTCGGGCACGGAGCTGGTCCGTACTGTCCATGGCCGCCAGACACATGCCTCGCACGCGGTCGGCACTGTCCTTCAACGGGCTGAGGGACACCAGCCAGGCGTGTTCGCGGGGCTCCCCGTGGGGTTGCAGCCAAGCCTCGTACGGCACGGTCTCCCCCGTGCGCAGGACTCGCTGCCCCGCGTCACCGAGACCCTCGAATCCGGGAAGGCGCCGGAGGCTGTCGGCGGAGTCGCCCACCCGCTGGCTCCGCAGTTGCCAAGAGGGGCTGCCTGTCACCCTCTCCATCGCGGCGTTGGTCGACACTACGATCCCGTCCTGGTCGAAGAGAGCCACCGGTACGGGGAACTGCTCCAAAGCCCACTTCTGCAGCAGCGCAGTCGGCTCCGGCGCGGTGGCTCTCAGGAACCAGCGGACCGCGTTGTCCGAGCTCAGCAGCGGGTATGCCTCGAGCCGCACCTCGACGTGGTGGCCGTCCTGGTGCCGGACCGTGACCGTGCCGGTCCATCCGTCCGAGTCGGCGAGGCTGTGCCGGGCATCAGGCGGCAGGGGTTCGGCCAGCAGATCTGTCGCAGGGCGGCCCAGCACGTCCCTGGTCTCGAAGCCGAGTAGGCTGCGGGCCGCGTCGCTCCACGCGGTGACCAGCCCCTCGGCGTCCGCCTCGGCTGCGGCGGCGCCTCTCATCGGCGTGGCCCTGTGCTCGTCCACGCGTACACCCTTCTGCACGACACCGGTGCCGATACCCATTGTGCGCCGGGCTCACCTGGGTACGCGCTGTCACTCCGCGATTCGGATGGATGACCATGACCTGGTCGTTTTCCTGGAGGCCGCCGGGCTGCCCGCCCGGAAACAGCTCTCGAAGATCAGCCACCGTCGGCCGCAGCCTCCACTCCACCCCACCGACGTTCACCTCACAGGGCGGCCGTCAGGATGGGGTGACGGGCCTCGGTCACCGGCAGCCACAGCTGGAGAATCACCTCCACGACGGCGGCGATCGTGATGAGCCACAACCCGTACAGAAAAGTCCGGGCCGCGCCCGACGACGCGAGGCCGACCACACGGGCCACGAGGCCACCGAACCCGCGGCCAGGGCCACCACAACAGCGGTGGACAGTCCGTCCCTCATGGACTGCTCCCGCCGCATGGTGTCACAAGACGCGGGAGCAGGACGGGGCCCGGTGCTCACAGCGGACGAGCGCGGCACCCTTGGCGGACTCCAGGGGAAGCGCATCGCCCACCCCGCCCCCAGGGAACCTCAGCCGCAGATCTCCTCGACGGCCAGCCCGAGGGCGAGCAGTTCGCGGTCGGCTCCGACGGGAGCGTCGATCTCGAGGCCCGTCGGCAGGCCGTTGGTCGCCACGCCCATGGGGATGCTCAGGCCGGGGGCTCCGATGACGCTGGCCGGGCCGGTGTTGCGGATGAAGGTGGCGAAGGTGTCGGCGTCTTCGCCGCGCAGAATCATGCCCTGGTCACAGGTGGCCAGGTCAAGAGCGGTAGCCGGGGTGGTCGGGAAGGCCAGGCCGTCCAGGCCGTGTGCGGCGAACGTGTCCGCGTAGGCCGCGCGCAGGCGCTGCCGCTGGGCCAGGCACTCGCGGTAGACGTCCTCGGAGACCAGGCCCGGGGCCCCGTCGAGGATGCAGCCCTCGAAGACGCCGCGCACGTCGGGGCCCGCGATGAGGGCGGCGAGCGCGGCGAGGTCCGTCTGCGGCCGGTACTCCGCCAAGTAGGCGGACAACTCCACCCGGGCCTCGTACAGCACGATGGCCATACCGGTCTCGAACTCGCCCGCGGTGAACGAACTGACATCGACCGGGACCAAGTCCACGCCGGCCGCCGCCAGGTTGCGCAGGGCCGTCTCCCACTGGACGGCCACCTCGTCCTGCAGCGGCTCGGTGAAGTGACCGGTCGGCACCCCCAGCCGGATCGACTGCGGCGGACGGGCGACGACCGGAGCGCCGTCACCGCTGAGGACACCGTCCAGCAGAACCAGGTCCGCGACCCGGCGCGCCATGGGCCCGATGGTGTCCCTGGTACTCGACAGGGGCGTCACACCCTCCCCGGGGTAGCGCCCGACCGTGGGCCGCAGCCCGCAGATGCCGGTGACGGCCGCGGGAACACGCACCGAGCCGCCCGTGTCGGTGCCCAGGCCCGCCCGCACCACCCCGGCCGCGACGAGTGCGGCAACCCCGCCACTGCTGCCACCGGCGAAACGGCTGGGATCGCACGGGTTACGGACCGGGCCGAACGCCTGATTGTTGCTGGTGATGCCGAACGCCAACTCATGCATGTTGGCCTTGCCGAGGATGACGGCACCGGCGTCGCGCATCCGCCGGACCGCAGGCGCGTCGGACGGGGGGACGAAGTCCCGCAGGGCGGGGGTGCCGGCCGTGTTGGGCAGCCTGGCGACGTGGATGTTGTCCTTGATCGCGAAGGTCATGCCGGACAGCGGGCCCGGCTCGTCGGAAGTCTTGGCGGCGGCATCACGGTCGAGGGTGATGAAGCCGCCCAGGTGGGCCGCCTCCTCGGCACGTTCCAAGGACGTCTGCACGGCCTCGTGCCGACTGCACGCGCCGGCGAGCGCCGCCCGGCCGTTCTGCGTGCCGGGTTCCTTCGTGGTGGGTTCGCTCATGGCCTGCTCCTTCGTGCGGATCCGCTTCGACAGCTCACGGACGATCACTGCGCCGCCGCCCGTACGACGCCGGCTTTGGTGGCGGCTTCTTCGAGGGTTGACCACCCCCAGGGCTCATGTCATCGTTCGCTCACGCGATGACATGTTGGAGGAAATCGTGCCCCCCATCAAGCCCATCCACCGGTGCAAAATCGCCGTCGCCGTCACGTCGGCAGCCGCGCTCGCCCTCTCCGCCTGCGCCACCGACAGCGGCAAGTCGAGTGGCGTGCCCCAGCGCACCGACTCCGACGGCACAGTGAAGATCGGGCTGCTGACCAGCATGTCCGGCTCGGCCGGGCTCTTCGGACCGGCGACGCGGAACGTCGCGGAACTGGCGGCAGAGGAGATCAACGCCGCCGGCGGGATCCTCGGGCGCAAGGTCAGCATCGTCGTCGGCGACGACGCGACCAACCCGGACATCGGCAGACGGGCAGGGAGCCGCCTGCTGACATCCGACGGCGTCTCGGTGTTCATCGGCATGCACAGCTCCGCCACCAGGGAAGCCGTGCTGCCCGTGGCCAAGGCCGCCAACACCCTCTACCTCTACACACCCGTCTTCGAGGGCGCCACCTGCGACCCGAAGCTCTTCACCAACGGCGAGGTCCCCAGCCAGCAGCTGAAGCAGTCGATCCCCTGGACACAGCAGACCACCGGTCGCAAGAAGTGGTTCCTGATCGGCAACGACTACGCCTGAGGGCGTGCGAGCCTGGCCGCGGCCGAGCGCTACATCACCGCCTCCGGCGGGCAGGTCGCCGGGACGGCGTACGTGCCACTCGGTACCACCGACTACCAGGCCGTGATCCAGAAGATCCAGCAGGCGGACCCCGCACTGCTGCTTCCCGCCCTCGTCGGCGGTGACGCGATCGCGTTCGAGAAGCAGGCGTACGACGCCAGTCTGGGCAACAGTGACGTCCAGCGCCTGGGCATCCTCTACGAGGAGAACACCCTGGCCGGCATGGGACCGAAGGTCACGGAGGGGATGTACACCGCCCTCGGGTACTTCCAGAACCTGAACACCCCCGCCAACTCCGCCTTCCTGACGGCGTACCGGAAGAAGTTCGGCGCCGAGGCCCCGGTCGTGACCTCCCTGTCGGAGCAGACCTACGTCGCCATCCGAGCATGGGCCCAGGCGGCCAACGCGGCCGGAAGCACGCAGGCGGAGGACGTGGCCGCCAAGCTCGGCGGGCTCTCCCTCGACGCGCCCGCCGGCAAGGTCACGTTCGAGAAGAACCGGACCGCCACCCAGTCCATCTACATAGGGAAGGTGACCAGCGGCGCCATCAAGGTCGAGAAGACCTTCGCGGACATCGCCGCCGAGACCACCTGCAAGGGGTAACGGCCCATGAGCCAGACCATCCCCCTGACCCTGGGCATCCTGTCCTCCGCCGCCATCCTGGCCCTGACGGCCGTCGGACTGTCGCTGTCCTTCGGTCTGATGCGCATCATCAATCTGGCCCACGGCGAGTTCCTCACCGTCGGCGCGTACACCTCCGTCGTCACCGCGGAGCGCAGCCTGCCCTGGGGGGCGGGCCTGGCGGCGGCGGCCGTCGTCGGACTCGGAATGGGGGCACTGACCGAAGTGCTGCTGGTGCGCCGGCTGTACCGGTCACCGGAGCTGTCCATCCTCGCGACCTTCGGCCTGTCCCTCGTCGTCCGCCAGCTCATGCAGCTGGAGTTCGGCAAGGACTACCGCATGGTGGCCAATCCGCTGCCCGGCGCCACGCAGGTCCTCGGTGTCCCCTTCCCCACCTACCAGCTGCTGCTCACCGGGTTCGCGGTCACGGTCGTCCTGGCGGTCCTCGCCGTGCTGCGATTCACCTCCCTCGGTCTGCGGGTCAGGGCGGTCGCCGACGACGCCGCGCTGTAGGAGACCCTGGGCGTGCGCTCTGCGCGGGTGAATCTCGTCGTGTTCGCGGCGAGCGCGGCGCTGGCCGCGATCGCCGGGGCACTCGTCGCACCCGTCACCAACGTCCAGCCCGACATGGGCCTGGACTACGTGTTCACCGCCTTCCTCGTGGTCATGGTGGCCGGACGGCGTGTGGCGCCGGTGCTCGTCGCCGCGCTGGGGCTCGCGGCGGTGCAGAACCTGACGACCTTCTGGACCGACCCGCTCCTGGCCCGTGTGGCGGTACTGCTGCTGGCGTTCCTGGCGGTGCAGGTCCGTCCCTCCGCTCCCTACCGGGTGGCCGCATGAACCTCTTCGTCCGACATCTGCTGCCCGTGCCGCTGGCGGCAGCGGCGGCCGTCCTCGCCGGACCCTGGACGGGCGGGCTGCTGGCCCAGTTCCTGGTGCTCGGCACGGTGACCGCCGCACTGGCCCTGACCTGGGGCACCTGCGGGATCCTCAACCTCGGTCACAGCGTGACCTTCGGCGTGGGCGCGTACGCGGGCGCCTGGTTCAGTCTGCACGCGGGGGCATACGGATCGCTCGCCGGGCTGGGTGCCGGGGCGCTGCTCGGCGGCATCACCGCCCGGCTGATCGCCGCGGTGGGACTGCGGCGCAGGCTCGACCCGGTCGCCTTCGCCCTCGCCACCTTCGTCGTGGCCCTCGCGGCGGAGCAGGTCGCCAACCGCTGGACCAGGGTGACCGGCGGCTTCAACGGCCTCACCGACATCCCCCGCTTCCACGTCGGTGCGCTCGCGTTCACCGCGACGGCCGGACGGGGCGTCACGGCGGGCCTGTCGGTACTGGTGATCCTGCTGCTGGCGAGCCTCGCGCGGCGTCCGTACGGGGTCGCCCTGGCCGCCGTCCGCGACAACGAACGCCGGATGGCCGCACTCGGCTACGACGTGGGAGCGGCGAAGACCGGCGTGTTCACCTTCACCGGCGTCGTGGCCGGGCTGATGGGCGCGGTGTACGCGATGCAGGTCCAGTTCGTCTCCCCCGGCCTGATCGGCCTCGCCATGGGAACGAACTTCGTGGTCTGGGCGATGCTGGGATCGCCGCGGACCATCTGGGGGCCGGTAGCGGCCACAGTGGTGGTCAACGCCGGGGCCAGCGCACTGGCCGATGCGGCACTCGACTACTGGCTGCTGGTGACGGGCGCAGCCTTCGTCGCCGCCGTGGTCCTCGTCCCCGACGGGGTGACGGTCGTCGTCCGCCGCCACCTGCCCGCACGGTGGTTCCCACCCCGGCAGGTGGAGCTCGGCGCGGCGGCCCCGTCGACCCGTGGCCGGGTCGGCGGCGGACTGGTCGTACGGTCGGTCGGCTGCCGCTTCGGTCCCTTCACCGCGCTGCGGGGGGTGGACCTGGACCTCACCGAACCGGGCGTGCACTGCCTCATCGGTCCCAACGGGGCGGGCAAGTCGACGCTGCTGGACGTGCTGTCCGGGTTCACGCCGGCGACCGACGGATCCTGGCGGCTGAACGGGCAGGACGTCACCGGTCGGCCTCCGTGGGAACTGACCCGCTCCGGACTGGGCCGCAAGTTCCAGGCACCGAGCGTCGCCGGTTCACTGACCCTGGCGGAGAATCTCGCCCTGGCCCAGTGGGGCAGGACGCACGGTGCGCTCGCACTGGTGCGGCAGCGGTGGACGGCAGGCCTGCCGCCGGAGGCGTGGTTCGTCCTCGACGCGGCCGGGTTCGCGGACCGTATGGGCACCCCCGCAGGCAGCCTCTCGCACGGCGAGCAGCAGCTGCTCGAGCTCGCCATGACGCTGACCGCGGGCTGCGACGTGCTGCTGCTCGACGAACCCACCGCGGGTATGACCCGGAGCGAGACGGAGCAGGTCGCCGAGGTGCTGCGAGGACTCGTCCGCGACCACGGACTGCCGGTCCTGGTCGTCGAGCACGACATGGCCTTCATCCGCAGCGTTGCCGACCGGGTCACCGTGCTGCGCGGCGGCGAGGTCATGGCCTCCGGGACGGTGGCGGAGATCGAGTCGAATTCCGAAGTGTCGGCGGTCTACGTCGGCCGGGCGGCGGGAGGCCGGTCATGAAAACCCCCTCTTCTCCTGTCCGGGACGCTTCGCGTGTCCCCGGTGGGAAGGCGCTCGAGATCCGTGGGCTCACCGCCGGCTACGCGGGAACCACCGTGGTGCGCGGCGTCGATCTGTCGGTCGCGCCCGGCGAGGTCGTAACGTTGCTGGGCCGCAACGGCGTCGGGAAGACCACGCTGGTGTCCGCGGTCTCGGGCACCCTGGGTGCCGACGCCGGGGTGACGCTCCTGGGGGGCCTGGATGCCACCGACTGGTCCGGCTCCCGGCGCAGACGGGGCGGGCTGCGGGTGGTCGCCCAGGACCGGCCGGTGCTCGGCGGACTGACCGTGGCCGAGAATCTGCGGCTGGCCGGGATCCGCGATCTGTCGGAGCCGGCGGAGCTCTTCCCCTTCCTCCGAGGCCGGGAACGTCAACGTGCGGGAACCCTCTCCGGCGGGGAGCAGAAGATGCTGGCGATCGCCCGGACAGTCGCGGCTCCGGGCGCGGTGTGCGTCTTCGACGAGCCGACGGAGGGCCTCCAGCCCGCCAACGTGGACCGGTTGGCCGAGGCGCTGAGACAGCTCGCTGCCGCCGGGGTCGCCGTACTCCTCGTTGAACAGTACCTGGACATGGCGCTGGACGTCGCGGACCGGTGGTACCTCATGGAAAAGGGTCAGATCACCGAGGAAGGGCAGGTCCACGAGGGAATCCTTGAGCATGTGGCGGGCCGGATGGCGCCCTGAGCACCCGCCCCGGTCTGGCCCGGCGAGCAGGTGAACGGTAAAGTCAACGGGTACACATACATTGGCATGTTGTCGCTGAATCACGCTGCCGCCGCATTCCGAAAGGATGAGAGGTCCCAGGAAGTGATCGACCACAGCCACGAGAGCGACCTGGTATTCCGTGCCCTCAACGACGCGACCCGTCGGGCCATTCTGGCCCTGCTGGCATCGGAACACGAACCCACGGCCGGAGACATCGCGGCCGCGTTCCCGGCGATCGGCCGGACCGCGGTCTCGGCGCACCTGAGGGTCCTGCGGGACGCGCAACTGGTCTCCGAGATCCGAGACGGCAAACACCGGCGGTACCACCTGGGTCCCAACCGCGCGGACGCGGCGATCACGTTCCTGCGCCAGATCTATGAGCAGTCGCTGCCCGCGGACCAGGGGGTTGCAGCGGACAGACCGGAGGGCAGGCTGCGTGAAGCGAAGAGCGGATGACGGCCGACGGGCACGCCTCTCGGCGTGCCCGTCGGCCGCGCCGTGTCACGGCCTGCTGAGGAGAGCCCATGCACGAGATCGTCCTCGTCAACGAGACACACCTCGGTGTTCCCCCGCACGAGGCGTTCGGCATGTTCGGACGAACCGGCGGCCCGGGCTGGTTGTTCTCCGCGCGGTTCGAGCACGCGGAGCCCGGCGCGGCGGCCGGCATCGACATACCCCTGCCGTTCACGGCCTCAGGGGGTGAGACGACCGTACGGGGCACTGCACGCATCGTGGAGATGCGACCGTACCGGCGGATCGTGCTGCAACACGAGACGCCGTGGACCGGGCGGATCACCATCACCTTCGCCCGTGAGCCCGGGGGCACGCGGGTGCGCACGGTCACCGAACTCGATCAGGAGGCTCTCGGCTGGATGACGGGCAGCCTGGGCTGCGCGGCACCGGACGGCGAGAGCCGAGCCGACGAGATGTGTGTCGCCTTGCTGACCAGCATGTCGGGGAGCGCCGGCCTGTTCGGCCGGGCCGCCGCCAACTGCGCGGCGCTGGCGGCCGAGGAGATCAACGCCGAGGGCGGGATCGGCGGCTGGCCAGTGCGGGTCGAGGTGATCGACGATCGCACCCACGCCGCTACGGGGCTGGCCCGGCTGCGGGAACTCAACCAGCGGCGCGGCCTGGCGGCCGTGGTGGGCGTACACAGCTCGGCGACCTTCAACGCGGTGAGCCGCTACGCGCGGGCTTCGGGCCTGCTGTATCTCTACACCGCCGCAAACGAGGGCAGCCGCGTGCAGGACGGAACGCTGTTCCGGCTCGGTGAGTCGGTGGCGGACCAACTGGCGCAGGCGGTTCCGTCGCTGATGCGCGAGAGCGGCGGTCGCTCCTGGTACCTGATCGGCAACGACTACTCCTGGCCTCGGGCCGTCTGCACGCGAGGCCGCAGCATCGCGGAGCACCACGGCGGGCATGTCGTCGGCGAGCGCCTCGTTCGGCTCGGCGAGTCGTCCTTCGACGACGTGCTGGAGGACATCGAGGCGTCCGGCGCCGACCTGGTGCTCTCCAGCCTGGTGGGGTGGAGCTCGATCGACTTCGAGCGGGGGTTCCACGCCGCGGGGCTGCGCCGTCGTATCCGTACGCTCGCACCCCTGCTGGAGGAGAGCACCCGAGAACATCTGGGCGCCGCGGGCAGCGGGATCTGGTCCTGCCTGCCGTACTTCTCCGCCCTGGACACGGCGGAGAACGCCGACTTCCTGCGACGCTACCGGGCTGCTTTCGGTCCCTGGGCGCCGTCACCGTCGGCGCTGACGGAGTCGGCGTACGAGGGCCTGCATCTGTTCGCCCGGGCCGCGCGGAAGGCGGGGTCGCCGAGGGGCGGTGAGGTCTCCCGGACCCTGCAAGGTCTCCATCTGGCCGGACCGCGCGGCAGGGTCTCGGTGGGAGCCGACGGCCGGCTGCGGCAGAACATGTACCTGGCCGAGGCCACTGCCACAGGGTTCGCGATCCGCGGACAGATGCCGTCCGGTACCGCCTGACCATGCGCACGGCTTGGCGGGGCACTGGCCACCAGGTATGCCAGCCCAGTCGCCCCCCGCACACCCACCCAACGCAAAGTGCATGATTTGACCATCTCTATGGCAAGCCCACAAGGTGCGCTCTCCGTGGACAGTGGCAGTCGTCGACAACAGTCCGCGGGACACAGGCCACAGTGGCTGGCCACCGAGTACGTCGCCGCACCTTCCCTCGCGGACTGGGTGGAGCGGCACGGCCCGCTGCCCGAGCCGGTGGTCCGCGCCCTCGCGGCGGAACTCGCAGAGGGCCTGCGGGCAGTGCACCGGACGGGCCTCGCGCATCGCGACGTGAAGCCCTCCAATGTGCTGCTCGCCCGCCGCCACCCCCTGCTCATCGACTTCGGCATCGCCCGAGCCGCCGAAGACACCCGCCACACCCGGACCGGCGGGGTCATCGGCTCACCCGGATACATGGCACCGGAGCAGGCGACCGGAGGGCAGGTCGGCAAGAAGCCCTGAAATGAATGGAGTACCTTCGAGCACATCGGCGGGAAAGTCGCCCGGCCGCACGATGGCTGCTGGACAAGAACCGCAGCCACGGACTCCCGCTTCTGCGAGCTGCGTGAACACTTCGGCCGGCAGGCTGCCCGAGCCGCCACCGAAGCGGGTCGAGGGACGGCCGCGAGTGCCCGCCCGTCGGGGCGCGGGGCGACCTGGCTCAACGTCGTATCCGACCGGGTGATGGGCCTGGGAGGCAAGAGCAGGGGCCCGACCGCAGCGTTTCTCAATCGCGCTGCGCTTCGTCGTGTGACCGCCAGGACGGGTCATGGCACGTCCGTTGCGGTCAACTGCTGTTCGGCCCAGATGGTCTTGCCACGAGGAGTCTGGCGGCTGCCCCAGCGTTCGACGATCTGGGCGACCAGTAGCAGGCCGCGTCCACCTTCATCGAAAATGCGGGCCCGGCGCAGGTGCGGCGCGGTACTGCTGCCGTCCGACACCTCACAGATGAGTGTCGAGCCGCGGATCAGCCGCAGCTCGATAGGGGTGCTGCCATATCGGATCGCATTGGTTACCAGCTCGCTCACGATCAGTTCGGTGGCGAACACCGCCTCAGACAGGCCCCAGGCCGCAACCTGCTCACCCGCCATCCTGCGAGCTCCTGCAACAGCCGCAGGGTCCCGTGGTAGCTGCCAAGTACGAACCCTATCGGCGTCGAGTCTCCGTGTACGTGCAATCATGGGCACGATGTCGTCGGAGTGACGGCTGGTGAGCACGGTTCGCAGCACCCGGTCACAGGTTTCCTCCAACGCGCCGCCGACCGGGCTGCTCAGTGCTTGGTGCATCAGTTCAAGCCCGACCTCAATGTCGCGGTCGGCGGCCTCGACAAGGCCGTCGGTATACAGAGCGAGCAGGCTGCCCTCGTCGACTTCGACCTCGACGGCCTCGAACGGCAGGCCGCCAAGGCCAAGCGGGGGCCGGCAGGAAGGTCGAGGAACCGTACACTGCCGCCTGGGGTGACCAGGGCGGGCGGCGGGTGCCCCGCGCGGGCCATGGTGCAGCGGCAGGACACCGGGTCGTATACCGCGTACAGACAGGTGGCCCCCACTTCCCCCGAGGCCTCTGTCACCTTCCCTCGTGTTTCCGGGCCTTCCTCGCGGTCGAGCCTGATCACGAGGTCGTCAAGCTGGGTATCGTTGCCGATGCGTGAAGGCCATGGCCCACCACGTCACCGACGACGAGGGCAACCCGAGCGCCGGACAGCGGAATCACATCGAACCAGTCTCCGCCGATGTTCGTGCCAGGACCGGACGGGAGGTAACGATAGGCAACCTCCACTGCGGGCAGCGTCGGCGGCCGTTCGGGCAGGAGGCTGCGCTGGAGTGCCAGGGCCGTCCGTCGCTCACGTGTGTAACGGCGGGCGTTGTCCACACTCACCGCCGCCCTGGCGACGATCTCCTCCGCGAGCACCAGGTCGTCGTCGTTGAAGGGTTCCGCCGTACGATGGCGGATGAACTGCGCCAACCCCAAGGTCACTAGTTGGTCGAGGTCGCGGTAGTGGAGGGCGGCCATTCCGGCCTCGCGGGCTGCGGTGACGTTGGCTTCGGTGTCGTCGATGAACAGGCAGCGCTCAGCCGTGGCCCCGACGCGTTCGGCCGCGATGCTGTAGACGCGGGGGTCGGGTTTCGCGACGCCGATGCGGGCGGTGTTCACCACGGTGTGGGCAAGGCTGTCTAAAGGGCTGTCCCGTAACTGTGGTTGCGGAACAGCCCTCAGGCCCTCGGGTTCCTCCACAGATGTCGCTCGTCCAGGGTCCCGAATCGCACGTCTCCGCGTTCAAGGCCGACGAGGATGGGCCAGCAGTCCAACAGTTGCTCTCTCGCGTCACGCGAGGCGAGGTACTGCACAGAGTTGTAGGGCACGATCAGGAGCCCTTTGCCCTCACGGACCCGCTCTGTGTCGATGGCGAGAGGCGGCTCGTCATCGCGTTGGCTGTGCGCGAGAAAGGCCACCGCGAGTTGCAGGGCCTCGTCTTGCTCCATCATCCGTCTCCAGTCCGTCGACTCGGAGAAGGCACCCTAACCGGCCTGGGATGATCTTGATGTGGCCTGGTGTGATCATGGCGTCGGAGCCCTCCTGGATGGCCCCGTTCACCGGGGGTATCGCCGTTTCAGCAGATGAGCCGGACTGACCGCGAGCTGGTGCCAGCCATGCATGCGTTGTCAGCGGCAGCCCATAAGGTGCGCCCAACATCTCGAAGGAGGAACTGTCGTGGGATTCTCGGGTCATCTGGTTTTTGCTCACAGTAGCCGGCCTCTGTTGGAAGCTCCCGTGTTCGACAGCCTTGACGAAGAACTCAAGGGCACCGTGTGCACATGGGAGTCGCGGCCGGGCGGCTGGCAGACGCTCCAGTTTGATTTCGGGACATGGGACGACGCCGACCTGCCCGCCCTTGTTGAGTGGAGCAGGGCACCGGCCTGTGTCGCCGAGGTCTCCGACAGTGACGTGGCCCTCGTGACCGGGCTGGACGCCACTGGCCGCCGTTGGCAGGCATGGCTCAACCTGGACATCGCCGCCAGGCTTCTGGCCGAGGAGCCCGAAGATCTCGAAGATCAGCTCCTGTGGCTGGACACACCAGAGTTCTATGACGCAGTCAGACATAAGCGCGCGGAGCTCGACGCGGAGATTCCCACCGACGCCGAGGGCGCAGTTGTATGGGCCGCAGCCGCCGGCATTCCCGCGACGACACGGACTGTCAGGATCGAAGAGCTGCTTCGCTCACACGAGACCCCCGTGGAAGACCTCTTCAGCACACTGCTCGACGAGCTGGGCTTTCCCCAGGCCGTTGAGCCCTCACCTGCACCATAAGAAACGACGTCTTAAAAGCCATCTCAATTGGTCCGGCGGCGCGCTTGAATGTGGGTGGTCTTGAGGGAGGGCTGTGCCGCATGATCACGCCATGACGAGTCCGGCCTCCTTCCGGGACCAGACCAACTGGTCCGACGGCTACTACGAGCTGGCCATAGAGGTCGGGTCGAGTGACGATGCCCGAATTCAAGCCGTACTGAGCGCTCTGTGGTCCGCCGCGGACGTGCACGGGTGCTTCGGGCGGAGAGACCGTGAACCTGAGGAGCAGGATCCCGTGCCCTGCACAGTTGGATCATTGACCGCGTTCGGGCATCTCCACGGTCAGGTACGGCTGCCGACAGGCCAACTGGTCGTCTGCGGTTGTGTGGCGATCCGGGGCGGTGATGAAAGCAACGACTGGCTGGACTTTTACGTCCCGGTGGGCGCGCTGGACAACGCCGGTCTGGCCTACTGGGACGGTCGGCCCTTCTTCAGATCCGACGTGATGGACGACTGGCTGGCTGCCATCGGCAAGGAGACGTTCACCAGAGCGGCCTTCAGCTTGGGGGTCGTCGGGTTCGAGGTCTCCGGCTGCTCGGACGCTGCAACGCTGGCAGGGCAGATGCCGCAGGAGCGAGGCATCGGATACCTGCTTCCCGTAGATGGCACCCTCCACTACGGGGCCGCCAACACCTGAGCGCCCGCGCAGCTCCTCCCGGACTCGAGTCTGCGGTAGCAGATGATGGTGCAGGCGATGCTCGCGAAGGCGAGGAAGTGAGCGGCCTTGCGTTCGTAGCGGCGGTGGAGCCGGCGGCAGCCGGAGAGCCAGGCCATGGTGCGTTCGATGGTCCAGCGGTGTCGGCCCAGTCGCTGCGAGGACTCGACGCCCTTGCGGGCGATGCGGTGGGTGATGCCGCGCTCGCGTAACCATCGCCGCAGGTGGGAGTAGTCGTAGCCTTTGTCGCCGTGAAGCTTTCCCGGCTTGCGCCGCCGGGGCCCACGGCGGGAGCGGATCGGCGGTATGCCCTTCGCCAGCGGGATCAGGGCCTGGCTGTCGTGCAGGTTCGCCGCCGAGATTCCGACAGAGATGGGCAGACCGGTCCGCTCGGTGATCAAGTGAATCTTCGAGCCGTACTTGCCCCGGTCGACAGGATTCGGACCTGTCAGGCCCCCCTTTTCAGGGCCCGCATGTTCACCGAGGCGATCGCGCAGCGGGACCAGTCCAGCTCGCCTCGGGATCCAAGCTCGTCGAGGACCAGGCGGTAGAGCTTGGCCCACACTCTGGCCTTCGTCCACTCGGAGAAGCGCCGGTGGGCAGTCGCTCCCGACGGCCCGAACGACGCGGACGGCAACTGTTGCCACGTGCAGCGTGACGTGGCCACGAACACAATCGCGGCCAGCACTTCCCGGTCGCCATGTCGACGACGACCGCCACCCTGGGGCCGCGACGGCGCCTCCGGCACCACCCGCTGAAACAACTCCCACAACTCGTCCGGCACCAGCCGCTCAATAATCCCCACCACACCTCACAGCCTACCGAGTCGACCAAATGAGATGGCTTCTAAGACCGTGTCCTACGTGGTGAGGCGTCGTTGACCTCGGTGTGGGGCGGGATACGTGGAGTTGGATTGTTCCGGACGGGCTGTGGGAGATCGCGAAGCCGCTGATCCCGCCCTCGAGGGTGCGGCCGCAGGGCGGCGGGACGCGGGACACACCGGATGAGACGCTGTTCGCGGCCATCATCTACGTCCTGGTCAGCGGTTGCTCCTGGCGCCAACTGCCGCCCTGCTTCGGCATATCGAAGTCGACCGCCCACCGTCGGTTCCTGATCTGGTCGAGAGCCGGCGTCTGGGGCCGCCTGCACGAAGCCGTGCTGCACCGGCTCGACGACGCCGGCCTCATCGACGTCACCCGTGTCGTCCTCGACACTGCCCACGTCAGAGCGAAAAAGGGGGCGAACATACAGGTCCGAGCCCCGTGGACCGGGGCAAGCCGGGTTCCAAGATGCACGTCCTGTCGGACGCGAACGGACTGCCCCTCCTCGTCGGCGTCTCGGCCGGCAACACCCACGACAGCGAAGGGCTGAAGCCCATGGTCGAGGGTCACCAAACGAGACACGACCCCCACCGCGGCCGCCACTTCAAGCCCCAGCGCCTACACGCGGACAAAGCCTACGACCGCGCCGACCTGCGAAAATGGTTACGCGGCAAGCGCATCGGAGTACGGATCGCGCGTAAGGGCATCGAGTCCAGCGAACGATTGGGCCGCCGCCGCTGGGTCATCGAGCGGACGATGTCCTGGCTGTCCGGCTACCGCCGTCTCAGCCCTCGCTACGAGCGCGGTCCCCGCAACTACCTGGCATTTCTCGGTCTCGCCGCTGCCCTGTGCTGCTACAAACGACTCGTCCGCCTCACCACGTAGGACACGGTCTGAAGGTGCAGGATATAGAACTCAAGGAAGGGGTCTCAAGCAACTACAACGAGAAGACCCAGCGCCAACTACACGACCGCCGCGCCCAAGAGTTCGACTTCGGACCAGAGATCGCCCGCCTCACCCTGCCTCCGGCGGCGGTGGCGAAGGTATTGGTGAGCGCGTGGCTCCGTAGGCGGGAGGGGCATGCACTCGTCCACCGGCTCACCCAGGTGACTGATGGCGTCGATGTTGGAGGTTACGCACTATTGTCGCTCAGTGACTCGGACGCGTAAGCGACAATCACGGACCTACAGTGGGAGTTCATCGAGCCGTATCTGCCGATCGGCGAGTACGGCCCGTGTCCCGGTAACGGCAGCAGTTCAAGGGTGTGATCTTGCGATTCAGGACCGGCGGACAGTGGCGGGAGATGCCCCGAGGAGTTCGGTGCCTGGTCGACCGTACACAACCGCTTCCGGTGATCACGACTCGATACGCGCCCTAGTCGACCACGGCGTGTACACCAACGCCCTTCTCCCGCCCGTCTGCGTTGGCTACCAGTTGAGGATCGCCTGCACGGACACGCACACACCCGACGCGCGGGAGGCGGCAATCGGTGTCTTCGCCTCCCGAGCGCGAGGACCTGCTCCCCCGCTACCGCCAGGCAGCATAATCCGAGTCAGCAGCCGTGGTCACCGCAGCCGCCCGCGATGCCACGACGACATCGAGAGAGCCTGCGCCCGCCCGGGTGCGCCACCCCGCCCCCGGGCCGGGCGTCACCCGAAAGTGAGTAACAGCCCAGCCGCCGGCCGGCCGTGACGGACGCTCCGGCGCCGGTTGAGCCAGTCCAGGACGGGCATGCGCGGGAGGGAAACAGTGGCCGCCGACGACAAGACCCTCGACCTGCTGAGGACCGTGGAAGCGCGCCGGCGTAGGGCGGAGCACGGCTGGGCGGTGGATGCGGTGCTGGCGCCGGTCAAGCAGCGTGTGCTCAACCTCGCCGACCGCGGCCTGCTCGAACTCGCCGGACGGGAGGAACGCGCGACACTCTCGGCCGGGGAGGGCCGGCCCGTGAGGTGGGCGGCCCGCCTGGCACCCGACGGTCACGACCTCCTCCTCTACGCCGCCTCCCGCCCCCGGCACACCGCACCCACGGACGGCCCCGGGCCGGGGCGCCGGCGGGTCGAGCTGTGCCTGTCCCAGATGGCCGCTCTGTGGCAGGCCGTCAGCCTCGGCACACACCTGCAGCGCCCGCTCGCCGACGGTCTCACCGACCAGGTCCGCACCGCGCGCTGCGACCACCGCGTGAAGCGGTGGGTCCTGCACCTGACCGACGACCGTGGCCTACGTGTTCTGGCTGCACAAGACGACCGGCTCCGCTTTCGAGGCCAATCGCTTCGCCCATGACACCGGCGTCACCCACCGGCCCGCCCCCGCCCGGCGCACGGCGATTCCCGCCTCCACACCGCTCCTGCACCGCCCGCCATCGGCCGTACCTGCCGATCACCACACCTGACGGGAACGGCGGGCGGGCGTCCTCCGGTCGGCCAGGTCCGGGCGGCGGGCGGTGAGTTCGGCGGCCAGGATGCGCAGGGACGGACGGCGTGCCTCTTGCGGTGCCACGGTCTTCTCCTGCTGCAGCTTCAGGTACGCGCCCGCGATGTCGCCCGTGTGGCTGTGTCAGTGCGTACGGATGCCGTTTCGCGATGACTTCGGATGTCACTGCGGCCCTTCCTCGCGGGCCGTGGCCGTCGCTTGCCGCCCGCACGGGGAGAGCCCCCACCTCCTCCACCACAGGCCGGACCAAGGCGAACCCGCCACCGGCATGCAAGCACCGGGCGCGGCGTCCCGGCCCGTTTGCAGGCACGACGGCAGTGTCTGCTGGGGTGGTGGCCCCGGACCAGGGCGCGGTGTCGGGGCCGCCGATGCCCTGCCGTCCTGTGGAGCGGGGCATCAAGACCATAGATCATTAATGGAGCAGCCGCCCGTCCGGCACGATTCGCACAGACGAAGACCTGAACGGTCGGCGCAGTGCGGCTGGCGCCCGCTGGATCCGCGGGCGCCGCAGGCGTGGGACTGGATCAGGTGACGTCGACGTAGTCGGCGGCGGCGGTGGCTGCGGGCGTGGTGGAGGTGCCGGCGAAGACGTAGCGGTAATAGCCGTCGGCAGAGGCCTTGACGGTGGTGCTCAGCTTGCCGGTGCTGGATGTGGTGAGTGTCTTGACGGTGGTGTAGGTGCTGGCGTTCTTGGGCCGGTACTGCAGTTTCACGCTCTGGCCGCTGTAACCGGCCCAGGTGTGGGTGTTCCAGTTGGCCCGGGTGAGAGCACCCGTGACGGTGATCGTCTTGCCCTTCCTGACGGGCTCGGGGGATGCGTTCACGGTGAGCTTGGAGGCGCGCTGCACCTTGATGGTGGCGTAGTCGTACAAGGCAGTCTCCGTGCGGTCCTTGCTCCAGGCGTAGGCGAAGACGTGCCAGGTGCTGGCCTGCACGTTGGAAACAACGTTGGTCATTTCCCTGGGGTCGGGTGTGATCTGGTGCTTCAAAGTGCAGGTGGTGGCGGTGCCGCTGGTCGTGCACTGCGGCACGTCCGAGTAGGAGACAGCACGGTCGTAGGTGTCGTAGGTGGTGCCGTGCCAGAGGTTGACGAACTGGTAGGAGACCCCGGCGGGGTGGCTCGCGGTGATCTGGCTGGTGAACGAGGTGGTGGCGCTGGGGCCGACCACGATGTTCTTGCCTTTGTTCACGACGACCTTGGTGATCACCGGGGTGGGCGACGCCTGGGCGGGGGTCGCGCCCAGGGACAGCAGCAGGGCGGCGGTCGCTGTTCCAGTGGCCGCCACAGCAGATGTACGCATACGGGTCCGTATCGCAGAAGAGGCCGGCCCGACGCGCCGTGCGGGCGGTGAGACCAGGCATAGATCAAAGTTCGCGATCTCAGACCCACACACCCGGCCCAGGGTTGTACCAAGAAAGCAGCCTCCCCCAGGACAACCCCAGGCCAGGACAGACGGTGGTATGCGGGGCGGGGCGGGACGGGGGATGGAGTCCATTCGAAGCATCGACGGCCGACGACAATGCGGCGGCGTGCGTGCCCGAGGCCAGCACACCGACAGGAATGGTCAGGCACTCCGGAATCGCGGGCCGAGCCAACGCGGCGGAAGGCATCGCCCGTGCCGTCATCGACTTCGCTGTGCAGTTCCTCACCGAGAACCACAAGAATGTCGCCGGAGTTCATCCGCCAACGGCGTCGGCGTGGGTCAGGCCCCCGATACGTACCTCGTACCAGCTGATGCGCACCTGGTGCGCCTCATCGGCGCATACGTAGCTGGGACAGTCTTGCGGCCGTGACAGCCAGAGGCCGGCGCTCGTCCTCGTCGGCTCTGGCTGCCGGTCTTTCCAGCGGGCCAGGAGCCTGCTGGAAAGACCGGTGCCAGTGAGAGTGTCCCGCTCAGATGACTCCGAGGAGCCCGTTGCCGCCGAGGAGGGTGCTGTCCTTCTGCGGGAAGCCGACAGACGGGGCGGTGATCATGCGGCTGCCCTTGCCGGTGGGACCGTCGGTGCCGCCCGGGAAGACCCACACCGCGCCGGTGGCGTTGTCCTCCTCCGCAGCGCTGACGAAGAGTTCCGGTCGGCCGTCCTTGTTGATGTCGCCGACGGCCACGGTGGTACCGAAGTGATCCCCGGCCTCACCGGCCCCGGGAACGTGGGCGGTGTCCTGGGTGAAGGCGTAGGCGCCACCGCCCAGGGCGCCGGTGCGGCGGCCGGGGACGACCGTGACCTGCCCGGCGTTCGTCTTGGCCGTGTCCTCCTGCGGCGAGCCGATCACGATGTCCGCCAGCCCGTCACGGTTGAGGTCGGCCACCGTGAGGGCACCGCCGAATCCGTCCCCGCTCTCGCTCGCGCCGGGGACACCCGAGGTGTTCTGGGTGAGCTGCACGGGTTGCGCGTCCCGCGCGATGCCGTGTGCCGAGCCGTACCAGACGAGCACCCGGCCACCGACCGCACCGTCGATCCCGGCCCTGTCGGGCTCGTCCGGGTCCCCGGCCACGAGATCGGCGTATCCGTCGCCGTTGACGTCCCCGGTGGCCGTGACCAGGCCGTTGCCCCTCTGCTGCGCGCCACCGTAGACGGGGTCGACGTACACCTCGCCGCCGCTGAGGTCGCTCAGCCGGACCGTGACGGCCACCTCGTCCGGGGAGCCGTCGTGGTCGAAGTCGCCCAGCGAGACGCTTCCGACGGAGGCGGTGTCCCGGTTCTGCACGGCCCCGCCGTACGTGCCGCGGCTGCTGAACGGACCTGTGAAGCGCATCGACCCCTCGTACCCGGCAACAAGCACTTGGCTCTTCGCGCCGGGGCCGACGCTCATCGCCGCGACGTCCAGGCCGTAGTACTTGCCGGCATCGGTCTCCGGCAGGTTGGTGCCGGAGGTCAGCCCCTTCTTACTGCCCCACAGGACCGTCACCGTGCCGGCATCCTGGCCTCTCGCGGTGTCCTCGTACGGAGCGGAGACCACCAGGTCCGCATAGCCGTCCCGGTTCAGGTCGGCCGTCGCGGTGGCGCCACCGAATCCGTCGTGCGGCTCGGCCGTGTCCGGAATCCCCGCGGTGTTCTGCGTGATGATCGCCCTGCGGGACGTCGACAACCCGGACTTCGATCCGTAGAGCACTGCCACGGCACCGGCTCCCGCCTTGCCCGCGACGTTCGCCCCTGGAGCGGGCAGCACGGCGTCGCGGTAGCCGTCGCCGTTGAAGTCACCGGGCACCGCTCCGTGCACGGCCACCGCGGGCGCGGCCGACAGCAGCGGAGCACCCATGACCGCAGCGATCAGGAGCGCTCCCGTCCTCCAACCTCCGTACAGGCCACGTCTGTTCACCATGAACTGAATCCCCTCCCCCTTCGACGCACCCGGCGTGCGCCGCAGTCAGGGCATCCTAAAGCGAGCCCCCGAAAGGCCCGGAGAACGCCCCGGGAAATCGCCCACCCGGCGATGAGAGAGACCTGAGGCCTCACACGGAGCGGGCACACGGCCAACGCCGAGAACCCGAAAGCCCGCCATGACCGGCTGGCGGCCGTCCCCACCACGCGATGCTGCCGAGAAGCCTGGTCCGTCCCGCCAGGGCCACGGCGGCGCACGTCCCGCACCCCGCGCTCAGCACTGCCCTGCGCTTCACCGGCCGCCTCCGTTCGCCCCTCGCTTGGCCGGTTCACGGTCGGCAGGCACACAGCAGGACGGTTCGGCGGGACCGTGACAGTGCGCAGCGGGCGGCCCGTCGTGCGCCCCGCGGCGCGGCGTCCTCAGGCGGCGCGGGACGAGGTGTTGAGCCGTTTCCACGGGCCGGTGTAGGCGGCGTCGCATCCGGTGCAGCGGGCGAGGTGGAGGGCGGAGGCGGGGGTGTGGGCGGGCGCGGGAACGACCGGGTGGACGGTGCCCTCGATGACGGTGGCCAGGGCGGGCCAGGCGGGCAGACAGGTGCAGGCAGGCGCAGCGCTCTCGGGGTGGTCGGTCATGAGGGCTCCGGCGGGGCCGGGGGGCGGGCGCGGTGGCTGTCGGGTGTGCGGCCGATCCGGCCGGCGACGGCCTGGATCTCGCTGGGGCCGTAGGCGGTGCGGATGCCGGAGGGGGTCATGCCGCCGGCCCGGGCGAGGGGTTCGAGCTTGTAGGGACGGTCCCCGTGGAACTCCCGTCCGTAGGCGAGGAGGTGGCGGATCTCGCGGTCGGCGGCCTCTCGGGCGGCGCGGGCGTGGCCGAGAGCGATCAGCAGGGGGTCCTCGCGCAGGTCGTCGTGCTGCGCCTCCAGGGCGAACGCGTAGTCCGCGCGGGCCTGTTCGGCCTCCGCGAGAGCGTCGGGGTAGAGCTCTTCCGTCGTGACGTCACCGGGCTGCGGCACAGGGACGCGGATGGCTGCAAGGTCACCGATCAAATCCATGATTACGGTCATCGCAAAAAACTGCGACAAGCGCAATACCGTTGAGGGGCAGGGAGCTGACCGTGCGGGAGGCGGCGTGGGCCGGGACCGGCGCCTGGTACCGACCGCATGGACGCCTCCATCTCGCTACCGTGTCCACCCCGCCACATCGGCTGCTGCGAGACGGCGATACGGATGGCGGCCGGCGCCGGTCAGGGCAATGCCTCAGGAGAGCGGAACGTGAACAGACAGCACCGCGTGGACGCGGTGGACCGGGAGATGGCCGCATCTCTGCTGCCCGATGCCGCCGTGCGGGCACTGGGCCGCTGGTGGAGCGAGAACGCGTCGGCCTATGCGGACGGGACGCCCGGGGCGCACACGGTGCGCTACACCCCCGGGCGGTGGGCGCAGATCACTCCGTGGCCTTCGGCGCTGGCCCCCACCTCCTGCGGCGGCGACGCCGGGGTCAGCCGGGCGGAGGTGGCCTCGGCCGTCGCAGACGCGCTGCGGCGTGAGGCCTTCAGGGAGGCCCTGGTCGCGACCTACGTGTGGGGCAAGGGCAAGCGCGGCACTCCCGGCGGCAGCGGTCCGGCCACCCTGCAAAAAATCCTGGCCGCCGAAGGGCTGGATGCGGCACTGGCCCGTGCGGTCACCACGCTGAGCGAGCACAGCGCAAAAGCTGCTTACGCGGGGCTCCAGAGCCTCGTTCCCGAGTTCGGTCCGTCGTTCTACACCAAGTTCCTGTACTTCGCCGGCAAGACGGTTTCGTCGGCAACTGGCCCCCAGCCGCTCGTCCTCGACCGGGTTCTGGCCCGGCGTATGCGGTCCCTGGCCCAGGCGGTCGGCCGGGAGACCGGCCAGGACCCCGACGGCTCGATCGCCAACTGGGTCTGGCGAGACAGGAACTGGTCACCGCACCGCTACGCGGTCTACCTCTCCTTCATGCACGCCGCCGCCCGTCAACTGGCCGCCGCCGGCACCTGGTCGTCCGACGCATCGCCCGACCTGCTCGAATACGCCCTGTTCAGCGCCTCGTGGACGTGAACCCCTCGCCGCGCCGCCCGCGGCTTCGGCAGGCCGCCGGCAGAGCTGGGCCCTGGTCTAGGACGGGTGGTACGCGCTCACCAGCAGGGTGTCGGCGGTGCGCGGCCCGCCGGTGGCGGCAGGTAGCACGTCGACGGTGATGTTGGTGAATCCGGCCTCGTCGAGCAGCTTGGTCCACACGTGCTCTTGGAGGACCCAGCGGCGCATCGTGGTGGCTTCGCCGTCCGGTGTCTTTGCCGGGACATCCGCAGCCACGGCATCGGGCTGGGCGGGCGCCCCGTTCAGGTAGTGGGCGAGGGTTGCGAACACCAGTCGCCCGCCCGGCCTGAGGGAGCCTGCCGCCGCGGGCAGTACCTCGCGCGGGTCGGTGAAGTCCACGGCGCCGAAGACGCTGTACAGCACGTCGTACGTGCCGGTCCTCGCCTGCAGGTGGGGCACCGCGCCGGACTGCAGGATGCGCAGGCGAGGGGCGAGGTGAGCGTAGAGGTCGGTTGCCATGGCGTGCTGGGCGGGCGAGGCGTCGACGGCGACGACCCGGGCCGGCCGATGGTGAACCGCCAGGTGTGCTGCGTGCCTGGCTGTGCCTGCGCCGAGGTCACCCCTCCGGGCAATCGGACCGGCTCGCCGGCGTCCGCGACAACGGAAACGACCTGTGGTTCAGCCAGAGGCACAAGACGTTCGGCGGCAACATCCAATTCCTGTCCGCGCCGGACGGCACTCCGCTGTGGGTCTCCGACGTCGAGCCCGGTTCCACCCCTGACATCACCGCCGCCCGCCTCCACCTCCTGCCGGCCCTCTACAAGGCAGCGGCCGAGGGCCTGCCGACCCTGGCAGACAAGGGATACCTCGGCGCTGGCATCGGCATCCTCGTTCCGGCCAGGCGCCCGAAGGGTCAGTCCGAACAGGCCCTCCACCCGGATACGCGGACCAGGAACAGCCTGATCAGGGGGATCCGAGCTCTCGGAGAGCGCGCTGCCGCTGAACTCAAGCAGCGTTGGCGAGCACTGTGGCACGTCACCCTCAGCCCGAGCCGGATCGGCGACATCGCCCGCGCGGCGCTCGTCCTCAACGTAATCTGGAAATGATCTCCGCTGAGAAAACGTCACTGCCTACGAATCTCCGACTCAGGTCACTAGGTCCGTGTAGGTGGACCGTGTCACCGACGCCGGACAGCAAGCGGCGGCCGCATCGAGAAAGTCGATACGGCCGCCGCTGCCGTGACGAGGTTCCGTCGCCCGACGGTGATGGCGGGATGACAAGAATCAGACGCCGTAGGGGTTGTCGATGATGTAGACCCAGTCCCCCTCGCTCGTCCTTCTCATCACCTCAAGCGCCTTTCCTTCCACGGTGCCGCTCTCGCTCGTGATCCGCCAGGACGCCTGGACCATCGCCAGGTCGCCGTTCTGATGGACCGACGTGGCCCCCACCTCAATGGTGCTGGGCGAATCGAGGTAGACCTTCAGCGCTTCCTTGATGCCTTCCCTGCCGTAGACCGGCTTCTGTCCCGGTCCCGGTACGAACATGGCGTCTTCGTCGAACAGGGAACCCAGTCCGTCGAGGTCCTGGTCCTTGAGGTACTGGGCGAAGCGCTCGTGCACGACTTCCGGTGTCATATTCTTTCCTCTTCTTTCCTTCGTTGCGGACGGGCGAGCCGGCTACAGGCCGATCCACGTGAGCCATTGACCGGTGGTGCGCGGCGTCAGCCCCAGAAGCTGCTGGGCACTGTTGTCCGCACTGATGATCTTGTCCGGCGCGATGGCGAGGCCCTCGTACAGTGCGGTGACCGCAGCCGCTCCGGCGTCTCCGGCGGCCTAGAAGGAGCAGGCTGGTGCGCCGACGGCGGCCCTGGGTGAGGTGTCAGCGGGTGTGCGGGTCGGGCAGGGTGATGGGCTCGCCCGGGGTGGGCCAGTGCAGCGGGACGCCGGCGGCGTCGAAGACCTGCTGGACGTGGCTGCGGTCTTCGGTGTAGTGCGCCCAGCCCTCCGCGTGCACAGCCACCACGAAGGGGTCGCCGAGCAGGCGGCGGGCCTCGACGGCCTGGACCGCGGTCAGCGACAGTCGTATGTCACCGAATGCCTCGAAGCCCGCCGCGCCCAGGTGCAGCAGCGCCACGTCGACGCGGTACCGCTCGGCCAGGGCGCTCATCGCGCCCAGGTCGACGGTGTCACCGGAGACGTACACCGTCGGTGCCGAGCCGTCGTCGGTGTGCAGGAGGAACCCGGTGACCGGACCGGTGATGTCCTCGGTGCCGACGGGACCGTGGCGGGCGGGAACCGCGGTGATGTTCAGCGGCATGCGGCCCGGTTTCGACAGGGTCCGGGTCTGCCAGGGCTCCAGGCCGACAGCTGCGCCCCCGAGATCCTCGGCGCCGGCGACGGTGGTGAACACCTCCGCGGCACCGGAGGCCACCGTACGCCCGGTGGCGTCGAGGTTGTCCTGATGCCCGGTGTGGCTGACCACGACGGCGTCGAGAGCGGGCAGTTCCCCGGGCTTCAGTGCCGGGTCGGCGGTCTTGCGCACCAGGACCGGGCCGTCCTGGTATTCGGTGCCGGCGGCGTCGAAGGTCGGGTCGGTCAGCAGCGTCCAGCCGGCCAGGCAGATGAGCGCGGTGGGACCGCCGAGCACCGTCACGGTGTTCGCGTCACGGGTCACGGCATCGTCGGTTACCACAAGTACTCCTTGACGATCAGGGGTTGGCTCACTCACTCTGACCGAGTTACTTTCTCCTGGGAAGTACATACCTTCAGGTGAGGTGAGCACGTGCAGGAAAGCACGCGAGGCAACGTCCGCAATCCCGCCTGCCCCGGCAGGCAGCTGTTCGACCTGGTCACCGCCCGGTGGGCCGCCCTCGTCCTGGTGGACCTCATCGACGGCCCGCAACGCTGGTCCGAGCTGCGCCGGCGGGCCGGCGGCGTCAGCGACAAGATGCTCGCGCAGACCCTGCGCGACCTCGAAGCCGGCGGACTGATCACCCGCACCGTGCACACCGGCCGCCCACCGACGGTGCAGTACGCCCTGACCGACCTCGCCCGCGGCGCCACCGCCGCACTGCAACACCTGCAGAACTGGGCCGAACAACACACCAGCGACTACGCCCACCACCGACACACCCACACCACCGACCCGAAGCCCTGAAAAGGGCAGGCTCGGTGCGCACTCCGCCCCGTGCTTCCGCCGTATGAGCGAGCGCCCTGACCAGCATGAACTGCGTGCAAAGCTCAGGGCTCGACTCGCCGTCGCTGACGGTAGATGCGCAACGGCTTCTGACCCTGCTGATCGCGGTCGACGCGGGATCGTCGGTGTTCTTCGTGCGGGGCACCGGAGAACCCAGGGACAAGGGTGCAGGCCGAAGCGGCACGACATCTTCGGCGTGCCCAGGTTCGGATGCGGCCGGTCTGCGGTCCCCTCAGGCGGACGGGGCCGACGTGTCCGATCCGGCCCGCCCGGCATCCGCGCCCCAGCTGGCAAGCAGCCTCAGGGCCTCCGCGGACGGTGACCCCGGCTGCGCGTGATGCGTGATCAGGGCCGAGTTCCGCCGTTGGGCAGGCTGAACGTCTCGAAGGACAGGGTGAGGTCGCCGACGAGGGGATGCCAACCGAAAACTCAGTTGTCGAACGGCGGTACGTCGCCCGGTGTGAGGTCTTCTCGAAGCCGCAGGAAGCGCACTGGGTGACGGTAATGGCCCTCGTCGACAGCGGTATCGGCCAGCCGGTCCGACGATCCCCTCCCGTTCCCCCGAGTCGACGCTCCCACTGCACAGCGACGGGCGGATGCCGGAGGCCAGGTCCCCGGGTCTGTCGTCGTACGGGTGCTCGAAGGCCTGGGCGCCCGGCACGAGGCCTGCAACGGACCTGGGACTTCGCACGGCACTATGTGCCGCCCCGGTACGCGGAAGAGGAGTCCGCCGTCTTGACGGCGGTCGTGACGGAGCCCGGAAAAGAATCAGCGGATGGTGCTGCGCCAATTGGACGCCGATCCGCGCACGCCGCAGCAGGTACCGGCGCACGCCACGGCCCGGCTGTTCACCGCGGGTGATCCCGGCATCGATGTGGCCGTCGGCGACCGCGGGGGAGATCTCCGGCGTCGCCATCGGGACCGCGCCGACCTCGAGTCCGGGACTGCTGCGAATCAGCTTGTCCACCAGGGCCGGAGCCGTCTCGGCCCCGGCGCTGAGGCTGTATCCGATGCGGAGCGTGCCCAGCTCACCGGCCCCCGCCCGCCGGGCGGTGTCCCATGCCCGGTCCAGCGCCGCCAGCGCAGGCGGCGCGGACTCCGCCAAAGCCGCACCGGCCGTGGTCAATACGACGCTCCGCGTGTCTCGAACCAGCAGGGCGTTACCGAGTTCCGTTTCCAATCGGCGAATCCGGGCGCTGAGCGCAGGCTGCGCGATACCGATTCGGGCGGCCGCGCGGGTGAAGTTCAACTCCTGCGCCAGCACCAGGAAGTACCGCAGGCTGACCGTATCCGGTGCCATGTGCCCTCCCTGCCGATTGATAACGATCCGTTCTGAGTCTATCCCGTATTGATCTTTCCCCCGACCCCACGTCAAGCCCTAACCTGCGCATATGACGATTCAACTGACCACGGTCCTGGACATCGCACTCACGCAGCCCGCCGACCCTGATCTGGACGGAGGTCGTCATGCATAAGTTGGTGGTCCTGTATTCCAAGCCCGCCGACCCTGACCACTTCCGCGACTACTACGTGACCAACCACCTTCCACTGGTCATGAATTGGCCCGGCCTGCTTGCGTGGCGCTACAGCTTCGACGTGGCGGCGACCAAGGGAGAAGCGCCGTATTTCGCGGTCTTCGAAGGCGACTTCGCTGACGCCGCCGCCATGGCCGCGGCGCGGGCGTCGCCGCAAGGCCAGCGGGTTGCCGCCGATGTCGCCAACTACGCCACCGGCGGTGCGGTCATCATCCACTATCCGGTGCAGGACGGCACCGGCTGAGGCAGGCCGGTACGCTCCGGGACGCGTTCGGTCGGCCGTTGCGGCCAGGTCCGGCTATCGGCGGACGCCGTTCGCGGTTGCCGGTTCGTTGAGCGTCAAAGGTGGGCCGATGTCCTGGCCGGATGTCACGGTGGTTGATGCGTGCGTGCGGCGCGACGGCCGGGGCGGTAGCCCCACATCCGTTACCGACGACGACCCGGCGGCGACGGACGCGGACCGGCGTGCGGTCGCTGCTGCGGCCGGCACCTCGCACGCGGCGTTCCTCGGCCCGGGGCGGACGCCGGACGGTGGCTGGCCGGTCCGGTTCTTCACCGCCACCGCCGAACTGTCCGGCTGCGGCCACGGCACCGTTGCCGCGCAGGCCGTCCGGTTGACCCGCACCGCGCTGGGCGAGCTGAACGACCGCCAACACACCGGCGGGCGCACGTTCGACACCGTCGCGATCCGCCGCCCCGCCGGCATCGAGGTGTGGTTCGACCAGGGCCTCGTCGCGCTGCGTCACCCGGCACCGGACGAGCGCGCCGCGATCGTCGCCGCGCTCGGGCTCACCGCGGACGACCCGCATCCGACCGACGCGCCACGGATCGCCGCGCCCGGCGCACCACGCATGCTGGTACCGGTCCACGACCGGTCGGCGCTGCTCCGAGTCCACCCACACCTCGGCCGGCTGACAGCGGCGTGCCAGCGGTACGGGCTCCTCGGCTGTTTCGTGTACGCACCGCCGGTGGGCGACCGACCGGGTGCGGCGCGGATGTTCGCGCCGGCGATCGGTGTCGACGAGGACGTCGCCAACGCCAACAGCACCGGCTGCCTGGCCGCCCACCTGCTCGACACGACAGGGGCACAGACGGTCGCGATCGAGGTGGAGCAGGGTGACAGCCTCGGTCGACCGGCCAGCGTGCTCGCTTCGGCCCGACGCGGGCCGGCGGGCATCACGACCCGGGTCGGCGGGTTAGCGGTGGTCCGCGACGGACACCGAGGCGACAACTAGACGAGTAGTTCCGATGTGGCTCAGTGGTCGTAGGCGATGAGTGAGCGGGTGATGGGTGCGCCGGTGTTGCGGTTATGCCAGATCGCGCACGTCATCGCCAGGATCCGCTGGGCCACGCGGACGCCGACGCCTTCGATGGTGCGTCCGCCGTGCTGCTCCAGGTCGAGCTGGCACTTGAGGGTGTCGTTGACCGATTCGATCAGCTGGCGGACCGTTTTTGGCAGGGGTTCGGCCGGGTGCGGGGTGCCGCGGTCGCGGTAAGGGGGCCGCAGCAGCTGGATGCCGCGGGCGGCGAGGAAGCGGTCGAGTTCGGCGGCGATGTAGCCCTTGTCGGCCAGGATCAGCAGGCCCGGCCGGGCGGTGGCCAGGGGCGGTTCGTTGTCTATCAGGGCGGCCAGGACCTGCCGTTCGTCGATCTTCGGGTCGGCCAGGGCCCAGGTGACAGGCAGCCCGGCCGGGGTGCACACCAGGTGCAGTTTCAGGCCCCAGTAGACGCGGGAGTGGGAGCGGCAGTAGCCGTAGCCGGCCAGCCGGCCAGGTCGGAGCGTTTGACCGTCTCACGCGAGCGGGCGCACTTGACGGGTGTGGAATCCACGATCCACACGTCGTCCAGCCACAGGTCACAGTCGGCGGCCAGGGACCGGATGGCCTTCTTGACCAGGCCCAGCGCGGCCCGCAGGCGTTTGTTGTAGGCCGGCCGCTGGGGCAGGTAGGGGAACATGCCGTGCAGGTGGGCGTGAGCGAAGCGCAGCCAGCGGGCCTCGCAGTGGAAGCCCAGCATGGCCTGGGCCACGGCCAGGTGACCAGTTCCGCGTCGGTCAGCCGGGGCGGCCGGCCGCGCCACCGCGGGGTCTTCAAGCGGTCGTCGATGTGCACGTACAGTGCGGTCAAGAGGGTGTCCAACTCGGTCGTCACAACCCGATGTTGGACACCCTCCCTGCGTCCGTGAACCCCGCAGTCGGAACTACTCGTCTAGCTTGCTGCACACGTGCCCAGAGCTACCAACGTGCCATTCTGCGTGGGGCTGACCTGCCCCACCACATCCGGCAAGTCACGCACTGTTTCCTTCTTTCCCAGGAAGCTCGTCGTGCGGAGCCAGGACTGTCCAGCACTGTCTGCGAACTCAACTGACGCCACATGCCACTCGTCGGCCTGCGCGAGGCGGAAGGGTTTCCGATCCTCGCCTCTCTCAATCAACAGATCGTCCACCCTAAGAACCGTCTCCGAACAGGGAGGCACGCTGCCCACATACAGGGTGTAAGAGCCTTCATGCCTCAAAAAAACCATGGCTTCGAGTCCGTTCACTGGGTCAGGTGAGCCGTTCGCCAGGTGAATTTCGCGGTACCGCCCATCGGGGGAAGGCTGGTCCCAGAACCCAACTCGGGTCGCCTGCTCTCGCTCCTTCAGCTCGTTATCTTCCTGCGCCTGCTTGAGCTGTTGCTCAGCAATCACGGCGCTGTAGTACGTGGCAACACCTGTGAAGGCGACGCTGCCGATCGCCGCCACGGCACCAACCACGGTTCCGATGGTGACCCAGGGGATCCGCCCTCCCGGCTCTCGGCGAGGCTGACGCCTGCGGAGGTTGCGCGGCGCGTTCCCTCGGCGGGCAGGCCGTACCTGTGGACGCCTCCGCTGACGAGCAGTCATAGTGGTTTCCCTCCCACTGTCGTAGACACTGACAACAGCTTGCGCGACTTCGACTGCAGACGGCCGGACTCATCGGCCTCGTGGTCAGGATTGCCTGCGGTGTCCGCGGCGCCGACACCCGAACGGAACGGGGCAGGCCGTCATAGGCGGAGAGCCGGTACGCGACGGTGCGGCGGGCCTCCTGTTCCTCATCGCTCGCCCCGTCAGAGGTCAGCGGGAAGACCGCAGCCTCGTACATCGCGATGCTCAACAGGACCGTGTCGGCGATCCCTTCCGCATAGGCGTCGCCGCTCACGGCTTGGACGACGGTCACTGCGGGCCGGGGCGGGCAAGCATTCCGAATCCCGCGCCCACGCTGGTGGTTGACGCGCCCGCCACGGCGCCCACCCAGCCGTCCACGACGAAGCCGAAGCAGGCTCCGCTGCCCACCACGCACACCAGCAACGCGACGGTCATCACGTACACACGGGTGCCGAGCGGGGACGTCATGGCCAGCAGGATGAGCCACTCGGGTGGCGGACAGGCCAGGTGGAAGGGATGGGACGTGACATGGACGCTGCCGGAGCCGATGCTGACCACGCCAGTGCCCAGGCCCGATCTGCCGCCGGGCTTTGCCGGAGAGCCGAAGTTATGGACAGGGTTTGTGATCTGTCCGTTGTCCATCTCGTGGTTCCTCGGAGACGATCCCTTGGAACCAGCAGGCTCTACTCGGCTGGTGCGGCGGTCAAGGCGATGGTTGGGGGTACGACGCGTGCGCACAGGGGTCCGCCGCGTGCGTCGGTCAGGCCAAGGCGTCCGTGCAGCCGGCCGGTGCGTACGGCGGCGTCGAGGACGTCGGTGGAGACGGCGTCGAGGAGGAGTTTGGCGCGGCGGAACATCGTGAAGGTGCCGGCGTCGTCGACGGTGCCCCACGAGAGGTAGATGAACCGGCCGCCGGGGCGCCCCTGTAGGTAGGGGCCTTTTACGTCGATTTACATCGATGCCGGTCGGCGTGGCATGGGTGGCAGTCCATCGTCCAGGGGGCGTCGCCGGGCTGCGGGCCGAGCAGGTCGTCGCGGCGGTCGCGGCGTTGCACGGCGACGTGGAGTTCATCATCGGTGTTCCGGTTCCGTCAGGAGGGCGCCGAAGACGGATTGGCCGAGGTCCTCTGCTCGGGCCTCAGTGTCCATTGCTGGTTGGCGGCGTCGGTTCTAGGCGGTGCCCGGCCCGGTTTGTGAGAGGCGGACCATGGCGCGGTAGAGGGCGGTGGGCCTCGGGGCTTCGGGCAGCGGGGGGATTGGTGCGCCGGGCGCGGCGTAAGAGCGGATCATGTGGCCGACGAGGCGGCGCCAGGTGTCGGGGGCGGCGTCGCCGGTGGCGGTGACGACTCCGGCGTTGGCGATGAGCAGGATGACGACGTCCTGGTGAGTGAAGTCCTCGCGCAGGTGCCCGGTGTCCTTGGCGCGGGTGATGAGTTCGAGCAGCCGGTTGTACGCCTCGGCGCGGCGGGCTTCCAGCGCCTTGGCGGCGGGGAAGGTCATGGTCAGGACGTCGGCGAAGCCGCGGTCGGCGGCCTGCATGGCGCAGACGGTGTGGAGGTATCCGGTGAAGCCGCGCCAGGGGTCGGGGTTGGCGAGTGCTTCGGCGACGGCGTCGGCGTAGGCGTCCATACGGTCGGCGAAGACCGCGTTGACGAGTTCCTCCCGGGTGGCGAAGCGCCGGCCGAGGGTGGCCTTGCCGACGCCTGCCTCGCGGGCGACGGAGGCCATGGAGACGCCGAGTCCTTCGGTGGCGTAGAGGCGGCGGGCGGCGGCCAGGATGCGGCAGCGGTTGCGTTCGGCGTCGGCGCGCAGTCCCGTGCCGGGCTGCTGGCCTGGCGTCTGGTCCGAAGGTGGCGAGGTCATGCCCCCACTCTACCCAAGTGGAACGGGCGGCCCGCTTCTGCTGTACGGTGGGCGACAGCAAAAGTGGGACGCCTGGCCCACTTACTTGAAAGGACTTAAACGTGCCCAGCATCGCCATCGTCGGAGCCGGCCCCGGCATGGGCCTCGCCATTGCCCGCACCTTCGGCTCGCGCGGCTACGACGTCGCTCTCATCGCCCGCAACCGCGCCAAGCTCGACGACCTCGTCGGCCGGCTCACCGCCGAGGGCATCACCGCCGCCGCGTTCCCGGCCGACGTGCGCGACCACGGCGCGCTGACCCAGGCCCTCAAGGACGCCGCCAGCCGGTTCGGCGGCATCGACGTCCTGGAGCACTCCCCCGCTCCGAGCATCGCCTCCGTGAACCTCACTTCCCCGTCCCAGACCAGCCCCTCCGATGTGCAGGGATGGATCGACTTCCTGCTCTACAGCGCCATCACCGCCACCCAGGCCGTCCTGCCCGCGATGCGTGAGGCCGGCGCGGGCACCCTGCTCTTCACCAACGGCGCCGGCTCGGTCGATCCCATCCCGATGCTCGGAAACGTCAACCCCGCTCAGGCGGCGCTGCGCAACTGGGTGCTCAACCTGCACAAGGAGCTGGCCGGCACCGGTATCCAGGCCGCGCACGTCGCCATCGGCGTGTGGATCGGCGCGGGCGGCCCTCCCGAAATCCCGACCGCCGAGGCCGAGGAGATCGCCCCTCTCTACTGGGACCTGCACACCCAGCGCGACGAAGCCGAGCGCGTCTTCACCGTCTAACGCCTCCCGGCTCTCCCCCGTTGAGTCCTGATCCGCTCAATCCCTGTCCGCCGCGGCGATGCCCGCCGCTGCGCGGCCGAAGAAGAAGAAGGTCTCCGCTCCGATGAACGTTCCTGTGGATTCTGCAGGGCGTGCTCGCCGCGTTGTTCGTGGCAGCCGGCGTCACCAAGTCCACCCAGCCCCGCGAAAAGCTCATATCCCAGCTGCCGTGGGTCAGTGACGTCTCGACACCCGTGGTGCGTCTGATCGGCGTCGCCGAACTCGCGGGCGGCTTCGGGCTGATCCTGCCGGGCGCTTTCGACATCGCCACGGTGCTCACCCCGCTGGCCGCCACCGGCCTGGCTGTGATCATGGTCCTGGCCATGGGCCTCCACGCCCGCCGCAAGGAGCCGCAGGCCATCGGGTTCAACGCGATCCTGCTCATCATCGCCGCGGTCATCATGTGGGGCCGGTTCGGGCCCTACTCCTTCTGACCACCCGGCCCCTTGCCCCTTCACAGCGGCCCGGTCCGCGACCACGCTGGCCGGGCCGCTCCCTCTCAACCCCTGTCCGCCTACCGGAGACGACCGTCGAACTGGGCATCATCTCCCTGTCCGACCTGCAGACCGACCCCGCCACAGGAAAACCGCACGACCCGGGGCGCCGCACCCGCGAGATCGTCTCCTACTCCGTCGCCGCCGACCAGGCCGGCCTGGACGTCTTCGGTCTCGGCGAGCACCACAGCTGGGACTTCGCAGTCGCCAACCCCGCCGTCCCGCTGGCCGCCGATCGCCCAGGCCGCCGCCCGTATCCGGCTGGCCAGTGCCGTGTCGGTGCTGTCCACCGCCGATCCGGTCCGGCTGCACCAGGACTTCGCCTTCCTCGATCTGATCAGCGACGGCCGCACCGAGATCATTGCCGGGCGCAGTGAGTTCGTCGAGGCGTTCCGCCTGTTCGGCGTGGGCCTCGAGGACTACCACGACGTGTTCGCGGAGAAGCTGCGGCTGCTGCTCCGCCAGATGGACGGCGAAGCCCAGCCTGGTGGCGCCGCTTTTGTTCCGTAACCAGCCCGCCTCGTCGCCGGACAGGGTGAAGTAGTCCACCACCCCATCCAGACCAGATTCCGCCCCACCGACAGCCCCTTTCGTCACCCCCGTTCCCAGCGTTCGGGCTGGACGGTATGGGCGCCGGTGTACAGCGGGGACGGATATCGGCGACGGACTCCCTTACAAAAGGCGGACCTGGTGGATGGGCCGCCGCCGGAAAACTGTCATAGGAGTCAGCTGTGACCGAAGGCCGCCGCGGGGGCCACGCACAAGAGCGATGTGCTCGCCGAGGTCACCGAGCGCAGGCTGACCAGAAACCTGCGGACCGTCAACGCCCTGACGGACCCGACGGTCCTCGAGCCGGTGATCGCCGGTGTGACCGCGGGCTCAAAGAGGCGGGCACAGTGTCGCCGGTCGGGCGCCTGTCCATGGGTGAGTGGGGTTGCCGCATGGACAGGCGTGACTGTGGGCCTCAGGCCGCTTCGAGGAAGGGGTAGTCGGTGTAGCCCTCGGCGCCCGGCCCGTAGAACAGTTCCGGCCGCGGCTCGTTCTCCGGGTGGCCACCCTGCCAGCGCTCGACCAGGTCGGGGTTGGCGATCAGGGCTCGGCCCACGACCACGGCGTCGGCGTGGCTGGCCTCGATCTGCTGGAGCGCCTCCTCGCGGGTGGTCTGCCCACCGAAGGGGCCGCTGTTGACGATCAGCTTGCCGTCGAAGCGCCGCCGCAGCTCCTGCACCAGGTCGCCGCCCGGCTCGGCGTGCAGTACGGAGAGGTAGGCCAGGCCCAGCGGGCGCAGCTGGTCCACCAGGGTGCCGTAGATGGCCAGGACGTCGTCCCGGTCGGTCTCGAAGACGTCCCCGAGGACGACCTCCGGCGAGATCCGCAGCCCGACCCGCTCGGCACCGACGGCCTGGGCGACCGCCGTGACGACCTCGACGACGAAGCGGGCGCGGTTGTGCGGCGAGCCGCCGTATCCATCGGTGCGCTGGTTGGCCGCCGGGGAGAGGAACTGGTGGAGCAGGTAGCCGTTGGCGCCGTGGAGTTCCACGCCGTCCGCTCCCGCCTCGACGGCCCGGCGGGCCGCAGTGACGAAGTCCTCCAGGGCGGCACGGATCTCTGCGGTGGTCATCGCTTCCGGTACGGGATAGGGCTGCTCGCCCTTCTCGGTGAACGTCTTGTTGTCGATGGCGATCGCGCTGGGGGCGAGGATGCGGCGGCCGCCGTTGATGTCGGGGTGGGTGCCGCGGCCGGCGTGCATGATCTGCAGAACGATGCGGCCGCCCTCGGCGTGCACCGCCTCGAACACCCGCTGCCAGCCGGCCGCCTGCTCGTCGGTGGCGATGCCCGGCTCACCGACATACCCCTGCGACGCGTGGTCGGGGTAGGTGCCCTCGGTAATGATCATTCCGACGCTCGCCCGCTGCCGGTAGTACTCGACCATCAGGTCCCCGGGGATGCCGGAGGAACCGGCCCGGACCCGGGTCAGCGGTGCCATGACGATGCGGTTGGCGAGCTCGATCTTCCCCAGAGAGACGGGGGAGAAAAGTGACGGGACGGGCGAAACTTCTGAAGTGTTGACAGGCATGGGTTTCTTTCTTTCTGCACTACGGAGGGAAACGGGATGAAGGTCTGCGCCGCAAGGGGTCCACGCTGCCCCGGCGGAGGCGCGGATGCGGCCCTCGGGCAGGCGCGGGCCCGCTGACGGTGACGCGTTCCAGCACCGCGATCGGGGCGTGGGCGGTGTCGGCGGCGAACACGGTGAGAGCCGCATGCCGTCGGCGTCGGTGTCGGTGTCGACGCCGGTCAAGCGCAACTGCCCGCCGGATCCGGTACGAATCGGTGTCTGCAGGCCGCGCCGCGACCGACGAAGGCGCGGGCTTAGCTGAGCGGGACGTCCGCGACACCCTTGAGGTGGCTGAACGTCTCAAGGGAGTACCGGCCGTGGTAGCGGCCCATGCCGCTTTCACCGACGCCGCCGAACGGCAGGCCGGGCATGAGCAGTTGCATCACCGGCTGGCCCCAGGCGACGCCGCCGGAGGACGTCTCGTTCAACAAGCGCGACTTGACGGCCTCGGACTCGGTGAAGGCGTAGAGCGCGAGGGGCTTGTCGCGTTCGTTGATGAAGGCGATGGCGGCATCGAGGTCTTCGACTTCGACGACGGCGAGGATCGGACCGAAGATCTCCTCCTGCATGACCGGCGACGCGGGGTCGACATCGGTGAGCACGGTGGGTGCGATGAACAGGTCGTCGCGGTCGTGCTGGCCTCCCACCGCCGCCCGGCCGGAATCCAGCAGCCGGGTGAGCCGGTCGAAGTGCCGCTCGTTGATGATCCGGCCGAAGTCGGCCGAGGTCTGCGGGCTGGTGCCGAACTGGGCGTCGACCGCCGCGCGCAGGGCGGGGACCAGGGCGGCGGCGGTGGCAGGATCGGCCAGCACGTAGTCGGGGGCTATGCACTGCTGGCCCGCGTTGCCGAACTTGGCGCCCACCAGCCGCTTCGCGGTCTCGTCCACGTCGGCATCGGGTGCCACGAAGACCGGTGACTTGCCCCCGAGTTCGAGTGTGACGGGGGTGAGGTTCTTGGCGGCTGCGGCCATGACGATCCGGCCGACGGTGCCGTTGCCGGTGTAGAAGATGTGGTCGAAGCGTTGTGCCAGGAGGGCCGTGGTCTCCTCGGCGCCTCCCTCGACCACGGTGAGCACGTCAGGGTCGAAGTACTGTCGCAGGAGGCGTGAGGCGACCGCCGAGGTGTGCACCGCGATCTCGCTCGGCTTGGCCACCACGGTGTTCCCGGCGGCCAGTGCGCCGATGATGGGGTCGATGAGAAGGTGCAGCGGGAAGTTCCACGGGGCGATCACCAGGACGACCCCGAGCGGGTCGTACGTGGTGTAGGCCGTGGTCGTGGGACCGAAGTGGGCGGGAACCTCCACCGGGCGAGGCTGAAGCCAGTTCTCGAGATTCGCCAGCGTCTCGTCGATGTCGGCGACGGTGAAGTCGATCTCCTGCGTCTTCGCCTCGGCGGGGTTCTTCCTCAGGTCCGCCCAGAGCGCCTCGATCAGCTCCTGCTCGTTCTCGACCAGCAGGGCCCGCAGCCGCCGCATCTGGTCGACGCGCCAGTGCAGTCCGCGGGTGACGCCGGTGTCGAAGGTCGCACGAAGGCGGCCGACCACCTCCGCGGCCGTTTCCGTCTGGGGGGTCCTCGACTCGGTCCCCTGTGTCGCGGTCATGGGATGTCTCCGTTCTCGATGCAAGGCCACGCCCGGCTGCCTTCCAGCCGGGCACGGTCTCCAGCGTGCTGGCCGATCCGGTATTCACCCAGGTCACGGCTGTATGTACATCCGCTGTGCCTACCACTGACTGGTGCAGGCTGATGTGCGTCCGACCGGGGATACTCGAAGGCATGGACGAATACCCCGAACCGGTGCACGAGCCCGCCGACGGCGCTCTGGACGCGCGTGCCGAGCTCAGTGAGTTCTTGCGCACCCGGCGAGCCCGGCTGAAGCCGGAGGACGTGGGACTGCCGGACTTCGGGCGGTACCGGCGGGTGCCGGGGCTGCGCCGCGAGGAGCTGGCGCAGCTGGCCGGGGTGTCGGTGGGGTACTACACGCGCCTGGAGCAGGGCAACGGGCAGCACGTGTCGGCGGAGGTCCTCGACGCCATCGCCCGCGCTCTCAGGCTGAGCGACGCCGAGCACGCCCACCTCACACACCTGGCGAAGCCGAAACAGCACAAGAAGAAGCCGGCCGGCCGCACCCAGCAGGTGCGGGGCCCCCTGCGGATGCTGCTGGACACCATGGAAGGCGGCCCGGCGATCCTCGTGGGGCGGCGCTCGGACATCCTCGCCTGGAACCGGATGGCCGCGGCGGTCTTCGGCGACTGGGCCGAGTTGCCCGAGCACGAGCGGAACTGGGCGCGGCTGGTGTTCCTGCGGCCCGAGTACCACGACCTGTTCGTGGACTGGGAACGCAAAGCGAACGACGTCGTCTCTCAGCTGCGCATGGACGCCGGCTCCCATCCCAACGACCCCCGGCTGTCCGCGCTGGTGGGCGAACTCTCCGTGAAGAGCGAGGAGTTCAGGCGGCTGTGGGCCGCCCACGACATCAAGGACAAGTGTCACGGCATCCAGCGCCTGCAGCACCCGCTCGTCGGCGAACTCGATCTGCGCCTCGAGTCGTTCCATCTGGCCGACGACCACGAACAGACGCTGGCGACGTACATCGCCGAACCCGGTTCCCCGTCCGCGGAGGCACTACGACTGCTGGCCAGCTGGGGCACCGACGCGGCAAGGGCGGGAGCCGGGATGCCGCCGGCACGCACGGCTTGATGAACAGTTGATCATCGGTAGTCGGCTGCGCGCCACGCCCAGCGTCCCGTCGACCTTGCCGCCCCCGGAGCCCCCGGCCCCGGCACCCGCCGTCGCGCCAGTCACACCGGCCTCGCGCGAACCACGGAAAACCGAAGTACGTGCGCAGATCCCGGTCTGACTGGCTGACTACGGCTTTGGCCAGCTGCCCAACGCGAGGTCGGCGACTTGCAGCAGCTCAGGGCGGGAACTACCACTCGCGGCCTGGACGGCAATCCCATTGGCGACTGTTCTCAGGTAGAGCGCAAGGAGATGAGGATCTGTGGAAGGCGGAAGGTCACCGGCGTCCACCGCCTGTTGAAACCGGCGCGTCAAGTGGGCTATCCCGTCCTCGCGCCATGCGATGAGTGCGTCTCGGACTGGGCGACTGTCATCCCCGGTGGCCAACGCACCGTGCACGCCAAGACAGCCCGCGGGGAGTCCCGGCGTGGTTGCCGCCTCGACCGTCCCGTGGAGCACGGCAGTAGCCACTGCTGCACTTGTGGGCTCTGCCAGGGCTTGGCCGAAGTAGGCGGTCAAGCCCTCGGTGTACCGCTCCAGCGCCTTGTAGAAGAGGTCTTCTTTGCTGCCGAACGCCCTGTACAGGCCGGGGCGGCTGATACCCATCGCCTCGGTGAGGTCGTCAAGGCTGGCTCCCTCGAACCCCTTTGACCAGAACACCAGGACTGCATGATCGAGTGCCTCGTCGATGTCGAACGAGCGAGGCCTGCCGGGAGGGACCGGTGTCGTCGAGGTCATTTCTTCATCCTACTCCTTTGGTACCGATCGGTACGGATGTGCTAACGTGTTTCGTACCAATCGATACGGTATACGGAGAGGCGACATCATGTCACAGACCGTACTCATCACTGGCGGAACCTCAGGCATCGGCTTGAGCCTCGCGCAATCCTTCGTGGAGCTCGGGATGTCTGTCGTCGTTTGTGGACGCTCGCAGGCTGCGCTTGACCGATTCGCGCAGGCACACCCGCAGGCGCTGGCCGTGCGGGCCGATGTGACGGACGCAGCTGACCGGGCAGCGTTGCTGCAGGCGATCGCTGATCGCTTTGGGCGTCTGGACGTGTTGGTCAACAACGCCGGTACGTTCGAGGAACGAGACTATGCAGCCGGCAAGAACCCCAATGCGACTCTTGATGCCGAGGTGGCGTTGAACCTCACCGCCCCCATCCACTTGACGGGTGAAGTGCTCGAGCGATGGCCAGAGCCCGACGCGATCGTATTCATCACCTCGGGGTTCGCTCTGGTCTCGCCCACTCGCGCGCCTACCCACGGCGCGGTGAAGGCCGGCCTGCACGGCTTTGCGGACGGCTTGCGCCGGCAACTCGCCCCGCAGGGCACCCATGTCCTCGAGGTCCTCCCACCGTCCACGGACACGCCCATGAACGCCGAAGCCACGGGGAAGAAACTGACTCCCGAGCAGGTGGCGGCGGTCACGATGAAGGCTCTTCGGCGGGGGCGGAACATGGCATTCCCCGGTCAGACGAAAGTCATGCCCGCCATGCTGCGCATCGCGCCGGGCACACTGCGACGCGTCGTCGCCGAGCTCTGAACCCCATGAAACACAACTGACCGGCCCGTTCCGGATTGAAAGGGTTCTCAATGTCCAAATTCCCCCTCCACCTGGTTCCTTCCCGCAGAGCGCTGACGACCGGGCGCTTCATCGTCGCGGCCACCCACTTGTTCACCCCGCGGCTGGCCGCGCGGTTTTTCCAGCTCACGGCTAGCGGTACCCCCGCGATCCCTTATTCGCGAATGTTCGCGATACGCAACGCTGCTCTCGGGCTTGGACTGCAACGGATGGACAGTTTCACCCGGCCCCAGCAGCAGCAGTTTCTTGCGGTGAACATCGTCATGGACTCGGTCGATGCCGCCGCTTTCCTGGCTGCGGGCCTGCGGCGCGACGTCAGCCGTACCTCGGCCATGCTGTCCGCCGCAGTGGCTCTTTCTGCGGTGGTAGCCGGTACCACGGCCCTCATCGAGCACAAGCAAGCGGCCGCCCAAGAAACGGAGCCAACAGCGACGGCGCCATCGAACAGCGACTGGAAGTGACCGCACCGGTGTGGCACCGCAGCTGATCCACCGCACCGCCTCCATTGGCTGGAGGCCGCCGAGGACGGGGTGGCGGTCTCTGTCGAGTTCAGCATCGGGCGGATGAGGTTCTGGCGAAGACGTGGACGACGGTACCCGGGGCCGTCGACGGTGAGGGCGGCCGGTTACCCCCGACGGGCATGCCGGGTCACCGGCTGCGGCACGTTCCTGTACGAGGGCATCGACGTCACCGCCGGCGCGGTGTTCTCCGGGGTACGCGGCGCGCAGCTGGCCGGGCGCGCCTCACTGATCGACTGCGGGGCGCTGCCCGCCCGCGCCGGCGGCCGCGAGCCGTTCCGCGAGCTGATCGCCGCCCTGGAGCAGGCCCTCGACCTCACCGCGCACCGGGCGGGCAGCCTGCCGAAGCTCGCGCCGTGCCTGCATGAACGGACCGCAGGCAGGATCGGCAGCCTGGCCCGCCTCATACGCCGGGCCGCCGTCGAAGCCATCCTCGACGGCACCGAACGCATCACCAGACCACTGCTGGACACCATCGCCCTGGACCACCTCGCCGAGGAGCACTACCGGCCCCGCACCCCCTCGACATCCGACCTGTCCCCGAAATCGCCCACGCCCGCCTCACCGCCCGCCGCCCCACAACAGCGGCTCCCTGAGCTGGGCAACAACGATCACCACGCGCTGGTACGACCACCGCCAGCACCTCCACACCCGCTGGCACACCCGCCTCCACCAGCTCACCACCGCCAACCCCCACCTCACCCACGGTCCGGCTTCCCCCACCCTGACCTGCCGGAACCCGATCACCTACCCCGAGACCCTCATCCTCGCCGCAGCCCTCGACCGCCTGCCCCCGCGCCCCCTGACACGCGCGCAGCAGAGCGCCTTCCTCCACCAACTGGCCAGCCGCCTCCACCTGCCCCGCCTCGCACCCGCCGACCACGACCTGCTCCGGCAACGCCCGACCACCCGCTGAACCAGCCCCCTGGCCGCCCCAGCCCCCGAAGGCCGGCCGACACCGGTACCTATAGACACGCCAACCACACTGAGCGAAAACCACCATGCCACGCAGCCCACTGCGCAGCACCAAACAGCCAGCTCAACCCACATACCATCAGTCGCCCACACCTTGGCGCCGTGCAAGCCTCCCCCGCAGAACAGAACTACCGCCCCATACAACTGAGCAACAGCAGGTCACAACCAAGATCAATAAGCACACGCATCAGCTACACCACAGTCGCCATAGCTGTTGTCGGCGGGGTTGACGGTCACCCCGGGTGCCACGATCTCGTCGATACGGTCGAGGACGTCGACCGGGAGCGTGACATCGGTGCGCCTGCCCGCGGTCGTGTGGAGGAAGCCGAGGACCGGGCCCGCGACCGGGCGAGGGCCGCCCACAGCGCTGTCGCCGGTCTCGGCGCCGCCCTCGGCCCGGTCTTCGGAGGGCTGGTCGCCGACCTGGTCTGACCGCCCGCACCACGAACGTCGAACCGGCTGCGCATCACTCGATCGACCATCCGCCCCGAAGCGGGCCTTCACAAAGGTTCGTCGAGCAGGCGAGTCCGGGCGCCTTGCTCCTGTGCCTCCCCAGCCGCGGGCGCCGGCGAGCGGGCCGCGGTGGACCCGCGCACGATGAGCTCCGGCATGAGCACGCACCCCCCGTTGTCGGTCCCGTTGGTCCCGCCGACCGGCAACAGAGTGGCGACGGCGGCCGTGGCGATCGCCCCGACCGGCTGGCGTACCGCGGTGAGCGGCGGCCGGGTGAACTCCATGAACGGCGAGTCGGTGAAGGTGACCACCGAGACGTGCCCGGGCACCGAGAGGCCGCTCTCGTGCAATGCCTGCATGATGCCGAGGGCCGTCAGGTCGCTGTCGCACAGGACTCCCGTGCAGCCGTCTTCGAGGAGCGTTCCCACGGCCACGCGGCCGCCCGCCACTGCGGGCAGCGTGTGATAGACACGATGGGGCTCGACCACCGCGTCGGCGCCACGCACCTCTTCCAACGCGGCGATGAATGCGTCGATGCTGTCCTCGGACGAGGGATGCCGGCTGTTTCCGACGACCATCCCGATGCGGGCGTGCCCGAGTTGATGGAGATGCCGGACGGCCATCCGCACGGCCTCGCGATGGTCGACGGAGACGGACGGGGCGTTGCCCAGCGTGTCCCGGCCGTTGACGAACACGTAGGGAAGCCCCGAACCCTTCAGCTCGACGAGGGTGTCCTCGGAGAACACGGTGGTGTCGGGCCAGCCGGACACGAACACCACACCCGCCGCTCCGTGCTCGATGAGCAGGTCGAACGACTCGTGCGCCAGGACGGCGTCGGACGGCTGAACGTAGACGGCCGGCACATAGCCGTACCGGCGCACCGCCTGTTCGAGCTCCTGGACCAGCGCGGCGACGACGGGTGTGCTCGTCAGTTCCGGGGTGACGAGCGCGATCAGCCGCACGGCCTGACGCGCCGAGCGGCCGGTTGCCACTCCCGCCTCGTTCAGCGCGTCCAGCACGGCCTGCCGCATCTGGTGGGAGACACCCTGCCTGTCGTTGAGAACGCGGGAGACGCTCGCTTCGCTCACCCCCGCCTTCTTCGCTATGTCCGCCAGCCGCACCCGAGCCATCGACTCAACTCCCACGCTCCGTAACCACCGCAGTACATCCTCGCCAAAGGCTTGTCTCTTTGGAAGTGTTCGCCTAAGTGACCACCGCCCCCCGCGAACCACGGTCGTACGCCCGCGCACCGTGGACACGGCCCGGCGATGCCGTCTTGCCTCCCGACGCGCGCGGTTCCGGCCCGGAGCACCTTTCATCGTGCCGCCCCCGTGAAAGGAGTCCGAAAGTGCGCTGAAAGGTCGTCTGTGGATATTGGGGGCCCTTATTGAGCCAATCGCGTCGGGGCAACCTGCGTTTCCCGCACGGCGCCCGGACTTTCGGAGCAGACAGCGATGAAGTGCCTCTACATCACTCAGGAATACGCCCCGCTCTTTTCCGAGGGCGGGCTCGGTCTGACGAGCGCGGCACTGCCGGCCGCCCTCGACAGTGGGCACGGCACCCACCATGATCTGGTCCTGCCCTACTACCCGCGCCTGGTGGACCGCCTGGGGCTGCAGACCGAGGAGGTGTGTGTTCTTCCCGAACGCCGGGTGACGGGCATCCGGTCCTGCGCGACGGTGCACCGGCTCCTCGGACACCGGCACAGCGGCGACATCTTCCTGATCCGGGCAGACGCCTGGTACGACCGGCCGGGGATGTATCGGGACGAGCAGTACCGCCCCTTCGCCGACGAAGCCGCGCGAGGCGCCTTCTTCGGCTGGTGTGTGGCGGAGTGGGCAGCCGCGGAGCAGCGGGGCTACGACCTCGTGCACGGCAACGACTGGCAGTCCGGGGCGGCCATGGCCCACTTACGCGACCGGTTCCCCGGCCTGCCTCAGATCCTGACGATCCACAACGGTCTGTACACGGGCGACCTGCGGACCGACGAACTGGACGCGCTCCTTATGCCCGCGAGCGCGCTGCAACTGCTGCGGCAGCACGCCGGTGAGCGGCCCAGTCTGCTCCTGGCCGCGCTGCTCGCGGCGGACGCCGTGGTGACATGCAGCGCGGGCTACGTCGACGACCTGCTCCGGGAGACGCGGGGTACGGCGGTCGGAGCCGTTCTGGAACGGATGCACCCGACCGGCATCGTCTTCGGTGTCGACACGGGGCTGTGGGATCCGGCCGCCGTCGACCGGCCGACCTGTCCCTACGACGCGTCGACCGTGCTGCTGGGCAAGCAGCTGAACAAGCAGGAGTTGCAGAAGACACTGGAGCTTCGTGCGGACGACGACGTGCCGGTGATCGGAGTGTGCTCACGGCTCGTGCACGAGAAGGGCAGCGACCTGTTGCTGGAAGCACTGGAGCCGATGCTGCGCGGAGAGAGGGCGCAGCTCGTGCTCGTGGGTCCCGCCGACGGCTGCCTCCGGGAGAGGCTGCGTGCACTGCTCGCGGACGTTCCCGAGTATCTGGCCTATGTCCCCCGGTTCGATCAGGAGATCGCCTGGCTCACGTACGCGGGGTCCGACCTCACGGTGATGCCCTCGCGCGTGGAACCCTGCGGCCTCAACCAGCTGATCGCCTACCGCTATGGCACGCTTCCGGTGGCCAGCCCGGTCGGCGGGCTGCGCGACACCGTGATCGACGTACGCGTGGATCCGGTCCACGGAGGCGGTTTCCTGATCCCGGAGCACAGTGTCGGGGCCGTGCGCGCCACCGTCGACGAGGCACTCGCCTGGCTGGAACGGCCCGACGAGCCCACGGCGGTCCGCACCCGGGTGATGCGCCAGGACTGGTCGTGGGCGAGAACAGCCGGGCAGTACGCCCAGGTCTACGCCCGTCTCGGCGGGCGGGGCGCGTGATGCCGGCCGGGCGGACCACCGTGGTGGCGACGGACCTGGACGGCACGCTGCTGCGCAGCGATCTCACCGTCTCCGCGTACACCCAGGCCGTACTGCGGCGCCTGGACCAGGCGGGGATCCGGCATGTCATCGTCACGGGCCGCCCCGCATCGGACTGCGGTCCCGTGTTCCGGTCTCTCTGCTACCGGGGCCTCGCCGTCTGCGGTCAGGGCGCCCAGGTCTACGACGTGGACCGGGACGTCCTCCTCTCCCACACCGAACTGGACCGGGACGCCGCACAGGCTGTCGTGGCCCGGCTGATCGACCGGGTCGGACCCCTGCGCCTCGCTGTCGTCACCTCCGCACCCCGGGGCGAGTTCGTCATCACACCGGGTTTCAGCCGCGGCGACGAACGCCAGCTGTCGCCCTTCCGCCTCGCGACCGACGAGGATCTGTGGAGCCGGCCCGTCGACAAGGTTCTCCTGCGCCATGAGGCGCTGTCCGACGGCGAACTGACCGCCGAGGCCCTCGCGCACTGCGGGCCCGGACTGACGGTCGTGCACGCCGGCCCCGGGATCGTCGAACTCCTCCCGTCAGGGTTCGACAAGGCCACCGGGCTGTCACAGGTGTGCGCGGTACTCGGCGCCACCCCGCCGGAAGTCGTCGCATTCGGTGACATGCCCAACGACATCCCGATGCTCAAGTGGGCCGGTCACGCGGTCGCCATGGCCAACGGTGAGCCGGAAGTGAAGGCCGTGGCCGATGAGATCGCACCGTCCAACGACGATGACGGGGTGGCTGTCGTCCTCGACCGGCTCCTGCGCGAGGCGGTCTCGGAACCCAGACCTACGTCGGCCGCGGTCTGAGCGCCAGACGCTAACGACGGCGCCGCCCCGCGTGGGCGGAGCGGCGCGAGGCCGTCGTATGCGGTCGGAGTTCCGGCACGTCAGCGTCGGTCGCGGCGCGGCAGCCACGAGCCGCTCACGGCGACCGCGGCGAGCACGGGGAGGGTGGCGGCGAGGATCGCCGCCCGATAGCCGTCGGTGAGGCCTGCGAGTTCCGTGTCCCGGTTGAAGGTGGCCGCGACGGTGCTCAGGAGCGCGAGTCCCAAGGCGCTGCCGACCTTCTGGGACGTGGTGAGCAGACCGGAGGCGGCGCCGGCGTCGCGTGCTTCGAGCCCGCTCGTTCCGCACACGGTGAAGGTGACGAAGACCAGCCCGCCCCCGAAACCGATGACCAACTCGGGTCCGAGCACTTCGGCCCAGTAGGCGCCACCGGACATGGCCCCGAGCCACAGCAGACCGGCCGAGAAGAGGGACAACCCGCAGATCATCACCGTGCGGACGCCGAAGCGCGCGAGCAGGGATCCGGTGAGCCGTGAGGAGACCGTGATCGCGGCGACGATGGGAAGGATGGCCAGACCGGCCGCCAACGGGTCGAAGTCCAGCACCTGTTGTATGTAGAGGCTGAGGAAGAAGATGACGGGACCGATCGCCATGTTGATCAGGGCTGCGACGAGGTTGGCTCCGCGGACCTCCCGGACGCGCAGAATCCGCAACGGGAACAACGGATCGGCGCTCCGGTTCTGACGCGCCACCACGAACAGCAGCAAGGTCAGGGAGGCCAGGACCAGGCCGCACGTCCACGTCGAGAGCAGGTTCGACGGTGCGGAACCGACGAGGGCGTACACCAGGAGCGTCATGCCGAGGCTGGCCCCCACGGCGCTGACGAAGTCGACCCGCGCCCACCCCGTGCCCCCGGCGTCCGGCGGCAGGAGCCGCTGCGAGAAGCAGGCCAGTGCCAGCGCCGCGGGCACGTTGACCAGAAAGGTCGCCTCCCAGCCCACGAGGTCCGTGAGCAGCCCGCCCAGGAAGTATCCCGTCGAGCCGCCGACCGCGGCGACCGCGCCCAGCGTGCCCAGGGCCTTGTGGCGCTGCGCCCGCTCCGCGGCCGTTCGGTCCGGGAAGAGTCCCACGAGCAAGGACAGCGCCGTGGGCGAGACGACAGCGGCAGCCAGGCCCTGCGCGCCCCGGGCCAGGATCATCACCTCGGGTGAGGAGGCGAGTCCACCCAGCAGCGATGCCAGCGCGAACGCCACGAGTCCGCCCGTGAACACCTTGCGGCTGCCGAGCACGTCGCCCAGCCTGCCGCCCAGCAGCAGGAAGCCGCCGAAGGTGAGGATGTAGCTGTTGGCCACCCAGGACAGGCTGGAGACGGAAAACCCCAGTTGTTCCTTGATGGTCGGCACCGCCACCTCAATGATCGCGGAGTCCATGTTGAGGAGGAAATGACTGCTCACCAGGAGTACCAGCGCGGTGGACCGTCGAGTGCCCGGTGGACCGAGGACGACGGCGGAGTCGTCGTCCGCCCCTTTATCTGTCAGTGACACGCGGTTCCCTCACGAATCGATGATCGGAGCCGGCGTGGAACGGCCGCTCCCGACCCGGGCAAGGTACTGACAGTGCAGGCGGCTGACACGCGGTGTTCGACTGTTCAAGTGCTGCAGTGCAGCACTTGAACAGTCGAACACCGCGTGTCTCCGAAGACCGGGCTCATACGCTTGCTGACGGGTAACCAGCCACCGTGTCATGATCTGCGCCGTGAGGTTTTACGTTCTCGGATCCTTGCGGTTCTCCTCCGCCGAATCACCTCCCATAACTCCGGCCGGAACGAGGGACAGAGCATTTCTGGGTGAACTACTGGCCCACGCGGGACGAGCGATTTCCATCGACCATATCGTCGAGTCTGTGTGGCCGGACCGTCCGCCGGTCAACCGCGAGAACGCCGTGCATGTCAGAATATCGCGCCTCAGGTCCCTTTTTCGTTCTCTGGTCGGGCGGGAAAGCGCCGGGAGCGTCATCACCACAGAGCACGGCGCCTATCGCCTGGTCCCGGAGGAAGTGGACGCCGACCGGTTCGAGCAGCTTCTGGCGGCCGGGACCCGTGCCTACGAAAAGGGCTTCGCCGACACCGCGGCATCGCTGCTGGACCGCGCGCTGACGCTCTGGGACGGCGACGCGTTCACCGATGTCGTCGCCGGGGACTGTGTCACGGCGGAGGCGGGACGACTGGCCGAGTTGCGTCTGTTCGCCCATGAGCGGCAGGCGGAGGCGATGCTGGCACTCGGAGCGTACGCCCACGTGGTGAACGCGCTCACACCGCTGACCGAGCAGTATCCCCTGCGCGAGACCTTGCACGGTCATCTCATGACCGCGCTCGACCGTCTGGGCCGAACGGCCGAGGCCCTCGCCGTGTACGCCGGTATGCGCTCGTCACTCATCAGTGAGCTCGGTACGGAACCCGCCCCCGACCTGCGGGAACTGCACTGGACCATCCTGCACCGGCGCACCACCGACGTCGGCGCGCCAACGGTCGGGACGACAGCGACCGCCATGCCGAGGAACTGGTCCTCCCCTGCCCAACTCCCCCGCGAGCCAGCCGACTTCGTGCCCACCGAAACCGCGGAGGCGATAGCACAAGGGTTGTCGCGGGGCGGTCGTACGGCCCCCGCCGTCACCGCGATCACGGGTCAGGGCGGAGCCGGCAAGACCGCCATCGCCGTGCATCTCGCCCGGCGTCTGCGCGCCCCCTTTCCCGACGGCCAGCTCTACGTGAACCTGGGAGGCAGCGGCACTCACCCGACAGAGCCCGGCGAGGCACTCGCCCAGATGCTGCGCTCCGTCGGCCACTCGCCGTGGGACCTGCCCGAGAGCACCGAGGCGCGCGCCGCGTGTTTCCGCGACCGCCTCGACGGCCGACGCGTCCTCATCGTGCTCGACGACGCCGCCGACGAGGCGCAACTGCACCACCTGCTGCCCGGCAACGCGGAGAGCGGGGTCATCGTCACCAGCCGGGCGTGGCTCGCCGGCATGTCCTTCGACGTACGGCTGGAGCACGACCGCCTGGAACCACGAGCGGCCTTCGCCCTGTTCCGTCAGGTCGTCGGAGCCACCCGTACGGACTGGGAGCCGGCGGCCGTGCGGGAGGTGACACGTTTGTGCGGCTACCTGCCGCTCGCCCTGCGCCTCGCGGGCGCCAGGCTCGCCGCGCGAGCGCACTGGAGCGTACGTGACCTGGTTCAGCGGATGACCGACGGCGCCGGGCTCCTGAACGAACTCACCCAGGGTTCGCTGACCATACGCTCCTGCTTCGAGCCCGCCTATCAGCGACTCTCCGAGGAAGACCGCGGGCTGTTCCGCATGCTCGGACTGTGCGGGGCGGGGGTGTACGCCGGATTCGTGGGTGCCCGACTGCTCGACCGACCGGAGGACGAGGCGGTCGAGGCACTCGAAAGACTCGCAGACGCACGGTTGCTCAGCGTTGCGCGCCCGAAAGTGCAAGGAGTCGGACCCATGTTCAGGCTGGAGACCCTCGCGGCGGCCTATGCGAGGGAGCAGGCGGACGTCGAGTCGTCGGACGGCGAGCGCCGGGCGGCAGCGAATCTGCGTCGTCGGGAAACCGATCCGCCCGAGCGACTGCTGCATCTCAGGGCCGTCCCGTGAGATGCGCCGCCGGTACCGGATGAGCGTTGCCCGCGCGTCATCTCCGGCAGGACGAGTGCTGGGGGGTTCAAGGCCTCACACGACGCTCCGATAGACCTCGGCGACCTGACGGGCCGCCCGATCCCACGAGAAGTGGGCCAGCACCCGGCGTCTGCCGGCCCGGCCCATTCGTTCAGCGCTCACCGGGTCCGTGAGCAGCGCGTTCACCCGGACAGCCAACTCCTTGGCCAGTACGGAGGACTCGTCGAGGCCGACGCGGTCCGCCGGTGCGGTCTCCAGCGGAACCAGGTATCCGGTCTCGCCGTCCACGACGGCCTCCGGAATGCCCCCGGTCGCCGTCGCGACCACCGGAGTTCCACACGCCATGGCTTCCAGGTTGACGATACCCAATGGTTCGTAGAGCGAGGGGCAGAGAAAAGCGCGGGCATGGCTGAGGAGTTGGATCAGCGCCCGTCTCGGGAACGGACCCTCGACCCAATGGACGTCGACCGGGCTGTCTTCCATCGCCGACACCGCCTCGGCGAACTGCGCACGGTGAGCTGCCGTGTCGGCTGACTGAGCGACCACCACCAACTGCGTACCCGGGATGAAATGCCGCGCCGCTCGCAGAAGGTGCAGCAGGCCCTTCTGGGGACTGATGCGCGCCACGCAGGCCACGGTGGGGCGTTCGACACCGATTCCCTGTTTCTCCAGAGCGTCCGTGCCGAGGTCGGGCGCGTACTCACCGGCGTCGACGCCATTGTGCACAACCGTGACGCGCGCGGGTTCCACGTCCGGGTACACCTCGATGATGTCCCGGGCCATGGCATGGGACACCGCGATGACCCCGTCCGCACGGCTGAGCGCCTCCCGCTCCATGAAACAGGAGATCTCGTACCCCCCACCCAATTGCTGGGATTTCCAGGGCCTCAGTGGCTCCAGGCTGTGTGCCGTGATCACATGCGGTATGTCATACAGCTGCTGGGCGAGTCGCCCGGCCAGGCCGGTGTACCAGGTGTGGCTGTGGACCAGGGACGCGCCGGCAACGGCGTGTGACATCGAGGCGTTCACGGCCAGTGCCTGGAGGGACGGATTGGCCGCCTCAAGAGCGGTCGGCAGGTCGTGTGCCAGAACCGAGGGATGTCCGTCGACCGGATCGAAGCAGTGAACGCGCAAGTCGACCAGGTTGCGCAAATGGGGGGCCAGGGCTCCTACATGAACGCCCGCTCCTCCATACACATGGGGTGGATACTCGCGGGTGAGCAGATCCACGCGCATCGGCGTCCTCCACCTCCCGCTCATATCGCCTGACGCGACACGACACGTTGTCCTTCGCTCAACTCCATCGCGAGGTTCTGCCATATCTCGGCGTAGCTCAGCAGGAGTTCCGCGACCTGCTCGCGGCAGTGTGCCGGCACGTTGTCCAGGATCCGGCTCCTTTCCCGGGTGACAGCCGCACAGGAGTCGAACAACCGCAGGACGATTCGCCCCGTTTCGCTGAATCGGAGCGAGGGATCCTTGCATAACGCATCGAAAATGGGAGTGAGCTCGTCCAGCGAACGAGTTCGGCGCCGAGCCACGGACCCGCCGGCCGGTTTGTGAGCCTCCTGCTCCCGACGCACCGTCTCCTTGCGTAATCTCACGGGCACCGGGTCGTATCCCTGCCGCAGACGATTCCGAACGTCGGCCACAGTGGCGGGAGAGATACCCGCGGCCTTGGCGATCTGACGCAAGGAAGCCTCGGGGTTGGCTTTGATGAGTTCACCTGCCAGCTCGCGCCCCTGGGCGCGGTTCACGGGCCTTACCCGACCGTCCATGCCTACGCGGACCACGGAATCCCCGTGCGCCCCGGTGCGGTGGCGGCGCATCTCCGCCACCTTCCTCGCCGACAGCCCGGTCACGGAGGCGATCGCGCGGTCGGACCACTCCGGGTAGAACCCGAGGATACGATTCACAGCGGCAAGTCGGTCCGCTCGAGAAAGCGGCATACCGTGATCCGCGTTCGCCACCACGGACAACACGAAAGCGTCTTCCTGCTCGCCGTCGAAGAATCTGACCGCGATGTGAGTGTGGCCCCGCAACTGCGCGGCTCTGAGGCGATGCCCACCGTCGATCACCCGCATCGTTCTCCGATGCACCATAATCGGCGGGTAGGCTCGCTCACTTTCCGCCAGAGCCTTCGCATGGTCGTTGTCTTCTCCGGCTGCACGCGGCGAGTCATCGGCGACAAGCGTCGCGATCGGCACTTTCACCACAGGCGATCGCGCCACCGACTGCTGGCACTTGGCAATATGAGCCAGCACGTCGCATGCAGGATCCTCCGTCAGTCCCGCAGAACTCAACACAACTCCTTCTATGGACCACTGAAGGGCGCGACTGTTGCGACTCGGAAAACCCACGGTACGCAGCCGTGCACACCTCAGGAGCCTCCCCCGTTATTGAGGCTGCTACTAGTTAACATCAACTACAGACGATCACCTGCATCGTTTTCAGTCAGCCGGGAACCCCCCTGGGATCCGGACATTTGCACGTGCACCGGCCATGAACTGGCAGTTGGGCTCCATGGGCGGCCCGGCATGGATGTCCTTTGCGTCCCCCACCGTCACTTGGGGCACTTCCTGGGCGGGATCACGCTCCTGGCGAGCGGGCTTGGCTCGGCGCCGTGGCTCGAACCCGTCGTCATACCGACAATGCGACGGACCTCGGACTCCCGCGCGTCCTCGCCGCGCACCGCAGGGCCTGCCCACACCATTCCACCGGTCGCGGCCGGCGGTTTCTGTTCCACCTGTCCCACTGTTCCGGAATTTCCGTTTCCCCGCCGGAACGGAGACGCCCGGCCATTCCGTCAATGTGCCGGCCCGGCCCGGAACACAGGCCGACGCTCCGTGAATTGTTCTTCTTGCCGTGCAGCAAGTCGACACGCGCCGCCCGGTAGCGGCCGGGTGATACAGTGCACGGGTGCGTTGATCTTCAGGGCGGCGGCCATGTGCAGCCGCAGACGGTGCAAGGCGCCTCCTGCCTCAGGGGGCCGCCTCAGCAGGCATACCCGTCGTCACCTCATCGGAGATCCACACCATGACTGCTCAGCAGCTCCTCACCTACGACGCGTTCGTCAAGATCGCCGCAGCTGATCCGGCCGTTGTCGGCCTGGTCCTCAAAGGGTCCCAGGCCCACGACGGCATGGTCACCCGGTACTCGGACCACGACCTGTATGTGGTCCTCGCCGATGACGCCACCACCGATCTGACCCGGTTCGCGGGCCACCGCAGCGCCGACCTCGACCTCGTCATCGTCACGCTCAGGGAGTTCCGTGCGGCCGGGGTGCCCGACTGGGAACGCTACGCCCTCGCCCGTGCCAAGGTCGTGCTCGACCGGCTCGACGGGGGCATCGCCCGCGTCCTCGCAGACTGTGCCCGGCTGGACGCCGACGAGGCGTTCCGTGCATCGGGCGAATGGCTCGACGCCTACGCCAACTCCCTTCTGCGCTCCCTCAAGAACGACCGGGACGGCCGGGCTCTCGCCGCACGCCTCGACGCGGCCGACAGCATGCGGTTCCTGCTCGAGCTGCTCTTCGCACTCGACCGTCGCCCCCGGCCCTACAACAAGTACCTGGAGTGGGAACTTGCCCGGCACCCGCTGCCGGGCTGGGACACCGACGCACTGCTGCACGACGTGGACCGCATCTCGGCCACGGGTGACGTCTCCCCGCAACGGCGTCTGTTCACCGTCGTCGAGGCGGCGGCCCGGGCCGCCGGACTCGGCGAGGTGCTGGACGCGTGGGGTGACGACCTGGCCGTGATGCGACCGCAGTGAGGCATTCCTGCGGCGGCTCACGGCAGTTGCCGGCCAGTACGCTCTGAAGCTCTCTGTCGATCCTGGCGACCGCACAGGAGCCCAGAGCGTCGGCCACACCGGTTCACCGCGACGACGCCCGGTCTTTCGGAGTTGCTATCGATGACATGGCTTCACCTCACGCAGATACCCACCCCTCTCCCCTGCGAGGGCGGTACGGGGCTGAGACCGGGGCGCCACGCACGGTCGATGCGAACAGCCGCTCACAAGGGGCCTGTTCGCCCGGAGCACCCCTCCGGCCGGACAGGAATCCGGACCCCTGTCGGCGAGTGGGCCGTCTGATGCCGATCGCGGGAACCACCGTGGTGGCGACGGATCTGGACGGCACACTCCTGCGCAGCGATCTCACGATCTCCGCACACACACGGAGCATGCTGCGGCATCTGGACGAAACAGGAATACGGCACGTCATCGTCACGGGCCGTACCGCGTCGAACTGCGTTCCCTTCTTCCGGTCCCTGCGCTACCGGGGCCTCGCCGTGTGCGGTCAGGGCGCCCAGGTCTACGACGTGGACCGGGACATCCTGCTCTCACAAGCCGTGCTGGACCGAACGGCGGCGCAGGCGTTCGTGGCCCGGCTGGCCGGGCGGGTCGGACGCCTGCGCCTGGCTGTGGTCACCTCCGGGCTGGGGAGCGAATTCCTCGTCACACCGGGTTTCAGCCGGGGGGACGAACGCGTGTTGCTCCCCTTCCGCCTCGTCGAGGACGACGATCTGTGGAACCTCACCATCGACAAGGTGCTGCTGCGCCATGACGTTCTGACGGACAGCGAACTGGTCGCAGAGGCGGGTGTGTGCTGCGGGCCCGGGCTGAAGGTGACCCACGCCGGCCCCGGGATCGTCGAACTCCTGCCCTCGGGCTTCGACAAGGCCACCGGGCTGTCCCAGGTCTGTGCGGCCCTCGGCGCCGCCCCCCGGGAGGTCGTGGCGTTCGGCGACATGCCCAACGACATACCCATGCTCACCTGGGCCGGCCACGCCGTCGCCATGGCCAATGGGCACGCCGACCTCAAGGCCGTGGCCGATGAGATCGCACCGCCCAACGACCAGGACGGGGTGGCCACGGTACTCGGCCGGCTCCTGCGGGAGAGGGTGCCGGAACCCACCGAGGCGCGGGACATCGGCTGAGCTCCGAACAACCCGGCCGGTGCCGCTCCGCAAGGACGGAGCGGCACCGGCCGGTCGTACGGGCTGGGGGTTCGGCCGATCAACTGCTGCGGTGCCGCACTTGAACAGTCGAAAGCGCGTCCTTTTCCGATTGGCTCGCGCACAGCGGTGACGCCGGGCAACCGGCTCTCGTGGGCTCAGATGGCGACGCGGGCGCGAGAGGGCTGCCGTGACCTGGAGGCGAACCAGTTGACCGTGCGGGTGATCCCTTCGTCGATGTCCACCGAAGGCCGCCAGCCCAGTGCGGAGCGGGCGAGGGAGATGTCCGGCCTGCGCAGGTCCGGGTCGTCGACCGGCCGTTCCACGAACACGATGGGTGCGCTCGACGCGCACTCGGTCCGTATTCGTTCGGCCAGGTCGAGGATCGTCAGCTCGGTGGGGTTGCCTATGTTGATCGGCCCGGGATGTGAGCCGGTCGCCGCCGCCAGGATCCCGGCCACCGTGTCGTCGATGTAGCACATCGATCTCGTCTGCTGGCCCTCCCCGGCGACGGTGATCGGCTCCCCGGCCAGGGCCTGGGTGACGAAGGTCGGCAACGCCCTGCCGTCCTCGTCCCTCATCCGCGGGCCGTAGGTGTTGAACAGGCGGACGATGACCGTGTCGGTGCCGAGCGTGGTGCGGTACGCCGTGCTCAGGGCCTCCGCATAGCGCTTGGCTTCGTCGTAGACACTGCGGGGCCCGATCGGGTTGACGTTCCCCCAGTAGTCCTCGCTCTGCGGATGGACGAGCGGACTGCCGTAGACCTCGGAGGTGGAGGCCAGCAGGAAGCGGGCCCCCGTGCGGTGCGCGAGGTCCAGCGCGTTCAGCGTGCCGTGGGATCCGACGGTGAGCGTCTCGATCGGGTACCGCGCGTAGTCACGCGGCGACGCCGGCGAGGCCAGGTGAAGGACCAGATCGACGGGCCCCTTCACGTCACAGCCCTCGGAGACGTCCTGCCGGATCAGCGTGAACTGCGGATCGTCCAGTAGAGTGCCGAGATTCTCGGGCCTTCCGGTCAGCATGTTGTCGATGCAGACCACGGCGGTGCCCAGGGCGCGGAGGCGGTGGCACAGGTGCGAGCCGATGAACCCGGCTCCGCCGGTGACAACCACTCGCTCGATCACACGATTGTGGCCCTGCATGCGTCGGTCTCCTTCTGGTTCTCGAGTCTGGGGATGGCCGCACGCCGCGGCTGCGGCCGGGATCGGCCACAGGCCCACGACGGCGCTACTGGTACCGATAACGCTCGATCTTTCCGGCGTGAGAGCGTTCGAACTCCGGGACCGTCTCCACGGAGGCCGGAACCTTGTGCGCCTCAAGGCGCTGTGCGCAGAAGGCGCGCAGGTCGGCGCCGCTGGGGGGCTGCGCCGGATCCGCCGGCACGACCAAGGCGGACACGACCTGACCGAGCAGGTCGTGCGCGCGGCCGACCACGAGCGCCTCACGGACGTCGGGGTGGTCGAGGAGCACCCCCTCGACCTCGCGGGCGCTCACGTTGGCACCACCGACGTTGATGACGTCATCCACCCGGTCCGTGAGGTAGAGGTATCCGTCGTCGTCCAGATAGCCCAGGTCCCCGACGCTGTAGAACCCTCCGCCGTGCGCCCTCAGATGGGCTGCCTGTGCCGCCCCCAACCGGCGGGTGGCCGCGGTCCTCATGAAGACCTCCCCCACCGTCCCGCGCGGCAGTTCCGCCCCGTCGGGCCCGACGATCCGGACCTGGGTCATGTGAGGTCGGCCGACGGTTCCGGGCCTGGCAAGCCACTGCGTCCCCGAGGAGATGACCGCGCCGATCATCTGAGTCGACCCGTAGAGCTCGAACAGCCGGTCACCACCGAGGAGGTCGATCCATGCCTTCTTCACGGGCCGCGGGCAGGGAGCAGCGGTGTGCATCAGTCCCGTCAGATGCTCGGCCAGGCGGCTCACCGTCGCCTTGTCGGCGAGCAGCAGCGCCATCTGATGCGGCGTCGCCTGAAGCCACGTCGGCGAGAAGCGTGCGACGGCGTCCTCGACCGCCTCGCGGGTGAACCGTTCCACCACCACGATGTGGTTGTCGGCGTAGAGGCCGGTCATCGCCGAGGTGTACGGGGCAGCGTGGTGCAACGGCCCCATGACGAGCTGGGTGGAGCGCGGCTGCCAGCCCAGGGAGCGCAGCAGACGGCTCTGACTGGCCAGCTGCTGCGACGGCCGCCCCGCCACGGGGATGAACCGGGGCAGGCCCGTACTTCCTCCTGACGGCATGCACCATGCCTGTTCGGGTTCGGGGCCGGGCCGCACCGGCCCGCGGTCCGCCGCTTCGTGCTGCGGGGCGGGACGGCACACATGGGTCGCCGAGCGAGGTTCCGGCTGGCTGGAGAACAGCGTGTCGAGCTCCCGCTCGCTGCTGCCCGGCGGCGCGATGAGAGGGGTCAGGCCGGCACTCCAGGCGGCCAGCACCCACGCGAAGAAGTCGACACCGTTGGGCAGCGCGATCAGCACCTTCCCGGTGGGATGGTCCATCGAGCGCAGCGCATGGCCCGCAGTGTGCACACGCCGAAGGAGTTCGGCGTTGGTCAGGCGGGTCCAGTGACCGTCGGCAGAACGGGCCGACAGGGCCGGCGCGTCGGGCTCGGCCTCGGCCCTCGCGCCGAGCCGTTGGACGACACCGGCCGGCTGCTCACGCGTCACCGCTGCCCGCCTTTCCCTCGAGACGTGCGCTCAGCTCCCGCACGGTGCCGCACTCGAAGAGCTCGTCCACGCCGACCTCGGTCCCCACCCGCTTCTCCGTCTCGGTGAGGATCTCGACGGCGGCCACCGAGTCGCCGCCGAGCTCGATGAAGTCGTCGTCGATGCCGATGCCCTTGATGTCGAGCGCTTGTTCCCACACCTCGATCAGGAGCCGCTCGACCTCCGTTTCGGGAGGGCAAGGCCTGTACAGCGGCCGTCCGGTGAGCAGCTTCTCCACCCGTCCGAGGGCGAGCGATCCGCTCCTGTCCCGTTCCAGCGCGGGAACCACGGCATAGGCATCAGGGACGGTGGCGGTGCCCACCTCGCCGAGGAGCCGGCGAACGTCGAGCGGCGTGAGCCGGTTCGAGGCGACGACCAGCACCAGTTCGCCGTCGCGCTGGGCCCGGACGGCCGCGTAGTCGCCGACGTCGCCGTCCGCGGACAGCGTTTTCTCGAGCGCCGGATGGAGCCGTACTTCGGTGTACATATCGTATTCCTCCGATAACGTCGGCATACGCTCGAACCGGGCTTATCAAGCCTGGATTGCGCGGTACAACGACGCGAGATCGCGAGCGATGAAGATCTGCTCGGCCTCGATCGTCACGCCCCAACGCTCATGGGCCAGTGCGGCGAGCGCCGTCGCCGTGAGCGAATCGCCGCCCAGGGCGAAGAAGTTCGAGTCATGCGTCGGCGTGGCGTTGGGGGGCAGGACCTCTGCACACAGGTCCAGCAATTCCTCTACGGTAAATGATTCGGGCAAAGTGCACTCCTGGGCAATAAGCGATCCATTTGTCCGAGTTGAGGATGGCATCGCGGTCGGGCGTCGAAGTACGGCCGGTCCTCCACCAAGGTTCCGGGTGCTGAGTCTGCGTGAACCCCAAAGGCCATTACAAGATCTGACCGTCCAAGTGCGCAGGTCGAACACAGTGGCTGAAGCAGCCGCACAGGGTCAGACTGGGAGAGGCCTGCTCGCTGTTAAGCCGCGGTCGATTCGGGTGCCCAGTGATCCCTCCGGCCGTTGTGGGCTGTTTGTTCGGCGAGCCGCGTCGCTCACGACGAAAGAGAATTCACCATTGATGAACGAGCTCGACGATTCGCAGAACTTGCTGTCCAAGAAACGCGGAAAGGAAGACGTGCAGATCGAGGCGCCGCGGGCCGCATTCAGCAGACAGGACGCCCTCGCCGGCCTGCGCGATCTCGATCCCGACTACCCCGAGCCGGACGAGTGCAAGATCCTGTCCGCCCCCGAGAACGACCATCTGCTCGAATACGTCACGTCCGACGCCTTCACCCATGTCTTCCCCGGCGATCGGAACCTGGACGGCCCCGAGGAGTTCTTCGCCGACCTCGACGCGGAACTGCGGGCCGCGGGATCCCTGCACCTGTGGCCCTACCTGCCGCTGTGTGCCTACCGCTGCCACTACTGCCAGTTCCCTCTCCTCATCGTGAACCCGGGGACCGAGCGGGCCGCCGGCAGCGCCCGCCGCTGGGTGGACGCGAACATCGCCGAGGCCCGGCTCTGGCTCGAGGCGGTGCCGGCCCTGCGCGAGGTGCCGGTGCGCGAGTTCTGCCTGTTCGGCGGCACCCCCACCGTCTTCCCGCTCAGTGAGATCGAGCGGCTGATGGACTTCTACGCCGACCACTTCGTTTTCGATCCTGCCGTCACTTCGCTACGGGCGGAGGGGAGCCCGGACACGCTCGACGAGGAGATGATCATCGGGCTGCGGCGCCTCGGATTCGACAAACTGACCTACGGCATCCAGACTTTCGACGACGAGCTCCTGGCCCTCGCGAACCGCCGGCACACCGGCCAACAGGCCGAAGACGCGATCCGCTTCGCCCGTAAGCACGGATTCGCACGGGTCGACGCCGACCTCGTGTGGGGCCTGCCCGGCCAGGACGTGGGTGCCTACCTCTCCGACGTGCGCCGCATGATCGACCTGGACTTCTCCACGGTCGTGATGACCAAGCTCCACCTGCGCTCCTTCTCCAGTGTGGACACCGCGATCGGACATGTCTCCGCGGCGGTGTGGGAGAGCGTCGACGTACGCGAGCGGATCGCGGCCTCGGGGCGCAGCTGGCCGACGCTCGGCCGCCAGTACCAGATGCGGGCCGGTGCGGTGCAGGCGCTGGACGCCGCCGGGTACGCCGAACATCCGACGACGTACTTCCCCCGCAAGGAGGTCGGCGCCCCGATCTGGCGCTCGCTCAACCTCGACCAGGACAAGCAGGTGCCCAACCTGGGCATCGGGCTTGGTGGTTACACCTGGAGCAGCCACTCCGAGGGCAACATCACATCCGATCCCCGCGAGTATCTGGATGCCGTCTCCGCCGGCCGGCTTCCGCTGACCGCCATCACCGCTCTGAGCGAACAGGGCCGGGAGACCAGGTCGGTACGCATGGCCATGTCCACGTGCCAGCCGCTGCGCGAGGAGATCCATCAGGAGCGCTTCCCGGGTTCCTCGTTGTTCTCCGAGCGGTGGCTGCCGATCTTCGAGCGGCTGCGCGACCGCGGGCTGGCCGAGATCGACCGGGCAGCAGGCGAGATCCGTCTGACCACTCCTGGCCAGAGCCTCGTGGAAGCGATCATCAACACCGAGATCAAGTAGGCCGTGGATGTCGTCGGAGAAAGGGGTGCAATGCGGCTTGCTGTTGTGTGCTGTGACGGCGTTCCGGTGAGCGGTCTGCTGACCGTGTTGCGCAATGTCGTCGAGCGCGGCATCGCTCTGGGCGCGATCGAGCCGGAGGTCCACGCGGACCTCGGCTACTCGTGGCGGCCGGACAAACCACGTTTCTTCCCCACAGGGCCGGCGACAGCGGGCTACCCCTCCTGGATGCGCGTCCGCGACCAGGCGCCACCGGCACGTCTGCCGGCGGCGGAGCTGGCGAGCCGGTTCCTGTCCATCAGGGACCGGGTCGCCGAGGCCCATCAGCTCGGTGCCGACGAGCGTGAGGTGCTGCGCGGCGACATCGACGAGATCGCGCAGACGTATCGGCCGTACTTCAGCGCGTGGCTCGAGGAGCACCGCATCGACTGGCTCATCGCCGTCAACATGACGCTGAGCGACGCGCCTGGTGTCACCCTGGCACTGCACCAGGCCGCGGAGGCGCGCTGGGGTTCCGGGCGGCCGGGGGGCATCGTCTTCTGGGACCACGACCTGTTCGACAGCTGCTCGGTCCACGAGAACGCCCGCCGTGTGTACCCGCTGAGGCCCAACGAGTTCACTCCCGTCCCGGGACGTCGTGCGGACGAACGCTGGGTGGTCATCACCGAGAAGCTGGCGAGCGAGGCCGCCACCTATACCGCCGGGGTGAAGCCCGATGTGCTCCCCAACCTGCTGCCGCGCATCCCTCTCGGGGCCCTGGAGCCCCGGCACTTGACCTTCATGGCCGAGAACGGCCTGGACAGGAACAGGTCCATCCTGCTGGTGCCGGCCCGCATCTTCCGTCCCAAGGGAATAGAGATCGCCCTGACCCTGCTGGCCGAGATGCGCGAACAGAGTCTCGCCGACCGGGAACCGCCGCCCTGTCTGCTGGTCTTCGGCCAGCTGGACGAGGACCCCGCGTACGCGGCCGAACTCCGCGAGCACGCGCGCCGGTGCGGGGTCGCGGACGACGTGCTGTTCCTGGACGGCGTCCCCGTGACGACGTTCCGGGACGCGCGGGGGCGCTGGCGGCTCGACGAGGTGGACCTGCTCCGCCTGGCGGCGGCCGGCGGCGGCGCCGTGCTGTTCACACCGAGCCGGCCCGATGTGGAATCGGTGGGCCTCGGGCCGGCCCTGGCGGCGCAGGCAGGCATCCCCTGCGCCTACACCGCCTACGACGCGTTCAACGCCGTGTACGGGGACCGGTTCCGCGGCGTACGCGTCGCGACCGATCCGGAAGGGATCGCCGCGGCGGCCACGGTGCTGCGCGCCGCGATGTGTGCGCGGCGTCGAAGCACCGGCATGCACGCCGAGGACATCGCCAATCGGGCCGTCGTGGAAGAGCGGTTTCCCCCTGACGCGTGGGACGGCTTCCTTCTGGAACTCGCCGACGCCCTTGCCCCGCCCGGCCCGCTCACGATCGAAGCTGGAGAACGAGCATGACGACCAACCGCGGGGCTCACCCCGGCCTCCCGGTCCCGATACCCGAGTTCCGGGTCCTGCCGGAAGACCGCGAGGCTCTGCTGCGGCATCTCGCCGCGCTCCGGGAAGACCACGGACGGGCCGACGACCGTACCTACCTCGCGTCCCTGCGCGACCTGAGTCATGTGCTGCCGTCCGAACTGCGCGCGAAGCTGGAGCAGTTGCACACCGGTGACTCCCGCGGCGCGCTGGTGGTCCGCGGGATGTCCTTCGACGAGGCGCCGCCGACCCCGGCGCACTGGAGCGAGCGGGACCTCGACGCCACGACCTTGCAGGACTTCTGGCTGACGTTGCTCGCGGGGCAACTCGGTGAGCTGTTCTGCTGGTCGTCGCTCCAGGACGGCCGCCTCCTCAACGACATCCTGCCGGTCCGCGGCCACGAGCAGGCGCAGACCGGAGCGGGGAGCGTCGCACCACTGGAGTTCCACGTCGAGGACGCGTTCCATGACGACCGGTGCGACGTCCTCGCCCTGCTCGCGATCCGCAACCCCGATCGGGTCCCGACCACGCTGGCCGGTATCGACGAGATCGACACCGACGGTCTGGACCTCGAGGTCCTGGGCGAGCCACGGTTCCTCATCAAGGCCGACCCCGAGCATCTGAAAGGGCTCGGCACGAAGAATGAGATCAGCTGCCTCAGACCGGTGGTGACCAGAGAGGGAACGTTTCTTCGTCTACGCGTGGACCCCGCCTACACCACCACGCTGCCCGGCGACGGACGCGCCGCCCGGGCCTTCTCCGAGGTGTGCGCCCGTCTGGAGGCGAAGATCCGACCGGTCGCTCTGGACGCCGGGGACGTCCTATTCTTCGACAACCAACGCTTCGTCCACGGCCGCGCCCCCTTTCGGCCCCGGTACGACGGCACCGACCGGTGGCTGCGCAAGGCCGTGGTCATGCGCGATCCCGCACGCACCCGTGCGCGCCACGTCGGCTCCGACGGGGTCCGGTTCGCCGTCCCGGCACTGGACGGGCGGACGAACGGCCCCTCGAAGGGAGAACGATGCCTGCAGACATCGACGAGCGAGCGCTGAGCGACTGGTGCCTCGAGCACATGGGCTCCCCCGTCGCGGAACCCATGTTCAGCACGGGGAACCTGTCTGCGGTCCACGGCCTGCGTCTGGCGGACGGCCGCGAAGTGGTGGTGAAGGTCCGCGACGGCGACGCGCGGCTGGAGTCGTGCACCTGGGTGCACGGCCGGATGTGGGAGGCGGGCTTCCCGTGCCCGCAGCCGTTGGCCGGTCCCTCGCCGCTGGGCGGGAAGGTCGCCAGCGCCGAGACCTGCGTACCGGGGGACGAGCCACCCGCACCCGCCGACGCTCCGAAGCTGTTCGCACATCTGCTGAGCGACTTCGTGACCCGCGCGGAGGGGTTCGACCCACAGCCACTGCTGCGGCCCGCCCCTGCCTGGGTCCACTGGTACCACGAGGAAAACGGCGTCTGGCCGGTCCCGGACGACCGGGACGTCGACCTCAACGCCGAGCGGTGCTCGGTCACGGCGTGGGTCGACGAACTCGGTGCGGCCGTGCGCCGACGGCTCGAGGAGGTCCGCGACGCCGCCTGCGTGATCGGGCACGGGGACTGGGACGGCCGCAACGTGAAGTTCCGCGACGGCCGGCCGCTCGCGGTCCACGACTGGGACAGCGTGGTCTACGAGCCCGAAGTGGTGATCATCGGTCAGGCCGCCGCCATGTTCCATGGCGGGCCCACCGGTGCGGGAGCCTCGGTCGAACAGACGGAGGCCTTCATGGAGGAGTACCAGATCGCACGCGGACGCACGCTGAGCGACAACGAACTGCAGCTGTGCTGGGCCGCCGGCCTGTGGGTCCGCGCCTTCAACGCCAAGAAGTTCCACCTGGACAACTTCGATGCGCTGGAGCGCGACGAAGCCGAGACAAGGATGGCGTATGCCGGCATCTGACGTGACGAAGGCCGACGCGGCGACGGAGCACCAGGGCAGGCGCGGGGCCAGGGTCGCCCTCGTCTGCGGCGACGGACTGCCCGTCAGCGGTCTGCTGACGATCTTCCGGAACATCGTCGACCTCGTCCGCGCCGAGTGCGGCGGGATCGAGTTACCGATCACCGCGGACCTCGGGTACTCCTGGCGGCCGGACAAGGCCGTGTTCTACCCGGCCGGCGCGCCCGGGCTCGGCTACCCGCAGTGGCTGGAGGTCACCGACGCGACGCCCGTCCCGGACCGGCCGGGACTGGCCGAGGAGTGGCTCGGCCTGCGCTCGGACATCGAGAGGGCGGACGAACTCACCGCCGAGCAGCGGACCGCCGTCACCGAGCGGATCGAGGAGCTGGCCGCGCCGTACGAGGAGTACTTCCTGTCGTGGCTCGAGAAGGAGCGGATCGACTGGATGGTCGGGGTCAACATGACGCTCTCCGACGCCACCCCGGTGACGCTGGCGCTGCACCGTGCCGCGGCCGCCTACTGGTCGGACGGCCGTCCCGGGGGGTTGATCCTGTGGGACCACGACCTGTTCGGAAGTTACTCGGTGCACGAGGGCGAGACCCGGGTGTACCCGCACGCACCCAACGTCTTCACACCGGTACCGGTGGCGCCGCAGCGGTGGGTCGTGCCGACGCAGCAGCTCCAGGACGAAGGGCGCTCCTACCCCACCGGGCTGGAGCCGACGCTGATCCCGTACGTCCTGCCGCGTCGTCCCCAGGGGCCTTTGCAGACACGCCACGAGGAGTTCCTCGCCCAGCAGGAGATCGAGCCGACCCGCCCCGTGGTCCTGGTGCCGGTGCGCGTGTTCCGGGTCAAGGGCGTGGAGGTCGCGGTGCGGCTCTTCGCGGATCTGGTGCGCGAGTGCGAGCGGCGTGGTGACCCACGCCCGGTGCTCGCCGTCTTCGGCAGCCTCCAGGAGGACCCGGACTACAGCCGGGAGGTACTCACGACGGTGGAGGACGAGGGCATCGGCGACGCCGTCCGCTTCCTCGGCGGCGTCCCGCTGAGCAGCAACCAGGACGAGGCCGGCACATGGCGGCTGGACGAGGTCGACCTGCTGCACGTCGCCAAGGCCACCGCGGGCGGCGTCTTCTACACCCCCAATCGCCCGGATGTCGAGAGTGTGGGCCTGGGCCCGGCCCTTGCGGCGGCGGCCCGCCTGCCCTTCGCCGCCACCGTCTACAACGCGCTCGACGGGGTCTACGGCCCGGGCTGGCGCTATGTGCGGATCGAGGACAAGACCGACCTCGCCAAGGCGGCACGGCAGTTCGCCGACCTGCTCGCCGCGCACCGCGCGGCCGATCCCGGCCTGGAGGAGGATCTGCAGCACAACGTGGCCCAGGCGCATCGTGTGTTCCCCGACGAGCCCTGCCTGCGGTTCGTTCGCGGTCTCGGATCGGCGCTGTGACAGGGCGGTCGACGCCGGCGAAGGGAAGGCCGACCGTCTGGCCGCTCTCCGTCACCCAGCGGGGCCGGATCCTCCGGGACCGCAGCCGCGGTGCGACGCCCTACAACATGCACGTCGCCTGGGACGTGGAAGGACGCGTCGACGCGAGCCGCCTGGAGCGGCGGCTCGCGTCGCTGGCCTCCCGCCATCCCATGCTGCGTGCCCGGATCGTCGCGTCCGCCTTCACCCAGGTCGTGGAGGACTGCGTGCGGGTGCCCCTGCGCGTGGAGACCGGGCTGACCGACGCCGCGGCGGACGCGCGACTGCGGGCACACGAGACCTCGGCGTTCGACCGCTCCCGGGCGCCGCTGTGGGAATGCCTGCTGCTCGAACTGCGATCCGGCCGCCAGCGACTCGCCCTGACCCTGGACCACATGATCTGCGACGGCCACTCCCTGGACCAGCTCATCGGTGAACTGGCCTCCGAGGAGGAGCCCGACGGGCCTCGCGGAGCGAGCTACGGCGACTTCGTGGCGAGAGAGCAGGCCAGGTACGGCCCGGGGACGGACGACATGATGGCCTACTGGCGTGAGCATCTCGCCGGGACCGCACCGGACCGCGGTGTGCCCCTCCCCTTCTGCTCCCGTCAGGACGCCCCGCTGTCCGGCAGGATCGAGCAGCGCAGAGCGGCCCTTTCCCGTGAGGAAGCCGAACGGGTGCGGCAACTCCGGTCACAGCAGGGCGTGACGGCGTTCCTGTACTTCCTGGCGGCGGTGATGGCAGGCCTGTCCAGGCTGTCCGGCCGACCGGACATCACCGTTCGGCTTCCTGTGCACGGCCGGTCCGCCGAATTCGCCTCGACCGTCGGCTGGATCGCCAACCTCGTCCGGTTCCGGCTGCCGAACGCGGCGAACCCCGACTTCCACCAGGTCGTCGAGGATGTCCGGCACACCTGGGTCAAGCAGCTGGCCCACCAGTCCGCCCCCTACGACGTGGTCCGGGACCGGCTCGCCCCGTCGCCGCCCGGCCCGACGCGCCCCGCCGTGGTGACCGTGGCCCTGCTCACCGCGCCGGCTGTGCTCGAAGCACTGGGGGCCCGCCTTCTGCCCCGTCCCCCGACGGGAGCCATCGGCCTCGGCGACGAGGCCGGGCTGTACCTCTCCTTCACCGAGACGGCCGACGGTGCCGTGCTCGGCTGCCGCTACGACCCCGCGCGCTACGCCACCGATGAAGTCGACCTGGTGCTGGGCACCGTCCGACTGCTCCTGACCGGATCGGATCCGCCAAGATGGGAAGCGAGGCATGCGTACACCGGTTTTCCGGAATCCCGACAAGACGGACTGGGGACTGCCCCCCTTCACCGACGCTGACATCTGGCGCGACCTGTGGGACGCCGTCCGGGCCGTGTTCCACCACCTTGTCGTTCAGTCCGCGGAGACGCGCCGACTCCACAAGGACCTGCGCAGGAGCCCGGGCCCGATCCGGGTCTCCGTCGGGTCCGGCCGCACGGTTCCGGACGCCGGCTGGGTGGGTCTGGACTTTCGTAAGGGACCGCGTGTCTACCGCTGCGACCTGCGCAAGCCGCTTCCTTTCGGCGAGGGCACGGTGGACGTCGTGCTCGCCGAGCACATCGTCGAGCACTTCTGGTTCGACGACATCCCCGCCGTCTTCGACGAGTTCTTCAGGATTCTCCGGCCGGGAGGCATCGTGCGGATCGTCTGCCCGGACGCGCTGATCGTCTGCGACCTCCTCCAGGGGAAGGAGAACGAGCGCACAGAGCTGCAGAAACGGATGGACGCCCGGATGCACCGCTGGCGGCCGACAGAGGCGACACCTCTGCGGGTGGCCAACCGTATGGCCTATGAGTTCGGCAACCACAAGTCCCTGCTGACCGAGCAGGCGCTGGTCGACTTCGCGGCCGACGCCGGTTTCGTCGACATCGAGACGATGACCATCGACAAGAGCGTCTACTTCGCGACCCCTCCCGGTACCCACCTCGCGCGCTATCCGGACGGCGTCCTGGAGGCCGTCGTCATCGAAGCAGTACGCCCGCCGTCCGCACCGAATTGACCGGAAGACTGGATCATGACGATGCATCACAGCATTCGATTCTCCGGGCAGCGCACCGGCGACGCTCCGCTCACCTGGGGACAGCGATGGCTCTGGGAGGAGGTCGAGAAGTTCGCCCCGCGTCACGAGCACCTCAACCTGAGCGAGATAGTCGACGTGCCGGATGATGTGAGTCTGCCCGAGGTCCTGACCACCCTGCAGAAACTCCTCGAGCAGCGGGAATCCCTTCGCACCACGTACTCCGTCGACCCGTCGGGGGAACCACGGCAGCATGTGCCGTCCGGTGGCACCCTCGATGTGGTGGAGCGGACCGCACGGGCGGAAGAGGCCCGTTCGACCGCGCACGCCCTTGCCGCGGGACTGCGGAGTGTGCCCTTCTCGCTGGACGACTTCCCGATCCGGGCCGGCGTCGTGACCAGCGAACTCCGCCCGCGCCACCTGGTCATCGTGATCTTTCACCTGGCGACGGACGGCTGGGACCTGCGGAATCTCCTGGCCGAGATCAGACAGTCATGGGCGGCGCCCGGCGAGGAGCGGACCGTCGCGGCGAGAATCCATCCCCTGGACCAGTCCGAACGCGAACGGAGCCCTGAGGGGCAGGCCGTCTCCGAGCGTTCGATCAAGTACTGGAAAAAGCAATTGACCAATGCTCCGGCTGATATTTTCTCCGGACGTTCACCGGTTCCCGAGTCGCCGCGGTTCCAGGAAATATACGCCGAATCCGAAGCCCTGGCCGTCGCGATCCGAGACCTGTCGCTTCATCTGAAGGTCAGCCCGACCGTCATATTCCTGACCCTTTCCTCCATATGTCTGGGAAAATTGTCGGGAGAGCCGAGATCCTTTTTTCTCCTGGGATGTCACAACCGTTTCAGCCCGAGCGACAGAACGGCCACCGGACCACTTTACCAGGACGCTCCTCTGACGGTCGAGCTGACGGGGGCGGATTTTCGGGAAGCAGTACGCCGGACCTGGCGGGCGTCCGTGTCGGCCTATTCCGCTGCGAAATGGAATCCGCCCCTGCTCGGGGCAGCTGTCGAAGACATCGTGCGGGAGCGAGGGCAGGGTGTCGACCTCTCTTGCAATGCCATTGTGATTCTGGAACCCCACGCAGGACTGCCCCCGTCCCCCAGCCCGGCCGGTGCCGAGTTCATCGAAGCTCTTCGTTCCCGGACGCGGAAACTCAAGATGCCCGGCACTGCACAGGACCGAACCGGGCGGAGGTTCTTCCTGAGGGCTCAGAACACTTCACACGCCGTTCTCACGTCGCTGCGCACCGATACGACTGTGCTGTCCAGTGAAGAATCCGCCCGGTTCCTCGAGGACGTGGAGGAACTGGCTGTGCGGGAGTTTCTCACGATCCCGCGTTGAATCCTCTCGTCCCCGAGCAAGCACCAGGGATGCGACATGGACGTCTACATTCGGGAGTCATCAGTTGATCCGCGCAGAGGCACTGACCAAAGAGTTTCGTAAGTATGAGCGGCGCCCCGGGCTTCGCGGAAGCCTGGGAACCCTGTTCAGTAGAAAATATGAGACACATCGGGCCGTCGACAGTATCTCATTCACCGTGGAGGCCGGCGCCAAGATGGCATACCTCGGCGCTAATGGGGCGGGAAAATCCACGACCATCAAGATGTTGGCCGGCATAACCACCCCCACCTCTGGGCGTTGCCTGGTGAACGGAATCGAACCGTACCGCAACCGGCGAGCCAACGCGCAATCGATCGGAGTCGTTTTCGGGCAGCGGACCCAACTGTGGTGGGATCTCTCGGTTCCCGACTCCTTCCGCATCCTGCAACGCATATATGACATCCCCCACGAGGTCTACCGTCGAAATCTGCGATTGTTTCAGGAATATCTCGACATCGACGCACTGGCCAGCACGCAGGTAAGGAAGCTGAGCCTCGGCCAGAGGATGCGGGCCGAGATTGCCGCCAGCCTTCTCCACGACCCCAAAGTCGTTTTCTGGGACGAGCCGACCATCGGCCTTGATGTCATTCTCAAGGATGCGGTGCGGGAACTGATCAATCATTTCAACCGAGAGCTTGGCACCACCGTGCTGCTGACCAGCCATGACATCGGCGACATCACGTCCATATGCGACCAGGTTCTTGTGGTCGACCGAGGAAGAGTCATACATCAGGGAACTCTGCAAGAGCTGATTTCGACCGCAGCGTACCGATCCATTTCTTTCGAATGCGGCTCAGAAGACGTTTCGGCGGCCATCGCCGCCATAGAAGAGGCACTTCCCAAGGCGAGAGCGACCGCGGTCGGCGGCCATCGGATACGGGTCGACTACCCGATCGATCACCTCACCTCGAAAGAGGTGCTCAGCCGCCTCCTGGAGCGCTTCGACATCACCGACTTCTACGCACCCGAGCCCGAGCTCGGAAGCGTGGTGCGGGAGATCTACGGGGCTGGGCAGACCACATGAGGCGCTATCTGTGTTTCTCCTCGGCCAGCCTGCAGACGGTACTCGAATACCGGTCTCTCATGCTGGCGAACCTTGCCACGTCCCTGGTGTCCACCGCACTCGTCGTCTTCCTCTGGCGCGCGGTGATCGCTCAGACTCCAGGCGACGAGATCGCCGGCTTCGGTCAGCAGGGAATCACCACGTATCTGCTTGCCGCACAACTGCTGAGCGTGGTCAACATGAACCAGGCTGATTCAGAGATCAGCAGTGACGTGCTCCGCGGAAGTATCTCGATCTCTCTTGTGCGACCGGTCAGCTATCCCATCGTCAGATTCATGGTCAGCTTGCCGGTGATCCTCGTCAACGCACTGCTAATCGGCGTTCCACTCATCCTTGTATTCGGTCTGCTCTTCGAGATCGAGGTCCCGTCACTCCTGGGAGTCTGCCTGTTCCTGCTGGCGACGATACCCTCGGTGATCATCGGATTCGAAATCAGCTTTCTCACCGGAGTGGCGTCGCTGGTCACCACCAACATATGGGGTGTGCGGGTCGTCGTCACCGCCCTCGTGGGAATATTCTCCGGGAGCCTTGTCCCCATCGACCTGATGCCCCCCATATTGGCAAGAATTTCAAGGGTGTTGCCCTTCGAGAGCATGATCAACACGCCGGTCCAACTGCTGCTCGGACGTTACGAAGGATTGTCCGACGCCGCTCTTGTCATCTTCGGCCAGTGTGCTTGGTCGGCTGCCCTTTTCGTCATATGCACAGTGCTGTGGCGTGGGGCCATGCGGAAGATCGAGGTGCTCGGCGGATGAGACAGATCAAATTGACCTTGTTCCTGTGCGGCGTCAGCCTCCACCGGCTCACGGAATACCGCGTCGACTTCCTACTCGGCGCCTTTGGGTTCATTATTCGGGTCGGCGCACAGATCATCCTGGTCCACGTCGTTTTTGCCCTGGTCCCGAGCGTCTACGGCTGGGGTTATTACCATGCTCTGTTTCTTCTCGGGTTCGCACTTCTTCCGCGGGGGCTGGATCGGCTTTTCACCGACAACCTCTGGATGCTCAGCGGACAGTACGTCCGGACCGGCGAGTTCTATCGCTATCTGATCCGCCCGGTGCGTCCGTTGTTTCTGCTGGTTTCCGATCGGTTCTTCTGGCCGGATGCGTTGGGCGACCTGATCACCGGCGTGACTCTCCTGGCCTATGCGACCGGCCATCTCACACTGGGTGTGCCGCCGGTCGTGGCTGTCGCGCTCACTCCGATCCTGGTGCTCCTCGGCGCCGTGGTGTACTTCTCCGTCAAGCTGGCGTTCGCTTCCCTGGCTTTCTGGACCACCACGAGTTACCCGGTGATGCACGCGGCCAACGAGCTGTCGGAGTTCGCCGGCTTCCCGCTCGATCTGTATCGTCCGACTGTCCGCTGGGTCCTGACCTGGGTTCTTCCGTTCGCGGTCACCTCCTATTTTCCCGTCACGTTCCTGCTGTTCGGTGATCGTGCGCATCTGCTCTGGATACCGACAACGTCCCTGGGTGCGCTGGCCGTCGCGTGCCTGATCTGGCGGGCAGGACTCAGAAGGTACGAGATGACCGGATCCTGACTGCTCCCTGCGCCGGCCCCGCCCCGGTCACAGGGAGACCCACAGGTCCTTCCCCACCACGGCGCGCAGCTCGCGCCTGACCGCTTCGGCGGCGAGGAAAATGGTGTTCACCTTCCCGGCGAACACGGATATCCGACGGCCCGAGCGGCGGACCGACACCACGCGCGCGTCGCTCACGGAACGCATCTTGGCCTTCACCGAGAAGAAGGCATTGACATACCGGAAGCTCTCCCAGAACGGAGGCCAGTACCGGACGACTTCCGTCTCCATGGCCCGGCGTGTGCGGTCGAGGGTGTCGGCGCTCTGCCGAGCGATACACTGCCGGGCCTCCTCATGGGACCGGCATCTGTCCAGGGGAGTATGGGTGACCGACGTGAGCGTGTGCAGGCCGTTCCGGAAGGGATAGATCGAGAAGAACGGACCGTCCACCAGCGTCAGCCCGAAGTCGCGGCGCTCCGACTCGTAGACGAGGGTCACGCACGGCTCGAAGTACAGGTCCGACCACACCCCCTGTCCGCCTGCTGTCCAAGCTCCCCAGGTGCAGTCGATCACGGCATCGAACAGCTCGCCGTTCACCAGGACCCCACCGTCGGTCTCCTCGAACGATTCGACGGGGGTGTCGAGGCGCAGCTGCGAGCGCAGCGATTCGCCGAAATGGGCCTTGGCCCCGTCCGTCAGGAGCAGTTCCTCGGGAACACGGAAAGCGGTGGTCGACGGTTCCAGCCCGTAAGCCGCGGAGTCGACCTTCTGGAACGGCAGCCGCGACGCCTGCATCACCTGCTGGTAGGTCTCCCCGTCGAGCAGGGAGTCGTCACGGGGAACCGCGTAGACGTTGTCGGTCACGGGCCGGCTCAGTGTCGGGTAGACCTGCTTGAACCTCCGGTATCCCTGGCTCGCCTGACGGCGGGTCACGGCCGAGCGGGCATAGTGGAAGCCCAGGTGCAGGCGGTTCTGCGTGTGCCCGGAAGCGCCACCGAAGATCTCGGGCAGCGATTCGAAGAGATGCACGTCGTGGCCGCCCGCCCGCAGCTCCTCGGAGATGTGGCAGCCGTACCAGCCCGCGCCGACGACGGCCACTCTGGCGACAGGGCCATGGCCGCCCGCCGGGGCGTCGAGCGCCTCAAGCCCCGGCATCTGGCACCGTGATCCCGTGGTTCACGCCGGCATACAGCACAGGTGTCATGTCACCGCTGCGTCCGACGAGCGAGTCGACCGGCAGCCCGAGGCCGGGCTGGACCGCCTCCGCGGAGTTGCGTCTTGTGCACCTGCCCGGGGGCCGCGCCGATGCGAGACCCCCGGCCCGGACGGTCCGCCCGCCCGCACCGGAGCTCCGTACGCGCTCATCCCGTGTCCACCGCTCGGGGCCGCGCAGACTGATCACGACGGCAGCCAATGGCATAAAGACCCCCTGTATCCTCGCCCATGCATGCTGCGCTCGATCGCGCCTGCTGCCCGGTCGGACCGTGCGTCAGGCCGTCACACGACGGCCCGGTAAACCTCGGCGACCTGGCGTGCCGCACGATCCCAGGAGAAGTGGGAGAGCACACGCTCCCGGCCCGCCCGGCCCATCCGTTCCGCACTCGCGGTGTCCGTGAGCAGCTCGTTCACCCGGACGGCCAGCTCCTTGGCCAGCGCGGAGGACGCCTCCGTCCCGGCCTCGTCCGTGATCGTGGGCTGCAGCGGCACCAGATGACCGGTCTCGCCCTCCACGACGGCCTCGGGGCTGCCCCCGGTCGCGGTGGCGACCACCGCGGTTCCGCACGCCATGGCCTCGAGAATGACGATGCCCAGCGGCTCGTACAGCGAGGGGCTGACGAAGACCTGTGCGTGGCTGAGGAGTTGGATGAGAGCCCGCCGCGAGAAGGCCCCGCTGACCCAGCGGACGTCCACCGCACCGTCCCGCGTCGCCTTCACCGCCTCGGCGAACTCCGCCCGGTGGGCGGCGGTGTCGGCGGACTGGGCGACCACCACCAGCTGGGTTCCCGGCACGAAGGAGGGAGCCGCCCGCAAGAGGTGCAGCAGGCCCTTCTGCGGGCTGATACGCCCCACGCAGACCACGGTGGGGCGGTCGACGTCGATCCCCTCCGCCTCCAAGGCGTCGGTACCGGGGTCGGGCGCGTACTGCCCGGCGTCGATGCCGTTGTGGACCACGACGATACGCGCGGGGTCCACCTCCGGGTACACCTCGGTGACGTCCCGGCCCACGGCCTGGGACACGGCGATGACTCTGTCGGCACGGGCGAACGCCTCCCGCTCCATGAAGCAGGAGATCTCGTAGCCGCCGTCCAACTGCTGGGCCTTCCAGGGCCGCAGCGGCTCCAGGCTGTGCGCGGTGACCACATGCGGAATGCCGTGCAGCCGCTGGGCCAGCCGGCCGGCGAAGTTGGTGTACCAGGTGTGGCTGTGGACCACGGCGGCGCCCGCGACCGCGTGCGACATCGACGCGTTGACGGCGAGTGCCTGGAGGGAGGGATTGGCTGTTTCGAGAGTGCCCGGCACATCGTGTGCCAGCACCGAGGAGCGGCCGGCCGCCGGGCCGAAGCAGTGCACACGCAGGTCGACCAGGTCCCGCAGACGGTCTGCCAGCGCCCCCACATGCACACCCGCTCCCCCGTACACATGCGGCGGGTACTCGCGGGTCAGCAGGTCCACACGCATAGGTGCCCTCTGTTCGCTCATATCGCTTGTCGTGGCGTGAGGCAGCGGCCGTCGCTCAACTCGACCGCGATGCCCTGCCCTATCTCGGCAAAGCCCAGCAGGAGTTCCGCCACCCGCTCACGGCAGTGCGCCGGCGTGCTGTCCAGGATCCGGTGCCGCTCCCTGGCGGCCACCGCAGACGAGTCGAACAGTCTCAGCACGATTCGGCCCGCTTCGCTGAAGCGCAGTGACGGGTCCTTGCACAGTGCTTCGAAGACGCGTGCCGGATCGGACGGGGGCCGTGGCCGGTTCGGCACCACATCTCCGGACGGCCGTCCGTTCGGCGGGGCCTGACGCATGGCCTCCTTCCGCAACTTGTGGGGTACCGGATCGTGTCCCTGCCGCAGACGGTTCCGGACATCGGCCACCGTCGCCGGCGAGATACCCGCCGCCTTGGCGATCTGACGCAATGACGCATCAGGGTTGGCCTTGATGAGTTCACCCGCCAGTTCGCGCCCCTCCACACGGTTCACCGGCCGTGCCCGGCCGTCGATGCCCACCCGGACCTCGGACGCGCCTGTCGCACCCGCGTGGTGACGGCGGATGTCGGCCACCTTCCTGGTCGACAGTCCGGACACCAGGGCGATCGCGCGGTCCGACCACTCGGGATGGAAGCTGAGGATGCGGCCGGCGGCGGCCAGCCGGTCCGCCCTGGACAGCGGCAAACCATGCCTCGTGTTCGCCGCGACGGACAGCACGAAGGCGTCCTCCCGGTCACCGTCGAAGAACCTGACGGCGATGTCGGTCTGGCCACGCATCTGTGCGGCTCTGAGGCGGTGCACCCCGTCGATCACCCGCATCGTGCTTCGGTGAACCTTGATCGGCGGCAACTCCTGCTCGCTCTCCGCGAGACATTTCACATGGTCGCTGTCCTCCCCGGCGACACGCGGGGAATCAGCGGTGACAAGTGTCGCGATCGGCACTTTCACCACCGGGGCCTGTGCCAATGATCGTTGGCACTCCGCGACGTAGACCAAGACGTCGCCTGCAGAATCCTCGACATCTCCCAGCGAGCTCAACATATCTCCCTGTCGGATATAGTTAAGATCACGTCCACAATCACTTCAATACAGACATCCACTCCCGGCGCATAAGGGGTGGGCTCGTTGAGGCGTTGGCCGATGCCCCGTTGATGCGTCCTAGCCGCGCCAACGCCACGTCGCCGACTTCCGCACAAGGCAGATGAGATTCACTTCCGCTCGGCGTCGTGATGTTGCTACACGCCGCGCCGGACTGTCAACGATCAAAGGGCGACCGTTGATCATCCCTTCTCCAAGGGCGCCCACAATCGTGAAATGACGGCGGATTTTTGAGTGTGTGTGCCGACGGGTGAGGTGCCGGTTCCGATGTCTTCCCGGTGTGCGCCCTGATGTCGGGTCAAGTTCCGTACAGCGCACGGGGTGTCGGCCGTGACAATCGCAGCCGTTGACGTCGGCACGACGGCGCGCGTGGCGCCTCTCGCTCGGGCGGGCGGAGCGCAGCTGCCGGACGGCTCGAAGGGCGGCGGAGTGGTCCGTTGCCCACCACTCGGCCCGGCACGTCGGGGATGGTCCGGTGGGTGTTTTCTCGCTGCGCACAGGCGGCGACGAAGGGCGGCCGGCCAGGGCCAGGACGCCGTTCCCGGGATCGGGTATCGCCGAAGAAACGCTGGGGAGACGCCATGCCCGAGGTGTTCAAGCAGGTACTGCCAGTGATCGAGTTGGCCACCTTTCGCTTGCCAACGTCACCGTGATCCAGGAGTATCTAGGCCACTTGATCGACCACTGTCAGGCGCCCAGGCCCCCTCGCGACCTCGGCCGGGTGCCGTGCAACAGCTTCGAGCTGTCCGGGCGCGATGGCGGCGGTGTGAGTCGCCACCGCGTTGGACGTTCGTCCCTGCTAGCGGTGTGTGGCCGGCCCCGAACAGGGCCGTGAGAACAAGGACGGCCCCACAAGGAAGCCGTCGTCGGCAACCGGAAGACCCCGGGCTGAGGAACCCGGGCAACGTGGTGCCTCCTGTCAGGGGGACCGCGGTGCCCTCGAATCCGGGGAACCCCGGTCGGCGTCGCCTCCTTTCCCCGCATCCACAGCTTCCACTCCGGTAATCAATCAATGACATACATTGCCCGCTGGAATTCGGAGAGGTCTCGTTGAACGCGCCGGATGTCTCAGTCGTCATTCCTGCATACGATCGTCCGGAGGAGCTCCGCAGGACGCTCATCAGCCTTACGCGCCAGACTCTTCCGGTGCAGCGGTTCGAAGTGATTGTGATCGACGACGGCTCACCGTCCGATGTCTTCGAAAAGTCATGGGAGGTGATCGAGGGGATGGAGAACCTGACCCTCATCAGGAACTCCCCGGGCCGTGGGGTTTCGGTTGCGCGCAACGTCGGGGCCCGGCAGGCCAAGGGGGAACTGCTGGTGTTCCTCGATGTCGACTGCATGGCTCATCCGGCGCTCCTGGAGGAGCATCTGAAGGCGCAGCGGGAACGCCCTTCGGCCGTGTGCGGATTCACCCACGGGCGGGAACTCACCCCGTCCGCGTGGTCGCTCCTGCTCGGTGACGAGTGGGACATGGAAGAACCCGAGGAGGCCTTCCGGAGGGCCCGCGCCGAGCCGAGATTGCACGACCCGCTCACCGAACTCCTGCACCAGCCCTCGGACAACGACTGGGCGTTCTTCTGGACTCACAATGTGAGTGTCCCGCGTGCTTCCTTCGAGGAGGTGGGCGGCTTCTGCGAGGACTTCGAGCTCAAGGGCGTCGAGGACATGGAGATCGGCCTCAGGCTCCAGCTGGCCGGCGTGCCGACCGTCTTCGTTCCCCAGGCCCGTGCTCTGCACCAGCCACATGAACGGGACCGGAACGCGGACATGTTCCGGGACCGACGCAACGACCTCCGGCTCCTCGTCCGTCACCCGCGCCTCGAGGTCGAGGCCGTGTGCAGTTTCGACATCGTGAATGCCCAGGCGCTCCACACCGAGCTGGTGGCCTTCTCCCGGCGGCTGCCGCCGTCGGCCGTCGACTGCGCGCATCTGGACGAACTGCCCGGCGTGCGGGCCGAGGTCGAGAAGGCGGAACGGGTCCTCCTCCTGGGGTCCTCCCAGGGCTGGCCGGCCGGGCTGCGTCCGCCGAGCGCGGAGATCAATCCCCTGCCCGGCGCCCAGGACCGGACCACGGCTCAGCTTCTGGGCACCCGGCTGCCTTTCGTGGAGCCCGCCTTCGACCTCGTACTGATCACGGACTACTGGCGAGCGCTTCCCGAGCGGACCCTGTGCCGGGTGCTGTCCGAGGCGTTGCGCTGTGGTGGTCGACTGCTCCTGCTGAGCGGAGTGAGCACGTCCCCCCTGCCGGCGCCGGACCCGGCGCTGGCACAGGCGCTGGAGCGCAACGACCGCCCGTTCTGGGAGTTCACCGTCGGGCTGTCGCGCGAGTTCCACCAGTTCCAGTTCACCCCGATCGAGCGCGGGGCGGTCGCGGGGGCGGACGGCAGGGTCGTCAGAGCGCTGACGGCGCAGGCTCGACCCTGGTCCCGCTCCTCGCTCACCGATGTGTTCACCAGTCCTTCGGTCTGACCCGAGTGCGGGCGCACCCCCCGTTCACGGGACGGCCGCCTCCTGAGAAAGGTTGATCGCCCCATGGATGTCCCCACGTCACACAGTGGATTGACCGGCGACAGGCGCGACCGCAACCGGCAGTTGAACACGGAGGAGTTCGAGCGCGGTGCGACGGTACTGAAGAGCCGTCCGCGCGTCCTGTTCGTCGAGCTCACGGAGAATTGCAACCTGTCCTGCCCGATGTGCCGGTCCAACTCCAAGTTCGACAAGGCGAAGAACATGTCTCGCGAACTGTTCGAGCGTGTCGCGTCAGAATTGTTCGACACCGCGGAGATCGTGGATCTCCGGGGCTGGGGAGAGAGCACGATCCTCCGTGACTTCCCGGACTATGTGGACAGGACACTGGCATACGGTTGCCGGCTCCGGATCGTGACCAACCTGACGGTCCCCAACGAGGAACTCTGGCGCAAACTCATGCGGCACAAGGCACTGATCGCGGTCTCGCTCGACGCCGCCGAGCAGAGCACACTCTCCGTGCTTCGGCGGGGCGCCAAACTCGATGTCATTCTGCGGAATCTGGAAATCCTGGCCGACGAGGGAAGGGCGTGCGGCACCGGCACGGACAACGTGCACCTCAACGTGGTGGTGCAGCCTGCGGCACTCGGCGAGCTGCGGGAGATCGTCCGGCTCGCCGGCCGTCTGGGGTTCCGTGTGCACCTCAACCCGCTCAGCGCCGGGCACGACGACCCCGACAACCTCCGCTTCCACCGGCAGGAACTCGCAGCAGCGCTGCGTGAGACCGCCGAGCTCGCCGAGGCGGAGAACGTGGACGTGCGTCTGGCCGCCGCGCTGGACGAGCTGTGGGCCCTGCCCCAGCACGCCGCCCATACCTGCACGCATCCCTGGATGTACTGCTACGTGAATTACCGGGGCATGGTCGGGTTCTGCGACCACCTCATAGGGGATCCCGGCGACAGATACCTTCTGGGAGATCTGAGGACGCACTCGTTCGAGGAGATCTGGAACGGTGACGCGTACCGGCAGTTGAGGGCCGAGCACGTCCGCTGGGAACAAGGCATCTCCGCGCGTTTCGAGGAGTGCAACTGGTGTTACCGGAACCGGTACACCGATTTCGAGCAGGAGACCTATCCGCCGTACGAGAGCCACACAGTCCCGCTCACCCCCGGCTCCTGCCCCGCCATGAGTCTCACCCGCACACAAACTTCTGCGCCGGTTCCTCGGCGGTTGCTTCCCGTCGTCGAGACCGGAACACGGTCGTCGACATGTGGCGGCTAGGGTCTGTCGTTTGGATCATCCCGGCGTCACGGGGCCTGGCACACACATCCGCGGCGTTGTCGTCGGTTTCCCCCACTCTCGGCTTCGCTCGAGCGGGAGGGGCCCTCTTCGCTCCGCGTTGTCGCCCTCCTCCGCCTTGCGTCTGCACGCACCAGGCCCGCTCGGGTTGGTCCCACGGCGCCGCAGGCCATGCCGGGCTGATCCAAACGACAGACCCTAGTCGCAGATGACCTCTGAAAGGATCTCCACCGATGCACCAAGGAAATTGGCCTGCCTGGCCGGAGATTGACGAATGGTCGGTGCAGGCGGTGTCCGCCGCGATGCTGAGCGGTCGGCTGTCCGTCAGCGGAGCGAAGAGCACCTGGGCGTCGCGCAACCAGCTCGCCGCGGACCGGCTCGGCACCATGACCGGCCGGCGGCACGCGGTCCTGACGACCAACGGCTCCAGCGCGATCGTCGTGGCGCTGCACGCTCTCGGCATCGGCCCGGGGCACACCGTGCTGCTGCCCGCCACCACCTGGGTGGGATGCGCCACGTCCATCCTCAGGGTCGGCGCCACCCCGGTCTTCCACGACGCGTCGCCGGACTCCCCCTGCGGACCTGTGGGGGAGGTGGCCGACGCTCCCTCGGCGATTCTGGCGATCCACCTGTACGCCCAGCACTGCGACATCGATGCCTTACGCGCACGATATCCGGGCGTACCGATCATCGAGGACGCGTCACACAGCCAGCTCGCGCTGATGTCCGACGGGCGCCGTATCGGCTGTCTGGGCGATGTCACCATCATGAGCTTCCAGGCGACGAAGATACTCACCTGCGGTGAGGGAGGGGCCCTCCTCACCGACGACGGCGAGATGGCCGCACGTCTTCAGTCCGCAGTCATGGACTCCCGGCGATTCACCGACGAGCCGGCAGCCACCGCCGCGCACGACCTGGTCGCCGCCGGGAACCTGCACGGCGCCAATCACGCCCTGTCCGAGACCGCCGCGGGTCTGCTGTTGGATCAGCTGAGCAAGTTCCCGGCCCAGGCCCGGCGCCGGGCCGAAGGCGCCAGGTCCTTCGTCGAGCAACTGGCGGGGTCGGGATGGCTGCCCCGGTACGATCCGGGTGCCCTCGCCTCCGGTGCCTTCTACGGCATGGCGCTGCGTATTCCCGAGGGCGCGGGCACCCCCGAGGACGTGGTCGCCGCTGTCCAGAAGAAGACCGGCCTGATCCTGGACCGTGTGTATCCACCGATTCCGGAGAGTCCGCTGTACCGGCCGGACACGGTCAAGCAGTATCGCGCGGCCTCCGGGACTCCGGCGCGGCCGGTCCCCGTGTCGGGCTCCTGGCACACGCGGCACGTGGTGGTGCCTCACCAGACCTTCCTCGCCTCCGCCGAAGCGATCCGGTCGCTTGCCGAGGTGCTGGTCGCGCTGGAGAGCACCAGCGAGGCCGCCTTCACAGTGACGGCCACCGCACCCACCGTCGACGTCGTCGTCATCACCACGGGTGATCGGCCGACGATCAAGGAAGCGCTCGCCAGCGTCGCCGCGCAGAACACCAGGGCGACCGTGAAGGTGACCGTGTGGGTCGACAGTCCCGAGACCGGGCTTCCGGACCTCGGCATGACCGCTCCCGACCAAGTCGTCCGTATCGCCACCGACGCACTGCCCGCACGCTCGGTCGAGCGCATCGGCAAGCTGCGGGAGCTCGCCATACGCGCCTGTGACGCTGACTACGTCGCCTTCCTCGACGACGACAACATATGGGAGACCGACCACCTTTCGAGTCTGCTCGCCGTGGCTGAACGCGGTTACCCCGCCGTGCACTCGTGGCGGGCGCTCATCAGCGCCGAGGGCGTCCCTGCCACCGTGGACCGCTTCCCCTGGCTCCCGCCGGGCGCCGCCGCCGTCGAGCGGCTCCAGGTGCTCTCCCGGCTGGGAGTCATGGACCCCGGCAGCCCGGTGGTCCGGGACAGCTCCGACTTCGTGCACGAGGACACCCGGGGAATGGTCGACATGGGTGAGTGGCTCTTCGATCGCCGGCTGCTGCGGACGCTGCGCCTTCACCGGCCACGCACCCCCCGGGAGACCGAGCAGCGCGTGGGTGAGGACGACATCCTGCTCGAACAGTTGCGGGCCTTGCACGTCCCCATCGCCTGCACGCGCAGGCCCACCTTGCGGTACCGGCTCGGCGGCCTGTCCAATCCCGAGTTCGGACAGGCCGTATGACGGGCACGGACAAACCGGCGACGGGGACCTCGACCTCGGGCGTCCATGTGGCCGTGGTGGGTGGCGGCAGATGGGGCAGGATCCTCACCCGTACCCTCGCAGCCCACCCGCTCGTCGAGCGGATCACTGTGGTCACGCGGCGGAACCGGGACAGGTGCGGACGCGGACTGGCCGAGCCGGGGGCCCCGGCCCGGATCACCGTTGCCGCCGACCTGTCCGAGGTACGGGGCGTGACGGCAGCCGTGGTGGCCACACGTGCCTCGGAACACTTCGGCACAGCGGCCGCTCTGCTGCGCAGCAAGGTGCCCGTCCTGGTGGAGAAGCCGTTCGTCGAGACAGCGCAACAGGAGCGCGAGCTCATCGAGTTGGCCGCAGAGCACGGCGTCGCCCTGGGCATCGACCACGAGTTCCTGCTGGCCGCCTGGGTGGAGGAACTCCGCGACCTGGTGGCGGGCAGGCCCGCGCCCACACAGGTGGGTTTCGTCTGGCACGAGCCGCGCGAAGTGCTCCGACACGGGGAACGACGCCGCACGGACCTGACCGTCTCCGCCTGCCGTGACCTGTTTCCACACGTACTGAGCGTGCTGACCACGGTGTTCGGCCCCGGTGGACTGCGCCTGGACAGCGCGACGTCGCGCTTCTCGGACGACGGGTTCGACGCCGCCTTCACCTGGGGCGGAATCGCCGTGCGCTGCCAGATCGTGCGCAACGCGGCCGCACAGGTTCGGGAACTCACCATCGGCTACCGCGACAGTCCGGCATGGGTCGTCGACTGGCGTACCGAGCCGGCGGTGCTGACCGGGCCGCAGGAGCGGACGGTGCTGGGAGCCGGCCGCCCCCGCACGCTCGAACTCGCCGTCGACTCCTTCCTGCGCCACCGGTCCGGCACGGCCGAGGAACGCGAAGACTTCGACGGGCGGTCGACGTGGCCTCTCGCTGCCACGGCTGCGGGGCCGGTGCTCGAAGGGGTGCGCACGGTGGAGGACGCTCTGGCCGGTCAGGCCCGGAGAGCCGTTCTGGACGCGTGCTGCCGGCCCGAGGGCGACGGGGAGGCCGCGGCCGCCGCCCTGATGACGCATGTCGCCGAACCCCTGGAGCGGGCGGGGCTGTCTCCGTCCGCGAACGACTGGCACGCGGTGAGGGACTACGCCGGGAAGCTGGTGACCCTGGCCCGCCGGTACGGCACCGAGCCCTTCACGCCCCTGGAGGACGCCCGAGCCGAGTTACGCATGGACCGCGGGTCCTTCGCCCGACTCGTGGACATCCTCCGCACCACACCGGCCGTCCGGGAGTCGGTGGTGCGGGGTCCCGCCGCCAAGTACTGGGCCAACACGGTCCTGCCGCTGGAACGAGCCGGAGCTTTCGACGCCGTTCTGGAGAACAGGCCGTCCTTCCCTTCCCGCATCGGTCTGTATCCGGGTCCGACCTGTATGTTCCGCTGCAGCTTCTGCGTCAGGGTGACCGGCGCCCGCTACCAGACGACAAGCCTTGCGGAAGGCAACGCCGCGCTCGCCTCCGTCATCGAGGAGGCTCCCACGGCGGACCCGTTCACCTTCTATGTGTCGGGTGGTCTGGAGCCCCTGACCAATCCGGGTCTGGGAAGCCTCATCAGCCGTGCGGCGGAGCGCGGCTTCTCCGTGCCGCTCTACACCAACTCCTACGCCCTCACCGAGCACACCCTCAGGCGTCAGCCGGGGCTGTGGCGGGCGTTCTCGATCCGGACCTCGCTGTACGGAACGGATGAGGAGGAATTCCGTACGACCACGACGCGAGCAGGCGCCTTCGAACGCGTCACCAAGAACATCCAGGATTTCCTGCGCCTGCGCGCGGAACGCCACGAGCCGGTACGGGTCGGGCTGAACTACGTGGTCCTTCCCGGCCGGGCCTCCCGAGTGGTCAAGGTGATCGAGTACATCGCGCGTCTGAACGCGGCTTCCCCCGTGCGGCCGGTGGACTTCCTCACGCTTCGTGAGGACTACAGCGGTCGTCCCGAAGGAGTGCTCTCGGAAAGCGACCGGTCGGAGCTGCTGGACGCGCTGTGCCTGGCGGAGGAACGGGCTCGTGAGCTGACGCCGACACTGGACATCGACCTGGGCTACGCACTGCACAGCATCAGGGCGGGTGCGCCGGGGCAGCTGCCCATGCCCTCGCACACCACGATACGGCCACGGGGATATCCGCAGGTGTCCGTCGTCACGGACCTGCTCGGTGACGTGTACCTGTACCGCGAGGCAGGCTTCCCCGACCTCCCGGGAGCACGCCGCTACGTCATCGGCCGGGTGCAGGCCGGGAGGACGAGCCTGTCGGACATCATGGAGACTCATGCCGCCAAGGACGAGGGTACCGATCCGCGCGACGGGGACCAGGCGTTCCTGGACGCCTTCGACCAAGTGGTCACCGCGCGGATGCGCCAGCTCGAGTCCGACATCGCGGCGGGATGGCCGGCACACCGGGGCCTGCTGCGCTGAACCTTCGCACTTCTGGCGGATGCCCCTGTTCACTGCCCCCTGAGCGTGAGGAGAGACCGCGCGTGTCTGCTGACCCACCCGACTTCGGCCACCATGTCGAGGCCTTCCGCTCGCACGGTTACGCGCATCTACGGGGTGCGCTCGGCTCCGACGAACTGGCAGCCCTGAAGGAGGAGGTGATCGACGGGTTGCGCCGCAACTACCCCTGGCCGCCGAAGCCGCCGGCCAAGGCGAGTGGCTACGACGGCTACTACCTTCCCCTCATGGGCGCGACAAGCCCCGTCAGCCGGTCGCTGCTGAACGACCCTCGCCTGCTCCACCTGGCCGAGCGGCTCCTGGAGCGGCGCGTCCTGCCCAAGCCGGCAAAGGGAATCCTGTACCAGGACGCCAGCGCCTGGCACCGGGACTCCGCCGACCCGAACCTCGACGCCGTCAAGATGGTGATCTACTTCGAACCGCTCGAAGCCGACTCAGGCGCGTTACGCGTGATCCCTGGGTCGCACCGGCCCGACGCTTCCGAGGCCTTGGCCCGACGTCGTGCGGAGCAACCCGTCGGCATGCCCCTGGACGAGGAACGGGAGGACCGGGAATGGCCTGGTCTCGTCCTGTCGACCGAACCGGGCGACATCCTCGTCTTCGACGTACATCTCTGGCACGCGAGTCTCCACGGGCGCGGCCGTCTCCAATGGAGCGTGTCGTACGTGGCCGAACCTCTCACCGCGGCGGAACAGGACAGTGCCCGTTCCTACATAGCGTCCTTCCTGACGGCCGGTCACGCCTATGACACCGTGGCGTTCCCCTACTACGATCCCGCCTGGCTGCGGCCCGACCGTCCCGGTTTCGCGGACGACATGGACCGGCTGGGACTCTTCGGCCACGGTGGCGCGTCATGACCGCGCCCGACGGCGGCTACTACGCGAAGCGTCCTCGCGGCGATGCCGAGGCACTGGTGGCCGCGGCGTTCTCCGAGGCCCTGGGGGTGGACAGCGTCCAGGGGAGTGACGACTTCTTCGTGCTCGGCGGCGGTCCCCAGGAGGTCTCATGGGTCGCCGCATCCCTGTCGAGGTCGTTCTCGGTCACCGTCACGGCCGAGACGGTCCGGCGGCACAGCACACCCAACACACTGGGCTCCCATCTCCGGACACTCCAGACCCGCTCGGGGGGTCATCTCGACTGTCTGCTGGTGACCCAGGGCAACGACCACGAGGAAGGTAATCTCTTCTACTTCCACTCCGCTTCCGGTAACGCCCTGGCCATCGGCCGGATGCGCGGCGCTCTGCCCTGTCGCCCGGTGGGGGTGCGGGCGGCCGGCCTGTTGGGGGAACGCGAGATCCCTCGGACGGTCGAGGGGCTGGCGGATGTCTACTTCCCGCAGGTCAGGACACTACAGCCGGAGGGCCCCTATCATCTGTCCGGATTCTCGGCCGGTGGCCTGATCGCGCTTGAGGTCGCCCATCGGCTTCGGGCTGCGGGACAGGACGTGGCGCTGCTCGCCATGTTCGACACCGACCCTCCGGGTGTCACCTTCCCGGACCGGCTGGCGGACCCGCTGGAGGATGCCCAGGCGCTCAAGCGCGGACGTCTCGGTGAGCTGCTCCGCCGTGTCGGCAGATCGGACGTGCCCTCGGACGACCCGGCGGACCCCCGGGTCGTCGAGGCGCTGCGGCAGGGCAATGCGCTCGCCCCCGACATGGGGGCCGAGGCACTCGACCGGCAGCTGGAAGTCTTCGTACGAGTGGCCCGAGCCATCGAGCGGTACAGCCCGCCGCCCTACACGGGCATGGCGCATCTGTTCACTGCCGAGGCCGATACCGCGAGCGTGGAGAAGTGGCATGCGTATGCGCCGAAGCTTCAGCACATCCACGTCGGAGGCGAGCACTACGAGTACCAGATGTTCTCCAACGACATCGTCGTGAACACCCTCAAGAGCATCCTCCAGCCGTCATCGCCGAGGTGAGATCGTCGGCGACCTCACGTTTCGGACGACAAGGCGAGGATTCAGCAGGTCCGATCGCCGGGTGAGAACCGCCCGGCGTGCGAGTGCCATCGCACCTCTCAATCCCCAGAAAGAGGCGGAAAATGACATCGCTGCACGACTTCTACGACCCGGATCTCTACGACAGGAAGGTGGGCCTTTCCCCGCGCGTCGAAGAGCTCTACACGGCGGCGCTCGCGCCGGTATCGCTGCCGGCGACCGTGATGGAACTGGGCTGCGGAACCGGTGACGTGCTGCGTCCCCTTGTGCGCAAGGGATTCCGGGTCATCGGCGTGGACCGCTCGGCTGCCATGCTGCAGCGCTGCCGGCAGCACCTGGAATCCGAGGGTCTTCAGCCGCAGGCGGATCTGGTGGAGATGACCTTGCCCGCCCTGCCGGACACCACCGCGGTCGATGCGATCATCGCCCCCAACGACTGCATATCCCACTTGCTGACCAACGACCTGGTCCTGGAACTCTTCCGCAACGCCCGGCGGGTGCTGTCCGAGAAGAACGGCGTGCTGATGCTCGACGTCTCACGGTTCAACGTCGCCTACCTGGGCAAGCTGGCGGGTCCGGACGGTGACCTGACGCGGACTCACGGAATCTACGAGCTGACGGACGACCAGTATCTTCGGGTCGGTGAGCAGAGTCGTTACCGTCCGGACGACGGTGTCCTCACCTGTTCGTTCCGCTACGAACTCCTCTCGGGTTCCGGAGAAGTCGAGTCCGTCTGGTACAGGACCCTGCGCATGTACCCCAGGCGCGCCCAGGAGATCACCATGCTGTTGGAGCTGGCGGGGTTCTCCGTCGTCCGTGTCCAGACGACGGGTCTGCCGGCCGGGATGGACAGTGTGTTCGTCGAGGCGGCGCTGCGCTGATCCCGATGCGCCCGCGGCTCATCGTCTCGCGCCTGCGGAGGGACAGCACGCGCCTCTGACGGCGTGACGCCCGGGACGGGCCAGGCCCCGGAGCAGTTGATCGAGATGTCTGACGTCTCCACCACACTGCTCGGGGGCCTTCAGGCGCTCGCCGCCTCGAGTACTCGATCGAGCACGGCTTGCGTGGGCAGCGAACGGAGGGTGGCCAGGAACTCGGTGTGCATGTAGCCGTCCCCGCCGGACGGCAGGGGGCCGAGCATCGCATCGGCCAGTCCCCGCAGGTGGTTGAGGCTCATCGCGAGCTGCATGGCGAACGACGTCGGCCTCATCCCTGCCGGGCCGTGCACCTGGCGGTACGCGTCGACCGTACGGGCCACGCCGTCCCCGTCGACCCTGCCCTCGTGCACATGCCAGCGAACCAGCGCCGAGGCGAGTTCACGGTCGGCCGTGGAGGGGCCGACGTCATCCCAGTCGAGCAGAACATGGGTGCCATCGGGGCGCCGCAGCACATTGTCCGGTTTGAGATCCAGATGGCAGGTGATGAGGCCGGTGCTGTCCGGTTCCACCACCTGTGCGGTCAGCTCGAGGACGAGCCCGAGCCGCTCCCGCAGTTCGGCGCACCACGGAGCATCGGCGCGCCGGGCCTTGTCCACGATCCCCTCCCAGATCTGCGGGTCAGGTGCGGACCGGTACCAGGAGAGGTACGGACTGGGCATCGGCGGTATCCGCAGTCCGTGCATGCGCCCGAGCGCCTGACCGAGCCAGTCGGCGGTGTCCGGATCCGATGCCGAAACAGGTCCGCCTTCGATCCAGGAGAACAACCGCACCCAGATCTCACCGGACTCGCTCTCCAGGCCTGTCATGTATTCCCCGTCGACACCGGGAATGCATTCAGGAGCAGCTATTCCGACGCCATGGACCGAGTTCCGGAAGGAGATTTCCGCAAGGACGTCGTGCTCGGCTTTCCCCCAGAGCAGTTCCTTGACCGCATAAGCCTCTCCGATCCCGGTGTCCAGCCGCCACAGACGACCCATCGCCCCTCGGGCGACCGGGCGCACCGTCGCGCCCTCACTCGGCAGGCCGAAGCGTTCGCATATCCCAGGAAGTATCTGTTCCAGTCGTTTCGCCGCTGGCACCCATTCAGAACCGGGCGATGAACTGGGCATGTAACAGAACTCCTTTGCCGCCTTGCACCTGTGAAAATGGCACGCGCCGAACGGAACCAACGCGGAGTGGATTCCCGAAGGCCCAGTGTACTCACGCGGTTCTGGTTCAACAGGCCCAGCGGGCAGGCAAGTACGCGACGGATTTTTCGACTCGGGTGCAATATCCCCGCGAAGAGCGCCCTTTGAGACACGTTGCAGACTCATCGGCGCAATCCAGCCAAACATTCTTCGCCGCCAGCCGGGAGCGGGCGGTTGACGAGCGTCACGGGTGCCCCGGCGCCGACAGGGGACGTCAACCCAGCGTGGAACCGCCGCCACGCATGGCCCGCTCCGGGCCCGGCCTGTCGTGCGCGGTGCCGGCGGACTCGGCGGGTGCGAGTGCGGCGAGGAGCCGCAGTTTCTCGTCGCTGTCGCTGTCCTTGTCGGGGTAGTAGACGACGAGGATGACGTCATCGATGGGGAGTTTGTCCCAGTGGAGGCGTAGTTCACCGACGACGGGGTGGTGGACCGTGGTCGGGGAGTTTGTCCCGGTGGAGGCGTGGTTCACCGACGACGGGGTGGTGGACCGTGGTCGTGCCTCCGTCGAGACCGCGGACGTCGTGGCGGGCCCACAGGGTGCGGAACTGCGGGCTGGCCAGTGCGAGTTCTCCGGCGAGCTCGACGAACCGGGGGTTGTCGGTGTCGTCGCCGATGCTGGTGCGAAGAGCGGCGACGACATCCGCGGTGGCTTGTGTCCAGTCCTGGTGGAAGGCCTGTTCCTCGGGATCGAGCAGGAGAGAGCGCAGCCGGTTCTGGCCGGGCCGCAGCCGGGGGGAGAACGCGACGGCCATGGGGTTGGAGGCCAGGACGTCGAACGCGCGCCCTTCGACGAACGCGGGTGTCTGAAGGTGGGCGAGCAGCTCGTGCACCCGCGCCGGTGCCTGCTCAGGCCGCTTGCGCCGTGGACGACACCGTCCGCGAGAGCCTCGGCGTATCCGGTGACGACGGTGCGGGGCGTGGCGACAACCCGGCGGTGACCATACGCACGGAAGGAAGCACCACCATGTTCAGCATGGCTTCGGGGACGCTCACGCCCTCGGCTGCAATCAAACACATGAACGATGAATCGTCGTGGCTCCAGCTGCTTCGCTTCGCCAGGCGCGTGAATGGTCCAGCAGGCGACGGCGGCTCTCGCTCAGATCGACGGCTGGATCGCGATGGAAGAACGGCGCGAGGCGGAACGGCGACGGGGTGAGGGATGGGTCGCCTCCTCCTGAATGGCTGATCCAGCGCGGGCTCAACCGCATGAACGTCGACGCCGTGCACACCGGCGAGTGCTGGGCGGCGGCCAAGAGCGGCCGGTGCCGAACCGAGAACGAGGCACGATTCGTGGACCGCTCGCGGACGCGGTCCTAGCCGGTCGAAGTACGCCTCAGCTGACCCGAAGACCGACCGCCAGAGTCAGTTCAAGGACCCGGTGCGGCGATGCGAGATCCGGAAACAGCTCCCGCAGCTGCGACATCCGGTACCGGACGGTCTGGGGATGGACGAACAACGCCGCCGCCACCTCGTCCCGCCTGCCCTGGTGCAGCAGCCACGCCCGCAACGTCTCCTCCATCCGCCGCGCGGTCGCGACGGGCAGGGTCCGCAATGGCGCGAGGGCTCGGGCCCGCAGGTCTGCGAACGCGTCCACGTCGGCGCTCAGCACCAGCTCGGGCAGGTGGTCCTCGGTGTCGCGAATGTCAGAGGAGAGGGAGCGCGCGCGTACGGCTCGTGCGTACGAGGCGGACGCACGAGTCCATGGCCGGGCCGGGCCGACCACGGCGGTGCGGTCGGTCAGCTGCCGCAGGAGATGTGACCGGTCGGCATCGGGGACGAGCAGCACACCGGTGGCGTCCGGCAGATCGTCGAGGACGAGGGCGCTCGGGTCGAGCGCACGGTAGGCAGGCCGGGCCTGGGCGGCGGGGAGCAGGACCGCGGTCAGCGAAACCGGAGGCTGCCACCCGGCCCGTTGAGCAGAGACAAGCAGCACGTCCGGGCTCGCGCCGGCGAGGAGGTCGCGGGCCAGGTGTTCCAGGTGGCGCTCGTGGTCCCGGCCCCGGGCGGCCAGTTCGTCGGCGTGGCCCGCGGCGCTCGCGGCGGAGAGCTCGTCGATGTAGGCGAAGGTCAGCTCGGCGAACTTGGCGACCTCGGCGGCGGGCAGACCTGCGGGGACGGCACCCGCTGCCAGGCATCGCCAGGCCACGCGGGCGCCGACACGGTAGGCGCTGAGCAAGGCGTCCATCGAACGGCCGTCGCGTACTTCGCCGCGGCCCAGCTCGTAGGCCGCGTCACTGGCGTCGCCGCCCGTGGCGTTCCCGCTGGCGAGGTCCAGGTAGTGCCCCAGGGCGGTGCGGACGGCTCGGCGGATGGTGGCGCCCATGTGGCCCGACAGGGCGTTGGCGTAGGGAGGAACCTCGTCGATGATCGCCTGGACGACCTCGTCGGCGGTGCTCCTCAGCGTGGCCCGAAGTGCGGTGACCGTCGTCTCGTCGAGGGCCAGTTCGCTGGCCCTCTGGATTGCATGGCTCACGTTTTTGTTCCCTGCGAACAATTCAGTCGACCAAATTTACGTCCTGCGGTCAGGACTTTACGCCCTGAGGCGCAGCAAGCTGGAGTAATGACGAGTACAGCCCTGCACAGCAGGGCGTGGAAACTGCTGGAAATGGTCACGACACCGCTGCTGCCGTCGGACTACCTCGACCTGGTCAGCCCGCTGCGTGCGGGCGCCGACCTGCGGGGGCGCATCGAGGCCGTCCACCCCGAGACGGGTGACGCCGCGACTGTCGTGATCAGGCCGGGACGGGGCTGGCGCGGGCACACAGCCGGTCAGTACGTACGGATCGGGGTCGACGTCGACGGGGTACGCCTGTGGCGTGCCTACTCCATCACCTCGCCGACAAACCGCCGAGACGGCCGCGTCACGATCACCGTGAAGGCGATCCCGGACGGCAAGGTCAGCAACCACCTGGTCCGCAGGGCGAAACCGGGCACGCTGATCCAGCTCGACCAGGCGACCGGTGACTTCGTGCTGCCGCAGGCCAAGCCCGCCAAGGTGCTCTACCTGACGGCCGGCAGCGGCATCACGCCCGTCATGGGCATGCTGCGCGACACCGAATTCGACGACGTCGTCATGGTCCACTGCGCGCCACAGCCGCACGACGTGATCTTCCGCAACGAGCTGCACGACCTGGTCGCGGACAAGAAGCTGCAGCTCACCGAGGTGCACACCGACACAGACGGCATGCTCGACATCACCCGTCTCGACGAACTCGTGCCCGACTGGGCCGAGCGCGAGACCTGGGCCTGCGGGCCCGCGGGCCTGCTCGACGCCGCCGAAGAGCACTGGACCGAGCACGGCGTCCAAGAGCGCCTGCACACCGAACGCTTCCGCCCCAGCGTCGTCGTCGCCGGCGACGGCGGCGAGGTCACGTTCAGCGCCACCGGCAAGACCGTCGACGCGGACGGCGCAACGCCGTTGCTGGACGTCGGCGAAGAGGCCGGCGTGCTCATGCCCTCCGGGTGCCGGATGGGCATCTGCTTCGGCTGCGTCACGCCGCTCAAGGCGGGCGCCGTCCGCGACCTGCGCACCGGCGAGATCACCGAGGCCGAACCGGGCGTCCTCATCCAGACCTGTGTGTCCGCTGCCGCGGGCCCCTGCGACATCGAACGGTAGGAACAGCTTGACCGCCATCGACCCCACCGCCCACCTGACCGCGGAGCAGATCGAGGAGCTCGGCCGCGAGCTGGACGCGATCCGCGACGAGGTGATCGCCAGCCGCGGCGAGAAAGACGCCGCCTACATCCGCAAGGTCATCTCGGCGCAGCGCAAGCTCGAGCTGGTCAGCAGGGGCGTGCTGCTGTTCTCGTTCTTCCCGCCGGCGTGGCTGATCGGCACCGCCGGGCTGTCCGTGGCCAAGATCATGGACAACATGGAGATCGGTCACAACATCCTGCACGGCCAGTGGGACTGGATGCGGGACCCGAAGATCCACTCCACCACCTGGGAATGGGATCACGTCTCGCCGTCCGACCAGTGGAAGCACTCGCACAACGAGCTGCACCACAAGTACACCAACGTGATCGGCAAGGACAACGACCTCGGTTACGGCATCATGCGCGTCGACGAGGACCAGAGGTGGCACCCGTTCCACCTCGGCCAGCCGCTGTGGAACTTCATCAACGCCTGCTTCTTCGAGTACGGCATCGCAGCCTACGACCTGGAGCTCGGCAAGAACCTGCACAAGCGCCGCCGCAAGAACCCGGAGTTCCGCGCGCGGGCCAGGGCCGTGGGCCGCAAGATCCGCAAGCAGGTGCTCAAGGACTACGTGATCCACCCGCTCCTGTCGGGCCCGTCGTTTTTCAGCACACTCGCCGCCACGTTCACCGCGAACCTGGTCCGCAACATCTGGTCCCACTCGGTGATCATGTGCGGGCACTTCCCCGAGGGCGTACAGGTCTTCGAGCGCCGGTCGATCAAGGGCGAAACCCGCGGCCAGTGGTACCTGCGCCAGATGATGGGCTCGGCGAACATCAGCGGCAGCAAGGCCATGCACTTCATGACCGGCAACCTGTCGCACCAGATCGAGCACCACCTGTTCCCGGACCTGCCGAGCAACCGGTACGCCGAGGTCGCGGTGAAGGTGCGCGCGCTGTTCGACAAGTACGAGCTGGAGTACGTCACCGGGCCGCTGCCCAAGCAGGTGTTCTCCGCGTGGCACAAGGTCTTCCGGCTCTCGCTGCCGAACAAGAAGCCCAAGGTCGAAACGCCGGCCCCCGAGCAGGAGCTTGTCGCGGCCTGATCCCGGTAGGCCGCGACGACGCAGCGGGCCACCTGCAATACACCCGCCGCAGCACCACGCTGTCCCAGGCGCCCAGCCGCTCCCCGGCCGACCCGCCGGCCCCGCCAGGGGGCACGCACCCGTGGGAGGGCTGGACGTTCAGTGCCGAGTGGGGATCGCACCGGACCCTCGATGTGCACCTCGTGCAACCCGACATCGTGATGGACGTCGCTGTCGACGTCGCCCGGGACGGTGCCGGGCGGTGGCGGCATCCGGCCCGGCCGCATCGGGTGCGCACGGACGTCGACGTGGCGCAGGTACCGCTGTCATCGCGATGACCGTCTCGCTGACCGTCATCGCGTGCGAAGCCCCCGAGCGGCCCGCGCTCTTGGGCATGCCGCCCATCTCCTCGTCGTGGTGTGCCGCTACGTCAGGTGCGGTGCGGACAGCCGCTGGATCTGATCCGCCGTGGCGGCCTTGAGCATCCCGAGCACGCACAGCACATCGGCGCGCAGCCCGGTCGACGATCCCGCCTCGTTCGTCTTGCGCTTGCCCGCCATCAGCCCCGCCCTCCCGTGCGTCGCGACCGGCCACCGGCCAGGCGCATCAGCGGCCCACCGTGTCTCGGTGTGACCGTCGAGGCAGCGGCGCCCTACGGGTGTCCGATCGCCGGGGTGGTCGGCATCGTGCCAGGTCAGGGCGTCGGCGGGAGTCCTGAAGGGCGAGTGGTACGTTGTGCGACCTGCGCCACTCGATGGCCTGGGTTGGCAGTCGTTTCCTTGAAGCGGCAAGTACGCGCGGCCATCGTCAGGATCGTGACGTCGGTGCCGACGGCGATTGTCGTCAGTGATGACGCGGTGCTCTCGGGAACCCGGGCACCGGTTCCGGTGGGATCCCTGGTCGGTCTCTTGGCAGCAGCACTTGCAGCCCACCTGGCCGGGCCTCGCAGGTGATGGGAAGAGGCAGTGTTGCGGACTCACCGTCGATCCCTGCGTGCAGTTGCCGAGCCTGGCCGTGCAGAAGGATGCAGTCCGCCGTCCAGGTGATGGCTGCGTCGTCTTCCGGGCCTGTGCCCGGCTGCTGCTGTAGCAGCCGGCTGCGGATGTTTCGGCGGAGGTCTGCCGGCGTGTCCGTCGGGCGCTTGAGCACGATGCCGCCGAGCACTCCGGAGGTGAGCGTGAAGCGGCGCCCCAGGTAGCGCGGGGTGGCGATGTGGTACGGATTGTTGGAGACCAGCACCACTTGCGGGGATCGGACGGTTCCCCGCGGGGTGTCCACGTCGGCCTCGACCCCATGCGCTCCTTTGAGGTAGTCGGGGGCGAGCGAAGCGAGGGTTCGCGCCTTGTCCTCCCGGTACCCGGGCTCCAGCAGGGCGTCGGCGTAGAAGCCGAATGAGACGTTGTTGAGGAAGACGCGCGGGCCCACCACGCCGAGATCCACACGGGTGAGCACGCCATCGTTCAAGGCGCTCAGCGAGGAGACCGGGTTGCTGATGTCGAGGCCCAGATCCCGGGCGAAGTGGTTGCGCGTGCCCGCCGGGACCACCAGCAACGGCCGATCCGTGGCGGAGGCCACCGCGGCCACGGCCGACACCGTTCCGTCGCCGCCGGCCGCCCCCAGTATCTCAGCCCCCTCCTGGACCGCGTGCCGGGCGAGTGATGCCGCATCCTGCTCCGTACTGGTCGGCCAGACCTGTGCGCCCATGCTCGCGGCACGGTTGGCCAGGTCGAAACGAGCAGTCTTGCCGCCGCCCGAGCGTGGATTGGCCATGACCACCACCCGGGTACGTGCCTCAGCTCCAGCCATCACCGCACCCCGCTTCCGTCGCGCCCGTCGGTCGCTGACCGACCGATCGGGCCCGTTGGACCAGGCTGGCATACCCCTCCGTCCGTCCGCGCGACCGACAGCGACCATGCCGGCGTGGAGCTGGGTGAGCAGGCCGCGTGTCCGGTCGGAGGTGCAGACTCGGTCGCGGGGTCCTGGTCGAAGCCGACCGTCACGGTCGGCTCGGCGGTGATCTCGTCGGTCAGTTCCAGCGAGCACAGGGTGTGCGGCAGGGTGCGGGCGGCGTCCGCGATCACTGCGGCGTCTTCGCGTCGGTCTTCGCCTCGCCCGGGTGGGAGATCGCGATCCGCCGCATCGCGACTCCGGGCAGGCAGGCGACCTTGTAGCGGGCGTGCCGGGCGACGGGCAGCGGGAGGGCTCCGATCGAGGCGGGTTGGTCCGCGATCACAGCACGGTGCCGAACCTCGCGGCGGGCTCGTCCGAGAGGGCCCGCAGTTTCGGCTCGCTGTCGGGCAGCTGCTGGTCGAAGGCCTTCTCCCCCGGCCTGTGTGAGCCCGTGGCGGTGAGGGTGCTCTTGCCGACGTCCAGGCCGGGGAAGACGCCCACGTCGTCGAGGTCTGCCGCGTCGAAGGGTCGAGCCCCGTTTCGACGACGGGGCCTGATGCCGGTCGTGCCGCCTGTCACTCTTCCCCTTCCCCGCGGGTTCGCGCGGGGTGGTTTTCCACGCCGGCGATCGCGGCGTCCAGCGCGCAGGTGAACATCGCGTCGATCACGTCACTCGAGGGCGCGGGTGCCTCGCCGGCGTCGGGGCCGGCCGTCGCAGGCGGGAAGGTGCTCCACCGCTGCAGCGCTCCGGTCAGTTCGCCGACCAAGAGACCGGTGAACACGGCGCGCAGGGTGGCGGCGACGCGTGGGACTTCCAAGGCAGGCAGTTCAGCGGCGGCCAGTGTGTCGGTGAGTCCACGCCAGAACGGGTCGTCCGGCTGGATGAAGTCGGCGCGTCCGAAGGAGTACCCCATCAGCTTGGGGTGACGATGCGCCAAGGCGCGGAAGTCCAGCGCCAGTTGACGTAGCCGCTCCTGCCAGGAGGCGTCCTGCCGCTCCGGCGTGCGGAACTGCGAGCCCACGCGCTCGGTCACGCCGCGCAGCACGGCGTCCTTGTTCGGCACGTGGTGGTACAGCGACATCGGGTTGGCGTCCAGCTCTGCGGCGAGTCTGCGCATGGTCAGCGCCTCGACCCCGTCGGCGTCGATGAGTTCCAGCGCCTTGGCGCAGATGCCGTCCTCGGTGAGCGGTACGTCCCTCTTCCTCGTCCCCCGGGGAGCCTTCTTTTGAGTTTCCATACGCCGTATGGTACCACTGAAAGCAGTTCCATACGCCGTATGGAAACGAGGATCCGTTGCCCGTCAGCGGCTTCCCAGGCATGCACAGCCCCTTGCCCCTCCTCCTTCCTTCTCCGCACAAAGGAGCAAGCCATGGCCACGCAACCCGTGACTGATCTGCGTCCCATCCGGTCCCCGCGCGGGATCCCCCTCCTCGGCCACACGCCACAGATCCCCGACACCAACCCCGTCGCGTACTTCGGCGAGCTGTCCAAGCAGTTCCCGGAAGGCATCTACGGCATGGACATCGCCGGCATCGAGCAGGTCTTCGTCTACGACCCGGACCTGGTGGCCGAGGTCTGCGACGAAACACGGTTCTTCAAGCAGATCGAGAAGACGCCGCTGCAGCACGTCCGGGACTTCGCGGGGGCGGGCCTGTTCACGGCCCACCAGCACGAAGAGGAATGGGGCATGGCGCACCGCGTCCTCATGCCGGCCTTCAGCCAGCGCGCCATGAGGAACTACTTCGGGCAGATGCTGGAGATCGCCCAGAACCTGGCGGGCAAGTGGGAGCGCAGGGAGGGGCAGCCGGTCAACATCACCGACGACTACACCCGGCTCACCCTGGACACGATCGCCCTGTCGGGGTTCGGCTACCGGTTCCGGTCCTTCGACGAAGAGAAGCTTCACCCCTTCCTCAACGCGCTGCTGGGGGCGCTGGTGGAGTCGCTGCGGCGCTCGCAGGAGCTGCCGATGATGACCAGGTTCCGCAAGGCAGACGACAAGAGGTACCGCGAGAACATCCAGCAGATGCAGGAACTGGTCGAGCACGTGATCAAGGAGCGCCGCCGGGGTGAGGGCGGCGGTGAGGAAGACCTTCTGGGGCTGATGCTGGAGGCCACCGACCCGGAGACCGGCAGGCTGCTGGCCGACGACAACGTCCGCGACCAGGTGCTGACGTTCCTGATCGCCGGCCACGAGACCACCAGCGGCCTGCTCTCCTTCGCCACCTACTCGCTGATGCGCAACCCGCACGTGCTGGCCCAGGCGTACGCCGAGGTGGACCGCCTGCTGCCCGGCGACACCGTGCCGGACTACGACACGATCATGAAGCTGGACGTCATCCCGCGCGTCCTTGAGGAGACCCTGCGCCTGTGGGCTCCCATCCCGTTGATCGCCAAGGCGCCGCTGGAGGACACCGTCATCGGCGGCCGCTACGAACTGAAGAAGGGGACGCGGGCCAACATCCTGATGGGTCCGCTGCACGGCCACCCCGGTGCCTGGGAGCGGCCGCAGGAGTTCGACATCGACCGGTGGCTGCCGGAGAACCGCGTGCAGCAGCACCCGCACGCCTACAAGCCGTTCGGCAACGGCGTACGTGCCTGCATCGGCCGCCAGTTCGCGCTCACCGAGGCCCGCCTGGCCCTGGCCCTGGTGTTGCAGAAGTTCAAGTTCTCCGATCCGAACGACTACACGATGGACGTCCGGGAAGCGCTGACCCGCAAGCCCGGCGACTTCGAACTCGTCGTACGCACCCGCCAGGACCACGAGCGGACCGTGTTCGGTGCCGCCGACATCCGCAGCGACGACGAGCAGCGGCGGGCCGCGGTCAGCGGCGTCGGTGTGAACCTCACCGTCGCGTACGGCTCCAGCCTCGGCTCCTGCGAGGACCTGGCACGCACGATCGCCGACCGCGGCGAGCGCTCAGGGTTCGGCACCACGCTGACGAGCCTGGACGAACTGGGTGACAACCTCCCCGCCGACGGGCTGCTGGTCGTCGTCGCCGCCAGCTACAACGGCAAGGCGCCCGACAACGCCCAGCGCTTCGACGACCTGGTCGCCGCCGGACTGCCCGAGGGCTCGCTGTCCAGGGTACGGTTCGCGCTGCTCGGGGCCGGCAACACCCAGTGGGTTGCGACCTACCAGGCGTTCCCCAAGCGGATCGAGGCCGCACTGCTGGCCGCCGGTGCCACGCCGCTCGTCGAGCGCGGCATCGCGGACGCCGCCGGTGATTTCAACGGCATGGCCAGTCGCTGGATGGACGGCCTGTGGGCCACCCTGGCCGGGGAATACGCCGCCGACACCTCCGAGGCCGGCGGCCCGCGCTATGAAGTGCAGCTGCTGACCGAGGCGGACGTACGGCCTGCGATCGTCTCCGAGCAGGCTTACCCGCTGACGGTGGTGGCCAACGAGGAACTCGTGTCCGACGCGACCGGGTTGTGGGACTTCGGCATCGAGCCGCCGCGCCCCTGCGCGAAGTCCCTCGTCATCGAGCTGCCCGAGGGTGTCACCTACGACACCGGCAACCACCTCGCCGTCTTCGCCAAGAACGAGCCCGCGCTGGTCGACCGCGCCCTCGCCCGACTCGGCGTCGACCGTGACCAGGTGCTCCGGCTGGAGCAGCCCGCAGGCGGCCGGACTCACCTGCCGGTGGGCACACCCGTCACCGCCGGTCTGCTGCTCACCGAGTTCCTGGAACTGCAGGACCTGGCCACCCGCTCCCAGATACAGACTTTGGCCGAGCACACCGAATGCCCCTGGACCAGGCCGCGGCTGGAGGCGTACACGGCCGACACCGAGGAAGCCGGAGAGCGGTACCGGAAGGAGATCCTCGACAAACGCGTCTCGGTGCTCACCCTCCTGGAGCGCTTCCCCGCCGTCGAACTCCCGCTCGCGGTCTTCCTGGAGATGACGGGCCCGATCCGCCCCCGCTTCTACTCCGTCTCCTCCTCCCCGCTGGCCAGGCCGCGCCAGGTGCGCCTGACCGTCGGCCTGCTGGAAGGACCGGCCCTGTCCGGCGACGGCCAGTACCGCGGCACCTGCTCCTCCTACATGGCGCGGCTGGAGCCCGGAGACGTCGTCTACGGCTACGTCCGCGTGCCCTCCCCGACCTTCGCCCCGCCCGCCGACCCCACCACGCCGCTGATCCTCATCGGCCCCGGCACCGGCATCGCACCGCTGCGCGGCTTCCTGGAGGAACGCGCCCGGCAGTACGAGAACGGCGTCGAGGTGGGCCTGTCCCAGGTCTTCGTCGGCTGCCGCCACCCGCAGCACGACTACTTCTACCGGGACGAGATGGAGATGTGGGAGCTGTCCGGCATCGCCCGGGTCCACACCGCCTTCTCCGCGGTGACCGGCCACCCGGCCCGGTTCGTGCAGAACGCCATCGCGGGCGCCGCCGACACGGTGTGGCAGGCGCTGCAGGACGGCGCGTACGTCTATGTCTGCGGTGACGGCCGCCGTATGGCGCCCGCCGTGCGCGAGGCGCTCGCCGCAGTCCACCGCGCGCACACCGGCGGCGACGACCAGGCCGCCCAGCGGTGGCTCGCCCGGTTGGAAGCCGACGAGCGCTACCAGCAGGACGTGTTCGCCTGATCCCCAGACGCCGGGAGGCGTGCGGTCCCCTCCCTGGCCGTAGGCCTCCCGGTCCCACCCACCGGCACAGAACCACCCGGCACCACCGGCCCGGACCACCGGTCCGTGCCGCCCGCGGAAAGCCTCACAGAAAGCAGATCCCCATGGACACCATGCTCGCCGGACGCTTCCACCTGGACAGCAAGAAGTTCGCCGTGGAGGAGGTCCCCGTCCCCGTGCCCGGCCCGGGCGAGGTCCTCATCGAAGTGAAGGCCGCCGGCGTCTGCCTTTCGGACGTCCACCTGATCGACGGCTCCCTCGTCCCGCTGTTCGCCACCTCCGACACGGTCACCGTCGGCCACGAGGTCTCCGGCGTGATCCACGCCCTCGGCCCCGGCCTCAGGCGCGGCCTGGCCGTCGGCACCCGCGTCACCCTCGAGGCCGGCAAGACCTGCGGTCGGTGCCCCGGCTGCGTACGCCACCGCCCCTGCACCCAGATGCTCACCGCCGGCATCGACTACGACGGAGGCTGGGCCCAGTACACCCTCGCCCGCGAGGACACCCTCATCCCCATCCCCGACAGCCTCCCCTTCGACCAGGCCGCGATCATCCCCGACGCGGTCTCCACCCCCTACGCCGCCGTCGTCGCCACCGCGGGCGTCCGCCCCGCCCAGTCCGTCGGCGTCTGGGGCGTCGGCGGAGTCGGCGCCCACAACGTGCGCCTCGCCCGCCTGGTCGGCGCCGCACCGATCATCGCCGTCGACCCGCTGCCCAGCGCCCGGGAGCGCGCCCTGGCCTTCGGCGCGGACCTGGCACTGGACCCGGCCGCCCCGGACTTCGCCGACCGGGTCCGCGCGGCCACCGGCGGACGGGGCCTGGACTTCGCCTTCGACTGCGCCGGCGTGCCCGCCGTCCGCGAGCAGGCCGCCTCCGTACTCGGCCTGGGCGGCTCCCTGATCCTGGTGGGCATCACGCCGCACCCGCTGACCATCAGCGAGGGCCTGACCTTCAACTACCTGAGCAAGCAGGTTCGCGGTCACTACGGCGGCTTCCCGGAGTCCGTCACCGAGCTGGTCCGGCTGACCGCGGCCGGCCGTCTCGACCTGGCCCCCTCCATCACCGACCACATCCCGCTCGCCGAGGCGGCCGACGCGGTCAACCGGCTGGAGAACAAGATCGGCGACCCGATCCGCCTCGTCCTCGTCCCCTGACAGCTGCTGAGGAAACACCCAGAAGCCACCTCGGGCAGGGGTGAGTGGGCGCCGGTGCTTGAGGGAGCACCGGCGCCCACGGCGATTCGGCCCCGCCTCCCGTGCCGCTCGCACCCGTCCCACGGCTGATCCGTGGCGCAGGCAGCCACCGTGAGCCGGTCGGAGCCCCCCTGACAGCGTGGAACACCTCAAACATCCCGAGAGCCATGGCCAAGATGTCCACGGCCGGCGCGAGCGCACGGGGCGACGTGAACGGCGAGACGATCAGCACGGTTCCCGCCATCGTGCCGATGATTCCGGAGACGGCATCCGCCCCCGCGCCGTCGTGGCGGGGGCGCAGGAGGCGGCGGTGGCTGTCGCCATGGCGCCGCGCAGACGCCCATGACCAGTAGGTAGACGGTCTCTCGGGCGACGGGGGCTCTTCCGCGATGCGGACTCGGCCGCCGTCACCGTGGTTACGTGACCACGGTGGGGGTGCCCTCGGCTGCACGACCGCTGCTGCACAGCAGGGGTGCCCAGGCGGCGGAGGTGGCCGCGAGGTCGTCTCCGCAGGTGGCGTCGGGGCGGCGGGGCCGGGCCGCGGTGGCGAGGACGACGCGGTCGGGGCGGAGCAGGACGGCACCCGCGGTGCCCATCCAGCGGACCAGGGCGCTTGTGCCCGGATCGGCTTCGGCGCGGTGCTCGGCGCCGCCTGTGCCGGGCGGTTGTCGCCGGGCGTCGTGCAGGTGGATGACGCGGGCGCCCAGCGCTCGTACCAGCGCGTGCAGGGCCGGGCTGAGCGGTGCGGTGGCCAGGACCGCGAAGCCCTCGCCGAGCCGGTCGTCCAGCAGGCGTGGGGTGCCTTCGGCGTCGGGGAGAAGCGGTTGGGGGCAGAGCGTTCCGGGGCGCGGGTGGCCCGGGCGGCGGGAGCAGGTCAGGGGGGCCGGTCTCAGCGGTGGGCTGACGGCGGACAGTACGAGACGGGAGGCGCCCGGCAGTCGGGAGAGGACAGGAAGAACGGCGTTGCGGATCAGTGTCGTGGCCGTTCCTCCGCCGGTCATGACCGCTCCGACGGCCACGGCGGTGCGGATCAACTGCCGTGCGTGGCGGTGGCGTTCGGCCTGGTAGGTGTCGAGCAGGGTTTCGCCTGCGCGGCCGGTGAGGACGCGGGCGAGCTTCCAGGCGAGGTTGTGGGCGTCACGCATGCCCGCGCCCATCCCCTGCCCGATGAAGGGTGGGGTGAGGTGGGCGGCGTCACCGAGGAGGAAGACGCGGCCCTGGCGCCAGCGGTCGGCGACCTGGGCGCGGAAGGTGTAGGAGGCGGTGCGCAGGACGTGCAGTTCGTCCTCGGGGATGCCCGGCGTCCAAGGGGCGATCAGCGCGAGCAGACGCTCGCGGTCGGTCAGCTCCTCCGGCCGCTCGCCGGTGCGCAGGCGGAACTCCCAGCGGTAGCGGTCCTCGCCTACGCGCATGTAGGTGGCCGCCCGTCGCGGGTCGCAGATCTGGTGGACGCCGTCCCAGGCGGGCAGTGGCAGGCGGCAGCGGATGTCGACGACCAGCCACTGCTGGGGAGCGGCGAGGTCCTGCATCCGGGAGCCGATGGCGGCGCGGACCAGGCTGCCCGCGCCGTCGCATCCCAGGACGGCGTCGGCCAGAAGCGTGCGGGTGACGCCGGTGTCCACGTCCCGGACGGTAACCGGCACCGGAGCGCCGCAGCTGTCCGGGGACGGGGTCAGGGCGGTGACCTCCATGCCTCCACGCAGCGTGACCAGCGGGTGTTCCGTGAGGTTGTCCCGCATCAGTTGCTCAAGTGCGGGCTGGTCGAACATGTTGGCTTCGGGGAAGCCGTACCGGCCGCACGGGTTGTCACGGCGGAACTCGGCCAGCACCCGGTGGGAGCCGTCCAGCAGCCGCATGCCGCGGGCGGGGCGGGTGATCGCGCCGAATGCCTCATGGATGCCCACGGCCTGGAGGATGCGGTGCACCTCGTCGTCCAGGTGCACGGCGCGCGGCAGCGGATACGGGGCGCGGTGGCGTTCCAGGACCAGGGCGGGCACGCCGTGGCGGGCGAGGAGGGTCGCGGCGGTCAGCCCGGTGGGTCCGGCACCGATCACCACGACGGGTACGTGCTCAGGGGCGGTGGCGGTCACTTGTTCAGGGCTTTCATCAGGCCCAGCAGACGGGCGCGGTCGATTTCGTTGTCCTCGCGCAGTGCGGAGATCGCCTGGAGGAGCGCCCCCGGAGAGGGGGTGGTGCCGAGGAAGTCCCGGGTGGCGGGCGGGCCCCACTGGGCGAGGCCGGAGGCGGACATCGCGGCCCAGCCGGGTTCGAGTGTGTTGTCGAAGACGTCGCCGTCGGCGAAGTGCTCCAGCATGAAGCGGTCGGGGTCGCGCCAGTAGTCGAAGATCTGGCTGCCCTGGATGTGCCGGCCGATGCCCCACGAGTGGTGGTAGCCGCGCTCGCGCAGGTACGCGCCGCCGGCGGCGAGCGTGTCCAGGTCGGCGACCTGGTAGGCGGAGTGGACGTATCCCGTGTCGGGACCCAGGTGCATGGCCAGGGTGTGGTGGTCGGCGGGTTCGCTGCCGCGGTCGCAGCGGATGAAGGCCATGGTGGGGCCGCGGTCGCGCTGGCCGTCCAGGTAGAGGAAGTCGCTGACGATCAGGCCGAGGTGCTGCAGGTACCAGTCCAGGGCGCGCCGGAAGACCCGGGTGGAGAGCACGACGTGGCCCAGGCGCTGTACCTGGGAGGGTTTGCGGGGCGGGCGCTGGGTGGCGTTGACGCGGGCGGCTGCGGCGGTGGTGCCGGTGTTCAGGACCAGGGGCTGGTGCAGCGGTCGCGCGGGGTGCTCGGTGACGCCGTGCACGACGCGGACCGGGATGCCGGAGGGGTCGAGCAGGTCCACGGCGCGGCCTTGGCCGTACTCGGTCAGGGTGCGGACCTTGTGGCCGGTGGCGCGGGCCAGCCGGTCGAGGTCGGCGGCGTCGGCGGCCTGGAACGCGGGGCCGACGAACCGGGAAGCGGAGCCGCGGCGGATCACCAAGCAGTGCGGACCGGCCATGGCGCCTCGCAGATGGAGGGTGTCGTCGGTACGCGCGGCGGTGATGAAGCCGAAGTCGTGGGCGAACGTCTCTGCTCGGTCCAGGTCGGGCTTGGTGAACTCCAGCCAGGCCAGGTCGACCACCTTGATGACGGGCTGAGCGGCGCGGCCGGGGTGCTCTCCGCGCAGGGCGCCCTGCTCGCTGTGCAGACCTTGATGGGCGTCGGCAGAAGGGAGGGGGGTAGGTGTCGGGTCGTTCACGGGGGGATTCCTTCCTGTGGCCTCCACGACCTGTCGCGTTGGAGGGGCGGGCCGCGGTGCCCTGGAGGCGAGGGTGAGGTTTGGGGCCCGGCCCGCCGACCGCGGCGGTGATCGGCAGGCCGGGTGGAACAGCAGGTGTGAGCGGTTCCTACCGTGCGAGCAGGGTGTCCAGTGCGGCGGTGAGTTCGGCGACCGGGTCGGTGGCCGCGCCGTGGGCGCGCCAGCCGATGAAGCGGTCCGGGCGCACGAGGACGGCGCCTTGCGGTGTGTGGCCGCGGGCGGCGGTCCAGGTGGAGCGCAGGTCGCGGTAGTCGCCCTCGAGGTGGCCGATCCGGATGGCGTCCAGCGGCAGGCCGCTCTCGGCGGCGATCTTCTCGGCGGCTTCGCACCAGGCCTGGCCGTCCTCTCCGGCGATCAGCAGCAAGCGGCCGGGGCGCACCAGGCGGGCCAGGGCCACGCGACGGCCGTCGAGATCCTCCAGCCAGGCGTGGGGCAGCGGGTGTCCGGGGCGGGCGGCGGGCTGGTAGATGCGGACGGGGTCGGGGTTCTCGGGTGCGGGAGTGCCGTCGGGGACGACAGCCGCGGAGTCGTACGTGTAACCGAACTCGACGCCCAGTTCGTTGAACTCCATGGACTGGGCGGCCACGGCAGCGAGGAAGGTGCGGCGGAAGTCGGCGTCGGCGGGGTCCTCGCTCCACAGGCGGCGGGCCTGCCGCCAGTTCTCCTCTTCGCCGGCCTCGGGCCCGCCGCCGAAAAGGGCGTTGACGGCGATGTGGTTCATGGCGTTCTCCAGCGAGCGCTGGACGTTGGTGGCGTCCGCCGGACGGCGTTCGGCCCCGTAGGTGTCGAGCAGGGCGTCGCCGGCATGGCCGTTCAGGACCGCGGCGAGCTTCCAGGTGAGGTTCTGGACGTCGTGCATGGCGGACGTCAGGCCGAGGCCGCCGGTGGGCGGGTGGCGGTGGGCTGCGTCGCCGGCGATCAGGACGCGGCCGACGCGGTAGTGGTCGGCGACCACGCCTTCCAGGGTCCAGCGGGAGATCATGTGAACCGTCAGGTCCTCCTCGCTCAGGCCCAGCCCTGTTCGCAGGTCGGCCAGGACGGACTCGTCGTCCAGCGCGCGGCCGTCATCGGGCCCGTAGTTGAGGTGGAAGACCCACTCCTCGGACTCGGGCCCCCAGTGGTCGGGGCCCATGGGCACGAGAACGCCGGGGATGCCGAGGCCGGGCAGCCACAGCCAGCGGATCAGCACCTCCGGGTCGAGCGCCCAGCGGGACAGGTCGGCGGAGAGGTGGAAGGAGACCACGCGGGCGAGGTCGCGCACGCCCTCCTGGACGATGCCCAGTGCGGGTCCGACGGTACGGCCGCCGTCGCAGCCCAGCAGGTAGCGGGCCCGCACCCGGTAGGTCTCACCTGTGTCGCGGTCGGCGACGGTGGCGGTGACGCCCTCGTCGTCCTGGGTGAGTCCGGTCAGCTCGTGGTGGAAGCGGACCCTGCCGGGCGCGAGTTCCTCGGCGCGAGCGCGCAGGACCGGCTCCAGGCGGATCTGAGGCAGGTTGGCCTGCCGCTCGGGGCTGGCCGCGAGCCACTCGGGTGCGTGGCCGCCGGCTCCCCAGGCCTCCATCGTGGCGACGCGTCGGCCGAAGTCCTCGTGGTCGCCGGCCAGGCCGACGTACCAGGCGGTGTGGGACATCTGTTCGGCCGGGGTGGAGGCGGCGTAGATGGTGTCGGCCACGTCGGCGTCGCGCATGACCTCCATGGCGCGCTGGTTGAGGACGTGGGCCTTGGGCAGGACGGAGGTACTGGGCCAGGCGGTGACCAGCAGGGACTCGATGCCCATACGGCTGAGCAGCAGGGAGGCGGTGAGCCCCGCCCCGCCTCCGCCGACGATGAGGACGGGCACGTCGATGTCGTTCATGGATACTCCATGGGGTGTCACGGCTCGGGGCCATGGGGTGGGGACGGCTCAGGGAGCGGCGGGGAACAGTGCCGAGGGCGTTTCCCCGGTCGTTGAATCGAGGCGGGGCGCCGGTCCCGTTCGCGGTTGAGCGAGCGGCGGCGAGTACGGGCGCGAAAGGCTGGTCGGTTCCGAAGGGCGCCCGGTCGTCACGGCGGGCGGACCTCGGCAGTCCGGACAGCACGAAGAGGCTGCTGGAAACAGGCAGTGCCGAGGCGGAGGCCGCTCCGGGACTCGGCGGCCGAGGCGGTGCAGATGCGGTGGGCGCCGCACGAAGAGAAGGCGGCCCGCGGTGGCGGTCGTGAGTGTGGACGCCGGGCTAGATCGGCCATCACGTGGCGGTGCGGGGCGGCAGATGCTGGCGGATGTCGATGCGGCTCATCGTGATGCTCCCCGGATGCCGGGCGGCGGCTGGACGGTCACGGCGACACACCGAACGCCGAACGCCGACAACAGGGTGTGTGGTCACCAGCCCCCGGCCAGCAGGACGAGATGGGCGCAGGCCAGGGCACCCACGACGACGGCCGGCAGGCAGCGGGCCGCCGGATCGCCGCTGCGCACGTGGACGACGACGGCTCCAGCCATGAGCAGGATCAGGCCGAGCGATGCGGCGGCGCCGAGCGGGGTGATCCACAGACCGAGCAGCAGACCGGCCGCTGCCGCCACCTCCAGAGCACCCAGCAGGCGGTAATGGGTGGTGGTCATGCCGACGTGGGCCGCGGCCTGGCGCATCGCGGGGACTGCCGCGAGCTTGGCCGACCCGAGCAGGAGGAAGATCGCGGCGAGGAGGGCGGCGAGGACGATGGCAGTGGTACTCATGGGGTTTCTCTCTCAGGGGGCTGGCTGGGGGCGTACCGCCAGTGCAGGACGTACCGGTCCAGGGCTGCGGTGACCCTGCGCCGTACCGCTTCGTCGGCGATCACGGGCACCGTGACGCGGACACCACCGTCGTGCGGACGGCACAGGATGCGTTCCGGGTCGCAGCCCGCGCCCTGGGCGGCCAGTTCGGCGTGGACCGCGCGGCGGGTGGCGTCCAGGCGCAGGCCGAGCTTGTAGGGCTTGCCGACGGCGGTGAGCGGGACGGCGTCGATCACCAGCACCTCGCGCGGGGCGGCGGCCCGTTCGGGGACCCGTTCGGTGGCCCAGGTGAGCAGTTCGGCGGGGCCGGCTTCGGCACCGGGGGCCAGGGTGACGTAGGCGACGGGCACCTCGCCGGCGTGCGGGTCGGGACGGCCGACCGCCGCGGCGGCGGTGACCTCGGGATGGGCGAGGAGAGTGTCCTCGATCGCGGCGGGGTCGATGTTGTGACCGCCCCGGATGATCAGGTCCTTGGCACGGCCGGCGAGATGGATGAAGCCGTCGGCGTCGATGCGGGCCAGGTCGCCCGTGTCCAGCCAGCCGTCGCGGATCTTCCCGGCGGTCTCCAGCCGGGGTCCCTGGGCGGTGTGCCCGGCCACGTAGCCGGCGAAGAGGACCGGGCCCCGGATGGCGAGCACTCCGGTGGCGCCGGGCGGCAGGTCGTGCCACTCGCCGGTGTCCGGGTCGATCCGCACGGTCTTGACCTGCTGGTAGGGCAGGCGACGCCCCACACTGCCGGGGCGGGTGTGACCGGGCAGCCCGAGGGCTGAGGCGCAGGTCGCCTCGGTCAGCCCGTAGCCCTCGCACAGCGGGATGCCGGTGTGCTCCTCGAAGGACTCCCGTACGGCGGGCGGCAGCGGCGAGGCGCCGACCGCGGCGAACCGCATGCTGGAGATGTCCGCGTCGACTGGGACATGGGCGAGGACGGAGTACACGGTGGGCACGCCGGACATGGTGGCGATGCGATGGTGCTCCACCAGCTTCCAGAACACCGGATACAGCTCGGGGTCGCGGTAGCCCAACGGCCCGGCCCACACCACTCCCCGGCCGCGCAGCAGCGGGCCGAGCAGGGTGACGATCAGCGCGTTGACATGGAACAGCGGCAGCGCCGCGAACATCACCGCGTCCTCGTCGAGGGGGATGCTCGCGGCCACCGTCCAGGCGTCGACGACCTCGTTGGTGTGCGTGTGCGCGGCGAGCTTGGGAGTGCCGGTGGTGCCGCCGGTGTGGAAGTAGGCGGCCAGGTCGTCGGCGGCCGGGGGCTCGATGTCCACCAGCCGGTCGGCGGGTTGGGAGGCGGCAAGCTCCGTGAGGTAGCCGACGCGTACGCCTTCGATGGGGTCCAGAGCGGGGGCGGCGCCGTCGGTCAGGGTGGGGGCCAGGGCCAGCAGTGCGTCCAGACGCAGGTCCGTGGCGACCTGCCGGGCCGTGGCCCACACCTGCGCGTCCAGTTGTGGGCCGGCGGCGATGAGCACCCGTGCGCCGCCACGCCGCAGCAGCTGTTCGACGTGCTCGGCCGCCAGGCCCGGGTTGACCGGGGCTGCGATGCCCGCGGCCTGCGCGGCGAGCAGGGCGGCGGGAAGCTCCGCGGTGTTCGGAGAGAGCAGGCCCACGGCGTCGCGGCGGGTGACGCCGAGCGCGCGCAGCAGGTTGGCGGTGCGGTGCACATGGTCGCGCAGCTGCGCGAAGGTGGCGGTGGCGGGGCGCAGGAAGCGCGCGGCGTCGGGCAGCACCGTCAGGGCCGGGCGGTCGGGCCACAGGCGGGCGGCGCGCAGCACGGTGTCGTAGGTGGTGGCGGGCAGGCCGCGCTCACGCAGCGGAACGGCCTCCAGCGCGGACAGGTCCGCGAGGCTGTCGGGGGCGGGCCACAGCAGATCGGTGGGTGTGAGTGTCACCGGTGCGCCTTTGCAGGGTGAGGGATGGGGTCGAGTGGCCGGCCCGGAACGGGGGATGCCGGGCCGGCTGGTCCCGGGCGGGGGTCCCGGGAGCCGTCAGCGGGCGCGCACCACCGTGCGCTGCTCGCCGAGATCGAGTGCGCCGTCGTCGGTGGCGATGCGGGCCGTGACGACGTCGCCGTCCTTGAGGTAGTCGGGGTTCGCCTGCTGGCGGGCGAAGAACTTCTCCCAGCGCTTGTGCGGGGGCAGCAGGGCGGCGAGCGTGGTCAGGAGCCTGCCAGGAGACTTCAGGGCGGTGCCGCCGGGCGTTCCGGTGAGCAGGACGTCACCGGGCTGCAGCGTCTGGAAGCGGGCCAGCAGGGTGAGGGCACGCGCGGGTCGGACGATCATGTCCGTGGTGGTGCGGTCCTGCCTCGTGGTCCCGTTGACCTTGAGCGTGAGCCGCAGGTCCGGCAGGCGGGCCAGATCGTCGGCATCGACCAGGAGCAGCCGGGGCCCAAGCGGAGTGAAGGTCGGGTACGACTTGGACTCGTAGAACTGCGTCTTGGGCAGCTGCAGGTCGCGGGCGCTGACGTCGTCGGCGACGACCAGCGCGAAGACGTACTCGGACAGGGCGGCGTCGGTGACCTCGGTGCCGACCGGCAGGTCCGCGCCCATCACCAGCCCTAGCTCCACCTCGTAGTCCAGGAAGCGCACGTGTTGTGGACGCACGATGTCCTGGTACGGGCCGCTGACGGATCCGGACGCCTTGCGGAAGAACGCGGGCGGGACGGTGTCCGGGTCGAATCCGGAGTCCACCGCGTGGGAACGGTAGTTGACCATCTGCGCCACCACCCGGCAGGGGGTGGTGACGGGTGACAGCAGCTCGGCCTCTCCAGCGGAGAGCCCGGCGTCGGGGTCAGCAGCGGCGCGGGCGGCCGCCTGCTGCACGGCGGCCCGGTCGGCGAACAGGCCGGCGGTGGTGTGCGCGTCGGTGTCGACGCGGTGCAGCCGGCCCGTGCCGCTCTCCACCCACCAGCCGTCTGTCGTGCGGACGACCTGGATACTCATCGGCTCTCCTGAGTCCTGGACAGGCGTCGACCGGGCCGCTCCCGCGAGCGAATCCGGTCAGTGGTGATGAGAGAATCAGCCCAGATGACATCCTCGTCAACAGTCATCAGGAGTGATGTATTCATCAGGAATGATCCATGGGATAAGATGGAGCGTGAGTATCGATCGACAGGGCAAGGCCAGCATCCGGACGCCCAGCCCGGCGCCCAACCGCCTGGACCGGCGCAAAGCGCGTACCAGGGCCGCGCTGATCGCCGCCGCGCAGGGGTTTCTCGCCGAGCAGGGGCGTACCGACGTGAGCATCCAGGAGATCACCGAGGCGGCGGACGTCGGCTTCGGCTCCTTCTACAACCACTTCACCAGCAAGGACGAGCTGTTCGACGCCGCCGTAGCCCTCACTCTGGAGGAACACGGCGTCCTCCTGGAATCCGTCGCGGGAGACCTGGAGGACCCCGCGGAGATCTTCGCCGCCAGCGTCCGCCTGACCGGCCGGCTGCAGCGCACCCACACACAGATCGCCCGGATCCTCGTCCGCACCGGCATGACCTACCTGACCTCCGACAGCGGCCTGGCCCCGCGGGCGATGCGGGACCTGCAGGCCGCCGCCGACATCGGACGGCTGGACATCGACGACCCGCACACCGCCGTGGCCATGGTCGGCGGTGCCCTGCTCGGGGTGCTCCACCTGCTGGAGACCCGCCCGGACCTCGATGCCGAGCGTGTTTCCGATCAACTGGCCACTCGCCTTCTGCGCATGTTCGGTATGACTCGCGCCGAAGCACAGGAGATCGCCAGCCGGCCCCTGCCGTCGCTGCCCGCGACCTGACGCGGCGAGGCCAGGCCCGGCGTCGGGCCTGACATGGACGGCGAGGGAGGTGTGCAGGCAAACGCGCCGACTGAATGGCCGAGCTCGCCGTGAAGGCGGGGCTGGTTGAAGCAGTCGATGTACTCGTCGACCGCGATCTCGATGTCGTTGATGCCGATCCACGGCCCCTTGTAGCGGGTCAGCGGTGCCTTGAACAGGCTGTTGAACGCCTCGGCCAGAGCGTTGCCCTACGAGTCGCCCTTGGAGCCGACCGAGGCCATGGCGGCCTGATGTGAGTGACGTTCGGTGTAGCGCAGAGCTACCTGCGCAGCGGCGTCGACCACGGCGTCCTGATCCCGGACGCGGCGGACCCTGCCCTGCACACGCTGCGGGTGGTGCGCCGCTGAACACGGGTGGCGGGACAGGGACGCTGGCCGATCAGCTCGTCCAGGAAGGCGTCCATGCCCTCGCGCCGTCCCGACCAGCTGAGGACCGCAAAACGAGGGTGCGCAGGCGACGTTGCGGGGAAGAATGGCCGCCATGACGTACGAAGGCTCCTCCATCGACCCGACCAAGCCCAGCATCGCCCGCGTCTACGACTACCTGCTCGGCGGCAAGGACAACTACGCCGTGGACCGCGAGGTCGGCGACGTGTTCAAGCGCGACCTGCCCGGTTCGGTGGCCATCGCCTTCGCCAACCGCGCGGCCCTGACCCGGGCGGTCAGGGAGATCGCGAAGACCACCGGCATCCGGCAGTTCATCGACCTGGGCAGTGGCCTGCCGACCGCGGACAACGTCCACCATGTCGCACAACGGCACGCTCCCGAATCCCGGGTCGTCTACGTCGACATCGACCCCCAAGTGTTGGTCCACGGCCGCGCATTGCTGGAGAACAACGACCGGACCCGCGTCGTCGCGGTCGATGTGCGCAACCCCGAAGGCGTCCGCACTCACCCCGACATCCTCGAAATCATCGACTTCACTCGTCCCGTCGCCGTCATCCTCAGCGCCATCCTCCACCACGTCAACGATGACGAGGACCCGGCCGGCATCGTCCGCTACTGGCGCGACCACGTCCCCTCCGGAAGCTACTTCTTCATCAGCCACTTCCGCTCCGGCAACAACCCGGAGACCGCGGAGGCCGAAAAGGTCCTCCAGCAGACGTTCGGCCGCGGCCGGTGGCGCACCGACACAGAAATCGCCTCCCTGCTGAACGGCCTGGAGATCCTCGACCCCGGGATCGTCCCCGCGTCGCTGTGGCGTCCCGACGAGCCCGACAACGCGTGGAACAGCGGCGAACGACGCGAGCTCACGGTCTGGGAACACCTCATCGCCGCCGGACTGGCCCGGAAAGCCTAGACGTGGGCCCCGGACGGGATCGCCAGGCGGTGAAGATGCCTGCCAGATGGAGCCCGGCGAGGTAGAAAGTGGCGGTCTTCTCGTAGCGGGTGGCGATGCCCCGGCACTGCTTGAGGCGGTTGATGCACCGCTCGACGGTGTTCCGCTGTTTGTAAGCCGGGGGGCTGTCAGTCCTCGAGGCGTTGAAGGATCCGCGTGAACTCGCCGGTCTCGATCAGCCCGGTAAGGACCTGGGTCATGTTGCTGGTGGCACGCTTCCGGCGTGAACAGCGATCTTCTGCCCGACGACCTGTGGGAGCAGACAGCCCCGCTGATCCCACCCCGGCCGCCGCGACGCCACCGGTTCCCCGGACGGAAGGTCGTCGGAGCTGACGACTACACCCTTCACCGTGAAGGCTCGCTCTTCCCAAGGACGCCGTTTGCCGCAGTCTCGGCCGACAGCTCCACCGGATCGGCGCCGCTGACCTGGGCACCCGTGTCGACGATCTCACCGCGGAGAACCAGCGGCTGCAGGAAGAACGCGACAAGACCCTCGCCCACGTCCAGACATTGACCAAGCAGCTCAGCGAGGCCAGGACGATCTGGGGAGCGCCCGGCTCAGTCCGCGCCGAATGATCCGCACCGAGAACCAGGCCCCCTCTCCAGGAGGGCGGCAAAGCGAAGTGTCCGCGATCGCGGGCCGTTCGCGGGTGGGCTGGGCTGAAGCTTTGACAGAACTCAAACCGCCGTTCCCCACGCGTGGAGATCATTCCCCGAGTGCGTGCGTAGTGCAATCACGTAGGGCTCCGGGCCCTCCGAAGCAGTGCCGCTCCGCCGACCTGATCTGCTGCAGCGTCATGGGTTTTCTTGTTACTCCACAGCGCGGCCGATGAGTTTGCGGTGCCCTGCCGGTCCAAACTCGTGACACCCCCAGGAAAGGACACCGCCATGTCGGAGCTTCTCGTCGACTTCATCACCTCCCTCGACGGCCACGCATCGGGAGAGGGATGGCCCGGGTTCTGGGGCCTCGAGGGCCCGGAGTACCTCGCATGGCTCGGCGAGCAGCCCGAGGCCACCTACCTGATGGGAGCGAACACCTACCGCCTGATGTCGGGCTTCGCCGCAGGCGAGGTCCCGAATGGCCAAGACGAGTTCAGGCCCGAAGAAGAGGCGTCCGTCGACGAGCTCACTCAAGCTTCCAAGGTGGTGTTCTCCTCCTCACTCGAGGAGCCACTGACGTGGGCCAACTCCACGCTCGTCCGCGACGACGCCGTCGAGGCAGTCCGCGCCATGAAGTCGAGTGGCTCGGGGCTCCTCAGCACGATCGGCAGCCTCAGCCTGTGCCGGTCCCTGCTACGAGCCGGACTCGTCGACCGTTTCCGGGTCGTGATGTTCCCGGTGATCACCGGCGCCACGGGCGAAGAACGCATCTACGACGGCTATCCGGACGTTGCCCTCGAGATGATCGACCACCGCACCTTCGACGGCCGCATCCAGCTGGTCGAGTACAAGCCCCCGCGTGCTCGAGCACCCGCCGCTCGGCGTCCCTGCGTGACGTCGCCCCGTCCGCCGGTCTGGACGGCGCCGGCCGGCGTCGGCGGGCGCGGAGCAAGACTCAATAGAGGGCGAACGGCCAACGTCAGGACGCCCGGTCCAGGTCGCGCAAGCAGTAGATCAGCCGAGCGAACGGTGACCGTGCGGGTCGGGACGTTGCGGTACGACGTCGCCACGTCGCCCCGGCCTTCATGCGCGCCGTTCAGGTGGCTGCCCTGCGGGCTCGGATCTGGGAGTCCTTCGTCCGCCCAGGGCGGGTTCCCGGGCCTCTCGATCGCGGGTGCGGTTTGCGGGGTCGACGGCCCGACGCTTCGGCAGCGCGTGCGATGCGCCCATGGTCCATTCCCCCGGTGATGGGGAGCCTGGATCACCGTCGCCCAGGGCCTGCAGGGCGTGTGGAGACGGGGGTCGGATTCAGCCTCATCCCATCGCGACGACGACCTTTCCGGCCTTGGCGCGGCCCTGCTCGGCGTACTCCAGGGCTTCACGGGTCTGGTCGAAGGGGAAGACGCGGTCGACGACGGGGCGAATGGCTCCGGCGTCGATGAGACGGGTGAGTTCACGCAGCTGGTCGCCGTCGGCCCTCATGAACAGGAACGAGTAGGTGACGCCCCGGCGCTTGGCGCGGCGGCGGGTCCGGAAGCTCAGCGCGTTCATCGCCAGTCGCAGGATCCGGTTCGCGCCGAGTTCGCGGGCGAAGGCCGCGTCGGGCGGCCCGGCGATGCTGATGACCTTCCCGCCGGGCTTGAGGACCCGCACCGACTTTTCGAGGGTCTTGCCGCCGAGGGTGTCCAGGACGACGTCGTAGCCGTCCAGGACGTCCTCGAAGTCCTGAGTGCGGTAGTCGATGACGATGTCCGCGCCGAGTTCCTTGACCAGGTCGGCGTTGGCCGCGCTTGCGGTGGTGGCTACGTGCGCGCCCAGGTGGCTGGCGAGTTGGAGGGCGATGGTTCCCACTCCGCCGGAGCCCGCGTGAATCAGGACTTTCTGGCCAGGCTGGACCCGCGCTCTCTCGACCAGCGCCTGCCAGGCGGTGAGGGCGACCAGCGGGAGGGAGGCGGCCTGCGCCATGGTGAGGGCGGCGGGTTTGGGAGCCAGGTCGTCCTGGTGGACGGCGATGAGTTCAGCGAAGGTGCCGATGCGGTCCTTGGCGGGCCTGGCGTAGACCTCGTCGCCCACCGCGAACCGGGTGACGGCCGAGCCCACCTGGACCACGACGCCGGCGAGGTCGTTGCCGAGGATGAGAGGGAGGCGGTACGGCAGGATCGTCTTGAACGCCCCGTCGCGGATCTTGAAGTCCAGCGGGTTGACGCTCGCCGCATGGATCTTGACCAGGACGTCGTCGGGTCCCGGCTCCGGATCGGACATTTCGGCGGCGCGCACTGGGGACCGGTCACCGTACTTCTCGATCAGGTAGGTCTTCATCGCCGTCTCCGTGCCTCGTCCACACAGGGACGAAATATCTGCCCGCTCCGGTTTTTCTCCGGTACGAGATGCTTTCTGGTATTCACTACTGGTTCATGGCGCTCCACACCGATGCGGCCGGGCGCGCCTCATCCTGCGTTCGGCGATGCGGCCAGGCTCCGCTTCACGTGCCGGGTTGTCTCGTCGGCGAGAATCTCGGGCAGGCCCGCCTCGATGCCGGACAGGGCTTGGGCGGCGACCTGGGCGGGGTCAACCTTCTGGCCGGCGGGAACGCCGGCGGCCATGTCGGTGTCCATGTACCCGACGTGCAGTGCCGTCATGGTGATGCCGCGGGGCGCCAGTTCTTCTCGGGCCGCGCCGGTCAGCGCCCATGCCGCGGCCTTCGCCGCGGCGTAGGCGCCGAGGTCGGCCGGGTGCAGCCAGGACAGGACCGACAGCACGTTGAGCACGCCGCCACCGCCGTTGGACTCGATGACCGGGGCGAAAGCCCGCGTCACGGCGAGCGGGCCGAAGAAGTTCACCTCCATCTCCAGGCGTACCGCGTCCGGGCTGCCCGTGATCAGAGGCGTTCCGGTGGAGATGCCTGCGTTGTTGACCAGCAGCGTCGCGTCGGCGGCGACGCGGGCCGCCGCCCGGATCGACTCCGCGTCCGTCACGTCGAGCCGCAGGGGTATGACGCCGGGGACGTCCACCGTCTCGGGTCGCCGGGCAGCCCCGTACACCTTGGCCCCGCGCTCCACGAGCTGGGCGGCCAGATGCCGCCCGAGACCCCGGTTGGCACCGGTGATCACCGCGACCGCGTCCTTCAGTTCCATGAGCACTCCCTGTGTCGTGGGCGGCAGGCATTCGACCACCCAAATAGATTACAGTCGACATCTAATGGCGAGTCTAGAATAGATTTCACTCGACATCCAACTGGGAGGGTGACCGACCGATGGGCCGCGTATCGCAGGCACAGGCACAGGAGAACCGCCGACGGGTCGTGGAGACCGCCTCCCGGCTGCTGCGGGAGCAGGGGACCCAGCTCAGCGTCGCCGACCTGATGAAGGCGGCCGGCCTGACGCACGGCGGCTTCTACAAGCAGTTCGCTTCCAAGGAGGAGCTCGTCGACGAAGCCACCGCCCACGCGTTCGCCGAACTCACCCGGCACCACCGGGACGGGCTCGACCAGCACCCCGGACGGCGCGACGCCGCCCAGCGGGCAGCGATCGACGCCTACCTGTCCGTCGAGCACCGTGACAGCCCGGCCGACGGGTGCCCGGTCGCCGCGCTCGCCGCCGACGTCGCACGCGCCGGCGTGGGCGAGCAGGCCCGCCGCGTCTACACCCAGGGCGTCGGCGACTTCGCCGACTGGCTCGCCACCGACGACCAGAACGGCATGACCCGGCTGTGCACCATGCTCGGCGCACTCGTCCTGTCCCGGGCCACCAAGGGCTCCCCGCTCTCCGAGGAGATCCTCACCACCGCACGGGAGGCGTTGACGGCCACGGATTGACCGGAACCTGACTCGCCACATGGTCAATCGCCGAAGGACGTGCGACGCAGACCACCAAGTACCAGGTACCGAGCGAGCCCCGCCGCCGCCGAACGCATGATCGGCCGCGAGCAGTGCGTACCTGATGAATACTCTGCGTCTCCCGAGTTTCACGGCTTCAGGGAGGTGGCTGTGGCCTCTCGGCCACGGTCACGCTGTGGTCGCTACGGCACCGACGCACGCGGAGATCGTTCCGCGTCGCCGTGAGCGACGAGCTCTTTGTCCGCGACCACCCCGGGTACTTCCCCGACCCGGCCAGAAGGGCTGCACGGCGGCGACCCCGGTGAGGAACCTGCCGACCTCAGTCAGGACCTTGGTGCGGTCGTCCGGTCCGTGAGCGGGCAGTTGGTCGCCGCGATCAGTGACGGTAGGCGACCAGCGATCGGGTATCCGGTGCGCCGATCTTGTTGTTGTGCCAGATCCCGGCCGCCATCGCCAGGACACGCCGGGCCACCCGAATGGCGATGCCCTCGAGAGTTCGGCCGCCGTGTACTCCAGATCAAGCCGGCCTTTCGCCCCGGGCCGCTTCGCCGGGGCCACCAGGTCGTTGAGGCCGCCGTGAGCTGGAAGACCTTGCCCGCAGAGTGTCCGTGCCACCGCGTATGCCCGAACCCCACCGACTCGTGCGGCAGTTGGGCGACCATGGAGCGACCTGCGAGAGACAGCGTTCGGTAATCTCGCAGCATTCGACATCCGCGAGGGAGTCATGGCCGCATTATCCGGGCCGAAGCCCAGTCCCACTCACGATCACAGGTCAAGGTGGTCACCACCACCGGTCCCCATGTCCAGTGGCCCCGGCTGCTTCCCCTGGACAACGCTTGCGATTCTGATCACCCTCGTCTCCGGGCTGTTCGCAACCCTGAATCTCGGTGACGACGGGCCAGGGAATCAGAGGACCTACAACGAAGAGATCGGCCAAGCCCGCCAGCAACTCTTCGAAGGCCAACTTGTCTACACGGACGCCAGATCTCTAGGGCTTGTGGCAGGCGGGGAACCTCGCTCGTTCCGTGTCGACGTCCTGGGCAGCTGGCGCCGGGCGAAGCCTGGTCAAACGCAGGCCCCGGTCAGTGCGGGTGCGCAGATCGGGGTGAAGCTGCATTGTTCGGGCGACGGAGTGCGGTGCTCCCCGCTGTCGTCGGAGCGCCAGAACGTCCTTTCCAAGAAGGACAAGGCAACCTGGATGTGGGATGTGAGCGCCCAGCGTGCCGGGAAGGTCAGCGTTGCTCTCACTGTGACGGCCTACTTCCGCGAGAGCAACACCGTGCTGATCGAGAAGCCGCCGGTGACGTCACGCGTCGACGTGGCAGCACCTCCCCGGGACGACAGTTGGTTCTCCTGGGCCAAGGACCTGTGGCAGTGGGTGAGCGGCGCGGTCACCGGTCTCGGCGGGCTCGCCGTGTCAGTGAGTGCCATCGTTGCCGCGGTCGTCATGGTGATCCGCCGGGGGCTTCCTGGCGTCGACGCGGATGAGGCTGCGGGCACCACTGAGCGCGTGCGCGGCGTCGGTCGCCGACCGGGGGCACGGTCGGCGCGCGAGGGCCATTCACGCCTGGGCCGCCCACGCACGCGGCCCCATGCGGTGAGGAGCCCTCGGCCCCGCCGTCGGACAGACGCTCACCGCGAGCCGCGCGAATGACCATGGAGGGACGGCCATGACGCCCATCGCCGCGGCGGCGGCGAAGTGAGGCGATGAAGCGCTTGGTTCGCCTGCTGGACTACCTCCCAGAGAGCGGCGACCGGTCGGGCAAGTGGTGGGGGCCGTTCGAGGATTCGGCGGCCGCGTTCAGGCTCGGTACTGGTTGCAGCGACAGGCAGGTGGCGGACTTGTCGGCGCTGGAGGTACACGTGGGCGTGGCCGAGATCGCGGAGTCGGTGATCGCTGCATCGCCTACGACGAGCGGGGCGTCAGGGGGTGCCCCCTGCTCGCCACCCTCACCCTCAGCGGGGACAACCCGACTGGCCGCTGATGGACCGAAGCCGGGCCGCCGTGGCGTGCCGGTGGGGGCGGGTCCGTGGGATGAGTCCTCCGAATCCGACGGCCGTCGACGTCCATGACGTGGGCGCCCGTTGCGCGCGGCGCAGCCGACACACCGGCGTTCGCAGGCACCGCCGAGCGCCACTGGCCCCGGTCTTCCAATCCGAGATGAACGACCAGGCATCGACGCTGTATCGCGGTCAGCAGAGAAGGTCGTCTCCACGCCTGTCGTCGCATTCGGGTCTTGGACCCGCTGCCGCACGCTGCGGCCCCGTCAGGTGCGCCAAGGAGCGAGTAGTTGATCGAGCGTCTTGACCTGCCGGGCCCCCACTGCCGCTACTCCCCGGACGACTCCCTGTGAGGAGGTCTCGTCGACGGAGGGCGGAACGCGGGAAGCGCTCAGCAGGCGGGTCAGGCGCCGAAGCGTTGATGGAATTCGTCGGCCACGGCGCCGCCTGCCACCTCCACCAAGTGGATCACCACCGGGTGGACCACCAGTCCCGCCACTGCTTCCGTGAGCGCGGGCAGGTGGCGGCTGAACCAGCGACGGACGTACGCCATCGTGGACAGACCGTCGGTGTCGGGGGCGGTGGCGGACTCCTCCAGTTCGTCGAGCAGGTCCAGCGCCCGGTCCGCGTCCGGGGCGTCCTGCGGGACGAGCGCGCGCACGCGAGCGAACTCGGCGCGCAGTTCGGCCAGTTCGCGTTCGGTGACCGGGATGGTCGCGGACTGAGCCACCTCGAGGCGGGTGACGGTGTTGTCGCGGCCGACGACGAGTTGTCCGGAGACGTCGTGAGCGCGCACGTCGTAGCGGTCGCCTTGGCTGTCGGTCATGTCTTCAACCACCGTTCGAGGGTGTCGTGGCACACGTGTAGTACGGGGATTCGACCGGGGCCCAGTCCGAGGCTCCGGCACTGTTGACGGCGCGGACTCTGAAGCACATGTGGGTGCCCGGGGCCAGGCCCTCCCAGGTGTATGTGTTCCGGCCGCCGGGAACCGTCTGCGAGGTCTCACCGTTGTTGATCTCGATCTCGGTCGGATTGCCGGGGACATACCCCCAGGAGACGAATATGGAGGTCGTGTCCGCAGGGAAGGAACCGACATCGGTGGGTGCGCCGGGAGGGGCTTCGGCGGAGGTTCCGGTCACCTGCAGCGTCATGGATTCGCGCCGTGAGTCGTCGAGCATGGTGACCCGTGCGGTGTATGTCTGGCCCGGATCCTGAGGTGTGAAGACCACATCGAATGCGCAGGCCCCGGACTGGTCCGGAGGCGGGCAGGAAGTCGGCTTCACTCTCCAGTTGGTCGTGTCGTCGACGGCCAGAGTGTTCTTGTCGCCGCAGCCCGAGAACACGGCGAATTCCATGTGGCGGGTTTCCTCTTTCCCGGCCGCCAACGGGCCGAACGTCTCGGGCCCCATCGAAACGGCCGTGCACGTCCTGGGGCTGTCTTCGGGCCCCTTCGAGGGGGGCCCGGAGACATTGTCCGTCGTCTCGCGGGACCGGGATGGAGACGGTCTGTGTCCCACGGAGGGGGCTGACTGAGTCGGAGGGAAGGCCGTCGCCTGGTACGACGCAGCCGGCGCGGCCGCCGGCTGCTCACCGCCGCCGCCTGTGAGGCCCGCTGTGAAGATGCCTCCGGCCACCAGGGCCGCCACCCCGACGCCGATCGCCGTGGGGCTGGTGGCGATCGTGGCCACGCCCGATTTGGCGGCCCCCGACGCGGCCACGCCCGATTTCGCCGTGGCGCCGTGCAGAGCACCGTGGCCGAGCACCGCCGCCGCCCCGGCGGTGACGCCGGCCGTCACCCCGGCCGCCAGCCCCAGACCGCGCCTGCGAACCTGCTCTTCGCGTAAGAAGTAGGCCTCATCATCGGCCGATCCCAGCGCACGGGCCGCTTCCAGGCCGGACTCCAGTACTTGCCGCCAGGCACCCCAGCGCAGCGTACGGGCGAACACCGGCGCCACGGCCCGCGCCAGGTCCCGCACGGCCACGTGGTCGCCCACCCGGGCCGCCGCCGTGAGGACGTGGCAGATCACGGCGGCTTCGCCGGCCACATCGCGCCGGGCGGCGGTGGTCTGTATCCAGTCCGTCAGCGGCCTCGCGAATTCCGCCGCACCGCGCACAGTCCCGGACCGCTCAGCGACCAGCTCGGCGAACCGTCCCACGACGCGGTAGCCGGTGCTGTCACACGCGACCAGGGCCAGCGACTCCAGCTCCGTGACGGCGGCGCGGTCCATGCCGCCTGCGAGCGCCGTGAGCAGGGCCGGGGAGAGGGAGAACGGCTCGAAGGCGCGAAGGAGACGCAGGAGCTTGCCCGCTTCGTCACTCAGTCGGCCGGCGAGCCCGACCGCGAGCGTCGACTCGTGCACGTCAAAGCCGGTGCCGGCGGGACCCGCCCCGGATTGGGGCTCTTCACCCGTGTCCGGCCTGGCCGCCGCTTCGCCGCGTTCGAGAGCGGCAATGGCGCCGGCGGCCTGGACGAGCGTCAGGGGGTGACCCCGTACGGTGGTGATCAAACCTCTGGCCGCGTCCGGTTCACCGCCGCGCAGCGGTCGGCCGAGTTCCCGCGCGAAGAGCGCGAGTGCGTGCTCTTCGGCGAGCCCGTTGAGGCGCAACGCTCTCGCCCCGTCCCAGGCGATGTGCTCGGCACAGGCCACCACCACCTCGCAGCCGGGAGCGGCATCGACGAGGGCGGCCAGATCTTCGGGGGCGCCCTGGAAGTCATCGACGACGAGGAGGGCACGGACCGCCCCCATCAACCGCCGCACTCTGGCGTGGTCGGGCTTGTAACCCTCGGTCTCGAAACAGGCGTGGAAGAGATCCTGGACGACATCCTCAACGGGCAGGCCGGTGGCCGGAAGGTAGATCACATCGCCGCCGCCGGGTCTCGCGGCGCGGTCCGCCGCCACACGCCGCAGCAGCGCGGACTTGCCGACTCCCGGCGGCCCGTACACCTGCACCGGGTGTCCTTCAGACAACCAGTCGTCGAACCGGGCCACTTCGTGCTCGCGCCCGAGCAGTGCGGGAATACGGCGGGGCAGGGCCCGGCCCACGGGCCGATCGCGCCGCTCGACCTGCGGGGGCCCTTCGGGGCGCACCATGACGGAGGAGCCCCGTGCCGCGTTGACGACGACGGTCTGGACGACATTCCGACTGCCGACGACAACCTGCCCGTCGACATCTCCGTGTACGTGGACATTATTCGCACTTGTCATCGAACTTCCCCCGCGGCGCCCGCACTACCCCCGGGAAAGTCGTAACACGTCGCATCAGGTGACCGTGCGTCAAGTTTCGCTATTGCTCAGGAAATGACTCCCCTGTCGCATGTGTGGGTCACTCTGTTGCGCGTTGGGGCCCGGAGCGTTGTCACATTGGCCCGGAATGATCTTTGCGTGGGTCTCCTCGGGGAGGGTTCGTGTCGGGTGAGTCGCCTTCGTACAGGAGTCACCGCTACTCGGCAGGGATCATCGCGCACCGCCTGTCCCGCAGCAGTGACGAGCCAGTTCTCGTCGTGCCGTGCATGAGGAGAATCGACTGGAGGGCGCCGACGGATCCGGGCGGTCGGCGCGTCGGCCCGCCACGCCGCCCGCGTGACCAGCGCTGCGGCAGGGGGCTGCCTCGCGGGGGCAAGCCGTCGGCGCGCCTCTCGGTGAATCGGCGCGGCGCCGGTGGGCAGCGGGATGCCGCCGAACGGCTCAAGTGAACGGTCGCGCGGGGCACGCCGTGGATGAACTTGGGCGCCGTTGTCGATCCAGCCACGTCCCGTTCGACATCCTCATGCAGGACGCGTCTCCGCACGAGGAGGCGACCGGGACTGATGAGGAAACACATGGATCAACTGCTGCGCGTGCAGAACTTCACCATCTCCAGCGACGGCGTCGCCGCGGGCGAGGACCAGAGCCTGGAGCGGCCCTTCGGCCACCACATCGATCCGGGCAGGCTCTTCGCCTGGGCCGGCGCCACGGCGAGCTGGCCCAACCGCACCGAGCCCGGGGGAAGCAGGGGCCTCGACGACTACTTCACCCGGGACTTCAGCCACAACATCGGCGCCGAGATCATGGGCCGCAACAAGTTCGGACCCCAGCGCGGCCCGTGGCGCGACCACGAGTGGCGCGGCTGGTGGGGTGACGAGCCGCCCTTCCACACGCCGGTCTTCGTCCTGACCCACCACAAGCGTCCGTCGTTCACGCTCTCCGACACCACGTTCCACTTCGTGGACGGCGACCCCGCCACCGTTCTCGCGCAGGCGCGGGAGGCGGCGCAGGGCAAGGACGTGCGGCTCGGCGGCGGCGTGACCACCGTCCGGGAGTTCCTCGACGCCGACCTCGTCGACACCCTGCACGTGGCCGTCGCGCCGGTGAAGCTCGGGTCCGGGCTGCGCCTCTGGGACGCGCCGGAAGAGCTGCTGGACCGGTTCCACATGGAGGTCGTGCCCAGCCCGAGCGGCGTGACGCACCACCTTTTCTGGCGCAGATGACCAGAGAGGCAACGCGGCAACCCGAGCGCGTACGAAAGGGGGCCCGGCGGGTGCCGGGCCCCCGTTTCGCGGAAGGTGTCACTCGTGGGAGACGGTGAACGCCACCGTCGCGTTGTCGCCGCCGCCACCGGTGCGCGAGCAGGTGTAGTGCGCGGGTACGGTGCAGGAGTAGCTGTTCGAGCCCACGTACGGGTTGTTCCAGTGCACGGTCACGTAGCCGGCCCCGGCGAGGAGGTACTGAACCTCGCCCTCGGTGCCGGTCATGAAGCCGTCCGACTCGCTCTGCCAGGAACCGCTGCGGCCCGGCGGGATGTTGCCCGGGGGCAGCTGGTTGTCGGTCCAGATGCCCCCGTCGAGGCGGTCGTAGGTGCGACCGAGCAGGCCGCCGGTGTTGTTGTTGAGGGTGACATACGTGCTGCGCGCGGCCTGGACGGCGGCCGGGCTGTGAGCCTTCGTCAGGGCCTTCAGGCGCTGGTGGCCGCCCGTGATCGTGAAGGTGACGTTGGCGTTGTTGCCGCTGCCGCCGCTGCGCGAGCACGCGTAGCCGTCCGGGACGGTGCAGGAGTAGCTGTTGGAGCCCGCCCACGGATTGTTCCAGTGGATCTTGACCTGCCCGCCGTCGACCGCGAAGTCGGCGTCGCCCTCGGTGCCGGTCATGAAGCCGCAGGACTGACTGCCCCACGCGGTGGACTTGCCGCTGGGCAGATAGTCGGTCGGCAGCTGACCGTCGGTCCAGCACCCGTGGGCGAGGCCGGCCCAGACCCGCTGCATGCCGCTACCGCTGTAGTTGTTCACCGTCACACCGGTGCTGCGCGCGGCGGACAGGGGCGCGGCGGGCTGGGCCGTGTCCTGCCCCGCGGACGCGGAGGAGGGGGTGGCCGCCGCCGGGGCGGGTTCGGCGGCGTGCGCGGACGGGATTGCCGCGATGAGGCCGCCGATCACCAGGGCGGCGGTCGACAGGGCCGTGGCCACCGCGCGGGGCGTGCCGGCGGCGGAGGTTCGGGGCGGGCGCTTCGTGCTCATCAGGACAGTCACCTTTCGGTCGGGAGGGACGACGGGCGGGATCACGCGGCGCTCGCGGCCTACCAGTACCAGAGGACCCAGTCGGGTCCCTGGGCCTGGACGTACTCGACCACGTACGCCGCGGCGGTGCCGGCGAGCATCAGCAGGGCACCGGCCGCCTCGGCCGACGCCCTGTCGGAGTACGAGCCGCCCCAGTGGCGGAAGTCGGCGGCGGTCCGAGGCGCGGCCGCGGGGGCCTGCGGCGCGGCCGCCGCACGGCTCGGGTGCGGGGACGCGGCGTGAACCGCGGGCGCGGCCGCGGCGGTGGCGGGCGGGGCGACGGCCCCGGCCGTCACGACGGCCGCCACGACGGCGAGGCCGGCGGCGCCGAGGAGGCGTCGGACGGTGTGGTGGGCGGGAACGGGCATCTCCGTGCCTTTCTCATCCGGCCCGGCGGAGGGTGGATGTGCGATGTGCAGTGCACCGGGCACGCATCACCCTGCCGGGCCGGCGGAACGGCGGGCATCGTGGAAAACCACGAGCCGTCCGGGGGCCGTGCGCGTTCGTGACTCAGGACGTCCCGATCTCCGTGAGCCTGGCCAGGAGTTGGGTGCGGCGGGTGACGCCGAGTTTGCGGTAGGCGTGGGTGAGGTGGGTTTCCACCGTGCGGCGGGAGAGGTGGAGTTCGGCACAGATCTGCATGTTCGTCCGGCCCTGGACGGCGAGGTCGACGATCCGCCGCTCGGACGGGCTGAGCGGGCTGTCGCCCTCCGCGGTCGCCGCCCGGCACGTTCGGCGGGTGGCGTGGACGGCGACGGCGTCCCGGGCCTCGACGACCACTCTGCCCTGACCGGTGGTGGACCGGGCCAGTAGCCGGACCGCCAGGTCGTACGCCTCGCGGAGATCGGCGCCTCCCTTGCGGCGGTTGCCGACCAGGATCCGCGCCCGGCCCAGATCCAGCAGCGACTCGATCAGCTCGACGGGCGCGGGCGCCGTCCGGAGCAACGCCACCGATTCGGTCAGCGACTCCAGCGCCTGCCGGCTGCCGACCACGGCGGCACGGGCCCGCAGCGCCCGGCCGACCGTGCGCGGGGTGCCCCAGGTGCGGGCGTGCGCCAGTTCCTCGTCCGCGAGCGCTCGGCCCTCCACCGGCCGGCCCAGCCGCGCCAGCGCCAGGGCCGCACCGGAGCGCCACGGCGTGGCCACCGGGCTGACGAAGTCGCGGGCGTCCTGACCGGCCCCGCAGGCCAGGAAGGCGTCGAGCGCCGCCCGGTGGTCGCCCTCGTACGCGTGCAGGACACCTCGGGCGTAGTGGAGTTCGTTCCATTCCCAGGAACTGTCCGGGTTCTCCTCTCCCCCGCGCCCCAGGAGTCGCCAGGCCGCCTCGCGCTCGCCGAGCTCATACCGGGCACGGGCCACCATGGCCGTGAGGTGGGTCAGGCGGATGCCGCGTTCCGTGCAGGCGTCCAGCAGCGGGGCGTTCTCGGCGAGTACACGGCCGAAGTCACCGGCCATCAGGGCGGCTTCGGCCCGCACGCTGACCAGGCACTGATGGCCGGCGTCGGCCGGGTCGGGCAGCGCGGGCAGTGCGGGCAGGCACGCGTCGGCGAGGGCGCGGGCGTCGGCGAGCCGGTCGGCCCACTGGAGCAGGGTGGCCGCGCTGCCGAGCCAGGCGGTGCGGATCCTCGGGTCGACCGGCTCCGGTGACGCGAGCCGCGGCAGCACCAGGTCGAGCACCGCGGCGGCGGACAGCCGGCCCGCCCCGGCGTCGTACTCGGCGACCAGCGCGCGCATCAGCGGTTCGGTCGCGGCGGGCGCGGTGGCCACCGACTCCCGCATCCCGGCGACCGCGTCGCGCCAGGCGACGGCGTCGTGCGAGGCGATGAGGGCGGTGACCGAGCGGAGCGCGTCGGCGCACCGGGCGTCGTCCGCCGTCCGGTTCTCGCGATGCAGGACCTTCAGCGCGCTCTCCGTCCGTCCCTGTGCGGCCAGGGCCGTGCCGAGGGCCGATGCGACAGCGGCGCGGTTGCCCGGGTCGGCGTGCAATTCCAGGGCGGCGCGCAGGCGGCGGACGCCCGCGTCGGCGTTGTGGCGCAACTCGAGGCCGCCCAGGCGCAGGGTGATGTCGGCGCGGCGGCCCACCGGAAGGGGGCCGGTGAGCGCGTGGCGCAGGAAGGCGATGGCCTCCGCCGTCCGGCCCTCGCGGAGCGCCTCCTCGGCGGCGTCCTCCAGGGACTGCGTCATCCACTGCTCTGCGAGCGGGTCGAGGTGCACGAGGTGGGCGGCGACGGTCGCCGCGGACGCGCCGCTCTCGTCGAGCCTGCGCGCCATTCGGCGGCGGAGCACCGCGAGTTCGGCCGGGTGGGCGGCGCCGAGGGCGGCCTCGCGGGCCGGCGGCTCGGACAGGATCCGCGCGAGGTGGTCGGCGCCCGGCGGCAGGGTGCGGAACTCCGGACCCAGCGCTGCGACTTCGCGCATCATGGCGCGGGGATGCGGGCAGTGCTGTGCGGCGACGGCCAGGGCGAGGATGAGGGCGCGGACGACCGGGCCGGCACCGGATCGGACCCAGTTCTCGATCGTCCGGCCGTAGCGGCCCGGTTCGGGCCCACCCGCCGCGTCGGCGAGGAGGGCATGGACGAGGGCCGGGTTGCCGTGCGCCGCCTGCGCGACGCTGCCGGCGAGCCGGCGGACGGCGGCCGGGCTGAGCGGGTCCAGGTGCACCGTGCCGCCGGCAGCCTCGGGCAGCGGGCCGACGAGCCCGTCGGCGCTCGCGGTCAGCAGGAGGAACACCGGCAGTCCCACGAGCCGACGGGCCAGATAGCCGAGCCAGCGCTTCGACGGTGTGTCGGCCTCGTGCACGTCGTCGACGGCCAGTAGCAGGGGCTTTCGGTGGGCGTCCCGGGCGACTGCGTCAAGGAGGCGGTGAAAGGTCCGCTGTTCGTCGACGGAGGATTCGCAGGCGAAGGGTATGTCCTCTTCCGTCACTGGAAAGAGCTGGCGCAACAGGGCGAACGGGAACGCCCCCTCCTCGCGCGAACCGCGCGCCTGCCGGACGGCCATCGTTCCACGCACCGACTCCTGCCCGACCACTTCGTCAAGCAGTGCGGTACGCCCCATTCCGGGCAGCGCCCTGACCAACAGCCACCGCCCGGTGCCGGCCCGCGCGGACGCCTCCGCGTGCGCCGCGAGGGCGCCTGCCTCATCCCGTTCGACCATCGGGTTCCCCACTCGTTCCCTCCTGCGGCGCACCGATCTTCCCTGCACAGGTAGATGGCATTCCGGAGAGTGAGGAGCTGTCGACTATCGGTCAGATTTCCGGTCGGGGCACTGCGCACCGTCGATTCCCTGAACCGGTGACCACCTTGATCTCAACCGGGCTTGAGGTTGCACCATGTTCCACATGAACGCGGAATCCACGGCGTACGCCGCCGACATCGAAGCCATCAAGCAGGTCGTTGCCACCGTCGAGCACTCCCAGCAGCACAAGGACCCCGACGAATTCCTCGCGCTCTTCCACCCCGACGCGGTCTGGACGACGGCTCACGGGAAGGTGCTCATCGGCCTCGACGCGATCTCGGAGTTCACCCGCAAGGTGCTCCCCGCGGCCCACTGGGACGGCGAGGTCAGTTACGAGGTGGTCCACGTGCTCTTCATCCGCCCCGACGTCGCGGCGGTCAAGGTGCGTCAGCGTTACCTGGGCGGCACCGACGAGAGCGAGGGCGCCCCGCTGTACGTGATGAGCAAGCAGGACGACGCTCGCTGGCTGCTGACCGCCTGCCAGAACACGGGCGTCGTCGCCGACTGATCCAACTGGGCGCACTCTCCCGAGGCCGTCGCCGTCGCGGACGTACGCTCGGAGCACATCGGCTCCGAGCGCACCGACGCCGGCGGCCTGGCAGTCGACGACGGGCCCCTCGAGCTCGACCGCCCCGGGGCCGGCAGCGAGTGGGCTCCCTTCACCGCCCCAGGTACGCCGTCGTCACCGCCAGGGCCGTCGCCATGATGCTCAGCTGCGGGTTCACTTCGGGGCAGCTTGGGAGCAACGCCCCGTCCGCGACCAGCACACCGCGCGCACCCCGCAGCTGTCCCGTCCCGTCCACGGGAAAGCCCTCCGGGTTCGCACCCGCCGCGACCGTGCCGGTGGGGTGGTAGGCCGAGAGATGCAGCTGCCGTGCGCTCGTGCCGGCGAGGACCGCGTCGAGGTCCGTCAGACCGCGTACCCAGGGCGCGGCGGGGATGCCGGTGAGGACTTCCTCGGCGCCCGCAGCGAACAGCAGCTCGCCCATGGCGCGTACCGCCCGCATCAGACGGCCCGCGTCACGGCGGTGCAGGTCGTAGCGGAGCAGCGTGCGGTCACGGCCGAGCACCCGGCCGGAGGGCAGGTCGGCGATCATCGCGCCGAGGGTGGCCAGCCGGTCGGCGCCTTCCAGTTCACGGCGCAACTCGCCACCCACTCCGGGCAGCACGAAGGAGCCCATGCCCGGCGGGGTGGCAGTGGCCTCGATGAGGACGCCTGCGTGGTGATGTTCCTCCACGCCCACGCTCTGCAGCACGCCCTGCCAGGCGGTGACCGGTTCCGCGAAGCGCCCGGCGACGCTGGTGGCCGGGTGGACGCTGAGGTTCCGCCCGAGCCGGGGATGCCGGCCCAGGCCCGAGCGGCGCAGCAGCGGCGGTGATCCGAGGGCGCCCGCGGCCACGACGACCAAAGGGGCGAGGATCTCGAACCCGTCGTCCTCCCGGCGCCCCCGCACCCCCGCCGCGTCCTCCCGGCGCACCCGCACTCCCGCCGCGCGCGGCCCGCCCGGCCGGTCCGTGCCGACGAGCACGCGCTCCACCCGCGCTCCGGTGACGATGCGGGCCCCGGCGGCGCAGGCGTCGGGGAGCACGGACAGCTGCACGCTCTGTTTGGCGCCGGTCGGGCAGCCCACGACGCACTGGCAGGAGCCCTTGCAGCCGGGCGCGTTGCGGCGCAGCGGGGCCGCGTGCCAGCCGAGCCTGCCCGCTCCGGTGAGCGCGATCCGACCGTTGCCGCCGAGGACGTCCAGGGGCTGGGTGGCCACGCGCAGGGTGCGCTCCGCGTCGTCCAGGTGGCGGCCGAGGTCCTCGGCGAGCGCGAACCCGAAGTCCGTGCTCCAGCGGGCGAGGACGTGGTCGGGAGTGCGGTAGCACGTACCGGAGTTGACGACGGTGGTGCCGCCGACGGCCCGGCCCACCGGCAGCAGCAGCGGCGGGCTGCCGACGGCGACGGTCGCTCCGCCGTCCCGGTACAGCTCGGCGAACCGCTCGAGCGGTGTGCGGCGTGCGAACGATTCGGTGGGGTGGTGCTGTCCTTCTTCCAGGACGACCACGTCGAGTCCCGCCCGGGCCAGGGTCCGCGCGGCCATGGCCCCGCCCGCCCCGGATCCGATGACCACGGCGTCGGCGGTGGACCGCGCGGGCCAGGCGTACGACGGCACGCAGTCGAGCGGTGGATCCGCCCGTGTGAGCCCGTGTGCCGGCAAGCCGTCCTCGAGCATCCGCTCGGTGCCGGCCGCGAGGAGAACGGGCACCTTGAGCACGTCCAGGAACGGCAGCAGCGCCGGCCGTGCGACGAGCCCGGCCAGCACCGACTCGCGCTCGGGCCCGGTGAGCGCGGCCAGTGGGCGTCCTGTCCGCGCCATGGCGTACGCGTCGAGGCCGCGCGCCGCCGCCCGTACACCGACGCGGGCGGGAAGCGGCATCGAGGCGAGGACCGTCTCCAGCCTCGCGGGGACGCGGGTGGGCCAGTCGGCCGTGCCGTCGTCGGCGATGACGGCGGCCACCAGGCCGGTGAGGCTCATCGGTGACCCACTTCCGCATGGGCCGTTCCGTCGAGCGTCCATTCCCTCTCGGTGCGCCAGCCGCCGAACCACCAGCGTTCGAGCAGGACATGGGCGTCGGCGCGTTCGCTGTTGCGGCAGGTCGCACGGGCGCCGTCGGGGTCGGTGTAGTCCAGGGCGAGGGTGCGGTCCGCGGGCTGGGTGACCTGCACGCGGATCCGGCGCAGTCCGGCGCGGCCGGTGACGGTCCAGGTGGGCAGGCCGACGGCGGCGCGGAAGCGTCCCGCTCCGGCCCAGCCGAGCGCAGCACGTTCGGGGCGGCGTGGCCAGGTGCGGCCGTTGCGGCGCAGGCGGAGGAAGACCAGTGGGGGGAGCCTGCGCAGGCCCGGGCGCGTGGAGACGGCGGCGACGATCTCCAGGATGTCGCCGCCGCCGAGGTCGGCGTGCAGCCAGGCCCATCGGCGGGCGTTGCCGTGACCGTAGATCCGGGCGGACGCGCCCGGGGCCGCGGTGAGCGTCAGGGGCGTGCCGTCGTGTGTGAAGGTTCCGTCGTAGAGGGCCCGTGCGGCGGGCAGCATGTGGGCGGCGGGCAGCACTGCCCGGCGCCACGACCACCGGGGGAAGGTGAACAGCGGCTCGGCCACGGGCTGTTCGGTCAGCTGCCAGTGCAGAGAGCCGCCGTCGGCCGACCCGGTCAGCCGTCCGGGCCCGGCCAGGACTCCGTCCGCGCGGAATCCGGCCTGGTCGGCGGTCCACGGAACGGGTCCGAAGCGCGCGTGCCGTACGGGTCCGTCTTGGGGGAAGAGGGCGGCCCAACCGTGTGCGTACGGCTCGGATCCGTCGGCAGGTGCGGTGAGTTCATGGTGCAGCCACAGCCCGCTCCCGGTCGCCGGGTCGGTGATGGTGGTGTACCAGACCTCGGTACGTCCCGGCTCGCCCTTCCAGCGCGGCGCGAGGAGCGCGTCGCGGTTCTCCCGCCGAGGGAAGCGGAAGCTCGCCAGGAACGGAGCGAGCTGTGTGGCCAGGGGAAAACGCAGGGTTCCGGTGCCGATGGGTGCGCCGTCCTCGTACACGGTGTACGGCAGTACGGTCATGGAGGCCACCGGTCTGCGCGGTGTCACGGACTTCCAGCCGTCGAGGGTGAGCCTGCGGCCGTCGGCGGTGAACGCGATGCGGTAGCGGATACGGCGCGCGGAGAACGGGGAGATCTCCAACTCGCCGTGGGCGTCCGGGTCGTCGGCCCAGCCCGCGACCCGTATCCGGCCGGTGGCACGGGCCTCGGTCGTGCCGGTCAGCCGCATGACACGGTCAGCCGAGACGGTCAGGTCGAGGCGTAGCGGGCGGGCGCCGTTCTCGTGGTCGAGTCGCAGCGTGCCGACCATGGCTTCGCGGAAGACGGTGCCGCGACCGGGGGTGGTGCCCTTCGGGGGCGAGGCGGGGAGCGTGCTCATGCGAGACCCTCCAGCATGATCCGTTCGGTGGCCGTCAGATACTCCTCGGCCGCCCGCCGTGCGCCGGTCTCGTCGCCGTCGACGACCGCGTCGACGACCGGGCGGAGGCGCCCATGGGCCGCGGCGGCGTCCGTGAAAGGACGGACGAGCGCGGCGCGCACCGGCAGGTAGGCGTTGAAGAGCGTGTTGGTCAGCAGGACGTAGACACGGTTGCCGGTGGCGCGGGCCAGGGCCCGGTGCACCTCGATGTCGGCGAGCTGGACGGCGTCGCCGCCCTCAGCCTCGCTCACTGCGGTCAGCAGGCCGCGCAGCTCGGCGCGCTGCCCGTCCGTCGCCCGGGCGGCCGCGCGCTCGGCGATCAACGCGCCGATGCTGCGTCGTACTTCGAAGATCTCGCCGAGCCAGTCGGGGCTGTGCCGGACGAGCATGGGCAGCAGGTCGGCCCCGCCGAGGCGCAGGTAGTCCCGCACTCGGGTGCCGACGCCGTGGCGGGTCTCCAGCAATCCGGCCTGGACGAGCCGGCCGAAGGCGTGCTTGAGAGTGGTTCGGGTGACTCCGTAGCCGTCGGCGAGACTGCGCTCGGGTGGCAGATACGTACCGGCCGGGTGCCGCCCGGTGAGGATGTCCTCCCGCAGACGGCTCTCCAGCACGTCGACGATGGTTTCGCGCGGCAATGGCTCCACACGGTCCTCCCCAGTGGCTCAGTGGATGAGCCACTCAACCAACAGCCGTTGATGAAGTCAATGCCCCGACCGCCGGTGTGGGCAGGCCCGTTACGGACGGATCGCCATGACGGGCGGCGGACTGTTCTTGTCCTCCCTGACGCAAGAACGGGCAGGGCCGGGAGCTTCGCCGCCGCCCGGGGTGGTCAACCCGCGTAAGGGCCCCTGACGACACTGTCCCCGGAGTGGTCCGGCTTGCCGTTGTACGGCTGGACGGAGACGTCGACCACCGAGTACTCCTCGAGGTCGATGGTGTCGGGCACCGGCAGCACGGCGTGGCCGTCCGGGCCGAGGACTCCCATCGAGACGAGTTTGCTGTGGGTGCGGTCCATCAGCCAGACCTCGAAGTAGCCCTTGGTCTTCGGCAGCCCCTTGACGGTGATGTCGAGGGTGCGGTGAGCGCTGCGTCCGTCGAGCCGGGCGTACCCGGCCGAGCGGGGCTGGAGGGAGTCGAGCCGTCTGCCGTCCTCGGCGGATGTGACGGAGGAGTTGTCCTGGTTGACCCACCAGGTGACCGCGCTGCCCGCGCCGGCGCCCAGAAGCGCGGCGCATGCGGCGATCATGACGGTGAAGCGGGCGAGACGGCGGGGCTTGGGCAGGGAGCGCACCGGCGTCCCCGGGTCCGCGGCGTCCGTCGTGGCCGGCGGGGCGTGCTGTCCGGTGGGCAGCGGCGGGAGGCTCGCCGGGTCTCGTCCGGGCGCGCCCGCGCCGGTTGCATCGGTGGTGTGGGAGGCCAGGTCGAGTTCTCCGGCGATGGCCTCCCACAGGTCGTCGGGCGGGGCCATCAGGTCGTCCTCATGAGGCAGGGGCGTCTTGGCCGTGGCGACCACACGGCGCAGTGCCTTGAGTTCCTCCGTGCAGCGAGCGCAGTGGCGCAGGTGCTCCTCGGCGGACGGGGAGGCTGTGTCTCCGATCGCCATCAGCGCCAGCGTCTCGTCATCCGCGTGCTTCACCGTCCACCTCCAGCCTGTTCTTCAGACGCATGAGCCCGCGCCGGGTGTGGGTCTTCACCGTGCCCAGGGGCAGCCCGGTCCGTTCGGCGATCTGCGCTTGGGTGAGATCTTCGTAGAAGGCCAGTCGGAGCACCATCTGTTGCTCTTGGGAAAGTCTTTCCAGCTCATCCGTCAGCAGAACGTAGTCCACCACGGAGTCCGACGGGGAGATCTGCTGCCGGCCGTGGTCGGGCGTGGACACGAGGCCCACCGCTTCGACGTCGCGCAGCTGCCGTGACCGTCGCGTCAGGGCGTCGGCCACCTTCTTGTGCGTGATGCCCATGAGCCAGGTCTTCAGCGACCCACGTCGTGGATCGTACCGCTCACGGCCGCGCCAGGCCCCGACGAACACCTGCTGTGCGACGTCCTTGGCCTCCTCGGCATCGCCCAGCTTGCGGGCCGCCACCGTGAACACCAGGGCTCCCCAGCGGCGGTAGGCCTCGTTGAGGCACGCTTCATCGCCGTCTGCGAAACCGTGGCCGAGATGCTCGTCGGAGACGGACGTCACACGGGACACACTAGCCGCCAGAACCTGCGAGCCGCCCCATGCCGGGGTCACTTCGACGCCTCCACGGCCGTCACGACGAGATTGTTCTGGTAGCCACCGTCGTCCGGCAGGTACGGGCCCGTGCAGGTGATCAGTGTCAGGGCGGCCGGACCGTCCGTGCGGAAGGCACCGGACGCCGCCAGCGCCTGCTTGGCGACGGTACGACGGGAGACGACGCGGTAGTCCGCGCGGCTGCCGTCCGCCCGCTCGACCGTCACCCTGTCGCCCTCGCGCACGTCCTTGAGGGCGACGAGGACTCCGAGGCCGCGATCGTCGGAATCGACGTGGCCGACGATCACGGACGACCCGGCGGGTGCGCCCGGCTGCGGCGAGTAGCGGTACCAGCCCACGCGGCGCGGGTCTTCCGGTACGGCGACCCGGCCGTCGTCGGTGACGCCCACCGGATCGACGGCGGCGCGCAGCTCCAGGCGCGGCAGGCTCAGCCTCGTCGGAGCGGGAAGGGACACGGGTGTGGCCGGTGAGCCGTACTCCCCCGTGCCTGCGGGGGCCGGGGCCGCGCCGGACACCGTCGGACCGGTGGGGGCCGGGGACACCGCCGCGGGGGCACCGGGGGCGGCGCCGGTGACCGGCTCGGCGCCGAAATCGTCGGCGTCGGCGCGCCCGCCGGCGGAGCCGGCACGCACCACGAGGACCACGGACGCGGCGAGCCCGCAGAGCGCGACGGTGAGAGCGATCAGCAGCGCGGAGCGAGAGCTGAGCCAGTTCATGCGGTGGTTCCTCTTCACCGATGGGGACGTGGTGTGCCGCCGTCGCCCTCGCGGCACACCACGTCAGGGGCAGGGGTCCTGAGCCGCGGACGCGTCCGGAGGAGGGCTCAGCGCGCGGTCGTGCGCAGCCGGTACAGCAGACCGGCGGCCCCCAGGAAGGACACGGCGCCCAGAGACAGCGCACCCAGCGGCAGGCTCGCGTTGTGTGCGGCGGCCTGTCCGCTCTCGCCGGCATCCGCGCCGGCCGGTGCGGAGTGCATGCCGGTCAGGGTCTGGGTCTTGAGCGCCAGGTTCTTGTCCGCGGCGCTGCCCCAGGCGTACACGACGGTGTTCGTGCCCTCGGCCAGGTTCAGGTCGGCCGGGCCGATCGCCACGGTGTCGGTGCCGGCGAGTACCACGTCGGCGCTGACCGTACCGGCCGCTACCTCGCCCTTGGCTTCCTTGGGGTTGACCAGGCCCTTGAACACCGGTGTTCCGTCGGCGCGGACGTCGACGGCGGGTGCAGCGGCGACGTGGCGCACGGTCAGCCGGGCCTTTCCGGCCGGCACCTTCGACATGTCGTTCACGAAGGTGTCCAGCGCGGGCTCGCCGTCCGCCGTCAGGTGGGCGACGAGGGTGGCGTTCGCGCCGGCGGGCACGTCGACCGTCTTCTCGATGGCGGGCGTTCCGTCGGGTCCTTCACCGTCCTTGAAGATCTTGATGTCGTAGGAGCCCGCGTCCAGTTTCATCGGGTCGGTGAGCGTGCCCGGCTTGAAGTCCGGGATCAGCTCGTCGTTCCCCGCGTACACGTCGACCGTCAGGCCCGGTACGGCGTGCAGTACGGAGACGGTGGCCTGCTCGCCCGTGGCGTTCGGCTGGGCGAGCGCGGGAGCGGCGGCGGTGACGGAGACAACGACGGCGACACCGGCGGCAAGGGCGGCACCCGCGGCTCGTGCAGTCATGGCGGTTCCCTTCGATCGAGTCTGTCTCGAATCTGTGAGAACGCATTCCGTCACCTGGGCGGGGTTGGTTTCACCCGCCGCCGAAATTCTTTTCGGGCTCCCGCTCGACTCGGGGCGTGCCGGCTCTGGTGGTTGGAACGCGCCTGGTCAGGGCCTTGTGGAGCGGATGCCGGCCGATCCGACCAGTGGCCGGGGTCATGGTCGGGTCGGGTCGGGCGTTGAGTGCCTGAGGTGGCCCCTCGGGCTGTCACGGTCGGCCACAGGCTGTGATGATCAACGTCTGTCTGCGTGCCCTAGGCTGGCGTGATGGGTGTGGGGATCGAAGTCCTGATCGTGGACTGGCCGCGGGTGGAGGCGGCGGCGCCCGGCGACCGCGAGACGTTCCTGAGCGATGCCGCCTTCGGAGAGGCGTACAGCGATGATCTCTTCGAGCACGGCTGGTCGTGGTCCGCACAGCCGGGTGACGACTGGTTCCGCAGGTACGCGTTCCGGGACACGCTCGGCTCGTTCAAGCCTCACTTCTGGGCCGGTCACCGGTGGGACCACATGCGGGACTTCGTCGAGCCCGACGTGCGCGACGTACTGGACCGGTTCAACGACGCGCTGTTCTGGCACGGTCTGGAAGACACCACCGGGGCCGGTTCGGGGCTGCCGGAGCAGCCGTGCACCTGGGACGCGGATCTGCTGCTGTGGTGCCCGCCCGATCACGTGCCGCTGATCGCGGGATGGTGGCGGCAGGCGGCACCGCGCCTGGAAAGTCTGCGCAAGCCGTTCACCCGGCATGCCGCGGATTCCGGCGGCTGGATCACGACCTTCGCATCGTTCGCGTACCTGCTCACCGACTGGGGAGAGGTGGTCACGGATGCGGAGCGGCGCGGCTGGGGGGTCGTCGGCCTGCGCTGCTGAGCGCCTCCACGGTCCGTGTCCAGCAAGATCAGGCTGACACCGCACGGCTTCATGCCGCGGGCCCCTGCCGAGTCGGCAGGGGCCCGCAGCATGGACAGTCACCGTCTGCCGGCGGTGCGGCCCGGCCTCACCTCAGGTGCCGGGTGAAGAACCGGGCCATGGCGTCCCCCGCGAACCGCGGGACGCCGGTGTGCCCGCCCATATGGGCGTGCAGGGACTTCTCCCTGGAGCCGAAGGCGTCGAACAGGTCCAGGGCCGTCTGCCGGTCGTTGCCTTCGTCGTCCCACTGCAGCAGGACGTGCAGCGGAATGGTGACCTGGCGGGCCTCGTCGAACACGGCGCGAGGTACGAAACTCCCGGCGAAGAGGCCGGCGGCCACGATGCGTGGCTCCACCACGGCAAGGCGAACGCCGATGGAGATCACTCCCCCGGAGTACCCGACCGGGCCGCCGATCCCGGGCAGCGACAGGAGGGCGTCGAGGGCGGCCTGCCATTCCGGGACCGCCTTGTCGACGAGCGGGAGGACGAGGGCGTCGATGATCTCGTCGCTGACCGGCTCGTCGGCTTCCACAGCCCGGCGCAGGTCGGCGCGGGCCTGCTCGGCGGCGGCCCAGCGGGGGCGGTCACCGCTCCCGGGAAGCTCGATGGTGGCCGCGGCGAAGCCGTCCGCCGCGGCGTGCCGGGCCCGCGCCACGAGCCGGGGGTAGATCTTGCGCAGTCCGAGCGGAGGATGGCCGAGCAGGATCAGCGGCGCCGGTGCGGGTGCGGGCGCGGGCGTCCACAGGATGCCGGGGATGTCGCCGAGGGTGAATTCGCGTTCGAGGACGCCGTCGTCGAGGCGTTGTCCGGAAGTGAAGTGAAGGGGCATGGTCGTGCCTTTCGGGAGTGCGCGTGAACGGCGCTCCCGGACGACCTATCGCCCGACCGTGACCCCGGAGGAGAGCACCCATGTCGAAACGTTCACGGGTACCACCTCCTCGTTCTCTCGCACGACCTCAGCGAAGGTAGCAGCGGCCGCCGTGGTCCGCCAGTCCGGTCCAGGCCTGCGGCAGTTGCCGTACTGGCTGCGGGGGTGGGGACGGCGCGGCGGCGACCGCCACGGTTGCGTCGGTTCGACAAGCTGTCGGTGACGTCGCGGAGGGTGTCAGTGTCGTGCAGCCGCCCGCTTCACTCGCCGTGCAGGTGGGCCTGGTCGGCCTTGGCATGGTGCCGGTCGTGGGAGCCGGGCTGACCTGGACCACGCCGGGGGCAAGCACTGTCGGAGGATGCCGAATGGCCTCGCCCGGGCCTCTGCCGTTCAGTTCGGCCCGGCGGAGTCGGAAGCCGAGATCGCCCGACCGCTCGTCGAACTGCTCCAGGAGCACCTGCCGGCGCATCGCACTCCCCCACCTGCGATTCACCGGGCGATGTGAGGTACGTGCAGGTGGCGAGGACTCCGCCCATGATCAGGACGGCCGCGGCGAGCGCCAGCCACAGCCGGCCCTGGCGCAGTGCCCGGATCTCGCCGCGCACGGACACCTGGGTGGGCCGTTCCGTGCGGGGGACGACGCGGCCGGTCACGGCGGCTGCGAGGGCGGCGAGTGCGGCCAGGGCCCAGAACAGGCCACGCCAGCCGATGACGTGCCCGGCCGGCGAGCCGGCGGGGACGCCGAGGACGTTGGCCAGGGTCAGGCCGCCCAAACCTGGTCACCGGGCCGGACGACCTCGATCGGTCCGTCGCGGCGCTGGCACGGACCGATTCCCTCGGTGACGAAGACGGTCTGGCCCAGGGGGTGGCGGTGCCAGTGGGTGCGGGCGCCGGGCATGAAGTGGACGAGGGACAGGTGACCCGGGACGGGGGCGGAGCTGCGGGGACGGCGTCGATGCAGACGTCACCGGTGACCAGTCGGCGGGGCCCTTGACGGTGGCGATCGCGCTGCGGGTGAGGTGCACGGTTGCTCCTTGTGCGGGTCAGGGCTCGAGGAGGGCCTTGATGGCGCGGCGCTCGTCCATGGCCTTGTAGCCCTCGGCGACCTGGTCCAGGGGCAGGGTGAGGTCGAAGACCTTGCCCGGGTTGATGGCGCCGGTCAGGACGCGGTCGACGAGATCGGGCAGGTAGCGGCGTACGGGGGCGGGGCCGCCGCGCAGGCCGACGTGGGAGAAGAACAGTTCCTGGCCGTCCACGGCGACGTCGTGGGGGACGCCGACGAAGCCGACGTTGCCGCCGGGCCGTGCGGAGCGCAGGGCCTGCTGCATGGCCTGGGCGGTGCCGACGCACTCCAGCACACTGTCGGCGCCGATCCCGCCCGTCATCTCCTTGATGCGCTCGACGCCTTCGTCTCCCCGCTCGGTGACGATGTCGGTGGCGCCGAACTCTCGGGCCAGTTGCTGCCGGGAGGCGTGGCGGGACATGGCGATGATCCGCTCCGCGCCCTTCGCCTTGGCGGCGATCACCGCGCACAGACCGACCGCGCCGTCCCCGACCACCACGGCGGTCGAGCCGGGCTGCACCTCGGCCGCATCCGCGGCCCACCAGCCGGTGCCCATGACGTCGGAGACGGCCAGCAGGCTCGGCCAGAGTTCCTCACCCGGGACATGGTCGGTGGCGACCAGGGTGCCCTGGGCGTTGGGTACGCGCACGTAGTCGGCCTGGCAGGTGGACATGAACTCGCGGTGCAGGCAGTTCGACTGAAAGCCGTTCTTGCAGTGGGCGCAGGTGTTGTCCGAGGTGGCGAAGGAGCCGATCACGAACTGGCCCGGCCTGACCGAGGTGACCTCGCTGCCGACCTCCTCGACGAAGCCGACGTACTCGTGTCCCATCGGGTGCGGCTCGTCCGTCGGCTCCAGGCCCCGGTAGGGCCACAGGTCGGAGCCGCACACGCAGGTCACGGCCGTGCGGATGACGGCGTCGGTCGGGTTGACGGTCTTGGGGTCGTCGAGGGTCTCGAAGCGGATGTCGCCGGGGGCGTGGATCACTGCGCCGCGCATGAGAGAAGTTCCTTCGCGTGCCGAGGCGTAGGGCACCGGATGTCCGGGGCCGTCGCCGAGTGCAGGGCCAGGTGCACGCCGGTCGTGAAGGCCGGACGGAAAGCACCACGTCATCCAGGTAACCCGCTCTCGGCGGGGGGAGCGAGACACCATCAAGGGGTGTACTGGCAGTACATCCCTGCTGCGGCGGGTGGGACGTACCGTCGAAGGCGTGGACAACCGAGCAGAGGTCCGCGAGTTCCTCACCTCGCGACGAGCGAAGATCACCCCCGAGCGGGCGGGCCTGCCGTCGGGCAGCCGGCGCCGGGTGCCCGGCCTGCGCCGCAGCGAGGTCGCCGCGCTGGCCGACGTCAGCGTGGAGTACTACGCCAAGCTGGAGCGCGGCCACCTCGCCGGTGTCTCCCCGGCCGTCCTGGAAGCCGTCGCCCGTGCCCTCCAACTCGACGACGCCGAGCGCGCCCACCTGCTGAACCTGGCCCACGCGGCCGACGGCTCCGACGCCCTCACCCGGCCCCGCCGCCGCGCCGCCCGGCGGGCGTGGACGCCGCACCGGAGCCTGCAGTGGGTCCTGGACGCGGTCACCGCCGGCCCCGCCTTCGTCCGCAACGGCCGTATGGACCTGCTCGCCACGAACCAGCTCGCCCGCGTCTTCTACGACGACGTCTACGCCACGTCCCGCAACCAGGCGAACCTGGCCCGCTTCAACTTCCTCGACCCCGCGTCGCGCCGCTTCTACCCCGACTGGGAGCAGGCCGCAGACGTCGCCGTCGCCATCCTGCGCACCGAGGCCGGCCGCAACCCCCATGACAGGGACCTGCACGACCTCGTCGGCGAGCTGTCCACCCGAAGCGACGACTTCCGCACCCGCTGGGGCGCTCACAACGTCCGCCACCACGGGACCGGCACCAAGCGGTTCCGCCATCAGGTCGTCGGCGAACTCACCCTCGCCTACGAGGGCCTGGAGATGGCCGCCGAACCCGGTCTCACGCTCACCATCTACACGGCCGAACCCGGCTCGGCCTCCGAGGAGGGACTGCGACTGCTCGCCTCGTGGGCCGCCACTCAGGACGCCGGCTCCCCGGCGGAGCGGGGAGCCGACTGACCGTGCCGGACGGGCCGCGTACCGCCGCGAACAGACTCAGTCGCCGCTTCTCAGGTTCTCGTTCGGCGAGAAGGTCTGGCGTACCCACGGAGAGGACGTCACGACGGCGTGGACCTCGCCCTGCGGTCTCCGAGGCCGAGCCCGGCCGGTGCGCCGCTTCCGGATGGGTCGGCGACGACGTCGAAGCTCTACCACTGCCCGCCCTCGTATTCGGCAATTCGGGAAAAGATGGCATTCATGCAGCTCAGCTTTTCCATAACGGCACATGTCGGCTTGCGGGCCCGTCAGAATCCCGTGGGTGATACGTCTTCCCGAACACGCGCAGCGACAGCGCGTCGGCAAGGTCCTGCTCGTTGTGCTCGGTGTGATGTCCCTGGGGGTCTTCGCCTGGATTGGTGTTTCCAGCAGCGACACCGCAGGTCAGATCACGGGCGTGGCCGGACTGGCCGTCTCCGTCGCGGGGCTGGCCCTCGCGTTGGTCCCGTTCCTGCAACCGCCGCCTCCGGCGAGCGAGAGAGAACTGGCCGACATCCTCGCCGAGACGCTCCAGGGCCAGTGGGACGACGAGGTGGGGGCCCGCAGGCTGCGAGACCCGTCGGTGATCCCCCTGGTGTGGTCCGCCACCGAGCGGTCCGTCGCCGACACCCCGAACTCCATCGCGGGTTCCAGCGGCACCCGGATCCGGTCCCAGGCCCTCGAGGGCCGGCTCCACGGCAGCTTCGACGAGGCGATTCGCCGGCTGGGTGACGGATACCGGCAGATCCCCAGCGGACGTCTCGTGGTGCTCGGCGAGCCCGGAGCGGGCAAGACCGTGCTCGCCATCATGCTTGTGCTCGGCCTTCTGGGAAGTCGCGAGAGCGGCACCGCGGTACCCGTGCTGTTGTCGGTCTCGAGCTGGGACCCGGTGAGCGAGTCGTTGGACGACTGGATCGTGCAGTCGCTCGCCACGGCCTACTACAACGGCCGTCCCGAGGTCCCCCGCCGTCTGCTCGACCGACGCCTGCTGCTGCCGGTGCTGGACGGCCTGGACGAGATGCCCGAGTCGGCGCGCCGCAGCGCGGTCCGCGGCGTCAACACCGCTTGCGGCGACGGGCGGGGGGTCGTCGTGACCTGTCGGTCGGCGGAGTACGAGGACGTGATCGCGGGCGGCGCGCCGGTCCTGCGCCGGGCGCCGGTGGTGGAAGTCCGTCCGGTTCCCGCGCCGGACGCCCGCGCCTACCTGAGTGCCGTCGACTGGCCCGAGGCGACCGACTGGAGCGAGGTCTACGAGCGTCTGGAGTCGGAGCCCGACAGCGCCGTGTCCACAGCGCTGTCGACCCCGCTGATGCTGTCCCTGGCCCGGACCGTCTACCAGCACTGCCCCGAGGCCCCGGCCGGTCTTCTGGACCACGCCAGTCGACACGAGGTGGAGGACCACCTCGTCGACCGGGTGATCGTCGCGGCCTACGCGCCCCGACAGGTACCGGGCGACCTGTCCAGCGCCGGGCCCGACTGGCGAGTGCGGGCCGATGAGGCCGAGCGCTGGCTCACGTACCTGGCCAGGTACCTGCACCAGTACCGCGAACGCGACCTCGCCTGGTGGCTGATGAGCGGCCGCCTGCTGTCCCGCTGGGCCGGACCGGCCATCGGTATCGGGCTGGGGATGATCGTATTGCTGGCGGCCTGCGCCGTGGCCGCCCTCATGCCCGCGACCACGACCGAAGACGTTCTCGCCGCCGGTGCCGGTATCGGAGGCGGGTTCGCCGTCCTGGCGATGTTCATCTGGTTCGCGGCCCCCGAACGTCCCCCCGGCCGGCTGTCGTTCGCCGTACGCGGATCCCTGGGCCGGCTGCGCCGCGGTTATGCCACCGGACTCGCGCTGACCGCGATTCCCGCCGTGCCCCTGATGGCCGGGGCTGCCGTGACCATCTCGATCGACACCGGGTGGTCGCCCGACGAGGTATGGGGGTACTTCGGCGTGATCACCACGCTGCTGGCGGTCGCCTCGTCGGTCGGTCTGGCACTGGCCGTGCACAACTGGCTCGACGCGCCCCCCGAACGCTCGGTCCGGGCCGACCCACTGGACTTTCTCGTCCAGGACCGCAAGTCGTCCCTGACCGCGGCGCTGTGTGCCGGAACGGTGCTGTCCCTCTCGGCGTTCCCCCTGCTGGCGATCGTCGTGCTGGCGGACTTCGTCATCGTGGCGGTGGCCACCGGTTGGTCCCACGAGCCGATCCTCGACGCGGCCTTCTCCGGCCTGGCAGTCGACGACCTGGGCGGCGGCCTGCTCGTGACGATCTGCCTGGGCGGAGCCGGAACGGTCCTCGCGCTGCTCGTCCTGCTGACGAGGGCCTGGCCTCGATTCCTGCTGACGCGTCTGGTTCTCGCGGCGCAGCGCCGGCTTCCGTGGCATCTGATGACCTTTCTCGCCGATGCGAGGAAACGGCAGTTGCTGCGCCAGTCCGGTGGGACCTATCAGTTCAGGCATGTCCGTCTGCAGGAACGGCTGGCGAGCCGGTCGCTCGCCGAGGACCGTGAGCCGCCTGACCCGAGCGTCGTCGGCCGGCAGCGGCGTCGGCTTGCCGTGACGGTCGCCGTGGCCGTCGTGGCACTGTGCCTGATACTGAGCGAGTCACTGCCCAGCGACACCTCGCGGGCGACCTCGATCACCGGTGACATCGACGGCATGGTGCTCAGCCCGGACGGCTCGACCGCGCTCACCGTCTCCCGCGGGGAAATCACCCGCTGGAACGCCGGGACGGGGACGCCGGCGGGATGGCGGCACCGCCCGCAACTGCCGTCGACCGAAGGACTTCTGAGCCTCACGGAGACAGCCGCCGGCCGGATCGTGGCCTATCAGGGTGGCGCGATTCGCGTGTGGGACGCCGGCACCGGCAGGCAACTGGGACACCCGAAGTCCGTCCACCTCCACGACTACCGGGACAGCAGTCACCGCTGTGAGTGGGACATGGACCAATCGATCACTCTCAGCGGCGACGGCACGCGCCTGGCCCTCGAGGGCAGACGCTGCCTGCTGGTCTGGGACGTCGTCGAAGACGCTCCCGTTGCCCTGGCGTGGCTGGACGGCGAGGACTTCGGAAGGCAGATCGGACTGAACGAGGACGGTACGCGGCTGACCGTGTGCGGTCCGGTGGACTTCGCATCAGGCGGTGTCCTCGTCAGTCGGTGGGACCTCGCGAGTGCCGTCGACGCGGACGACGTCCCCACCATCGACGCGTCCGGGCGGTCCCACGTCTATCTGCAGGACTACTCCCAGCTGATCACATTGAGTGGCGACGGCACCCGTCTCGCAGGCGTCCGGGACAACGAGGTACGTGTGTGGGACACGGGCATGGTCCCGGGGACCGGCCGAGGGACGCCGGTCGCGGATCTCACCGGCCATGTCTCGGACATCCATTACCTGGCCCTCAGCGAGGACGGAAGCACGCTGGCCGCGACGGCTGGGGACAGCGCCCGCTTCTGGACCGTCAGGTCTCAGGGCGGCCCGAACGGGGTTGCCGCCCGGAGCCGACCCGCACATGTTCCCTGACGATGCCCAGCAACTCGGCCGGACCGCTTGCCGACGCGGCCGACTTGACGTCTGCGCTGACGGCGGTGTGCCCGTGGACGAGAGAGGCACGGCCCGATGAGGTCATGCCTCGTTTGAAGCAGCGCATCACACGGAGGGACCGGCTCGGACAGGCGCGCCAAGGGTGAAAGGTCACAACGGGCACTGCCTGCGAAGACGTGAACCGGCACTCTGGAGAGCGAGCGGATCAGCACGACGAACGGCGTCCTCGCCGTTCACGAAGCCGCGTTCGAAAAGAGAGCAGTCGCCTTCGACGGCGTGAAGGGCCCCGCCCGGGCCTTCTCCCGCCTCGGCGGGGACGTCACGGTCTGTGCGGGGGGGGCGGATGTGACACCACGGCAAACGGTCGGGAGTTACACCTCATCAGGTCAAGGCGGCGCTGTGCCGCGCGGGTTGCCCCGTCACGTCGCGTGCGTGATGGACGGCAACGGGCGGTGGGCAGCGCAGCGGTCGCTGCCGCGGACGTCGGGCCACAGCGCCGCGGAAACGGCGGTGATCGACGTCATCGAGGCGGCCCGTTCGGCCGGGGTCGGATGGCTGAGCTTGTACGCGTTCTCCACCGAGAACTGGCGCCGCCCGAACGCCGAGGTGGACTTCCTCATGCGGCTGGTGCGGCGCGTGGTGCGCAAGCACGCCCCGCTGCTGCACGCGCGGGGAATCCGCTGCCGCTTCCTCGGCGCGACCGATCCGCGGGTGCCCGCGTCACTGGCCCGGGATTTCGCCGACCTGATGACCCTGACCGGCGGCAACCGGGGCATGACGCTGACTGTCGCCTTCGACCACGGTGGGCGCAGGGACATCGTCGAGGCCGCACGGTCACTGATCCGCAGTGGTGTGCCGGCCGACGCCGTGGACGAGAAGAGCTTCGCCGCCCACCTGCCCTTCCCCGACACCCCTGACGTCGATCTGGTCATCCGGACGTCCGGGGAGCAGCGCATCTCCAACTTCATGCTCTGGCAGGTCGCCTATGCCGAATGGGTGTTCCCGCCGGTGCTCTGGCCCGATTTCCGGGCAGCGCACTTCCTCGAGTGCCTGCACACCTTTCAGCAACGTGATCGCCGCTTCGGCGGCGTGCTGCCCCACCAGAACGGAGAAGGCCGACCTTGACCCACGCAGACAGCGGCTACCGCGCCCACACCGGTACCGATGCCCGTGCCAGTACCGAGGCGGATGGGACGGAACGCAAGGGAAGTTCTGAGCAGGTGGACGCCGAAGGCAGGACAGCACCGGTGTTCGGACCCGGCTCGCAGTTCCACGAGTTCTTCAACGATCCGCGCTGGGCACTGGCCATGCTCCGGGCGACCGTACTGGAGGCGGCGCACCCGCAGATCGGCGGTGCCCTGATCGACAACTCCACTTTCGTGGCACACCCGTGGCGCCGCCTGCGCAACACCTTGCTGAGCATGCAGCGCATGTTCGGCCCGGACGATCACGTCCGGCAACGGGAGGCGGCCCGGCTGAACCGCTTGCACGCACGGCTGAACGGCACCGACCCGCAAGGGCGTGCCTACGACGCGATGGCCCCCGACGTGCGTGCCTGGGTGGTGGCGACTCTGTTCGAGAGCGCCGTCACCATGTGCCGGCTGAGCGGACAGCCCCTGGAACAGCAGGTCATGGAGCGGCTGTACGCGGAGTTCCAGGCATTCCTCGCGGTCATGGGCGACGAGGCCGGCCATCTGCCGCCCTCCTTGCCCGACTTCTGGCGCTACTACGACCGGGTGGTGGAGGAGGAGCTCGAGAACACGGAGGCGATGCGCATCATCCTCTACAAACTCTTCGACCACCTCCCGGCCCCGCCACTGCTGAACGGCCTGCCCACTTTGTGGGCGGCCGGCCGGGCGGTCGCCGGCCCCGTGATCGGCGCTGTCACCGTGGCGTCCTTGCCCGAGCCGTTCCGCCGACGGGCAGGTCTGCCGGAACTGCCCGGTGCGCAGACCCTGATGCAAGGCGCCTATCTGGCGGTCGGTCTGGCCCGCCTCCTGCCGGACGGCTGGATCCAGGCCGACGCCATCACCGGCCTGCTGTCCCTCTCCCCCGACAGCGACGACCCACGAGCGCGCACGATCACCGCCATGCGCGACACGATGAACCGGGCCGGTGCCCTCATCCGGCTCATCTCCCCGCTCCCCCCGGAACCGGAGCCCGCACCGGAAGGCGGGACACGGCGCAGCGCGCAGCAGTTCTTCGCAGAGGTGCTGGACCAGACCGGCGACGGACACCTGGACTGGCCCGACCTCGCCGCCATGGCCCGCGAGCTGTCCAGCCGCCTCGACCTGGACGAACCCGAGGAGACCAGGCTCTACGACGCCTTCGCCGACTGGTGGCGGGAACTGCAGACCGCCCTCGACAGCGACGGCGACGGCCGCATCAGCGCCCAGGAGTACGCCGCCGCCGTTCCCTCCCTGGCCGGACCCGCATTGATCAGAGTCGCCGAGGTCCTCTTCGACGCCACCGACAAAGACGGCGACCAGAGCATCGACGCGGACGAGTACCGCGCCCTGTTCCACACGGCCTTCCAGCGCGAGACAGCCGGCACCGAGCCGGCGTACACCCGCAGCGCGTTCATCAAGGACTTCCTGTCCTTCATGACCGGCCGCCGGCGCACCACTGCCTACGACCCGCTGCTCGGGCAGGCCTGACCGCCTGCGCCCTCGCCGCCCCCACCACGGCAACGTGTCGGGGGCGGGCCGGCCCTCGCCGACGGCCAGGGCCACGCAAGCCCCTCTGAGCCAGAGGGGGGCAGGAACCTGGGGCTGCCAGAGGCTATTTGGGCGGCAGACCGGCCGCGAAGGCGTACCCCTGGTCGATCCAGTCGGCCAGGGCCGCGTCCTCGGCCACCGCGGACGCGGCCACCACGACCCAGCCGCGCATCGGGCGGCCGGTGAGGTCGAAGGGCCGAGCCCCTGGGCGCGCCAGGGCGGCCTCGGTGGCGTCCGGGCCGACCCGGACCATGAGCTCGTCCCCGCTCACCCCTACCGCCATGTTGCCCTCGTACAGGAACGCCAGCCCGCCGAACATCCGTTTCTCCGTCACCCCCGGATCCGCACCCAGCCGTGCCCGGACGCGTTCCGCCAGTCCCTCGTCGAATGCCATGACCGCCCTCGCCCTCCCGTTCGCCCACTCACCTGCCGCTCCAGCGCCGTCTGACCAGCGACGTGCGCATCCAGCGCCCCATCATGGGCCCGGCCGACCGGTGGAAGCCGGAGGCCTCGCCGCGCACCCGGATCCGGGCGATCGTGCCGCCGTCCGGCAGCGGGGCGAGGCGCTGGGTCACAGGCCTCGGTGTCGGGCCGGCCATGGGGACCACGCCAGCGACCGCGGCGGCCGGTCACCGACGCCGGAGCCGGTCGCCGACCTCTCCCAGCACGACCAGCGGTGGGACCGTCGATGCCGCGCGTCGTGGGCCGGCCCGTGGCTCGGCCCGAGCAGCCGCGTCGCAGACTTCACGGCATGCGAGTTCACGGCTTCCGACAGGTCAAGCCCGGACCGCACGCCGATACGGGCCGACGCGCCCCCGGGAGGTGACGACCAAGGCGATCGGGAGGCTGGTCACGCGCTCCCGAAGGGGCGCGGACCGACGAATCTGCCGAAAGGGCAGGCGACGGCCGATGAGTTTGACCATGATCGACAGTCAGAGATCGCGGTTGGTTCGCCGCATCCGCGGGTGCCGTGGAGATCTGTGCCGACCGAGTCTGCCGAGAACCGGACACCAGAAACTGAGGAATTGAGATGCGCACCCTGATCAGCACCGCCTTCATCTCGCTCGACGGCGTCGTGGAGGCCCCGGGCGGCGAGCCCGGATACAGGAACGCCGGATGGACCTTCAAGGACATCGCGTTCCTTCCCGAGGCATTCGACATCAAGGCCCGCGAGCAGGAGGAGGCCACCGCGATGCTGATGGGCCGGACCAGTTATGAGGCATTCAGTCCGGTATGGCCCGACATGCCGGACTTCGCCGGCTACAAGGTGATGCCGAAGTACGTCGTGTCCACCAGCCTCACAGAGGCCGACCTGGTGTCGAACTGGGGCGAGACGACGATCCTGCGCTCACTGGACGAGATCGCCGCGCTGAAGAAGACCGAAGGCGGGCCGATCATCGTCCACGGCAGCGCCGCCCTGAACCAGTCCCTCTCGGACGCCGACCTCATCGACCGCTACCACCTGCTCGTCTTCCCCCTCCTGCTCGGCGCGGGCAAGCGGCTCTTCAGCACCACGGACAAGGACACGCAGAAGCTGCGGCTGGTCGAGCACGCCGTCTATGCCAACGGGCTGCAGAAGAGCGTGTTCGACGTCGTCCTCTGACGGGGCGGCCAATCGTTTCTGCGGTCTTCCGAGGGCGGCGGGCGGCAAGGCCGCCGCGCGTCGGTCCACTGCCGCGCTCCGGCCTGCTCCAGCAGCTCGGCGATCGCAGCGACGTCAGCGCGGTGCGTCTCGGCGCGGTCGGCCTCGGCGTCGCCGAGCGCACCGACGGCCATGTTCCGTCCCACGACCCGATGCCGCCAGGACGCCACTTCGTGCCCTGACCGCAGGAGCGGGTGCTTCGAGTACGGCGACGGCGTCGCCGCTCCCGGTGCCACGCGCGGGGCGGGGGGACGGCCTCATGGGCACAGGCCCTCGCCTCGCCCCATGTCACCGCGGGGACACGTCCGCAGCTCACGTCCGGCTCCCCACGGCGAGGGTGGTCCACCTCGGAGGGTCAGCGGTGCGTGAGCAGCAGTCGCCACGCCTGGGGGCCGCGTTCGAGGTACTCCACCGCGAACGCGCCCGGGTGGCGGTCCTCGATCTGGCCCAGCAGGGGAAGGGGGTCGTGCGGGGCGACCAGGACCATGGCCCGCCCTGAGGGCACCGCGGCGATCGCGCCGAACACCGTGGCGTGCCGCAGCGAGTGAGGGACGTCGCGTACGTCCAGTTCAGGCACGTCCGTCTCGTCGGAGCCTCCGCAGCCGCAGGCACCACCGCAGCCACCGCCGGCCGTGACCGCCTCGCCGGTGTCACCGTGCTCGTGGCCGAGGATGTCGTGCATGCCCGCGAGGAGTCCGGCGAGGGAGATGCCGGGGGCGCCGGCCAGCAGCGGCAGGACCAGAGTGTTCTCCTTCTCCAGGTGCTCCTCGAACAGCACCTGGAGCGCCCGGCCGTCCGCGGCCGCCCGGACGGCCGTGCCGGCGGTGCGCAGTGCGTCGACGAGCGCGGTGAGCCTGCGGTGCTCGGCGAGCATGCCGTCGACGAGAAGGCGCGCGGCGGGCAGGTCGTGGGCGACCGGGTAGAGGGTCTCCTCCTCGGCGGCCGCGTGGGGCAGCAGGTCGCGGTCGCAGAAGTCGACCAGTCCGGCCCGGACCGTGTCGGCCGCCGCCGGGTCGCGGTCCGCGGCCGCGATCAGCATCGTGACCCGTCCGGCCAGCTCACCCGCCAGCTGCGTGTGATGCGCCTCGACGGCTTCGGCGGCCGCCGCGTCCTGGGGGTCCGATGCGAGGGTGAGCGTGCTCATGGGAGGCGTCCTTCCAGCAGCCGGCAGCCCGTCCCCGTTCGGTCCGGGCCGATGACTGCAATATAGTACGGACATGACCGTGGAAAATAACGGACCGCTTCCCGGCAGCGGAACGAACCGCGTACCGCTGTCCCGGCAGCGCCGCGGTGTCCTGCAGTACCTGCGTGGCCGGTCCGCTCCCGTCACCGCGAGCGGACTCGCCCAGGTGTGCGCGCTGCACGTCAACACCGTCCGCGAACATCTGGACGCCCTGGTCGACGACGGCCTCGCCGTCCGTGAACGGTCCAACCCCTCCGGACGCGGCCGCCCCGCCTTCCGCTACCGGGCCCGCCCGCCGCAGGAGTCACCCGCACGCGAGTACGCCGGGCTCGCCGCCGTCCTCGCCGCGCAGATCGCCCGCTCCAGCACCGACCCACGCCGGGACGCCCTCGCCGCAGGTGAGCACTGGGGGCGCGTCCTCACCGCCGGGCAGACGCCCACGACGGATCCCCAGGAGGCGCGGACCCGGCTGCTGGACCTCCTCGACGAGATCGGCTTCGCCCCGGAGGCCGACGCGCAAGCACGCCAAGTCCGTTTGCCCTACTGTCCGTTCGTCGAGACTGCACGCGAACATCCCGGCGTCGTCTGCGGTGTTCACGAGGGCCTGGCCCGGGCCGCACTCACCGCTCTGGGCGCGGCACCGCAGGATGTCGAGCTGCTGCCCTTCGCCGAACCGGACGCCTGCCGACTGCACTTGGGCATGACCGAGCGAAGCGGCGGCGAGGACGCCGACGAGCCCCCGGCCCCGGCCGGCACACCCGAGGCGCACCGGTGACCCCGGCGACCGGCTCCGCCCCCGGCAGAACGGCCGCTCGGCGGGTGGGGGCCCGCCGCGCGCCCCTGCTGCTCGCCGCCGGGCTGTGCCTGCTGGCCGGGCTCGACGCCGCCCTCGGCCTGCTCGGCCTCCCGGCTCCGGTCACTGCCGACCGGCTGCCGCAGGTGCACGGCGTGCTGATGGTGCTCGGCTTCGCCGGCACGCTGGTCGCCCTGGAACGCGCCGTCGCCCTCGGCCGCCCCTGGGCGTACCTGGCTCCCGGCTGCCTCGGCGCCGGCGGCTTGTTGCTGCTCGGCCCGGTGGACCTGGTCGTCCCCCGGCTGCTGCTCGTCGCCGGATGCGCGTTCCTGGTCGCCCTGTACGTAGGTTTCTGGCGCCGGCAGCCGAGCGCCGCCCTGATCGCTCAGGCGGCGGGCGCCGTGTCGGCGCTGGGCGCGGTGCTGCTGTGGCTGGGCGGGACCGACGTACCGCGCATCCTGCCCTGGCTGGTGGCGTTCCTCGTGCTGACCATCGCGGGCGAGCGGCTGGAACTCGCCCGGGTCGCCGTCCTGGCGCCCTCGGCTGAACAGACGTTCCTGGGCTGCGTCGCCGCGGTCACCGCCGGAGTGGTCACCACCCTGCTGTGGCCCGCGACCGGCAGCGTACTGCTCGGTGCCGCGCTGCTCGCCCTGGTCGCCTGGCTCGTCGTGCACGACGTCGCCCGGCGGCTGCTGCGCTCCACGGGCCTGCCCCGATTCACCGCCGCATGCCTGCTCGCCGGATACACCTGGCTGGGTGTGGCCGGCGCCCTCTGGCTGCTCACCGGGCCGGTCACCGAGGGGACGGGGTACGACGCGGTGGTGCACGCGGTGTTCCTGGGCTTCGTGATGTCGATGATCATGGCGCACGCCCCGGTGATCCTGCCCGCCGTACTGCGCCATCCCCTTCCCTACCGTCCGGCGCTCGCCGCGGCGGCCTGGCTGCTGCATCTGTCGCTGGCGCTGCGCGTGGTCGTCGGTGACCTGCGGGACGTCCGAGGCGCCTGGCAGCTCGGCGGCGTGCTCAACATCGCCGCCGTGCTGCTGTTCGTCATCTCGGCGGCCACCGCCTCCGTCACAGCCGCACGGCGCGCGTCAGCGACGGCCTCAGCCTCCGTCTCCACCCCCGCGTCATCACCCTCCGGAAGCCCGAGGACCATCCGGTGACCACGAACCTGTCCCCCTCCGCGTCGAGCGGGTCCGCCCCGAAGCCCCAGCCTCCCGGCCGCTCGTCGCGCACTTCCTGGCACCTCGGCGTGAACGCGATCGTGGTCGTCTGGCTCGCCCTCTTCGCCGCGGTCGGCACGGCTCACCACTTCCTGCCGCACGCCTTCTGGCTGCTCGTCCATGTGCTGCTGCTCGGCGCCGTGACCACCGCGATCGTCATCTGGTCCGGCCACTTCGCCGCCTCCGTCCTGCGGCTGCCCGAGGCGAACCGCGGTGCCCCGGCCGCCCTGCGCCTGGTCTGCCTGAACGCCGGTGCCGTCGGGGTGATCGGCGGCATGCTCTTCGAGCGGTGGTACGTCGTCCTGGCCGGCGGGTGCCTGGTCGCCGCGGCGGTCACGGCGCACGCCGTCTGGCTGCTGCGGCTGATGCGCCGGGCGCTGCCGGGCCGGTTCTCCATGACGGTGCGCTACTACGTGGCCGCCTCCGCGCTGCTGCCCGTGGGTGCCGCGCTCGGGGTCGTCATGGCTCGCGGTGGTCTCGCCGGTGATCTGCCCGAACGGCTGCGTCTCGCCCATGAGACGGTCAACCTGCTCGGCTGGGTCGGCCTCACCGTCGCCGGAACGCTCATCACCCTGTGGCCGACGATGCTGCGCACGCGGGTGGTGGACGGCGCGGAACGAGCGGGAAGGGCCGCCCTTCCCGTCCTGCTCGCCGGCCTCGGTGCCGCCGTCGCCGGCACCCTGCTCGGCCCGCCGCCCCTGGCCGCCCCCGGCATGCTCGTCTACGCCGCCGGACTGGTCGTCGCGGGTCGGCCCTGGCTGCGCGAGGCCCGGGTCAAGGCGCCGCGTTCCTATGCCGCGTGGTCGGTGGCCGCGGGATGCGGATGGCTCGCCGGGTCGCTGACCGTCCTGGCCTGCGTCCTCCTCTCCACAAGCTCCTGGATCACGGTGGGAGAGCGCACCTCACTGCTGACCGCGCCGCTCGCCGCCGGCTGGATCGCCCAAGTACTGCTCGGTGCGCTGAGCTTCCTCGTCCCGGTGGTCCTGGGCGGCGGCCCCGCTGCCGTACGCGCCGCCACCGCCGGCCTCGAACGGGCGTGGCCGGCCCGGCTGACCGTCACCAACGCCGCGCTGCTGCTGTGCGTGCTGCCGGTGCCGTCGATGGTGCGGGTGGCGTGCTCCGGGCTGCTGCTGGTCATGCTGCTGTTCTTCCTGGTGCTGCTCACGATGACGGTCGTACGGGGGTTGCGCGAGCGTCGCGGGGCCGGGCAGGGCGCTGCCGTGGCGGCGGGGGGAGAACCTGTCCCGGCTCCGGCCGAGGCCCCGGCGCGGCCGTTCCGGGTGCTCGGTGGCGTTGCCCTCGGGCTCGCGGTCATGATGCTGGCCGTCGCGGGCGGCGGGGCGGCGGACGTGAGGTCGCTGCCCATCCTTGAGCGGTCCGCCGCCTCGGGCGCCGACGGGGACGCGGTGACGCCGACCGGCCGCACCACCCGGATCGCGGTGACGGTCCGCGGCATGCGCTTCTCACCGTCCTCCGTCGACGTGCCTGCCGGAAACCGCCTGGTGATCACCCTGCGCAACACCGGCACCGACACCCACGACCTCGTGCTGGAGACCGGCGCCCGCACCGGCCGGCTCAGTCCGGGCGAGAAGGGCACGCTGGACGCGGGCGTCGTCGGCCGGGACCTGGAGGGCTGGTGCTCCATGGTCGGGCACCGGCAGATGGGGATGGTCTTCACCGTGCACGTCACCGGCGCCTCCGGGTCCGCGTCGGACCCCGGCGACTCCGGCACGGGCAGCGGCGGGGACACCCATGACCACAGCGGCGCCGGCGGCACGTCCTCAGCCACGGACGACACCGCCGCGAGCGCGTTCGACCCGATGGCCGAACCGGCCGCCGGCGTGACGGCCCGCGACGCCCGACTCCCCTCCGCCACCGATGAGACCGAGCCCCAGGTGCACAAGCGGACGATCACCGTGAAGGAGGTGACGAGGGACGTCGCTCCCGGTGTACGGCAGAAGCTGTGGACCTTCGACGGAACGGCCCCCGGACCCGTGCTGCGCGGACGCGTCGGTGACACCTTCGAGATCACCCTCGTCAACGACGGATCGATCGGCCACTCCGTCGACTTCCACGCCGGCTCCCTCGCGCCGGACGGGCCGATGCGCACGATCGGGCCCGGCGAGTCCCTGACGTACCGGTTCACCGCCACCCGTAGCGGTGTGTGGATGTACCACTGCTCGACCATGCCGATGTCCCTGCACATCGCCAACGGCATGTTCGGCGCGGTGATCATCGACCCGCCCGGCCTGTCCCCGGTGGACCGTGAATACGTGCTGGTCCAGTCGGAGTTCTACCTCGGCAAGCAGGGCGGTACGGCCGACGCCGCCAAGGTGAACGCCAAGGACTACGACATGGTCGCCTTCAACGGCTATGCCAGCCAGTACGATCACGACCCGCTGACCGCCAAGGCCGGTGAGCGCGTGCGGATCTGGGTGCTGGCGGCCGGGCCGAACCAGTCCAGCGCCTTCCACGTCGTGGGCGGCCAGTTCGACACGGTGTTCCGCGAGGGCGCCTACGAACTGAGACCGGGAGACTCGCAGAGCGGGGGCGCGCAGGTCCTCGATCTCGCGCCCGCGTCGGGCGGATTCGTCGAGCTGTCCTTCCCGGAGGCCGGCGACTATCCCTTCGTCACACACGTCATGAGCGACGCGGAACGCGGCGCGCACGGTGTCGTCCGGGTGGGTGAGCGGTGAACGACATTCCTGCACCGGAGTTGGACCGGTCACGGCACACTTGAGGCGTCCTTCGTCCCCGTGACCGGTGGCGGCCGCAGCCGGCCGCCGGGCCCGGTCAGCGTCTTCCGCCGGGAACGACGCCCGTGCCCAGCAGTGCCGACAGCTGCGGGGAGTACGTGGCGTGCAGGACGAGGGCCGCGCTGCCCACGACCGCCGCGTCCGTGCCGAGCCAGGAGGCCTCGACGTCGACGACCCGCACATGACGGGAGAGCGGGCGACTCGCCAGCGCGGCGGCGACGACCTCGACGTACCGCGACTCGACGTGCTGGATGCCGTGCCCTCCCAGGACGATCAGGTCCACGTCGATGAAGTTGACGATGTCGACCGCGACCGAGGCGACGTGCTCCGCGGCCTCGTCGATGACGGCCGCGGCGAGCGGGTCGCCGGCCGCCGCGGCCGTCCCGATGGCGGCGTGGTCGACGGCTTGGGGATCCCGGGCGAACATCGCGGCCAGCGCACTGTCCGGGTGCGGTCCGGCGGCGAGCCTGCGGTGCGCCTCGGCGACGATGGCCGTCGGGTTGACGAGCCCCTCCAGACAGCCCCGGTTTCCGCAGTAGCACTCCGGCCCGTCGGGCAGCACCGAGGAGTGCCCGAACTCGCCCGCGTTGAGTGAACCGCCCCGGTACACCTGGTGGTTGAGGATGAGGCCGCCGCCGACGCCGGTGCCGAAGAAGAAGTACGCGAAGTCGGCGACACCCCGGCCCGCGCCGGACCAGCGCTCGCCGACGGCGGCGGCGGTGGCGTCGTTGTCGAGGGTCACCGGCAGGCCGGTCGCCTCGCTCAGCATGTGCTGCACGGGCACCCGCGTCCAGCGGGCCAGCTGGGGCGCGCCGACGATCGCGCCCTGCTCGGGGTCGATGGGGCCGGGCGTGGCGAGCCCCAGCCCGAGGACCTTGGCGCGGTCGACGCCCGTCTCGGTCAGCACGTCGGCGACGAGCTCCGCCATGGCCTTGACGACCTGGGCGGGGTCGTCGCCGGGATGGGTGGGGCGCTTCTTGACGACGAGCGGCCGGCCGAGCAGGTCGACCACGGCGCAGCTGAGCTCCACGGGGTCGAAGTGCAGACCGACCGCGCTGCCCGCGTCGGCGTTGATGCGCAGGGTGGTGCGGGGCTTGCCGCCGCTGGACACCCTGCTCGCGCCGTCCTCCCGCACGATGCCCTCGTCGAGCAGCCGGCGCACGATGCCCGACACCGTCTGCGGCGTGAGGCCGGTGTGCTCGGCGATCTCGACCCGGCTGATGCCGTCGGCGAGCTGGATCTGGTCCAGGACGACGGCCCGGTTGTATCGCCCGACCTTGGGAAGGTTCGTTCCTGCCTGCCGCACGCACGGTCCTCTCTCGTTACCCCACGCCAAACCTATCTCTCGCGGCCCATTGACTTAGTAAAACAAATGGATTTAGTGTCCGGTCCCGCAGACGAAATCTCGGACACGACGGCACAGGGCAGTGCCATCGGAGGCAAGTTGATGTCCATGCAATGCCGCAGGCCCGAAGACTCGGGGACGCCTCCGCGCGTTCCCGGCGGTGGGGAGCGCCGCTCATGACGCCCACCGCCCCGAACCTGCTGGAGATGCGGTCGATCACCAAGACCTTCCCCGGCGTCACCGCGCTCGCCGACGTCAGTCTCGTCGTGCGGGAAGGTGAGATCCACGCGATCTGCGGCGAGAACGGCGCCGGCAAGTCCACGCTCATGAAGGTGCTCAGCGGGGTGCACCCGCACGGCAGCTACACCGGTGACATCGTCTACCGGGGCGAGCAGGTCCGCTTCGGTGACATCCGGGCCAGCGAACAGGCCGGCATCGTGATCATCCACCAGGAACTGGCCCTGGTGCCCGGCATGTCGATCACCGAGAACCTCTTCCTCGGCAACGAACCGCGCCGCCGCGGCGCCATCGACTGGAAGACGGCCCAGCGCCGGGCCCTGGAACTGATGGAGCAGGTCGGACTGCGCGAGGACCCCGACACGCTCATCAAGGACATCGGTGTCGGCAAGCAGCAACTCGTCGAGATCGCCAAGGCGTTCGCGAAGGACGTCAAACTGCTGATCCTCGACGAGCCCACCGCCGCCCTCAACGAGGCCGACTCCCGGCATCTGCTCGACCTGCTGCGCGGCTTCCGCGAGCGGGGCATCACCTCGATCATGATCTCGCACAAGCTGAACGAGATCGAGGCGGTCGCCGACACGATCACCATCCTGCGCGACGGCCGCACCATCGAGAGCCTCGACGTGAAGGCAGACGGCGTCAACGAGGACCGCATCGTGCGCGGCATGGTCGGCCGCGAGCTCGACAGCCGCTTCCCCGACCGCACGCCCGACATCGGCGAGGTCTTCTTCGAGGTACGCGACTGGACGGTGCGGCACCCGACTTCGGACGAGCGGATGGTGTGCAAGGGCTCGTCGTTCCACGTCCGCCGCGGGGAGATCGTCGGCTTCGCGGGGCTCATGGGCGCGGGCCGCACCGAACTCGCGATGAGCCTGTTCGGCCGCTCTTACGGCACCTGGCTGTCGGGGCAGGTCTTCAAGGACGGCGAGGAGATCCGGCTGAAGACCGTCTCCGACGCCATCCGGCACGGCCTGGCCTACGTCAGCGAGGACCGCAAGTCGATCGGGCTCAACCTGCTGGACGACGTCAAGACCTCGATGGTGGCGGCCAAGCTGTCGAAGATCGCCCGGCGCCGCGTCATCGATCCGGTGCGCGAGCATCGCGTCGCCGAGGAGTACCGCCGGAGCCTGCGCATCAAGACGCCCGGCGTCGACGAGGGGGTCGTCAAGCTCTCCGGCGGCAACCAGCAGAAGGTCGTCCTGGCGAAGTGGATGTTCACCGACCCCGACCTGCTGATCCTCGACGAGCCGACCCGCGGCATCGACGTGGGGGCCAAGTTCGAGATCTACGGGATCGTCCAGCGGCTCGTCGCCCAGGGCAAAGGGGTGATCGTCATCTCCTCCGAGCTGCCCGAGCTGATCGGCCTGTGCGACCGCATCTACACGGTGTTCGAGGGCGCCGTCACCGGCGACGTGGCACGCGCGGACGCCGATCCGGAAGTCCTGATGAAGCAGATGACCGCTACCAAGAAAAGCCCGACTCCATGAGCCGTATGACTGACCTGCAGAAGAACCTCTTCGGGGGCACGACCTCCAACGCCCGCCAGTTCGGGATGATCTCCACCCTGGTGGCCATCGTCCTGCTGTTCCAGATCTGGACCGACGGTCTGACACTGACCTCCGGCAACCTCATCGCCGTCGTCAGCCAGTACTCGTACATCCTGATCCTGGCCATCGGGATGCTGATGGTGATCGTCGCCGGGCACATCGACCTGTCGGTCGGTTCCGTCGCCGCGTTCACCGGCATCGTCGTCGCCAAGGCCATGCAGGAGTACGACCTTCCGTGGCCCGTCGGCATCCTGCTCGGCCTGCTCGTCGGCGCGGCGATCGGCGCCTGGCAGGGTTTCTGGGTCGCCTACATCGGCGTACCGGCCTTCATCGTGACCCTCGCCGGGATGCTGCTGTTCCGCGGCGGCAACCAGTACATCGGCAACGCCGACACGGTCCCGGTGCCCGAGGGCTTCCGCAAGATCGGCGCGGGCTTCCTGCCCGAGGTCGGACCGGACACCGGGTACAACAACCTGACGCTGCTGCTCGGGGCGGCCGCCTGCGCGGGCGTGGTGTGGCGCGAGTGGAAGGCGCGGCAGACCCGCCGCGAAATGCAGGCGGACCTCGCGCCGCTGTGGATCACGGGCATCCGTCTGGCCGTCATGGCCGGCGTCATCGTCTTCGCGACGCTCCGGTTCGCCGGCGGCCGGATCGGCACCAGCCTGCCGATCTCCGGCATCATCCTGATCGTCCTGGTCCTCGCGTACTCGCACTACACCCGCAACACCGTCGGCGGCCGGCACATCTACGCCGTCGGTGGCAACGCCCGCGCGGCCGAACTGTCCGGTGTGAAGCTCAAGCGGGTCAACTTCCTCGTGATGACGAACATGTCGGTGCTGGCCGCTCTCGCCGGCATGATCTTCGTCGCCCGGTCCTCGGCCTCCGGCCCGCAGGACGGACTGAGCTGGGAACTGGACGCCATCGCGGCCGTGTTCATCGGCGGGGCGGCCGTCTCCGGCGGTCTGGGCACCGTCAGCGGCTCGATCGTCGGCGGCCTGGTCATGGCCCTGCTCAACAACGGCCTCCAACTGGAGGGAGTCGGCTCGGACATGGTCCAGATCATCAAGGGCCTGGTCCTTCTGCTCGCCGTCGCCTTCGACGTCTACAACAAGAGCCAGGGACGCTTCTCGATCATCGGAACGCTGACCCGCCCCTTCAGGCGGGACGACCCGGCGGGCATGGCTCCACCCGCGGCCGCGGCCGCCGACGCCGGCAAGGCCAAGGTCGCGGGCTGACCGCAGACTCCGCTCACCGGGCGACGACAAACGCTCCGCTCACCGACCGGTCGCCCCGAACACTTCCCTCACCCCCCGACGGCCGGACACCCGGCCCCCTGACGGCCGGGTGTCCGGTCCCACCCCGCCGACCAGCACGACCCGGCACCGGCACACGGTCCGGCGGTCGAACCGCACCGCCTCAGCCGCGCTCGACGGCACACCACACTCCGCCAACCAGCACGCACGAAGGGTTCCACTCCACCATGCGCAGACTCGTCATCAGAAGCATCGCCGCCGTCGGCGCCGCCGCCCTGCTCACCCTGGGCACGGCCTGCTCCAACGAACGCGAGGGCTCAGCCGGCAGCGACAGCGCCGACGGCAAGGGCTTCTCGAAGGATTCCCTGATCGGCGTCGCCCTGCCCGCCAAGACCTCGGAGAACTGGGTGCTCGCCGGTGACCTGTTCACCGACGGCCTCGAGGACGCGGGCTTCAAGGCGGACGTCCAGTACGCGGGTGCCTCGACCACGGTCGCCGACCAGCAGGCGCAGATCTCGTCCATGGTCACCAAGGGCGCGAAGGTCATCGTCATCGGCGCGACCGATGCCTCGCAGCTCGCCACCCAGGTGAAGCAGGCGAAGGAGGAGGGCGCCACCGTCATCGCCTACGACCGGCTCATCACCAACACCCCGGACGTCGACTACTACATCGCCTTCGACAACTTCAAGGTCGGCCAACTCCAGGGCCAGGCCCTGGTCGACGGTATGAAGGCGAAGAAGCCGAAGGGTCCCTGGACGATCGAGCTGTTCTCCGGCTCGCCGGACGACAACAACTCCAAGGTGTTCTTCGACGGCGCGATGGAGGTCCTCAAGCCCTTGATCGACAAGGGCGACATCGTTGTCGGCTCGGGGCAGACCGACATCAAGCAGACCGCGACCCAGGGCTGGAAGGCCGAGAACGCCCAGCAGCGCATGGACTCCCTGCTGACCTCGGCCTACGGCGGCAAAAAGACGCTCGACGGCGTCCTGTCCCCGAACGACACCCTCGCCCGCGCCATCCTCACCTCGGTGAAGGGGGCCGGCAAGCCGGTCCCGGTCGTCACCGGTCAGGACTCCGAGGTGGAGTCGGTCAAGTCGATCATGGCCGGTGAACAGTACTCGACGATCAACAAGGACACCCGCAAGCTCGTCGCGGAGACCGTCAACATGGTCAAGTCCCTGCAGAAGGGCGACAAGCCGGCCATCAACGACACCAAGTCGTACGACAACGGTGTCAAGGTCGTGCCCTCCTACCTCCTGCCGCCCGTGATCGTGACGAAGGAGAACGCGGCCGAGGCCTACGCCAACGACCCCAAGCTGTCCCCGCTCACCAAGTAGCACCGGCCACCGCCGTCGGCCCGCCCCGTCAGGCTCTCCGGGGCGGGCCGACGGCATGCGCACACAGGTGGGTACGGCACGACGGACCTGCCCCTCCGGACCGACCGCCCGAACGAGGCCTGGGGGCGGCTCGCACCGGACCGGTCCGACGCGATGCCGGTGCGGCACGCTCTCACCGGTGACAGCCATGTGGCCCGCCCCGCCGGACCCGGTCACCCCGCCCCCGCCGGTCCGGCTGGTGGGGCGGCCTCGTCGGCCCGGGGCGGCAACTCGACACCGACCGCTGGGTCGTCGTGGCGCCGAACGTGCTCGGTGGCTGTCAGTGCAGTATCGGGCTGTCCCTCTCGGGCCCGTCCGGACAGTGCTGGGGCGGCGACTTCCCGTCCCGACACAGCGTCACCAGGTCGCGGCCGAGGCCGGCTTGGCCGAGGCGCTGGGCATCGACCGGTGGGCCCTGGTGATCGGCGGTTCGAAGGGCGGAATGCGAGCCCTGGAATGGGCGGTGCCGCGTCCCGAACGGATGGACGCGCTCCTGCTGCTCGCCACGACGGCTGCGGCGAGCGCCGAGCGGATCGCCTGGGCCGACGTCCAGCTGTGCGCCATCCGCTCCGACCCGTACCGCCGCGGCGGCCATGACCACGACACCGGCCGAATTCCGCACGCCGGACTCCGCCTGGCCCAGCGGATCGCCCGTGTCACGTACCGCAGCGAGCCTGAACTCCAGGTCCGCTTCGGCCGTTCACCCCGGGGGACGGAGGACCCCTGGAACCGGCGGCCGCTACCACGTCGAGTCCTGCCTCGGCCATCACGCGGCCGAGTGGGTGCACCGTATCGACGCGGGCAGTTACGTCGTGCTGTCCGAGGCCATGAACAGCCACGACATCGGCCGCGGCCGCGGTGGGGTGCGGGCCACCCTGAGACGGGTGACCGCCCGAACGCTCATGGCCGGGGTCGGGGTCGGTCCCGACCGTCTCTGTCCACCGTCCCAGCGGGCGGAGCCGGTGGCGGGCATCGCCACGGCTGCCGACCTGCGCGTCATCGAGCCCGCTTACGGTCACGACGGTTCCTGACCGAGGGCGAGCAGGTCGCCACCCTCGTGGGCGAGCTCGTGCACCGTCATGCCCGCCCTCGGCGCCGGAGTCACGACACGACCGCCCACGTGCATGACGGCACTTCCGCGCTCGTCCGACGTCCCGCGCGCGGTCCGACGACGGGCGGGTCTGCGAGGGACCGCCGCGCGGCGGCACGTCCTGCGGTCGCCGCGTCACACACGACGAGGCGGCGACCGGCAGGAGTCCCTGCACAGACCCTGTCCCGGACCTGGTCAGGCAGGTCAGGCGGGCGTGATGTTCTCCGCCTGCGGGCCCTTCTGGCCCTGGGTGACGTCGAAGGTGACCGCCTGGCCTTCCTGCAGCTCACGGAAGCCGGTGGCGTTGATGTTGGAGTAGTGCGCGAAGACGTCCGGTCCGCCGCCGTCCTGGGCGATGAAGCCGAAGCCCTTCTCGGCGTTGAACCACTTGACGATTCCGCTGGCCATGCTGGTGCCTCTCGGTCGATGTCAGGAACCGCACCGCGCGGCCCTGGAGGTGATCGCCCTGGCCCGGCACTGCACAGCAAAACGCCCGCGACAGAGCGCGGGCTGGTACGGCGAACCACGACAGCTGACAGCGACGCTACACGGCGGGACGGGCCTGCACCAGCGAGTAACGGCCGTTGGGAGGACTCGCGCACCGTGACGGTGTCCTCCTGGCCGTCGCCGCCACCACCCTGTGCCGGAGCGTGGACCGGCCTGCGCCGCGTCCCTCCGCGCCCTCCGCGCCCGCCGCGCTCAGTGCGACTGCCGGCGGCGGTCGAGCACCTCGAAGTGGGCCGACCGTTCGTCGAAGTCGGAGAGCACGGCCCTGGCGGCAGCCGGCACATGGGCCTTCTCGTAGTCCTCTCCCATGAACGCCTCGACCGAGGCCAGGTCGTCGAACCACATCAGGGTCGTGAACTCGACGTCGTCCTCCCGCTCGCGCCGCATCAGGTCGATCGACTCGAACCCCGGGATACGCCGTGCCTCGATCCCGGGGATCACCTCACCCCGGACGATGTGCTCGTACGCGTCGGCGTTCTCCCTCGTGGTCCAGCCACGCCACAGACGACAGATCATGCGCGGAGTGTAGTGCGCGCCGCGCGGCCCGCCCCATCACGCAGCCCTGCTCCTCCTCTCGACGTGTCAGCTTCCGTCTGCCGGTCTCCGCCTCAAGCCGGCGGCCCGAGAGGATCCCGTGACCAGCGGATCTTCCCGATGCACCGGTCCCGAACTTGACCTTGACACGGTGACAAGGTCTTCACTTGGGCGCAGGAGGTGGTCCCGATCAACACGACCGACCTGACCCCGCAGAACACCTGTGTGACCAACGCCCTGGGCGCCGAGGACTCGTCGGTCCGGCTTCAGACGGCCCTCACGGTCGGCTCGAACCCCGACCCCGTGTTCCTGGAGACGCTCGTCGAGCGGTGCGCGGTCGAGCCGGACTTCTTCGTACGAGACATGCTGTCCTGGGCGCTGACCCGTCTCCCGCCGGAGATCACCCTGCCTCGGATCCGCCAGGAGCTCGGCTCCGAGCGTCCCCAGGCCCGCAGTCAGGCGCTGCACACACTCTCCAAGATCGGCGACAAGAGCACGTGGGCCTGGGTCACCCGCGACATGCTGCGGGACGCCGACGACGAGGTCGCGCGGACCGCGTGGCGCGTCGCGGTCGTCCTCGTGCCCGAGGGCGAGGGGAAGGACCTGGCCGACGAACTGGTTCTGCAGCTCGGTCGTGGCGACCGAAATGTGCAGCTGAGTCTGAGCCGGGCCCTGGCCGACCTCGGTGACGTGACCAAGTCCGTCCTGGAGAGGGCCGCGGAAAGTGCCGACCCGGCGGTGGCCGCGCACGCCCGTGCCACCGAGCTGCTCCGGCAGAACCCGGAGACCGGTTTCGACGCGGCTCTCGACGAGGCGAAGCGCGTGGTCGCACTCGGCCCGGAACGGCTTGCTGCTGCCGCGGCTGCGTCGACGGGCACCGAGACCTCGGAGACCGCCGAACCCGCCGAACCCGCCGAACCCGCCGAGAGGACCGGGCCGATGGAGGCCGCGAAGGCTGCGGAGGCTTCGGAGGGCGCGACTTGCTGATCGGCGATGTGGCCCGCCGCTCCGGGGTGAGCGCCCGGATGCTCCGGCACTATGACGCCCTGGGGCTGGTGCGGCCCACGGGCCGCACTGTCGGTGGCTACCGCGAGTACTCTGCCGAGGATGTCCGCAGGATCTTCCACGTGGAGAGCCTGCGGTCCCTCGGGCTCTCGCTCAGGCAGATCGGGCGCGCGCTGGAGGACCCGGCCTTCACGCCGCCCGACCTGGTCAGCGACCTCATCCGGCGGACGGAGGACCGCCTGGCGCGAGAACAGGAGCTGCTCGAGCGGCTCCGTGCGATCGACGCGTCGGCGCCCACCGACTGGCAGGGAGTGCTGCGCATCGTCGCACTCATACGGGAACTCAACTCGACCAGCGCCGCGCACAGACAGCAGGCCGTCCTGGCCCGGCCGGAGGACGTGCCGGTACCCGCCGAACTGCTGGCCCGGGCGGCCCTGACCGAGTCCGACCCGCACGTCGCGGGCGCCCTGCGCTGGGCGCTCGCCCGATCGGGCGGCGACGGCGTGGCGACGCTGCGTGCCGGCATGCACTCGCAGGACGCCGACGTCCGGCGGCGCGCGGTGCTGGCGATCGCCGAGATGCCTGAGGCTCCGGGTGCTACCGCGGTGCTCGCGGACGCCCTCGGGGACCCGGACACGACGGTGCGCAGGCGCGCTGCTCTGGCTCTGGGCAGGCAGGGCGTGGCCGCGGCCGTGCCCACACTCGTCAGCATGGTGGTGGAGGGCTCCGACGACGTGGACGCGGCGGAGGTTCTGGGCATGCTGTCCCTGGACCCCGGGTGCACGGACCGGATCACGACCGCTCTGGTCGACGAACTGGCCGCGCCCACCGCGGACTCCGCGACGCGGATCCGCCTTGCCCAGGCGCTGGTCGAGCTCGCGGGAACCACCGCGCAGGAGGTCCTGCGCCAACTGGCCCACGACGACGACGGCGCTGTCGCCCTCGTCGCCTCGGCCCTTGTCGGACTTCTCGAAGAGCGGTCCCTCGACGACCAGGCTGACGAGCATTCCTGAAAGCGTGATCTGAGCGAGGCATCAGCCATGGCCTCGCAAGGAGCGCTTCACGAGAGGCTCGCCCGGGAGGCAGACGGTGCCACGGGCACAACTGGACGGCGGTACGCGCACACCACAGGTGCGCGCTGTTCCCGAACCGTACCGACCGGGTGGTACTCGACAGCACCCTGAACGCCGGCGACTTCGGGCCCGGCCTGACGAGCACCCCGGGCCCGTCCGGCACTCGGGTCATGCGGCACCGGGCGGCCTGGGCGGCACGCCGTGACCGTACCTACCACCTCGGCTCCACCGCCGCCGAGGTCATGAACGCCGTCAGCGAGCTCAACCGCGTCGTCGGCCTGACCCCGGTCCGTGCGGGCCGCCACACGGTCGACAGCCGGAACCTGCCCCAGCTCCTCTGGAACGTCACCGCGGGGGACAGCGACGCGGCCTGCGCCGGCATCTCCGCGGACGTGCGGGTGCTGCCGGGCGCGGCCCACGGCGCCGAGGTCACCCCACCCGGACCCTCGACGAGGTCCTGACCGGCCTGTCCGCCCCGGACCCGGGCGGAACGTTCGCCGTCCGGACCGCGATCCGGTGCGCCGACCGGGCCGACTTCGCCTTCCGGAACACCTGGATCGCCGTGGGCCGCGCGGTCAGCCATCACCGGGGGGCGCTCCTGGTGTGCCGGACCGCTGTCCCGTTCCGGGTGGTCAAGACATGCTCGTTCGTCCCGACCGCCGAGGTCCTGCGGACCACGCATGCGCACGCCGGGTCCCGGACCGTCCTGGAGTTCGACGGGCGTCCGGCCGCGGAGGTCTGCGCGGACGCCGTGGGCGTGAGCCTCGACGAGGTGACGCAGGCGCACGACCTCATCAACTGCTGGCTGGGCCGTGGGGAGATGGGCGCCAGGAACCTCTCCGTGGACTTCCTCGCGGCCTTGGGCGGCCTCCCGCCGGCGGGTTCCGCACCTACGGCGAGAGCCGGCCCGGGCACGTCAAGCAGACCCTCACCGGTGTCATGTTCGGAGGCCCGACCGCGTGAGCGGGAGGGCCGCCCGTCGATCACGCGTCGAGTCCTCGGTGAGGAGCACGTGTCACTTCGGTGTGGTGCCGGCGGGCAGGCTGAGGACGGCGGTGGTTCCGCCGCCGGGGGTCTCCTCGAGGCGCAGGGTGCCGCCGTGGGCCGCGGCGATCCGCTGGCAGGTGGCCAGTCCGATGCCGGAGCCCTCCACGTCCAGGTGCAGACGGGCGAACATCTCCATCACGCGCTGCCGGTCCTGCGGTGGGATGCCGCGGCCGTTGTCGACGACCGCCACGTCCCATCCGTGCCGTTGCGCCGTACCGGTCACGCTGATCCGGCAGGGCCGGTCGGCGCGACGGAACTTGAGGGCGTTGCCGACGAGGTTCTGCAGAAGCACGCGCAGTTGGGTCGCGTCGGCGACCAGGGTGGGCAGGTTCGCGACCGTGACGTGGGCACCACAGGCCTTGATGGGGGTGCTGAGGTCCTCGACGACGGCGAGGACGAGGGTGTTGAGGTCGACGCACGCCAGATGGAGCCGTCCGCCCGCGCCGGCCAGGGCGAGCACGTCCTCGATCACGACGCGCATGCGGTTCGCGGAGCGGATGACCCGTCGGGCGCAGAAGGAGGCGTCGGGGTCGGCCGCGATCGCCGGGATGTCGATGAGGTTGTCGGCGTGGCCGAGGATGCCGGTCAGCGGGTTTCTCAGGTCGTGGCTGACCTGTCCGGCGAACTGCTGCAGGGCGCGGTTGGAGCGTTCGAGTTCCGAGCGTGCCTCGTCTGCGGCCTGCAGTGCCTGATGGAGCAGCGTCTGGTGACGGTGCAGGTCGAGGACGTCCACCACCATCCGGGCCAGCTTGTCCAGCGCGTCGCGCTGCGGGGCGGTGAGTCGGCGGACCTGGGTGTCGAAGACGCAGAGGGTGCCGAGGACCGGCCCCTCGGGGGTGCGCAGCTGGGAGGCGGCGTAGAAGCGGATGTCGTCGAGGACACCGCTGACGTAGGGGTTGTCCGCGAAGCGGGCATCCCTCCTGGCGTCCGGAACGAAGACCGGCTCCGGCTCGACGATGGTCACCGCGCACATGGAGTCGCTGCGGGCGCATTGCGACGGTTCGAAGCCGATGGCCGCGATCAGGTTGGCGTGCTCTGCGGAGATGATGTTGATCACCGCGTGGGGGACCTGGCAGGTGAAGGCGGCGAGTTCGACGATCGAGGCGAGGTCCGGCGGGGCCGGTGCCGTCAGGATGCCGTACCGCTCGAGGACACGCAGGCGTTCGGGCTCGTCGACGGTCACCGGGAACGATTCTGTGGCCACGACGGTCGGCCCTTCCTGCCTGGTGGATGTCGAAAGATCATTCCCAGGGCGACGGCCTCGGCTACCGGGTCGGCCCGTGGATCACCCGACGGGCCGGTCCGGTCCGCGCAGGACGTGCCGGAGGGCGACGCCCGCCCGGCCGGAACCGGCCTGCCGGCTGCCGCCGCCGGCGCTGGGTGCGGGCACAGGGACGCCGAGTACGGCGCACGCCGTGCGCGTCACTCGTTCGGGGATGTCGTCGGTTTCCGCGGCAGGCAGCAGCATGTGACTGAGGGTGAGTCTGACGACGACGTCCGCCGCTTCGTCGCGTCGGTCCTGGGTGAGGTCCGGGGCGGTCTCGGCCAGCCAGGCGGCCAGCAGACCGCGGGCCGACGAGAACACGGGGTCCGGTCGGCTCGTCAGGAACGGAAGCAGCGCGTCGGTACCGCCGCGCGCGGCCGTGAGCACAGCGCCGATGAACGGATGGCGGGCGCCCTCGTCCAAGGCGTGGGCCACTCCCCGGCGCAGCGCGGTGGGCAGGTCGCACCGGTGGGTGTCGAGCACGGCGGCCAGGTCGAGCAGGAAGCGCTCGGTCTCCCGCTGGACCAGGGCCCGGCCGATTCCGGCCCGGTCACCGAACAGCTTGTAGATCGACGGACGGGAGACCTCGGCCCGCTCCGCGAGGTCCGCGACCCTCACCTTGTCCCAGCCCTCCTGGGCCGCGAGCGCCCAGGCCTCGTCAAGGACACGCTCACGCATGTGGCTGCGCCAGGCGACGCGTGGGGGCTCCGGGCGTTCGCCGGAGACGGGGGCCGCGTTCATCCAGGCAGTGTGACAGCGCGGCCCGGCCCCTGCCCAGAGCCTCAAGGTTACTGATGGCCCATCAGAACGTTTACACCGCACCCCATTTGTCAGCACCGCGAAGCGCTGCCACGCTCATGACTTCCCAGGTGTGCTTCCGCAGGTCCCGGGCGGGCGGCGCCGGCGCACCACACCCTGCGAAGGAGGTCTCGTGACAGCTCGACGCGCAGACGACGGTCGGCCATGGCGTGATCCGAAGCGATACCTGTGGCCTCTGGCCCTCACGGTGCCGACGCTGCCGTTCCAGGCGGGCGGGCTGGTGGCCCTGACCGGGAGAGGCGTGTTCTGGTGGTGGGGAGCCCTCTTCGCGTTCATCCTGCTGCCGCTGCTGGACCACGTCACGGGAAAGGACGGCGAGAACCCTCCCGAGGCGGTCATGAAGCACCTGGAAGCCGACCGCTACTACCGCTGGTGCACCTACCTCTACCTTCCGCTGCAGTACGGCGCCCTCGTGTGGGCCGGTGAACGGTGGGCCGGCGGAACACTGTCGGTCGCCGACGGCCTCGGCCTCGCCGTGACGACCGGTGTGGTGGCCGGCGTGGCCATCAACACCGCGCACGAACTGGGGCACAAACGTGAACAGCTGGAACGGCGGCTGAGCCGGATCGCACTGGCGCAGAGCGGCTACGGCCACTTCTACGTCGAACACAACCACGGCCACCACATACGCGTGGCCACGCCCGAGGACCCGGCCAGCTCGAGGATGGGCGAGAGCTTCTGGGCCTTCCTGCCCCGCGCGGTCGCCGGCAGCCTGCGGTCCGCCTGGCAGCTGGAGAGCCGCCGCCTGCGGCGGCGGGGCCGGCACACCTGGAGCCGGCACAACCAGATCCTGACGTCCTGGGCGCTGACCGCCCTCCTGTTCGTCACGCTGGTCCTGGCGTTCGGGGCAGCCGTGCTGCCGTACCTGCTCGCGGAGGCGGTGGTCGGGTTCTGTCTGCTGGAGACGGTGAACTACCTCGAGCACTACGGACTGCTGCGCCGGCGCCGTGCCGACGGCCGCTACGAACGCGTGTCACCGCGCCACAGCTGGAACAGCAACAACACGGTCAGCAACCTGTTCCTCTTCCAGCTGCAGCGGCATTCCGACCACCATGCCAACCCCTTGCGGCGCTACCAGACACTCCGGCACTTCGACGAGGCGCCGCAGCTGCCCTCCGGCTACGCGACGATGATCGTCGTCGCCTGGTTCCCCCCGCTGTGGCGGCGCGTCATGGACCCCCGGCTGAGCCGGCACTACGGCGGAGACCTGTCCCGGGCACACGTCCGCCCCTCGGCCGCGACGCGGCGGGCGGGAACGTCCACGGCCGCCTGAGGCTCGCGCGGTCCTCCCGGCGCGCGGAAACGGGCCTCACGCGGGGAGTTCGGGGAGTTCGCCGGGCTTCACCGGCACGATCTCCACCCGGGTGCAGCCGGTCTCCTTCAGCGCCTTGCGGCGGCGCTTGGCGGCGGGCTTGGCGTATGCGCCGGCGGAGGCCTGCGGCACGCCGTCCCGGTCGGTCCAGGTCAGACCGTAGTGGTGCGTCGCGGTCGTCATGCGGTTCGTCCTCCTGCCAACTACGGTGCGGCGCCTTCGTACGAGCCGCGGGTGCTCCGTTCGATCAAGCAGCTTCACACGTCGCGGCGACATGGAAAAGACCACGTCGGCATTCGGCGGGTCATCAGGGCGGGCGAAGCCGCTCCGGGCGGCTGCCTCGTGCGCCACCCGGGTCCGGTCCGGGTCAGCGGTACGGGTCGGTGATCTCCCGCAGCGCTTCCAGTGCCTGCCGCAGCTGCCGGGTACGCCTGGGGCCCAGGTGGTCCGTCCATTGCCTCTGGACGTCGCGTACGACGGGCAGGCTCAGTTCGACGAGGGCGTGACCCCGGGCGGTGAGGGTGACCAGTCGGGCTCGGGCGTCGCGCGGGTCGGGCACGCGTCGGACGTAGCCGGCCCGTTCGAGCTGGTCGACGATCGACCCGAGGGTCTGCTTGCTGACCTGGGACGCTTCGGCCAGCTCGGCCAGCCGGGAGCCGTTCGGGCCGATCCGCTGGAAGACCCGTGCCTGGGTGAGCGAGATGTCGTGCCCGGCGGCCTTCAGGGCGGCCATCACGGCCGACTCCATGAAGCGGTACGGGATGAACATCAGGAGTCCCAGGTTGAGCTCGTCGGCGTGGTCGTCGGTCATGCCGTCATCATTGCAGAAGGTCCGAATTTCGTACTAATATGGTCCGAGCTTCGGACCATTGGAGGGTGTCATGGACGACCCGGCCCCTTATTGGACCGCTGTCCGCGCGGCCCGTCTGCGCGTCGCCGACCTGCTGGAAGAACTCACCCCGAGCGAATGGGAGCAGGAGTCGCTGTGCCGGGGCTGGCGCGTGCGGGACGTCGCGGGACATCTCGCCCTGATCCCCACCGTCACCACGTGGGACATGGTCGCGGTCGCGCCGCGCGCGCGGTTCAGCCCCGACCGGGTCAACACCCTGCTGGCCCGCCGGCAGGGCGCCCGCGATCCCGCGGACCTGGTCGCCGCGATCCGCGGCCACGCCGACTCCCGGCGGACGGCGAAGGTGCTGGACACCCGCGACGCGCTCTTCGACACGATCGTCCACGGCCAGGACATCGCCCTCCCGCTGGCCCGACGGCTCGCCGTCCCGGCGGACCACAGCCGCGAAGCACTGCGGCGGGTCTGGGCCATGGGCTGGCCTTTCCACGCCCGGCGCCGCCTGGCCGGCTTCACCCTCCGGGCGACCGACACCGACTGGGCCGCGGGCGCCGGACCGGAGATCGCCGGGCCCGCCCTGGCTCTGCTGCTGCTCGCGACCGGGCGCCCCGCCGGCCTGGACACTCTGCGCGGCGACGGCGTCGGCCGGCTCAGGTCCTCGCACACGTACCGCTGAGCCGACGGGCGGCCACGCGGTCCCGTGCGGCCGCCGGGCGGGTGATCGGCCGGCCCGAGCGGCGCTGCCGGCTGCCTTCCGCCGGGCGCAGCGCCTCGGCGTCGAGCATGAACAGACGTGGGGCGGGGCTGCCGTCGGCCTGCCGCGCTCGGTAGGTGCTCGCTTCCGATAGGCGTCCGGTTCCAGCAGCACTCGGTTTCGGGCGGCTGCCGGAGGCGGGGCCTGTCGCGCTCGGGCAAGACCCACCGGCGAGCGTCTTCCGACCGCTCAGCCGGGCAGCTCGGTGTGCAGGCGGATCGTGGTCCCCTCGTCGGGCAGGGAACGGATCTCGACGAGATCGCACAGCTGGTGCGCCAGCCACAGGCCCCGCCCTCCGACCTGCGTGCTGTCGGGCCGGGACCGACCCACGAGAGGGTCCGCGATGTAGCCGGCGTCGCGGAACTCGCACACCAGACGCTGATTCTGGCTCCACGTCCGCAGGACACCCTGGCCGCCACCGTGACGGATGCTGTTGGCGGCCACTTCCGTGGCGGCCAGGTGGAGCTCGCGCAGCCGTCGGCCGCCCAGCCCGTGCAGCTCGGCGCAGGCGGCGATCTTCTCCCGCAGTGCCGGCAGGTCACCGCCTGCGTAGGCGAACTCGTCGTACGGGTCGCAGGGGTGGCTCAGCGGGGCGAAGTCGAACGGGGCCTGTGGGTCGAAGTCCGTGGAGGACGCGGTACGGCCGTCCGCCCGGATCTCGGGGTGGCAGCGGGCCATCTGCTCCAGCGCAGCCGACTCCCCGTCGGTGTCGTAAGGACACAGCAGCCACCAGGCCGGGCCGGCGGCGAAGGCCTTGTTGAGCAGCCACTCGTGATAGCGCAGCTCTTCCTGCTCGGCGCGGCAGCGGACCTCGTTCCACGGTGACTCGCCGATCCCGCGCACGGGGCGCCCCTGCTCGGCATGCTCCTTGATCCATTCCTGCCAGGCGCCGATGAGCCGGCCCGGGTGGTGCGCGACGCTCGTGGTGTCGACGTATCTCACCGCCCCGTCGTCCGGGATCTCGGCGCGCAGCAGAAAGGCCTTGTCCTCGGGGACGGCGACGACGACGGCCTCGCCGCCGTCGAGGGCTTCGCGGATGAAGCCGACGGTGCCTTCGAGGAACTCGTCCCGGCCGCGGTAGGGGTACAGCTCGTGCCGGTACCCGTCGCCGGACGGTACCGGAGTGGAGCGGGAGGTGGTCATGGTGCCATCACCACCGCAACGGAGGGGTCTGCGTAGCCGGAGAGCTCCCAGGCCAGGCGTACGGTCTCGTTCGTCCCTTCCAGCACCACCTTGCGGTCGTGCAGACGTCCGGCCGCGCCGGCGAGGGCGCTCATCCCGGCGGCGTCGAGGAAGTCCAGGCCGTGGCACAGCAGACGCACGGTCGCCGTCTGCCGCAGCAGCGTGCCCAGGATGGCGCCGAAGGCGGAGGCGCCGTCGGCGTCGATGACCCCATTCACCGTCCAGCCGTCCTTTCCCGTCCGGTACACCTGGAACGAAGGTGACGCCGGACGGCTGCCCAGGTGGTGAGGGTGCACACACCTGGCGTTCTCCAGTGTAGAAGCGTCCCAGTCGCCACCTTGGTAGGCGCACACCACCAGAGCCCCGCTGTCCGCGGCGAACTCCTCCAGGTCCAGCTCGCAGCGCAGCAACCCTTCCGGCCCCTCGGCGGAACCGTCGGAGGTCACGTGGTGGAGCACGCGCAGCGAGCGGTATCCCTCACGCTCGGCGCTGGCGGCCTCGCGCCGTACCGCGGCAAGCAGGGATTCCTGCAGCCGGACGGGATCGAGCACCATGGAGGCGAGATCACTCGTGGCCTGCGGGAGCGGAGAGACGATCACCACCTTGTCGCCGAAGAGAGCTCCGTCCGCGACGAAGGCGCGGCTGCGATCCATGACGTCGTCCGCAGGATCCAGCAGCTGACAGACGTGGTCACCACAGCCGACCTCGTCAAGTGTCGCCAACGTGCGTGTAGCTCTCACCGCTTCCTCCCCTCCTCTCGCATGCCCACCTTAACGACAAGCACGCCCCCGCCTCCAAGGGCACAACACCGGTCCCGATGGCGTGATCCTGGCGTGGAACGCAGGCGCAGGCGCAGGCGTGGCCATGGCCCCACGGCCACGGGCACGGGCACGGGCACGGGCACGGCGCCGCAACGGTCCCGAACCGGCCGCCGGCCTCTTCGGCCGACCCCTCAGGCCCGAAAACGCAGGCGCACATATGTCCGCATCCGCCTGTTCGGGTCACGGCCCCATCACTCACGGCACACGCTCACCCTGCGGCCCCTACGCTCACCCAGCATCACCACCTGCACCAACTGGGGGGCATCCATGGCCAACTGGAAACTCATCGGCGGCATCGCATGCGGAGTCATCGTGCTCGGCGTCATCGGCAACGCCGTCGACGGCGGCGACGGCGGCGACGGCGGCGACGGCGGCGACGGCGGCGACGGCGGCAAAAGCGCGGCGGGCACCAGCCCGTCGGCCACCACCACAGCGACGGCCGGCGGCAACACCGACAGCGGCGACGCGAAGGACACCGAGGCCAAGGCCGTCCCCGACTTCGTCGGCATGGGCCTCCAGGCCGCCCAGGACGCCGCACAGGAGCAGGGCTTCCGCAGCCTCACCTCGCACGACGCTCTCGGCCGCGCCCGCATGCAGATCCTCGACCGCGACTGGAAGGTCTGCTCCCAGAAGCCCGCCGCCGGCGCGAAGGTCTCCACGGACACGGAGCTCGACTTCGGGACGGTGAAGCTGAAGGAGAGCTGCCCTGCCAAGGACCAGGCGGAGCCCAGCGCCGCGGCCGGGACGATGCCGAACTTCGGGGGCAAGAGTGTGAAGGCCGCTCGCCACGCACTCGACTCCAGCACGTCGATCACCGTCACCGACGCGTCCGGCGACGACCGGTTCATCCTCGTCGAGTCCAACTGGCAGGTCTGCCACCAGACTCCGAGAGCCGGGACGAAGCTGGAAGGGCAGCCCGTCGAGTTCGGCGCGGTCAAGTTCGGGGAGGAGTGCCCCTGATCCACTCGTGGACCGGCCCCGGCGGGAGTGCGATCCGCCCGGGGCCGGAATGCCGGGTGCCGACGCGAGACCCTCGATGCTCGCGGTCCGTGGTGCTGCGCACCGGCTTCGTCGCGTGTCACAGTAGCCGATGTGCTGCCTGAGCGGATCTCGCGGTCAACTGGTCGTCGTCGCACACCACTTGCTTTGCGTCTCGGCCTGCTGTGCCTCGGCGCGGGTGTCGTCGGGTCGCTGTTCTGGGTGCGGGAACTGTCCGCCCTGGGCTGGGCGGCCGTCGCGGCCGGGCTGACCGCGGCGATCGCCGGAACAGTGCAGGGACTCATCACGTCGGGGATCGGCAAGGGGCAGAAGCTGATCCTGGGCGATGCGGCTCCGATCGCCGTCCGAACGGACTTCACCCACCAGGAGCTCACCCTGCGACGGCAGGGCGGGACGGGAGGCCAGGTGCAGTGCGGTTACGTCCACATGAGCGCCGAAGGACTCGTACCGCATGCCGTTGTGCTACGACGGCTCAGGGTTGTCGTGGACGGTCGACGACCGGCGCTGGATCTCGCGCCGGGTCCGCAACAGGCGCCGTTGCCGTGCCGGAAGTTCCTCGCGGACCTCGACACCGACGAGCCCCGGCTCGTCCCTCAGGGCTCGCCCGACTTCCCGTACGTGGTGACACCGACGGAACCCGAGATCTTCCAGGTCATGGCCTACACCGGCAGCCAGTGCGTCGACTGGCACCTGGAGCTCGAGGTGGTCAGCCAGGGCGAGACGTACACCGTGATCGTGGACGACGACGGCAAGCCGTTCCGGGTCAGCCAGCAGCCGCCTCAACAGCTCGCGTAGACAGCACCGTTGGGCTGGGCAGGGACGACGAGGGGATGGTCGTGGGCGTGAAGGAGCGCTGGGGAGAGCCGCGGGTGCACGTGCTGCGGTCCCAGGAAACCGGGTCGCGGGGTGGCCTCGTCGGGCGCGACGGTGAAACGGCGACGCTGCTGGATCTCCTGGGGCCGGACTCGGCGGCCCCCGGCTGCCTGTTGCACGGCCCCGGCGGCACGGGCAAGACGGCACTGGCTCGCGCTGTCGCCCGCCTCGCTCTCCAACGCCCCGGCTGGTTCACCGGCGGGTCTCTGTTCCTTGAGGCACGCGGGAGTTGCGGCGAGGGGCACACGACGACGGCCCAGATGACCAGCGCGGTTCTGCGGGCGCTGCGGCTCCTTCCCGACGGTGCGGAGCTGACCGAGCAGGAGAAGTCCGCCTTTCTGCGCAAGTGGCTGACCCGGCAGAGCGCGGCCAGCAGGCGCGTCCTGTTCCTCCTCGACGACATCCAAGAGCTGCCGTCCGCCGAGGAGTTGCTGCCACCCGGAACCGGTCATCGACTGCTCGCGACCGCACGCAGCCGGCCGGCCGCCCTCGGTTCTCTCACCGCCGTCGAACTCACCGCCTTGTCGTTCACGGACACGGAGGAACTGATCAGCGCTGTCGCGACACGGAACGGGCAGTCCTGTCCGTCTCCGGACGACGTCGCCGCCCTGGCCCGGATGTGTGACGGCATTCCCCTGGCCGCGGAACTGGCTGCCAGAGCGGCGGCGCCGGACAGGCGCGCGGCCGAGCGCGTCGTGGCGCGCGCGCACGATCGTGTGTCCGAGCCGGTGGAGCCGGACGGCCGAGCCCGCGCGGCGGTGCGCGCGGGCGTGGACCTGGTCCTTGCCGGCCTTCCGGAGGGCGAGGGCCGCATGGCCGTACGCATGGCTCGGCACCCCGGACCCGACCTCGGCCGCCTCCATCTGACGGCATGGGGCGGAACGCCGGCCGCGCCGCCCGTCCGCGTCACAGAGCTCGCCCGAGCCGGTCTGGTCGCGCCGACCACAGGCCCGGGCGGCGAGGTCCGGTACGTGATGCATCCGCTGGTCCGGCAATGCCTGCGGGAGCACGACGACTCCGGGAGCGCCGGCCGGCACCCGCTCGGGGTCTCCCGCCTTCTGGAAACGTATGAGCGTGAGGCCGTCTCTCCGGCCGCCCGCAACGGGCACGAGGCCCGGGGTGAGCAGGGCGGCGCCGACGGGACCGGGGACGAGAACCTGGTGCTTCAGGACCGGGAGAACCTGGTGGCCGTGCTCCTCGGGGCAGCCGATCCCGACGACCCCGGCACTCTCTCGGCGGCCCGGGCCGTCCTGCCGCACCTGGCGTGCGCGGATCGCCCCTACGAGGCACTCGCCCTGGCCGATCGCTGCGTCACGGCTGCCCGGACCCTCGGCGACCGGGAAGCGCTGGCTTGGGCTCTGCGGGGTCGCGGTGAGGTGCTCGGGCAACTCGGCCGGTTCGAGGAAGCCGAGGCCGTGCTCGGGAAGGCAGCGGCGGCATACGAAGAGCTGAGCCGGCAGCCGCCGGAGGAGGAACGAACCGACCCCGAGGGCCGCCGGTACCGAGTACAGCTCGGAAATCCGACGCGCTACCGCTATCTCCTCGCCACCGCGCACGAACGACGCGCCACCGCTCAGCTCGGTGCCCATCTCCACACACGGGCCGCTGCCGCCCATGAGGCCGCGAGTGCCCTCTACGTGGAGGACGGCCAGTGGTACGACCTCATGACCCGGGGCCCTGTGCGCCCCGAGTACCAGATCCCATGGGCCGCGTCGCTGCACCGCCGGGGCGTCGCACTGGCCCGTGCCCACCGCTTCCTGGAGGCCTGCTCGGCTCTCCGCCGAGGGGCGTCGCTGCAGAGCGATCTCGGAGCACGTGAGAACGAGGCCGTGACGCTGACGGTGCTGTGGAAGACGGTGTCCCGTGCGAGCCGCCTGGCCGCGTCGGGCGTCACCCATGTACGCGGTGAACGCGAGGCGCTGGACACGTTGGTGGCGGCGGTGGATCAGCGGTACCGGCGCGTCGACGTGGAGGCCGCGCTCCGCGACGTCGTGGACGAGCGTGAAGGTCCCTGCGCGCATCCGGTGGAGGCCTCAGCCCTCTGGGGCAGCAGTCTGGTCAACTGCGACAGGGCGGAGGACGGCGTGCGTGTGCTCGGCGACGCGGCCTCCCGCTGCCGCGGCGACGGGCGGCTGATCCTGCTGGTGGAGATCCTGGACGATCTGGGTGACGCCCTGTTGAAGACACGTCAGGCAGCTGAGGCCGTGGACGCCCACCGCGAGGCTGTTGCCGTCCGGGAGGAACTCGGGGACCGTCGTGGCCACGCCCTCGCCGCGGTCGGACTGGCCGGCGCGTTGGTGGCCGCCGGCCGGCCGGACGAAGCGGTGCCGCTGCTGACCGATGCCGAGTACGTGCTGCGGCCGAGCGCCTCTGACGTCGGACCGCGTGTCATGGACAGCATCACCGACCTCCTCACAGCCACACAGCAGCCCGGTGCGGCTCGGCCGCCGGGGACACGTCGATGGCGGTGGCCGAGACGCCCGCGGTGATCTGGGAGCTGCGGCGGGCGGAGCAGCCGGAGGGGTGGCGGTGAGACCGTTCCGCATCGGTCGCCCAGAAGGAGCTTCGGCCTGCGGATGCCGCCCTCTCGAACGGCACCCGCCGATCGGCATCGGCTCGCTCAGCGGAGCCCTGCCCCGAGGGCTGACGCTCAGCGGTCCGGGCCGGGGCCGCATCCTTCACGAAGCGCTGAAAGCGCCGCCCCCCTCGGAAGATCCCGGCCTTTCCACACCGCGAGGGCTCGATCACGGGACCGGTGTCCGGGTCAGGGTCACTCTGTGCTGAAAGCGCCGTCCCCTCGGAAGATCCCGGCCTTTCCACACCGCGAGGGCTCGATCACGGGACCGGTGTCCGGGTCAGGGTCACTCTGTGGGGTCCGCCGCATCGGACCCGGTGTCCTCGCTGATCTGCCGGACCAGATCCAGCGCACGTCCCAGCGTGGTCAGCCGCGCATCGAGTGTGTCGCCCGCGGGGTAGAGGCGAACGGTGGTGACTCCGGCCTCGTGCCAGACGCGCAGGCGGTCCCGCACCATGTCCTCGGTTCCGATGAGGGTGGTGGCGAGCACCATGTCGTCGGTGACGAGGGCGGCTGCGCCGTCGCGGTCACCGGCCTGCCAACGCCGGCGGACCTCCGCGGCGACCTCGGCCCAGCCCTGGCGGCTGTAGGCCTGGTTGTAGAAGTTCGTGCCGGCGGAGCCCATCCCGCCCAGGCTGAAGGCGAGTTCCTTCTTGCGACTGTTCACCATGGCGCGCAAGGATGCCTCGTCCTCGGCGAATGACACCTCTGCTCCCTGGCAGATGTCGAGGTCTGCGCGTGTGCGGCCGGCTGCGGCCAGCCCTCGGTCCAGGTGGTCGAAGTAGGCCGCCTTGGCGCCCTCGGGCACGAAGCTCGTGCCGAGCCAGCCATCCGCGATGCGGCCGGTGAGCTCGAGCATCTTGGGTGAGAGCGTGGCGAGGTAGACGGGGATCTCGTGTTCGGCCCGCGTGGACAGGCGCATCGGCTTCGCGTCGCTGCCCAGCAGGGGCAGTGTGAACTCACGCCCGCTGTAGAAGACCTTCTCGCCCGTGGCTGCCTGCCTGACGATGTCGACGGTCTCGCGCATCCGTGTCAGCGGCCGGGCGAAGGGCACCCCGTGCAGGCCCTCGATCACCTGGGGACCCGAGGGGCCGAGACCCAGCAGGAAGCGGCCTTCGGAGATGTTCGACAGGGTGATCGCGGCTCGGGCGATGGCCATCGGAGTGCGTGTCGCCAGCTGGATGACTCCGGAGCCGAGCAGCATGCGCTCCGTACGAGCGGCGAGATAGCCCAGCGGTGACGGCGCTTCGGTACCCCAGGCCTCGGCGACCCAGCAGATGTCGAGACCGAGCTTCTCCGCCTCGGTCACGAAGGTCACCATGTCCGGCCAGCTGCCGGCGGATGCCTCGATGGTGGTCGACGTGCGCATCACTCACTCGCCTTTCCGGAGCCTTCGGCTGCCGTCTCGCCTTCGGCGAGTTCCTTGATGGCCTTCACGGTGGTCTGCATCGCTGCTTCGAACTCCCGCAGGCGCACGAAGACGATCTTCTGTTCCTTGTCCGGCATCTGGTCGATCGCGTACGACAGGCCGGAGGGGCCGGGGCCCAGCTGCAGCCACTGGCGCAGCAAAGTGCCCTCGTCCTTGGGTTCGAGGGAGAAGCGCCACACGGCGGAGGGGTTGTCCGGGTCCTGAACCGCCCATGCGAACACACGAAGCGGCTGGTATTCCACGACATGGGAGACGGTGGTCCACTCTCCCAGTGCCTGGTGCCGGTTGTGTCCCTCGAAGCGGGCCCCGAGGCATGGTGCCGTACGGTCGTCCAGCCACCGCACGGATTGCAGCTCTTCACTGGTTCCCGGCATCGCCTCGATGTCGGACACCAGGTCCCAAACCGTCTGTGCCGGGGCGCAGATCCAGGTCTGGACTTCGATCGTGGGCTTGTCCGCGTATCGTGCGCCTGTCCAATCCACGGCTGAGTGGCTCCCTACGTCGGTGGTGGGTTCGCTGTGGGGTACGCCCTTTCGGCCCCACGGACCGGCCGGACCGGTTCTGGGTCAGGCGGGAGAATCGTCAGCGCCGGTGAGGGCTTCGACGCGTGCGGGCACGTGCTTGTGCCAGGGAGTGCCCGCGAAGGAGTCCCGGTAGTGGAGTGAGGTCAGTTCATTGGGGGCGACGCCGCTGCTTCCGTGCTCGGGGTGGTCGACCCCGTATCCGTTGGGCAGGGCGATGTGCCCGGGCTGCATCATGTCGGTCACTTCCACGAGCGCCTCGGTGCTGCCGCGTTCGGTGCTGACACGGGCCCGGGAGCCGTCGGCCAGGCCGAGGCGCTCCGCGTCCTGCGGACTGATGCGCAGGGCGCCTTCGCGGTCGCGGCGGCGCCATCGAGGATCCCGGATGATGGTGTTCGCGGTGAAGGAGCGCCGTTCTCCGGCCGAGAGGACGAACGGGTAGGCGTCACTGCCCCAGCCCGGCGCGGTGTGTGTCAGTTCGGGTATCTGGGCGAGCAGTTCGGGGATGGCGACGGTGAATCGCCGGTCCGGTCGGCGCACATAGTTCCAGACGTCGTCCCATTCGTCGGCCGTGAAGGTGACTCCTTCCGGACGAGCGAGGATCGCGTCGAACAACGCGTTGCCGTCGACATGTCCGGCACGCCGCACCGCATCGGGGTGGCTGAGGGCGCACAGCTGGGCCAGTCCCCAGACGGCGGCCGTTGCCTGATGCCCTTCCGGCAAAGCAGTTCCCAGCGTCTCGTACAGGACGTAAGGCGCCAGCCCGAGGAACTCGGGGTGTGTCTGCAGCGCGCTGAAGAAGGCGGTGGTGAACGCGTCGCGTCCCTGGTGGGCGGCGCGTGTGAGGGGCTCCAGCGTGGACGGGTCGACGACGGCGAGCTCCCGCAGCAGGCGGGCGTAGATCTCCGCCTCGGGCAGGGTGCCGGGCAGTGGGTCGAGGGCCGGCGGTCGCAACTGGAAGACGTTGTGGGGGAACTCGACGTTGAAGAACGTGCACTCCCACTTCTCGAACTGACTGGCGGCCGGCAGGACGTAGTCGGCGTGGCGGGCGGTTTCGGTGTAAGCGACGTCGACCAGGACGACGAGGTCGAGTGCGTCGAGTGCCTCGCGGAAACGCCGGGAGTCGGCCAGGGAGTGGGCGGGGTTGGAGCTGTCGATCCACATGGCCCGGAAGCGGTCCGGGTGGTCGGTGAGGATCTCCTCGGCGATGGAGTTGCAGGGCACCAGACCCGAGATGATGCGGGCCCCGGTGCCCGGCGTGCGTTTGCCGGAGCCTGCGACGGGGGCACCGCCGGCGGATGCGCCGGCCACCGCGGCGAAGGAGGAGTGCAGGAACATCGTGCCCGGCCGGCCGAAGTTCCCGGTGAGGATCCACACCAGCTTGTTCAGATACGACACCAGCGTGCTGTGGGGTGACTGTTGAACGCCGAGGTCCTCATAGGTCGTGGCACTCCTCGCCGTGGCGATGCGACGGGCGGCGGTGCGCAGCAGTGCGGCATCGACACCGCAGGCTTGGGCGCACGCGCCGACGTCCACAGCCGCCAGGACGTCCAGGACCGCCTGAACGCCCGTGGTGTGGACGTCGAGGAAAGCCCGGTCGACGAGGTCTTCTTGAACGATGACACCCAGGAGGGCGGCCAGGCACCAGGCGTCGGTGCCGGGACGGACCTGAAGATGGATGTCGGCCATGTCCGCGGTCTCGCTGCGCCGGGGATCGACGACGATCATCGTCCGCCCGGGGTCCTTGGCGATCTCGCGCAGCGTGGGCCGGGCCCGCGGGAAACTGTGGGTCTGCCACGGGTTCTTGCCCAGGAACATCACGACTTCGGCGTGCTCGAAGTCGCCCTTGGTGTGGCCGCCGTAGAGTTTGCCGTCCACCCACATCTCGCCGGTCTTCTCCTGCGCGAGCGGGTTGGAGAAGTAGCGCGCACCGAGGGCTGCCTGCAGGGCCCGGCCGTAGGTGCCGCCCAGGTGGTTGCCCTGGCCGCCACCGCCATAGAAGAAGATCTTGTCGCCGCCGAGATCGTCGCGAATGCCCGCGAGGCGCTGGGTGATCTCCCGGACGGCGGTGTCCCAGTCGATCTCCTCGTGGGTTCCGTCCGGCCGGCGCCGGAGCGGAGAGGTCAGGCGGTGCCTGCCGTTCTGGTAGAAGTCCAGCCTGAGCGGCTTCTCGCACGTGTAGCCCATGCTGCCCGGATGCCGCTTGTCACCGCGAATGCGCTCGAAGCGGCGGCCGTCGAGCTTGATCTCGATACCGCAGTTGCACTCACACAGGATGCAGGCGCTCGTCTTCCATGGCGCTGTCCCGCCCGAAGCGGCTTGCCGTGCGGCCAGAGCCCCAGTGCCCTGGGGCGCCACCGGTTCACTCATCGGATTCCTCCTCGGGACGTCGGTCGGCGCCGTCACGAGACGCTCTTACCGGCCGGTAGCCTAGGCCGGTGAGTTCAGTAGTGCAACTGACTCGGCATGGTCTTTCCGACCTGAGGGCAGATCGGCACCCGACAGGACGAAGGCCGGGACGCGGGGCGGGACGAAGGGCAGGACGAAGGCCCTGAAGCCCCCGTCGGCGGGCGGCGTCCCGGGATTCGGCGCAGCGAGACAGCAAGTCGCCAGGAGAGTCGATGACTTCGGCCTTTGACGATGTACACCCCGGCACCGGGTCGCTCGCGCGCCCTGAAGCGACCGACGGCATCGCGACCAGGGCGCCACCGCCATTGCCCGCGCCTCAGCCGCCGATCCGATGCCTGAGCCGATACGCAGCGCGAATCCGGCCTTATGGGTGCTCCTGAAGGTTTCCCGGCTACGTCGATGCGGCAAAACGGGGCAGCTTCCCTGCCTGCTCCCGGAGTCGCTCGGGGTACCCCGGACCGAGTCCGGGCGTGACGTCCTCCAGCGCGAGTGGCTCGTCACAGTGAACGCAGACCACCTTGGCGTGGGTGAGCTCGCCGCACGTGTGCCGCATCACGACCGGCGGCCCCTCACTCCCCGCCCGCCATGTGTCGCCCCAGTGGGCCATGGCCGCCAAGACGGGGAAGAAGTCGCGGCCACTGTCCGTCAGGACATACTCATGGCGTGCCGGGCGCTCCTGGTAGAGCACCCGCTCCAGCAGTCCCTCCTCGACCAGCCTGTTCAGCCTCTGCGTGAGGATGTTCCGCCCGATCTTGAGGTTCGACTCGAACTCGTTGAAGCGTTTCGAGCCGTAGAAGGCTTCACGTAGCACCAGGGGGGTCCACCAGTCGCCGAGCAGGTCGACGGTCCGGGCGATCGAACAGGGCCATGAGGCAAATGGAGTACGCTTCATCACGCCACCTTAACGGTTGTCCTAATGAACCATCCTCGGCGATGGCCTGGGCTCACTCAGCCTCCAGCGGCCGTCTTCGGCCCTCCGGCCGTCTTCGGCCCTCCCGGCGCTCAACCCCGATCGCCCATCGTGCCGACCCGTCGGTCCACGGCGGACCGGCCCGCTCCCGATGGCGGAAAGACCTGACGACGCGGCCTTCAGGCTGCCTTGCCGTGGACCTTCCGGCCGCGCACCGCCCAAGCCCGGGCGGTGAGCGCGATGGAACCGTCCGGCTTCGTGGGGACGGCGGCTCTCAGCGCCTCACGCACTCGCTCCCGGCCGGCCGGCGTGAGGGCGGCCACGTAGCCCGGTGCGGGGCCCTGCCCCGCGAGGAAGGGGTCCCACAGGTCGGCGAAGTCGGTGAAGACCGTGGCCACCTCGATCGAAGCGGTTGACACGTCGACCAGCCCCGCCTCCGCCCATACCGCACGCAACCGCTCCGGACGGCATACGGGGAACCGGCGGCCCTCGTCCAGCGCGGCCGCGGACGGATCCACCTCGACGGCGGCGTCCCCAGAAGCGGCGAATGAACCCCATACCGTCGGCGTAGTCCCACACATACGCTGCGATCAGGCCGCCCGGCCGGACCACCCGGGCCATTTCCGCCACCGCCGCGGCAGGTACGGGAAGGAAGTTCAGGGCGAGGCCGCTGACGGCCGCGTCACACGCTCCGTCACGTACCGGGAGCCGTATCGCGTCCGCCACGAGGAAGTGCGCCGAGACCGGCGCCGTGGTGCGGGCCGATGCCACGAACTCCTCGGACCGGTCGATTCCCACCATCGTCCGGGGCCGGCACCGGGCCGTCACCTCGGCCGACAGCACACCGGTACCGCATCCCACGTCCACCCACCGCGGCGTGCCCTCGCAGCCGAGCCACGCCGCGAACTCCCGCGCGACAAGCCGGCTCCACCGGCCCATGTACCGCTCGTACGCGGCCCCGACCGCCCACACGTCGAAGCGCTGTCCGTCCATGGCACCACGATCCCCGCCCCGGCGCCTCCCGCGTCGCAGCGACGCGAGCCTGCCGGCCGACGGCCCCGGTCAAGCGGGTACGGCAGAAGTCCGGACGACGGGCCACGCGGGACTCGGTCCTACTGGTTCGCGTGCTTCGATCCCGCGCGAATGATCACCTCGGGCATGGTCACGGGGTGTCCGTCGTGGCAGATGAGCTCCGACTGCACCGGCGCGCCGCACTCCTGGTGGGTGAGCAGGAGCGGCGCCCGGCCCCCCGGCGAGAGGTACCGGGCTCCCCAGTCGTACAGCCCGATCACCGCGGGCGCGAGGTCGCGGCCCATCCGGGTGAGCTGGTACTCGTACCGGGTGCGCTGCCCCGGGTCCTGGTACGGCACGCGGGTGAGGATGCCCGCGGCGGTGAGCTCGCGCAGGCGGGCCGAAGCGACCGCCTCGGTGATCTCGACGCGCCGAGCGAAGTCGTCGAAGCGGGTGGTGCCGTAGAAGGCCTCGCGGAGGATGAGCATCGCCGAGCGGGTGCCGACGACATCCAGCGCCTTGGCGATCGGGCAGTTGTCCCCGATGCGCCAGGTCGACCGATCCGCCAGCCGGTCCTCGAAGGTCGCAGAGTTCTGGGTCACATCACCCACTCTAACTTGCGCAGGCCATAGTCAGCCATCTACGGTCCCTGGCTATGGCAAACACAAGTCAGCGCTCGGGCTTGATCCTGCTCGTGCTCACGCTCGCCGCGTTCATGGCAAGCCTCGACGTCTTCATCGTCAACGTGGCCTTCGACGCGATCGGGGCCGACTTCCGCGGGACGGGGATCACCGACCTCGCATGGGTCCTGAACGCGTACGCGATCCTCTTCGCGGCCCTGCTGGTACCGGCCGGCCGACTCACCGACCGGTACGGCCGCAAGCGCGGCTTCCTCATCGGCCTCGTCCTGTTCACCGGCGCGAGCGCGGCGTGCGCGGCGGCCGGCAGCATCTGGGCCCTGGTCGGCTTCCGGGCGCTCCAGGCCGTCGGCGCCGCCATCCTGACTCCCGCGAGCCTGGGTCTCGTGGTCGCCTCGGCACCACCGGAACGTCGCGCCGCGTGGGTGCGCATCTGGGCCGCCGTCGGGGCACTGGCCGCCGCGCTCGGCCCGGCCGTCGGCGGCGTGCTGGTGGAAGCGTCCTGGCAGCTGGTGTTCCTCGTGAACGTCCCCGTCGGCGTCGCGGCTCTGGTCGCGGCCATCGTGTGGGTGCCGGACTCGCGCGACGCCTCGATCACCCGCAACCCCGACCTGCTCGGCGCGATCCTGCTGGCATCCTCGGTCGGCGCCCTCTCCCTCGCCATCGTGCAAGGACCGTCATGGGGCTGGACCAGCGGCAGAACGAACGCGGCCTGGATCGCCACCGTCGTCACCCTGGCCGCGTTCCTGCTGTCCTCGGCACGCCACCCCGCCCCGGTCATCTCCCCCGCGCTGATGCGAGTGAAGGCCTTCGCCTGGTCGAACGTCACGGCGCTGCTGTTCACCGTCCCCTTCGCCGCGGCCCTGCTCACGAACATCCTGTGGATGCAGAAGGTCTGGCACTACTCGGCCATCGAGACCGGCTTCGCGGTCGCGCCCGGGCCGCTGATGGTCCCGCCGTTCGCCCTCTTGTCCGCGCGCCTGGCACGCCGCCTGCCCGTCGGCATCATCGTCGCCGCCGGATGCCTGCTTACCGGCCTGGGCAGCGTCGTCGTGGCCACCCAGGTCGGCGCCACCCCCGACTACGCCGCCGAACTCCTGCCCGGCTGGCTCATCGGCGGCGCCGGCGTCGGCCTCGCCCTGCCGAGCATCCTGTCGGCCGCCACAGCCGACCTGCCCGCGTCCCAGGCCGCCACCGGAAGCGCCGTCGTCAGCATGAGCCGCCAGATCGGCACGGCCCTCGGCGTCAGCCTCGTCGTCGCCGTCCTCGGCACTCCGACCACCTACGACGCCGCGCACACCGCCTTCCAGCACGCGTGGTGGCTGCTCGCCGCAGTCGCGGCGGCCGGAGCCCTCAGCGCCCCGCTCATGACACCGGCACCGGCACCGGCTCCGGCACGCACAGCCGCCGAGGCAGCGTCATGAGCCCGCGCGCCTTCGCCCAGGCCACGGAGATCACACAGACGGGTCACGGGACGTTCACCGCCGATCTCGACCCGCTGTGGACGGTCGTCGGCAAGCCCGGCGGGGGCTACCTCCAGGCCGTCGCGGGCCGCGCGGCAGGCCGCGCAGCGGGCGCCGTCGCACCGCATCCGCACCTGGTGAGCGCGACCAGCAGCTTCATCCGTCCGCCCCGCCCGGACAAGGTGAGCCTCACCACCGAGGTGCTCCGCATCGGACGTACCACCACCCACGTCCGCACCCGGATCAGCCAAGAAGACGAGCCCTGCGTGGAGACCCTCGCGGTGTTCGCCACGCTCACGACCGAACCGGCATCCAGAACCTGGCTGCCCGGCAATCAACCGCCGCCCGCGCGCCCCTACCCCGAATGCGCGCGATTCCAGCCCCCCAAAGACGTCTTCCCAGTCGATCTCCTCGATCAGATCGAGGTCCGCATCGAACCCGACTCACTGGGATTCGCCACCGGTGAACCCCGCGGGCTCGGCGAGGTCCGCGGCTGGCTCCGGCTCCCCGGCACACCGGCGTTCGACCCGCTCGCCCTGCTCCTCGCCGCCGACGTGCTCCCGCCCGCCACGTTCGACATCCAGCTCACCGGGTGGGTACCGACCATCTCACTGTCGACCTACATACGCGCCCTCCCCGCACCCGGCCCCGTGCACATCACACTGCGCGCCAACGCCATCGCCCACAGCCGCGCAGACGAAACCTGCACCATCCGCGACAGCACCGGCCGACTCGTCGCCCAGTCACACCAACTCGCCGCCATCAGGCTCACATAGGGCCGGCAACTGCCCCGCGGTACACGGTCCGGCCGTCCCCGGTGGGATACGGCTCGGGGCACAGCCCGACACGGTCGGCCACCGCGCGGGCGAGGAGTGTCCGCTCGCCGGATCCGTCGAAGGGGACGGCGACGACCCTCCAGACGGATCGTCCGACGCCGTTCCGAAGTACTCCACAGGGTCGTGCGCCTGCGCGCCCTCGAGCATGCGGGTCGAGCCGTCCGTGCCCGTCCACTCCAGTGCGGAGGAGCCGTTCGCGGTAGTGGCGGAGTGCAGGAACCCGGAAGGCCCGGCACTCACCACCGAGCCGGAGCCAGGTGTGGCCCGCAGGGTCGCGGGAATCGTGGACTCGCTGAACGTCCCGGCTCCGGCCCACACGGGCAGAGAGGCCGGACCCACGGCCATGACGTCATGTACACAACAACTCGCGGCCTCTTGCGCAGGCTGACCCGCTCGGGAACGACGATGATCACCGCCCTGGCCTCCCTCTGCGCGGCCGTCCCCGCCGACGCGTCACCGGCTCCTCCCGGAGCGGCGTCGTACTCCCCGCACACGGTCGACGCCTCTCTGCCCGGTGCGGCCTTCGCCGTGGCGGGTGACATCGAGGGGGACGCCCGTCAGGAACTCGTGGTGACGGGGTTCGGCCGCTTCGAGGCCGTTCCGGGAGGGCCGCCGATCCCCCCGGCGGCCGGCCGGCTCGCGGTCTACCGGCAGAGCGGACGGGCGCTCGGCACCTGGTCGAAGCAGCTGGTGTTCGACACCGACGCAGCGATCCCCTTCCCCAACGAACCGGGCGTGGCCGACGTCGACCGGGACGGCGACCGCGACATTGGTCCCAGGCGGATTCCTTCGCTGCGCCGCACTGTGCGGATCTCTCAGCTGGTGGGAACACCGTGCCGGCGGCCTCTGGAAGCGTCATGACATCGTGACGCCGGGCAGCTCCCCGCTCTCCTACCACCGCGCCGTCTTCGTCGACTTCGACGGCGACGGCCGCAAGGACCTGGTGACCGTCGGCGAGTCCGCGCAGCCCGTCGTGAGGATCGAGGGCCGTCCCCCGGCCAGCGCCTGGATCCAGGTGTTCCGGGCGTCGACGGGCCCGAACGCTTCAGCCGGGAGCCGGTCGACCTCGCAGCCGGTGGCGGTGCCCTCCCCGTCGTCACGGACGTGGACTCCGACGGAGATCTGGACGTGGCCTCCGCGCAGTACTTCGAGCCGGGAGCCGCGTTCATGTGGCTGGAGCGCACCACGGCCCCGGGTCCGGACCACCCGGTGGGTGGCTTCACACCCCACGTCATCGACACCACGCAGGGCAGAGCGATCCAGCTGCGGCCCGTGCGCAACCTGCACGGCGACGGCCGTACCGTGTGGGTCGGCTCCCATCACACCAACACCGTCTTCCCGCCGGGCTCGACCGATCCGGCTTCCCAGGTGGTCTCGTTCTCGGTGCCGGCCGACCCGCGTTCTTCGTGGACCACGACCCCCTTGTCAACGGGGATCGTCGCGCGCGGCCGGGCCGGGCAAGCCGCGCCCGGTGTGTTCGGGGTGTCCGGGGACGGTGACGACCGGCTGATCTGGCTGGAGCAGAGGGACGACCGCACCTTCGACACCCATGTCCTCGCCACCGCCGCCGGTCAGGCGGGAGGCGCCCTGGTCACCGATCTCGACCGCCGGTGGCCGCCGCGCAACGAGGCCGTGTTCACCGTGTTCGAGTCCGACAGCGTCGTGGTCTGGTCCCGGAACCGAGCCGTGTGACCGCCGTGCCCGCGGCGGCACCCCGCCCGCAGAACCGGGGGCGGGGCGCCACCGCCGAACCGGTGACCGGGCGGGCGGCCGCGAGCTTTCCACGGCCGCCCGCCCGGCGAAGACCACCTTCGAGCGGGCAGGGCCGTCACCGGCCTGCCGCCGGCCCGCGTCGGGGTGCTCAGGGCTTGGCGGAGTACACGACACCGGCCAGGTTCTGGGCAGCGGAGCCCCACACCTGGTCGTACAGGGAGGAGTCGACGCCGAGCGTGTGGAGCAGCCAGGCGGTCGTGACGCCGTAGGTGAGTTTGAGCTGGGCGGCGCGGGTGATGGTTCCGCTGTCACAGCCGAAGCCGGAGCTGTCCTCGAATCCGCAGTGGAACCCGCCGGTGATGACGCGCAGTTGCGTCGCGGAGGGCTTGGCGTCGTACATCTTCTGCTGGTTGTCGGCGACTTTGGCGATGCTGTCGGCGCTGCCGCCGACGTACTGGACGGGGATGCTGAGCGAGCCGGAGGCGCTGACGGCCGAGGGGTTGGTCTCCGCGGCCGCGAGGGTGGTGACGGACTTGACGGCCGGGTTCCGGCCGGCGGCGACCAGGGCCGCGCCGCCGCCCATGGAGTGCCCCGAGACGGCGAGCCGGCTGGTGCTGACCGCACCGGCGAAACGCGAACCGGCGGTGCTGTTCTGGGTGGTGAGCCAGGTGAGAGCGGCGTTCAGATCGTCGGCGAACGCCGAGTGGCTGGGGAAGAGGCCGCCCTGGGACTTGGGCGCCACGGTGATGACGCCCCAGGAGGCGTAGTGCTTGAGCAGGCTCTCGTACTGGGTGACGGCCTGGAAGAAGCCGTGCCCGAAGGCGAGACCGGGGTGGGAGCCGGCGGCGACCGGCGCGTTCGCCCCGGCCGTCGTACCGGGGTACCAGACACGTGCGCTGTACGACCGGCCGGAGGCCGAGACCGTGAGATCGGTGTAGGCGACGGGGAACGACCCCGTGGTGGAGGGGTCCACCGCCCGGGCGGAGGGCGCCGCCTCCGACGCCTGGGCGGCTGGTGCGAGGGCCAGGGCGGCTGCCGCGCTCAGCAGCAGCGCGGTCAGGGACCGCTGGAGTGTACGGAACACGAGATCACCTTTTCTTGGGGATGAAACAGTGATTTCCGGTGGTACGTCTCCGTGTTGTCCGGGTGTTCTCCGACCGTGGTGTCGGAGGTCCACGCCGCCGCGGGCACACCCGTGACCCGGGCGGTGTCCCAGGGAGAGCTCACTGAGCCGAAGCGCGCCGAACCGGACCGGACGCGAACCCGGGCGAGCGCACCCCGGCCGCGCGTGGTGCGCGGAGCGGGAGAAGGTCAGGAGCCGGTGGAGCGAGGGAACTCGGCGGGGTCCCACGACCGGTGACAACCGGTCGCGGGGACGCTCATCCGCCGAAGCGCAGGGTGAAGTCGCGCAGCATCAGGCTGACCAGGGGGGCACGGTCGCCGAGCGCGCCGAGCCGGCTGTCGGCGGGCACCGTCCACTCGGCATGCGCCAGCCGCAGGGCGGCGCGGCTGTGGACCGCACTGGTCTTGATCCGGCCGTTCAGCGTCTGAACCAGCTTGTAGGCCAGGGGCCAGCGGCCCGGCAGGCGCCTCCGCTCCGTGTACCGGGCGGCCGCGAGCGCCCCCTGGCCGGTCTTCGCGGCGAACGACGTGGCGTCCGTCCGCCGGGCCTCGAAGGTCGCCATCTCCTTGGGGATGCCCCACAGTGCGCGACCGCCGGCCATGGAGACCTCGCTGTCGACCCAGATGTCGGTGATGCTCACACGGGGCCGCGCTCCGTCCCGCACCGCGACCGCCCGCAGCAGTTCGTTGTAGTGCAGGACGCTGTCGTTCTCGTAGACGACCCAGGCCGCGCCGACCAGGCCGCGGCCGGCGACGGTGAGGGGCCGGGTGCCCGGCACGAGGGCCGGGAGCTGTGCGCGCGGCACGAGCCACAGGGACAGGTACATCTGTCCGGCCAGGTGCCATGGTTCGTCAGGGTAGGGAGTCATTCCGCGTCCATCCCGTGGGGAGACTGCAGGCGCAACGCGCCCGGGGCGGTGGCCGGAACGGTCGGCCGACGTGGTGGGACGGGTGTGACGGGGCGGTACGGCAGACCGGCTGCGGGCCGGGGGTCGGGCTCGCCCTTGTTGGGCCACAGGGCGGTCGCCCGCTCGGCGAGGGCCGTGATGGTGAGCGAGGGGTTGACCCCGAGGTTGGCGGAGATGGTGGAGCCGTCGATGACGTGCAGTCCGGGATGGCCGTGGAGGCGGTGGTACGGGTCGACGACGCCGGTGTCCCGGCTCTCCCCCATGGTGCATCCGCCGATGAGATGGCCGGTTGCCGGGATGTCGAAGAGGTCTGCCCAGGTGCCGCAGGGCTGGCCGCCGATCCGGTCGGCGGCCGTGCGGGCGACGCGGTGTCCGGCGGGGATCCAGGTCGGGTTGGGTGCGCCCTCGCCCGGACGGCTGCTGAGACGGCGCCGCCCTGTCCGGGTCCGCCGCAGGCAGGTGGTCACCGAGTTGTCGACCGTCTGCATGACCAGCAGCACCACGGACTGCTGCGACCAGCGCCGAGGGTTGTGGAGTGCGGGGAGCCTGCGGGCGTTGCGCGCCATGGCGGCGAGTCCGGCTCGGAGGCGGGAGCGCCCCGGCACGGGGTCGACGAGCATCGCGCCCAGCAGTCCCAGCAGGTTGCTGCCGCGGCCGTAGCGCACCGGCTCGACATGGGTGGTCGCGTCGAGGTGGACGGACGAGGTGATGGCGACGCCGCGGGTGTAGTCCGCGTCGCGTTCCCGGGCGCGGACGCCGAGGATGGCCTCGGAGTTGGTGCGGGTCAGCCGTCCCAGCCGCGGCGAGATGTCCTTGAGGGAGCCGTTGTCCTTCAGGGTGTGCAGCAGTCGCTGGGTGCCCAACGCGCCTGCGGCGAAGACCACATGCCGTGCCGTGAGCGTCAGCCCTCGCCGCCGCGGGACGGCACCCGTGCGGACCGAGGTGACGGCCCACTGGTCGCCGGTCCGCCGGACGTCTGTCACCGTGCGGCGCTCCAGCACCCGCGCGCCGGCCCGCTCGGCCAGGCCGAGATAGTTCTTGGGCAGGGTGTTCTTCGCGTTGTGCCGGCAACCGGTCATGCAGGCACCGCAGTTGAGGCAGGCGTTGCGGGTGGGTCCCACTCCGCCGAAGTACGGGTCGGGTACCGCGGCGCCGGGGTCGGTGCCGGCCGGCCCGAAGTGGACTCCGACGGGGGTGGGCCGAAAGGTGTCGGCGCAGCCGAGCTCGGTCGCGGTGTCCTTCAGCAGGAGGTCCGCCTCGGTGAACAGCGGGTTGGGCGTGACGCCGAGCATACGGCGAGCCTGCGAGAAGTAGGGGGCCAGTTCGCGGCGCCAGTCGGTGAGGGTGGCCCAGTGCGAGCCTTCGTAGAAGGCGTCCGGGGGCTCGTACAGCGTGTTGGCGTAGCCGAGGGATCCGCCGCCGACGCCCGCGCCGCTCAGCACCAGGATGTCGCCGAGCAGGGACGCACGGAGGATGCCCATGCATCCGAGGCGGGGCGCGAACAGGTAGGTACGCAGATTCCAGGACGTACGCGGGAAGTCGGCGTCGGTGAAGCGCCGGCCGGCTTCCAGGACGGCCACACGGTAGCCCTTCTCGGTGAGGCGCAGGGCGCTGACGCTGCCGCCGAAGCCGGAGCCGATGACGACGACGTCGTAGTCGGGTTCCCTCATCGCTCGTCTCGCGTTCTGAAGTCGGCCAGCAGCGGCATGACGAGACGTTCGAGGTTCTCGCGCCGGATTTGGGGGTGGACCCCGGTGAGCGGCACGGGGCTGTTCGGCCCGGAAAGGTGCGAGACGAGCGCGAGGTGGGGCAGGAGCACCAGGAGGAGCGACAGCAGCGCGTCCAGGTCGGCGTCCTTGCGCAGGTCCCCGGCGTCGGCGGCCCGTTCCAGGAGGGGGCGCAGACCGGCCAGGTAGATGGCGTTCACGGGCTCGCTGACCGCCTCTCGGACCGCCGGGTCCATCTCCAGGTTGGTGGCGGCGGTCACCCCGCGCTCCAGCGCGTGCCCGGCGAAGTACTCGAGCCAGGCCTCCAGCGCGTCGACGAGGTGAGTGGCGAAGTCGCTCGTCCCGTCGTAGCCGTCGAGCCACGGCTGCATACGGGCGTAGATGCGCAGCGAGGTCTGCTCGGCGACGTAGGCGAAGAGGTCCAGCTTGCCCGAGAAGTACTGGAACAGTGAGCCCTTGGCGACGCCGGCTTCGCGGGCGATGACGTTCAGGCTACCCGTGGAGTAGCCGTGGGCGCCGAACTCGTCCATCGCGGCGACCAGGACCCGCTCGCGGCGGGCCGGGGACAGCCGGGTCCAGGTGGGAGTGGGCATGGACACTCCTTCGTATGACCGGACGGTCATGTGACCGCCCGGTCATGGTGAGGGTGTCCCCCGTCGGAAGTCAACGCCTCTGACGGACATGGCTGTCGAGTGAAGTCGGGGCGGCCCATTGACAGGCGGTGGCGGACCCCCCAGCCTGTGATCGGCCAGTGATATGACCACCTGGTCACAAGGAGGTCGCCATGCAGAAGGTGTGTGTGATCGGGGCCGGTTCGTCCGGGATAGCCGCCTGCCAGGTGCTGGCGGAACGGGGCATCGCCTACGACTGCTTCGAGCTGGGATCGGACGTCGGCGGCAACTGGCGCTACATGAACGACAACGGGCAGTCGTCGGCCTATCGTTCGCTCCACATCAACACATCCCGTCAGATCATGGAGTACGCGTGCTATCCCATGTCGGACGAGTATCCGGTGTACCCGGGCCACGCCCGGATAGCGCACTACTTCGACGCGTTCGTCGACCACTTCGGCCTGCGCCCGTCGATCAGATTCCGCACCGAGGTGACCGAGGTCGTCCCGGCCGGGGGCAAGTGGACGGTGGCCTGGCGGCATCGCGACACGAACGATCACGCCACTGAGACGTACGACGCCGTACTCGTCGCCAACGGCCACCACTGGAAGCCCCGTTGGCCGCAGCCCGGCATCCCCGGGGCGGCGGAGTTCCAGGGCGCCCAGATCCACTCGCACGACTACCGCCGGCCCGAGCCCTTCACCGACCGCAGGGTCCTCGTGCTGGGCATCGGCAACTCGGCGTGCGACATCGCCGTGGAGACCTCGCGCGTGTCCCGGCGGACGGTCCTCGCCATGCGCCGGGGCGCGCACATTCTGCCGAAACACCTGTTCGGCACGCCCACCGATCATCTGACCCACTCGTGGCTGGCGCGGGCGCCCTTCGCCGTTCAGGACCGCGGCCTGCAACTCCTGCTGCGCCTGAGCCGCGGCCGTCTGGCGGACTACGGGCTGCCCACCCCCACGCACCGCGTCCTGGCCGCCCATCCGACCATCTCGGACGACTTGCTGTCCCGCCTCAGCCACGGCGACATCACCGTCAGACCCGTGCCGCGGAAGGCCGACGCCGGCCATGTCTTCTTCGAGGACGGAAGCGTCGAGGAGATCGACACGATCATCTACTGCACGGGGTACGACATCGCGTTCCCCTTCCTGTCGGACGAGTTGATCGGCTTGAAGGACAACGATCCGCAGCTGTATCACCGGGTGGCGGCGCCGGCTCACCCCGGCCTCTACTTCATCGGTCTGGTGCAGCCGCTCGGCGCCATCATGCCGTTGGCGGAGGCCCAGTCGCACTGGGTCGCCGACCTGCTGCAGAACAGGTGCACCCTGCCCGGCCGGGAGGAGATGCTCGAGGAGATCCGCACCTACCGCGCCCGGATCGCCCGGCGGTACGTCGCCTCGACCCGGCACACCATTCAGGTGGACGCTCAGGCGTATCTGCGGGAACTGGCCAAGGAGCGCAAGCGGAGGGCCGTGCGGCGGCGGGACGGCCGCAGGCGGGTTGCGGCGTCCGGGTGATGCGCGTGATGCGGCTGGTGATCCGGATGACGACCAGCGGTGTCGGGCCGACGTCGGCGACGAGTGCGGCAACGGCGAGGCAGTGGGTGAGGGGAACGGGATGGCGTGACGGCGCCCGCTCGGTCGGGGCACCGACCGGGCGGGCGCTCATGACACTCCCCCGTCGCCGATCGGGCGGGGGCCCATCCCGGCAGGGGCTGTTCGCGGGCACGGTAGACGCGCGCGAGGGTGTCGCTCGCCCGCTCGGCGCCTTCCTCGGTGACCTGATGGAAGCGTCGACGCGAACGGCCGGCTCCCTCATGAACGGCGGTGCCGGCTTCTGCGGTTGGGCAGTCCGCGGATCGGCCTCGGAGAGCCGCCTCGTGTCCGCTCTCGGCTCTGTCACGTCCCGGCAGCCCGGCGACTCGCCCTGCCCAGGAAGTCGCGCTGGAAGCCTGCCTCCTCCCCGGCTCCCCCTCCGACCCGCACCCCGACTCGCTGCCCTGCCGGGACTCCGCCATCGACTGTCAGCCATACGGCAGAGGAACAACGGCGCTGTCTTCCGTACTATCGCTACTCAACAGATGTGCGCCAGTAACTGCCGCTGCTCCCAGGGCAGCAGGCAGGACAGCATGAACCTTCGACTTCGCGTATGCCATGGGCCCGCCGCTCATCGGCTGCGCCACACAGGAAGGGTGTGAGCATCGTGTCCGAAACCGCTGCCCAGACAACCGAGTTGACCTCCCAGTACAGCGCCCAGGTGGCAGGCGACCTGGAACGCAACCTCAAGGAGCAGGAGCGCCTCAGCGGTGAGATCGAAGCGCTGCAGGAGCAACTCGCCGCTGTACGGCACGATCACACCGTCCTGCTGAACCTCCAGCAGGCCCTCGGCATCCCGGCGGCGCCCGACGTGCCCGCGGCCGAGCCCGTCACAGCGGTGCCCGCTCCCCGCAAGAAGACCGTGACAGCATCCGGTGCGGCCCCGCAGGCGAAGGCCAAGAAGCCCGCCCCGGCGAAGAAGCGGACCAGCAAGAAGCCCGCCGCAGCGGCTTCAGCCCCACAGCCCGCTGCACCCACGCTGGTGGAACTGGTCCGCGAGCACCTGGCCGGCCAGGACGAGCCCCGCTCGGCTGCCGAGATCGCCACCGCGCTGGGCCGGCAGCATCCCGAGCGCGCGGTCAAGACGACCGTGGTGCGTACGACGCTGGAAGGGCTCGTGGCCAAGAACCAGGCCCAGCGCACCAAGCAGGGCACATCCGTCTTCTACACCACCCCCGACACAGCCGAGCCCGCCGCGGCCGGCGATCAGCCCAAGCAGCAGTCCGCCTGACGCCCCGAGCTCTCCCGGCCGACTGCCTCATGCGTAGCCGCAGCGGCCCAGCGTGATCCACGAAAGCACCGCCAACGGGCTCGCGGCAGGGCTCGTGGGCGGGGTCACGTGGTGATGCCTGTCCTCGGCCGCCGTGGCATCAGCCGGGCCGGGTTCGGGCGTCGAGCCAGGCTCTGTGACAGCGGAGCGCCGCGCCACGATCTCCAGGCCGGGTGTGGTCTCAGGGCACTGGAAGCAGAAACGTGTGATCACTGCCGGGCATCGACGCCGGTTGATGGAGTCGGGGCTCCATGACAGGTGCTGCTGCTGGTGAACGCTCGATCGCCGCACTCGCACCGTGGCACACACGCGGGGCGTTGTAGACAAGGGGTACGACAGCAACCCCAACCCACCTTGCCCTGTCCTCTGATCCGGGCCGCGAGCCGGGGGCCGGTCGCCGTGCCGGGCCACCGCCGAAGGTCGCCGTCGCCCGGCCAGGCCGACCCGTCTTCCAGCGTTCCCTTCCGGCGCTCCGCGGGGTTTCGGTAGCGTCCCAGCGTCGGTGCGATCATGAGGGGGACGGGTGAAGGGTGCAGGCACGGAGGCGGGGATGCCTGAGTCGAGCTGTCTGGTCGGCAGTCGGCTGGTCGGGCGCAAGAATCCGATGCAGGTCGTGATGAGCGAAACCCTGGCACTTGCCGAGGACGGCTGTCTGCGAGTGACGGCGCACGAAGACGGCTACGTGATACGCCCCGGCACCCGCTCCGGGGCCGGGCTTCCCCCGGACCGGGCCGCCCTGCTGGACGCGATCCTCGGCAGGGAAGGTGAACTGCGGCTCCGGCGCGAACCCGGTCCGCCGGCCTCCCTCCGCGGTACCAGGATCAGCCTCGCGCAGATTCAGCGGAGCGTGACCAAGGCTGCCCGTGAGCGCGGCTACTTGGCCCGACCGTATTACGTGCTGTTCAGCATGGCGATTGCCGTACTGTCCGGTGCGTTCCTGATGTGGAGGGGGAACACGTCCACGGCTCTCCTGCTGTGCACGGCAGCGGCCTTGCTGGGCACGTGGTCGCTCCGGAAGACGCATATCAGCAAGGCCGGTGCCGCCGAGCAAGGACGTCTCCTCGCGCTGCAGGACAGTCTCCGGCGTCCGAGCCGGCCCGCACCTCCGGAGGCGGAAACCTCGCTCGGCTGTCGTCTGCTGCCCTGGGCCACTCTTCTGCTCGACGGCGAGGAATATGGTCGTTGGTACGCCGACAACCTGCTCGACGTCGAGTTGCCCCGGTGGTGGGCGCAGGAACCGGACGGCCAGGACCCAGCCTTGCGGTTCGTCTCCCAGGAAGGGATGAAGGGGCTCCTGCATTCACTGCTGCACCACGTCGGCCCGTAGTCAGACGTTCGCATCCCGGTACCCCACCGCGTTCGGTGACGGAGATCAGCCGGTCTGGAGGCAGGGTCTCTTGCGTGATCGAGGTCTGTTCGGATTCATCCGGTGAGGCCGAGGGCGGTCAGGGATCTGCGGCAGCCGCGGGCGGTGGAGCGGAGGGCGGCGGCGATGTTGGTGCGACCGTCCCGACGGTAGACGCCGATGGCGAGGTTGCGCAGGCCGGCCATGCTGCGCGGGAGGGGCCGACGTGGGTGTCCCGTCCAGGGCGCCGAACCACTGGCCGCGGTCATACTCACCCCGAGAGCACCGACGAGCGAGGCCTCCGCCCTCGTTGCGGGCGCCAGCCGGGAGCAGGGATCGGCAACCATCCAGCGCGCTCGATGGTCCTTCGGACATGGCACACCCGAGTCCCGAACCGTCCCCAGCTCCGCCTGAGTGGCCGCACTGCGGGCACGGCACCACCCCGGAAGACGCGGTCGGCTGCCGTGGCATCCACGTCGCCGGTCACACTGCATGCCTTGCCCACCTGACCGACACCGACCGCGACGCCTACCTGGCCGGCCTGACGCCCGGCGCCGACATGGACCACCGCGGCACCCCCTTCACCGAACCCATGCTTGATGCCCTCCTGGACGCCCTCCGCGACCCCGCCACCGGACACGCCCGCCTGGGGAACACCAGGTTCGCTTCCGCGTCCTTCCAGGGGGACGCGTCGTTCGAGTCAGCTTCCTTCCACGGTAGCGTTTCATTCGCATCGGCGATCTTTCATAACACCGCCGTATTCATTTCTGCGTCCTTCCACAACGGGGCAAGCTTCGCTTCGGCCTCCTTCCACGGCGACGCCCGATTCGACTTGGCCTCCTTCGATGATGACGCCTGGTTCGGTTCGGCGATCTTCCAGGAGTTGGTCATGTTCGAATCGGCGACCTTCCGCGGAAATGCCGGATTCGACTCGGCCACCTTCCGAGACGTGGCCTTCTTCGGGTGGGCAACCTTTCACGGCGCCGCTTGGTTCGATTCGGCGAAATTCGAGCGTTTCGCCAGATTTGCGGCGGCGACCTTCCAGATCGGCGCCATGTTCAAGGCGACGGTGTTCTGTCACAACGCCGATTTCGAGCAGGCAGTCTTCGAGCGGGCACTTAGCCTTGGGCCGCTCGTGTGCGCTGGTCGGGTAGTGCTGTCAGGAGCAGTATTCGGTGGCCCAGTGACTGTCTCACTCGCCACTCGTCGCCTGGAGTGCCGACGGACACGCTGGTCGTCAACGGCCGAGGTTCGTCTGCGCCACACCACTGTGGACTTCTCCCACGCGGTCTTCGAATACCCGCTCACGATCGCCGCGGAGGCCGCCCCCTTCGCGCTCCCTTCCGGACGGCCGGTGGCAGAACAGAGTCTTGTCGGCGCACCCGACGCCACGGTGCGCATAGCCTCGCTGCGTGGAGTGGACGCGGCCCATCTGGTTCTCGCCGACGTCGACCTGTCGGAGTGTCTGTTCACCGGGACCGTGCATCTGGACCAGTTGAGGTTGGAAGGCACCTGCTCCTTCGCAAAGGTCCCATCCGGCACACACTGGAGGCGCGGTCGCCCTGTGCGGTTCACCCAGCGCCGCACCCTCGCCGAAGAGCACCACTGGCGCGCGAGCCGGCCGGCGGCTGTCCGGGGCTGGAATGTGGCGGTCTTCGGCGCTGGAAACGTCGGGCCGCTGCACCTGGCGCCTGTGTACCGGGCACTGCGTAAAGCGTTCGAGGACGGCAAGCACGAGCCGGGGGCCGCCGACTTCTATTACGGGGAGATGGAGATGCGCCGCCACGCCGACGACATCCCCGGGAGCGAGCGAAGGCTTCTGAGTGCTTACTGGGCATTGTCCGGCTACGGTATGCGCGCCTCCCGGGCCCTTGCATGGCTCGGCGCCGCCATGTTCGTCACCGTCGTGCTGCTGATGGGCTTCGGGCTCCCCCAGGACTCTCCCCAGCAGGAAGCGACCGGCACAGTGCCGCCCGGCGGTGGCAAGGTCACCTTCCAGATCGACAAGGCTGATCCCCACAACCCCACGGGCAATCGGTTCACCGGCGCGCGCTTCGAGAAGGCCCTGAACGTCACGCTCAACTCAGTGGTGTTCCGCTCCGCCGACCAGGACCTGACCACCTCCGGCACCTACATCGAGATGGCGTCCCGCGTGACCGAGCCCGTCCTTCTGGGACTGGCCGTCCTGGCCGTGCGTAACCGTGTCAAGCGCTGACCCGCACCTCTGGCCATGCTCGCACGACCAGCCGCTCCCGGCATGGCACGCATGACCTGGTGTCCCCCGCGCGAGCTACACGCGATTGTCCACCTCAGGGGGACGTTCGTGGGGTGCCCCAGCTCATAGCGTTCCCGGCGATGCAGGGGCGGCCGGGCCGCCGGTCAACAGGGGAGGAATGTGATGTCGCTCTGGAATGCGCAGGCGGTGCGGTGGGTCAGGCACCAGTTCTCGCAGTCACCGTTCGAGCCGACCCGCCGGGTGTGGCCGGCCGGGGTGCGGCTGGCGGTGATGGCGGTGCTGTTCATCCTGGTCACGGGACTCGCCGCAGGGATGAGGGGTGTGGCCGGCGACAACCCGGTGCTGTCCCGGCTGTTCGGCGCGGCGGCTGTGGTCATCGCCCTGACGGTCTACGCGGCGGCGGTACGGATCCTCGAACAGCGCCCCGTGTCCGAACTGGACACCTCGGTGGCCAGGCCAGGCCTGCGCATCGGCCTGCCGCTCGGCCTCGGCCTGTTCGTCGCGACGCTCGCGCTGATCGCCCTGTTCGGTGGATACGGCACGAGGGGCGGGGTGTCCGTGGGCGGCGCGGTGACCGTCTTCGGCATCATGGCGGGGGTCGCGGTCGTCGAGGAACTCCTCTTCCGCGGCATCGTCTTCCGCCTCGTCGAGGAACTCACGGGCACACGAGGTGCGTTGGCGACTCCCTCGGCGATCAGTTTCAGCACCTCGGTCTCGCGCGGGGACAGGCCGGACAGTGCCCCTCTCGTGGCGGACCCGCGGGCCTCGGCCGGGCGGATCCGGTCGGCGAACCTGCCGACGAGTCGGCGGGTGACGGCAGGTGCCAGCAGGGACTCGCCCAGGGCTACCGTACGGATGCCGTGCACCAGGTCGCGCGGCGGTGAGTCCTTGAGCAGGAACCCGCTCGCGCCGGCCCGCAGTGCCTCGTACACGTAGTCGTCGAGGTTGAAGGTGGTGACCACAAGGACCTTCACCGGATCGGTGACATCGGGTCCGGCCAGCAGCCGTGTTGCCTCGATGCCGTCCAGCAGCGGCATCCGGATGTCCATCACCACCACGTCGGGGCGCAGTCGTCCCGCGGCCTCCACCGCCGCGCGTCCGTCGGCGGCCTCTCCCACGACCTCCAGGTCCGGCTGGGCGGTGAAGATGGTGACGTAGCCCGTGCGTACGAGTTCCTGATCCTCGCAGACCAGGACCCTGATCGGCGTCGTGGAGCCGGTCTCCGCCGTGCGCACCACTCCGGTACCTGCCCTCTCTGCCCCACCCGTGCCCGTCATCGTGGTCCCGCCGAAGTCTGTCATCCGTGCCTCCCGGAGGGGGCGCTGTGGCTGCCGGCGGGGATGCGGGCGCTGACGGCGAAGCCGCCGTCCGGGCGGCTGCCGGCCGTCAGTTCACCGCCGAAGACGCCGACCCGCTCACGCAGGCCGATCAGTCCGTGTCCACCGCCCCGGCCCGGGGGACTGATCGCGGCGGGGCCGGCGTGGCGGGTTGGCCCTCGGTGATCACCCCGACCTCGATGCCGTCGGGCGCATAGCGGACGGTGACGAGCGTCCTGTGGCCCGGCGCGTGTCTGAGGGCGTTGGTCAGAGCCTCCTGCACCACACGGTATGCGGCGAGCTCCACGCCCGAGGCCATCGCGGGCCGCTCTCCCGTCTGCGTCAGTTCCACGGGCTGCCCCGCCGCCCGGATCTGCTCGACCAGGTCGTGCAGTCGGCCCGGTGCCGGGGCTCGGTCCGCCGCGGACGTCCCGATCGGCCACCCGTCGGCCGGCGCGTCACCGGACGCCCTCAGTACCCCCAGCAGATGCTGGAGGTCGGCCACGGCGTGCCGGCCGGACTCGCTGATCGCGTCGAGTCCGGTGGCCACCCGGTCCGGGGCGTCGGCGAGCAGGAACTGGGCCGCGCCCGCCTGCACCACCATCGCGGTGACGTGGTGGGTCACCACGTCGTGCAACTCCCTTGCGATACGGGCCCGTTCCTGGGACATCGCCGCATCGACACTGCGTCGGCGCCGCGCCTCCTCCGCCGTCTGCCGCGCCTGTACCGCCCGGCCCGCGGCCCAGCAGCAGGCCGGCGCCAGGAGGATGAGGGCGAAGTCGGACGCCTGCTGGGGTGAGCCCCGGTGGTGCAGCCCGAGGGCGAACAGCACGTACAGGCCGATGGCCACGGCTGCCACCAGCACGAAGCGCGCACCGCGGACGCGCTTGCCGTGGGCCCCCACGCTGTAGAGGGCAACGTACAGGCCCATGGTCGCGAACGTGCCGGGGTAGGCCGCGAGTTGGTGGACCGAAGGCTCCCGTCACCAGGGCGAGGCACACGCCGGGCCATCGTCGGCGCACCACCAGAGGCAGCCACAGGAAGAGCACGGCCAGGACGCCCGGCACATCGTACGGACGCTTCGGCAAGTCGCCGAATTCCGCGCCGAGAGGGGCCATAACGGGCGCGAACACCACCGGCGCCGGCGCGAGGGTGAACACCCCGTCCCGCGCCGGCACACCCAGCGCGTTCCAGCGCGCCATGACACCTCGAACGCCCTCAGGTGACCCTGGCGTCGTCGCTCCGAACACCCGCCAGAGCGTAGCCAACGGAGTCCTGCCGGCGCATCGCGACCAGGAGAACCCCGTCGAACACGCTGGTGCTCACGGTGCGGCGCGGCAGCTCTGGGCCGCCGCGCCGTCCGGGTCAGCTCGCGGTGCAGGAGACGGTCGGCCAGGTCCAGTTGCCGTTGTGCTGGATGGTGACGCCCCAACTGTTGCCGCTGCCGTTGGGTTTGGCGGTCAGTACCTGGGCGCTGGGATAGGTGGCGCTGATGTTCCAGGTCGACAGGACCTTGGCCGGCGAGGGCACGTTCATGGTCACGGTCCAGTTGCCGGAACCGGTCACCGCGACGTTCAGGTTGTACCGGTCGCTCCACTGCTGACCCGCGGACAGCGTCGCGGTGCAACCGCCCCCGCCACCCCCGCCCCCGCTGTCGTCGGGGGCCACGGCGCGTCCGGTCTGTGGGGAGATCTTGCCCGCGCACAGTCCGCGAGCCGCGAGTCCCTGCGCGATGCGCGGAATCGCGGCGAGCGTGTTGGCGGGCCAGTCGTGCATGAGAATCACCTGGCCGTTGGTGAGCCGGCCGGCGGCCGCGACGATCGCGTCGGTGCCGGCGTTGTTCCAGTCCTGCGAGTCGACGTCCCAGATGACCTCGGTGAGCCCGTACTTGGCCTCCACGGACTTCAGCGTCGCGTTCGTCTCGCCGTACGGCGGCCGGAACAGCACCGGAGTGCCGCCGCCCGCGTTGGCGATGGCTTGCTGGGTCCGGGAGATCTCCGAGTCGATGGTCGCCTGGCTCTGCTGGGTGAGATGCGGGTGCGTGTAGCTGTGGTTGCCGACCCACATCCCGGCGTTCACCTGGGCCCGTACGAGGGAGGGGTTGGCGGCGGCGTACTGGCCCTGGTTGAACATGGTGGCCCGCAGCCCGTTCTGTGTGAGGTCGTTGAGCAGGGCCGTGGTGGTGCCGCCCGGACCGTCGTCGAAGGTGAGTCCGACGTACCCGTTGCAGGCGGCGGCCTGGGCCGGGGCGGGGGTGGTGAGGGTCAGTGTGCCCGCGGCGGCTGTCGCGAGAGCGGCGGCCAGGATCGTGAGGCGTGGTCTGGATGTCATGGGGGGGCTCCAGCCTGGGGGTGGGGGGTCAGCTCGCGGTGCAGGAGACGGTCGGCCAGGTCCAGTTGCCGTTGTGCTGGATGGTGACGCCCCAACTGTTGCCGCTGCCGTTGGGTTTGG
>NZ_JBIAZE010000007.1:261852-457870 GCF_042898825.1 Streptomyces sp. NPDC000345
ACCGGTCACCGCGACGTTCAGGTTGTACCGGTCGCTCCACTGCTGACCCGCGGACAGCGTCGCGGTGCAACCGCCCCCGCCACCCCCGCCCCCGCCCGAACCGGTGCCGTCGACCGTGATGTTGGAGTTTCCACTGCTCTGGTATCCCTCGGTGGCGAGGATCATGTAGTAGCTGAAGCTGCCCAGGTTCAGTCCGGCGCGGGCCCAGGCGTCGAAGTGGTTGCCGGTGGTGATGGTGCCGCCCGTCCGCTTCGACTGCCGCACGCTCCAGTACTGGTCGAAGGTCTTGGTGCCCTCGACGGACGGCGCGTTGTACCGCGTTGTCTTGTAGATGTCGTAGGTGCCGCCGTCGCTGGTGACGGTGCCCATGAAGGTGCCCGTGGGCCGGTAGGTGCCCCAGTTGTCGACGATGTAGTACTCGACTAGCGGGTTGGACGTCCAGCCGTAGAGCGCCAGGTAGGCGTTGCCGGAGGGGTTGAAGCTGCCCGAGTAGGTCACGGTCCGGCGGGCGCCGGTGCTCCAGCCCTTGCCGGCCACGAAGTTGCCCGTGTTGCTCCAGGAGGTGCCGTAGTTGCCTCCGGAGCCCAGGTTCATGGTCACCGTGCCCTGGCTGTCCGTCCAGAACGAGTAGTAGTAGCCGTTGTCGGTGCCGGTCTGGTTCGTGGTGACGACCGTGTCGGCATGCGCGGTGCCGGGCAGGGTCAGTGCGGCCACGGCGACCAGCAGCATGGTGCAGAGACCGCTGATGAGCAGCCTGAGCCGGCGTGCGGGTCCGTCGGTCATGTGCGTGTTGCCTCCTCGTCCTCGCGGGCCGATTTCCGGCGACAGTGTTGGACGGGGCACTACGACTGTCAATGGTTTCGATATCGAGTTCGAAACATTCGAAATACCCTCAAGGGCATCACCGCTGTTCAGGAGTGCTTAGGCGTAAGAAAATCAGACTGAATACAGAGTGCGTCAGATCCTAGATCATTTCTCCGGTGAGAAAATCTCGAATGTTTCGAAGCTCTGTCCGGTCTTTACGGTGCTTGCCGAACCCCGGAGACCCCGCCGCGGGCCGGGCGGGGTTCACGCGACAGTGCGGTAGGCGCGCAGGCGCGGTAGATGACGTCCGGCTCGGTTCAGGCAGGCACCGGGTGGCCGTCGCCGCGGTGAACCGGGGGTCCCGCGCGGCGATCAGCGCCGGGAGCCCGCCGGTCAGCACCTGACGGTGAGGCGCCCGAAAACCAGTGGAACGGCGCCGCTGTGCACCCCTACCGTGCTGCCGGACCCAGTCGTCTAGTCAAGGACCCGCCGTTGTACACCCTGTGAGACCTCCCGAGCGCTGATTCGTCGCGCGTCGCGCACTGTGCGCCGCGCTGCTTTTTGCTGCGGACTTCTCACTGAAACCGGTGTACTTCTGTGCTCAACAACTGGGTGGTCATGCCCACCTGCCTGCCGACCGTTCTCCGCCGTTGCCACGCGTGCGCGTCCGAGCGCTTCCGGGCAAGCGGCAGGTTTCGCGTCAACGCCAACCACAAGGTCATCGACGCCTGGCTCCTCGTCCTCTGCACCGCTTGCGGGGTAACCGCGAAACTCACGGTCCTGGAGCGGATGAATGTGCGCTCCGTGCGGCCTGAGCTGCTGGACCGGCTGCACGACAACGACCCTGGCCTGACAGCTCAGCTGCTCCAGGATCCGGCCCTGCGGCGCCGTAACCGCATAGCCCTCGCCTGGGACGACGCCTGGCGCCTCGACACCGGCGGATCGGATCACCTCGGCCGAGAGGTGATCGACGTCTCGGTCCGCTTCGCGGCGCGGATCCCTGTGCGGCCGGTGCGCCTGATCGCTGAAGGGTGCGGTCTTTCGCGGGCCGAGGTCGAGAGGCTGATCACCGAGGGAAGGCTCGTTTCGGCCGTCCGGCTGAGCGGCAGGCTCTCCGGCGACTTCACCTTCACGCTCAAACGCTGAGCCTTCCTCGGGGCCAGGAGCCTGTCCGGCAAGAACCGCCGGACAGGCTCTCAGCAGATCGTGATCTTGCTGGTCGAGGCCGGTGCGGTGGCCGCACGTCACCGCACCGATCCCCCCGTTGGCGGGAGGCGTTCGAGGTGGCCACGGGCCCGATCGCGGGTCGGTTCGCGCGCCGAACCCCGCCTGCGGGGCGGGCGGTTGGTGCTGGGCCTGCTGCCTGACCATGCACCACCTGCTGTGTCACACGCCTGCGGGGTGCGTCGGTCGCCGGGAGTAGGTCCCGCGCCTCAGGCGCGCCGTGCGCTTGCTGGCTAGGGTCGGTCCTCATGGAGACCACGGGAATCGTTCGCCGCCGGACGGCGGAGCGAGTGCGCGACGCTCTGGAGCGGCTCGATACCGAGCGGGATGTATGGGTGTCGACGGCTCACCCCGATCACGGGCCGCACCAGGTGCCACTGTGGTTCTTGTGGGACGGGGGAGCACTGTGGATGTGCACCGGCGCCACTTCCGTGACTGCGCGAAACGTCCGCGAGGAGCCGCGCGTGCGCCTGGCGCTGCCGGACACCTTCGACGTGGTGCTCCTCCAGGGTGAGGCGGAGTGCTTCCCGGACCAGGAGGTGCCCGCAGACGCAGCGGAGGCGTTCGCCGACAAGTTCGGATGGGATCCACGCGGGGAAAAGGGTTCCTTTCTGTATGTACGAGTGGTCCCGAGGACCGTGCGCGCTTGGCGCGGCGAGCCGGAACTACGCGGGAGAGTCATCATGCGCGACGGGATGTGGCTGGAATAGCGGCCTTCCCCTGCCGGCGCGCCCCTCTCGGAACACGATCAACAACGTGAGCACGGGCGGCAGTCCCGGCCGTGCCGTTCCCTGTCCACGCCTTCCATCATCCTCACCGCGCAATCGGGATCGGCTTCGTTGTCGCTGCTCAACGACGCACCTGGACGGCCGTGGTGAGCTCCCCGATCACCGGGCGCACCTCGCTCCAGCCGTAAAGTCCGTCCCATGACGACCCGCGCTTGGTTCGAGATCGATGATCCGGACGACGACTTCGAGTTCAACGACACTGAGAGAGCCTTCGTATCCGCGCTCAGCGGGCGGTGCGGGGCTTGGGCGCCGGCTGATGTGGTCGGGGAGGTCGGACGCCCGGATGACTGGGAAGCGCTCCTCGCTCATGTCAGCCTGTCCGACCGGGCGGAGCCCCGCCGACACCTGATCGATCTGGGCGTGCACCTGGCCGGTGACCGCGTCCGGGGTGATCGTCTGCACAATCAGCTGTATCTGCTCCCGGATCGTCCCAGTCTCTGGGCGCTTGATGCCACGGGCTCCACGGAACGGCTCGCCGAAGTTGCCGCCGAATGGTTCCGTGCGGTCCTGGACAAGCCGATCGTGTTGTACGTCTGGCTCCACGAGGGGTACGCCTACGCTGCCCGCTACGCGTTCGCCGACAGCGGTGAGACGATCTGCCAGAGCTACGTGGAGAGCATGGCCCCACACGGCCAAGCCGCGGAACTGACAGCCGCCGGCCATGTGCACGGCAAGGGCTGGATCCAGACCGTCGGCTTGCCGACGCCCTCTCTCTATCTGCACATCCGGGGCGACCTCGAAAGAGGCGGCACCGTACCCGGCGTTCCGGCAACGACCAAGCGCGGACCGCTTCCCGGGCTCTGGTACGAATGATCACCTGCCTCCCGGTCGCCGGTGGAGCAGTTGCCCGGTCCGGTCGGCGCTCCGGGTCGCAGCCCACCAGGCCGCGCGCGGCCGCGGCCCTCGCCGTCCCGCCGGGCTACGTGGGCGACCGAGCTGCCGTAACAGCCCGTTGCATTCCCTCGCTGTCCGCGTTCGCTGCGCGGTCCGCTGGTGTGGGCGAAGCTGCCCCGGGTGGTATTGAATGAGGTGTGCGGTCAGGAATCTCGGGACCCTGCAGGAAGGGTTCTGGTACCGCCCCGGCGCTGTGCCGGGGTTGGCGAGCGAGCTGAGAGAGCCGCATGGACGCCACATCCTCCCCTTCGTCTTCGTCGCCGTTCGACATGGTCAGCAGCGCGTTGGGGCAGTACATCCCGCGCGGCGGAGCGTCGGCGGCCGCCGGTTCTGCCGACTCTCAGAACGACCGCGCCGCCCGTCAACGCGTACCCGCCGACCCGGCACCCCGTCCTCAGGAGCAGATCCTCGGCGCGGTCAACCTGGACCGGGATCTGAGGATCACCCGCTGCAATCTGGACGCCCCCGTCTTCGCGGGGCTGGACGTCGTGGCCGGGAGCCCTTTCGTCGACCTTCTGCCTTCCGGGGACGTACCCACGGTCACCCGGCGGCTGCGGCAGGTCCTCGAGACCGGGGAGCCGCACGTCGCGCGGGTTCAGCGCCTGCGGCGCGGCGACGGGTCGGAGCTGGTGGTCTCGATGAGCATCCTGGCCGCAGCGGCGCCTCAGGAGGGTCTGACCGTCTCGCTGATCGCCATGGCCAGGAGGCTGCACCTGTACGCCGCCGAGACCGCGATCGGCACCTCGCTGGACATCGGCGAGACCGCGCAGTCGCTGGCGGAGTCTTTGCTGGCCTGGGGAGACGTCGCCGCCATCGACCTCGACTTCGCCGTGTGGACGGGCGAGGGGGTCACCGAGCAGCCGCAGGTGCGCATCCGGCTGCGGCGGGCGGCCCTGGTGCCGGACCGGGCGTGGCCCGACGGCTACGTGACTCCGGGCGACGATCTTCCCAGCGATGCGAGCCGCTTGCTGTCGCAGGCGATCCGGCGTGACGATGCCGCGCAGGCCATCGTCATACCCGACCGGGAGGCGATCGAGCGGGCACTCGGCAGCCCGCAGCTCGTACGTGCCCTGGTGCCCGGTGACCGGGCGGCGGCAGTGGCGTGCATCCCGCTGGTGCTGGACGGCACGCCGCCCGTCGTTCTGGGCGTGGCGGAGGTGTGGCGCCGTGCGGACCGGCCCTTCGACGACAACGAGCTGCTCGACCTGCAGGAACTGGTGGCCAGGACCTCTCATCACGTCGACCTGGCCCGTCAGCACCAGCGCGAGCACATGCAGGTGCTGGCGTTGCAGCGCCGGCTGCTGCCACGGACCGGCGGCGACACCATCGAGTCTGCCAGTGTCTACCAGCCCGCCACTCCCGACAGCGCGGGCGTCGGCGGTGACTGGGTGAACAGCTTTCCGCTGCCGGACGGCCGTACCGCGCTGGTGGTCGGCGACGTCGTCGGGCACGGCCTGGGAGCCGCGGCCACCATGGGGCAGCTGAGCATGGAGGCCCGCGCGCTGCTGTCCGCAGGACTGGCGCCCGACGAGGTGCTGGAGCACCTGGACGAGACCGTGGCGCTGCTGGACGACGCGGAGTCCGGGCTGGCGGCCGGCTACAGCGCCCTCGGGTCGACCTGCTGCATCGCGGTGTACGACCCGGTCAGCCACCAGGTGACGCTGTCCAGCGCCGGTCACCTCCCGCCGGTCCTGGTGACGCCGGACGGGCCCGCCGGCCCCCTCGAGGTCCGCCCGCACCCCAGCCTGGGCGCCGAGTTCGCGCTACGGGAACCGTTCGACGTGCACGCGTTCGCCGCGCCCCCGGGCTCGCTGCTCGCCCTCTACACCGACGGCCTGGTGGAGGATCCCGCCGTATCGATCGACGAGGGCATCGGCAGGCTGACGGACGCCGTGTCCACCGTGCACCCTTGGGACGCCCTGCAGCAGGCCGCGCCGCGCGTGGTGGCCGCGGTGGCGCCCGGGCACCCGCGCGACGACGTGACCCTGCTGCTCGCGCGCATGATCGGCTACCGCAAGGGGGACACCGTGACCTGGCGCCTGCCCGCCCGCGACGACGCGGCCGCCCGGGCCCGCACGCTGGTCTCCGCGATGCTGGAGCAATGGCGCATCAGGGAGGACACCCGGGACAGCATGCTGCTGGTGGCCAGCGAGCTGGTCACCAATGCGGCCCGCTTCGCCCGTGGACCCCTCACGGTACGGCTGATCAGGGCCGGTCACGGTCTGTTGTGCGAGGTCGGTGACACCGGCAACGGCAGGCCGCGGCTGAGCCGCAACGGGCTCCTCGACGACGGCGGTCGTGGTTTGCACGTCGTGCACAGACTCACCACACGGTGGGGGGTGCGGTGGACGGACACCGGCAAGGTGGTCTGGGCGGCCGTCGCGAGGTAGCACGGCTGCCGGGTGGGGAGAGGAGGCGGGCGGCGGGCGCTGCGCTCGTCGGGCGGCGCCACCGGCGGTGCGGGCGGCTTGACCGGTCGTAGGGGCGGCCTGTCCGCCGGTACGGGTGGCGCGAGTTCGCGCTACAGCCACTGCCCTTCCAAGGCGGTGGCCGTGAGGCCCGGGGCCGCCGCGTACAGGACGGCACGGCTGCCCGGTTCCTGCCCGGCGTCGTGTGCCCTCCGCATGATGTCGAACACGGCGGCCCCTCCGCGGTTGCCGCTGGTGTAGCTGTCCCGGCTGTGGTCCAGCAGCCCCGACGGCCACCCGTCGGGCATCGTCTGCTCCATGTACTCCAGCACCCGGGTACCGCCGGGGTGCGCGAGCAGAACGTCGGGGTGCCAGGAGTCGGGGTGGTCCTGGTAGCGGGCCTGCAACCAGGACCACATCGCGGTGACCGTCTCCTGCACGGCGCGCGGCCCGCGCCGGTCCATCACGAAGTGGGTGCCGTCCGCCCGTGTCTCCAGGCGGTGCAGGTCCTGGGTGCCGGGCAGAGTGTGGTGCCAGGCGGCGTCCAGCCGCAGCACCGACTCGGGCGTCGGGCGGCCCGTGACCACCGCGGCGACCGCGGTGTCCGCGAACAGCAACCGGACGATCAGCGACTCCAGCGTGTCGTCCGCGGGCTGGTAGGTCGTGCTCAGCGCCTCCGCGATCACGACCAGGACCACCCGGTCCGGGTCCGCGGCCACGAGGTCCGCCGCCAGCGCCAGGGACCGGGTCCCGGCGATGCAGGCCCACTGCGTGGCCGGCAGCAGCATCACGTCGTTGCGCAGCGGGAGCCTGTTGCTCAGGGCGAGGTCCAGCCCGGGCAGCGCCGGGGTGGTGGAGTGACTGGTGATCAAGCAGTCGACGTCGGCGGCGTCCAGCCCGGCGATCTGCAGGGCTCCGCGCGCCGCACGCTCCCCGTAGGACTGCACGGCCGCCCAGGCCGGCGCGGTGCGCTCCTGGACGGTCTGCGGCGCGGGTATCGCCTCGAGGGCGGCGATCGCGCGGTCCACGTCCTGCTCGGTGAACCCGTCTCTGGCCAGCGCCTCTCGGGCCGGCCCGATGCCGGCAGCCCGCAGTCCGCCCCCCTTGCCGGGCGCGACGACGGTCTCGAGCGGCAGCATCCACCCACGGGTTTCGATGCCCGTGCTGGCCGCGATGCCGTCGATCCGCGGCGCCCACGCCGCGTGCGGGTGCCGGCCGCGCACTTCCTCGACGATCTGGCTGGTCTTTACGGTGTGCTCGCCGTGGATCACGGCAGGAGGGCACAGGTAAGCGGCCATGATGTGCACCTTTCTGAGGAACATGGGGTGGGGGAACGTCACGAGTGATGTGCCGTGGATCACTTCCGGCACTACGCATCCAAGTCGGCGCCACCGCGCTCCACTTCGGGCGGTGACGTCCGTTTCGAGCATGGACGCCAAAGGGACATTTCCGCTGTGACCTAGGCAACTTGGGCAGCCTTTGGAGTGCGTGACACGGCACACACCGCTGGGAGAGGGGACAGAGCTACCGGCCCTGCGCCGCGTTCCTGCCTGACATACCGTCAGCGGAAGTCCCCGCCGTGCCGGCCGACCGCGCGCGTGGACGGTGGCGCGCGCCCTGCGACCCGGGCCTCGAAGCAAGGGCTCAGCCGGGCGTGTGCCCGTACGTGAGACACGTAGAGGAGTGTCTGAGCTCTCTGATGCCGGGACCACGCTCCCCTGCTGGACCGTGCTGGGACGCGCAAGACGGTGGCGCCTCACCCGCGCGGGCGCCGTCAGGTCGCAGCAGCCCACGCCCGCGATCCTCAGCCTCCGGGAGCGGGTGGCGTGGTGACGCGCGCGTCGGCCAGGCTGTTGTGCACCATGGCCAGGGACTCCTGCTCTGTCAGACCGAGCTCGCGCGCTTGGCCGACGAGGCGGTGCACGGCCTCGTCGAGGCGGGCCTGGTCCGCGACGCCGGGCGTCGCGGTGACCACCGCGCCCCGGCCACGGCGCAGCTCGATCAGGCCTTCGTCACGCAGTCTCCGGTAACCGCGCAGAAGTGTGCACGTTGACGCCCAGCGACTCGGCGACCTGGCGGGCGGGCGGCAGTCGTTCGCCGGGGGCCGCCGTGCCGTTGGCGATCGCCCCCCGTACGCAGGCGGCGATCTGCTCGCCCAGCGGCAATGGAGAGCCGGGAAGCACCCGAAACAGCATCCCTACGCACGCTCCTGTGCGTGACGGTTCACCAGGCCGTTGAGCAGCGCGGCCGCGGTGGTCGCGTCGTCGACGGTGACCACGTACTTGCGTCCTCCCACCATGCGGACCGAGAGGGACTCCCCCGAACGCAGCACCACGCCCCGCCGCTTGGGGCGTATCCGGTATCCCCAGCCGCCGAAGTCCTCCATGGCGTCGACCTGGACGCCGGCGGCACTGACGATGCTGCCGAGCGGCAGCGCCAGCCGGGGTCTGGGGAGGACCGTCGAGGCGACCGTGAGTCCGCGCCGGTCGACGGTCACCCGGACGCCGCCGAACGGTGCGCACGCCAGGCCGAGGACGCGGGCGGCGCGGAGCCTGCACCCACCATGATGGAGATCTTCCGAGTTCAGCACGGCCTGATCGCCGGGCTATGGGGCCTGTCCGGTCTCGGCCGACCGGCCGGCTGAGGCACGCATCGAGTCACAGTCACGTTGCGGTCATACCTCAGGCGTACCCGTGATCGGCGGCGAGTAGGTCCGCGGTACCACTCGGGCGGCGAAGTGTCGCCCATGGTGCCAGGCTTTGAGGACGCCCGGCCCGAGGAACTCGTCGCGGGCATCCACGCGGTGGCGACCGGCGACGCCGTCGTGGCCCCGAGCCTGACCCGGCGTCTCCTGGACGCCTACGCCCACCAGGTGCTCGCCCCGCGCGGCGCCCCCACCGCCGAGGACCCCCGGCTGCGGACGCTGAGCGACCGTGAACGAGAGGTCCTGGTCGCCATCGGCCAGGGCTGGACGAACACCGAGATCGCCGAACGGCTCGTCCTCACCGAGTCCACGGTGAAGAAGCACGTCGGCCGTGTCCTCGCCAAGATCGGGGCACGCGACCGCGTTCGGGCCGTGATCATGGCGTACGACGCCGGTCTGGTCAGGGCCGGACCGTAGCCCTGGAGCAGCGGCGTGCGGCTGGTTCGGGATCGGCGCGGGTGACGGACGCCGACGATGACCGGTTCGGCACCGGCGGTCCGCTCAGTCCCCCGGGAGGGGATCCACGAAGACCGCGGTGATCTCGATGAGGCGTATGTGTCCGCCGGGGATGACGACGTAGTCCGCGTCCGAGGGCTGCGGGCGGTCCTCACCGGGGCCGCGGATCGAGATGGGGTGGTGCAGCGCGATGTCGCGGTCGTCCGTGCCCCGCTCGTCGGAGACCATGTGTCCGCGGCCGCACACCAGTGTGCCGTCGTCCATCAGCACCCGTACCTCGGGATCGGCCTCGCTGCGCCGGGGCTTGAGGAGTTCGGCCCACACGGTACCGGGCGCGGTGGACCAGTTGCTCGCGCCCCTGCGGCGGCCGCGCAGTTCCCCCAGCACGACGCAGATGAGTGTGCTGAGGGTGAGGACGAGCAGGCCGGACCGCACGAGGTGCCAGGCATGCGAGCGGGCGTAGGCCGTTCCGGACAGGGCGCCGTCGAGCGAGGCGAGGCCCGGCAGGTGCTCGGCGAGGGCCAGCACGCCCGCCGCGGAGGCCAGCGTCGCGAAGGCGCCGACCGTGAACAGTTCGGCGATCTCCCGTGCGGCGCCCGGGCGTTCGCGCAGGCCGTGCCGCTCGTAACGGACGAGGTAGAGATAGCCGGGGACGGCCGCGTACAGCAGGGCCATGACTCCGGCGAGGCTGGAGGGCATGGACGGTCACCCGGCGGGTGGGGGTGTGGGCGGGGCCGGCGGGGAGGGTGGGGCAGGGCGGCGGCGTTCGATGGGCCGGTAGCGGCCCCCGATAACGCCCAGGGGGCGGTCCTCGCTGGGTTCCGCGTCCTCGCCCAGCAGGTCCGGCAGCGCCTCGGCATCCTCTTCGGCCGGGAGCGCCGGTGATGTCGGCTGCGGCTCGGTCTCGTCCGTCATCGTCGTCCTTCCCGCTCGTCGTCGAGCGTCCTCGTCGTGCTCCAGGCAGTCGTGGTCACCTTGCTCCATAGGCCGTCAGGCCGGCCCACTTGGCGGTCTGCTCAGGTGAGTCGTCCGTGTCCAGCAGTGCCACTGCGGCCCGTCGGGCGGCTTCCAGCGGGGCGTGGCCCTGGCAGCGGTGGTAGATCCACCGGGAGCAGTGGTGGATCGCCGCCCTCGACCACATCGGGAAGGGGCTGGCCAGGACGAAGCCCGCGCCCGCCTCGTGGAAGGCGTGGACCAGTGCGGTGGCGACGTCACCCGCCAGTTCGAGGGGGTGCGGCGTCCGGGGCGCCGCACCGGCGAGTGCCCCGTGCCCACCGCTGCGGTCCGCCGTGGCGCGCAGGCCGGTGCTGCACGCGATGAGCAGCACCTCCTGGAAACACATCCGGCTCATGAGGACTTCGCCTGTTTCGAGCAGGTCGTCGGCCATCTGCACGCCGGCGCCGAAGGGTGCGTCGGGGGCGGGAAGGCCGTGGGTGACGATCTGGAGCACGTCCGTACGGCCCCGGACGGGCGGCCCGGAGTTCAGCAGGCCCCGCAGCGTCGCGACGGTGGCGTGGCGGCCGGTGACCGGTTCCTGGCGCAGCCGGTGCTCTCCCAGGAACCGGGACAGGCGGTGCACCGCCCGCGACACCTCTGGGAGCAGCTCGCCGTCGGGCTGCTGGTCGACCCCGAGCAGTGTGGCACGGACCGGTCCATCGGGTCGGTGATCCAGAAGCGGCACACAGGCCAGGCTGGGGACGATGCCGACGGCCGTTCCGCGGATCACATGGCGGTCGTGGTGGCGGACGACCGTCCAGGGCAGGGTGTGCAGGCGTCCGTGCGGGGACAGCAGGCACGTGCCGCTGTCCGCGATCTCGTCGGCGAAGGCCGGGGGGATCAGGTCGGCGAGACCGATGCCGTGATGACCCCAGAAATCCAGGCGGGCGCCGTTGTCGTGGAGTTCGCGCCGGTGTGCCTCCAGCGCGTCGAGGGTGCTCTCTTCCAGCCGGCGGACGCCCGTGTCGAGCCTGCCGTCCGGTCTGGCCAGCAGGGCCAGGATGCCGTCCGGGCGTTCGTACAGGCTCAGGGCCACACAGCGGCCGGGATTGCTGCCCGGGGCCGCGGTGCCGTAGGCGGCCAGGAAGCGGGTGAGCCGGTCCGGGTCGAAGGGCGGGTCGTCCCTGATGAGGTGCCAGCGAGGATCGGTCGCACGGATGCGGGTGAGCAGCTCGGCTCGCTCGACGCGCATCCGGTCGGCTTCCGTCGGAGAGCCGTGTCGCTCGGCGTCCGCGATCCGTTCGCCCAGTTCGGCGAACGCGGTGTGGTCCGCTCCGGTCCGTGTGTCCTGTCCGGTGGTGTCGGACGAGGCGTCCGACCCGCTCCGCGCGTCCGAGCGGGCCAGGGACAGCCGTGCCGCGAAGGCGCGGGCCTTGAGCAGGTCGGTGACGACGGCGCCCAGCCGTGCGTCGCCGGTCTCCCCGGCGAAGGCCAGCGCCTCCTCGAGCAACGGCCGGCGAAAGCGCAGATGCAGCGTGTCGAAGCGGTGGCCGAGCGGCACGCGCAGCACCCGATCGAGGGCGAGGGCCATCTCGTGATAGGCGCGCGCCGCACCGGCGCGGTCCCCACGGTCGTGGTGGGTCCGCGCGCGCTCGGCGTGCAGGCCGGCCGCGAGGGAGTCGTCGGGGTGGCCGGCCGTGCAGCGCGCCCCGCGGTCGCACCAGTGCAGCGCCTGCTCCCACCACCCGTCCGCCTTCGACAGCCGGGCCGCCTCGGCACGCATACGGCAGTATGCGGCGCCGCGCACCGCCCGCAGATGGGCCCGCGTCGAGCTCCGGTCTTCGGCGTGGGCGCCCTCGAACAGCGGGGCGGCCAGATCCAGCCGTCGGCGTGCCTCCGCCACCGCGCCGCGGTCGAGCGCGCAACGGGCCAGCTGCAGCAGTCCTGCTTCCGGCAGGCCGGACGCCGTGTACAGCGGCATGCCCGTCAGATACGCCTGCTCGGCCGCCTCCGGCCGGCCGGTGTCCCGCAGCGCGCCGGCTTTCACATCCAGCAGCCGGAAATAGACGGTGGACGCCTGGAGCATCCGGGCGGCCGTCGCCGGTCCGGTACCGCCGCGCGCGAGGTGGGCCGCGAGAGGGCGCATCGCCACGGGGTCGCTCGCGTCGATCGGCCCGTCCGGGAGAACAGCCGCGAGTTCCCTCTCCAGCGGTGCCAGCACCTCCAGGGCGGTCTCGGCGTCGTACAGCCGGTACAGCGCCTCGGCCCGCAGCACCCGCAGGTCGCCGTACGGGGCGGGCGGTGTGCCGTGCGGTGGCCGGGACGAACCCTCCGGCAGGTGCGTGGCCTGGTCCACGAGCGCCAGGGCCTCGCTGACCCGGCCCTCCTGAAGCTCGTACTGGGCCCTGCCCGCCAGGAAGTTGCGCAGTTGGTCCGGGGTCGCGTGGGGCGTGACCTGCTCGGCCTCCGCCCAGTGCTCCTTCACCTGCCGGTACGTACGGACTCGGCCCTGGTGGGTGGTCAACTCACGGCCGTAGGCGTCCAGCAGGATGCCCGCGATGTCGGACGTCCGCACCGGACCCGGTGCGCCGCCGCCGGGCCGGTCAAGCACCGCCAGGAGCCGTCGTCCCAGAGCGGTCACCTCTGGGAAGAGCCGACCGGTCGGCTCTCCTGCGTCGGCCGCCTGCCAGTACTGCGCCCGCAGTTCGAAGAAGCGCGTGGCCAGGTCGTGGAGTTCCACCATGTGCCCCCGAAATCCCCCGGTGTTCCCTATATCCGGTGCCGCCGATCCGTCGGATGTCCCCCCTTCCTGCCAACTCCCCTGGATGGTCTGCCTGTTCAGCTGTGCCGGGCCGAACCGGGCGACCACCGTACGACCGCCGCGCCCGTGAGGGGAACCGTCACCGGGAGCCGCCGGAGCGCACGGCGCGGCAGCGCGCGCTCCACTCCTGGCGCTGCGTGCCCCGCAGGAGAGCGGTGTTGCGCACGGCATCCGGCACACACGGGACACCCGCAGCGGCGTGGCCGGCCAGGGCTGTCACACGCCCTGGCCGGTCTCGCCGCCGCCGGCGCACGGATCCCGCGCGGCGGAGTGTGGCGGGGCCCCCGGCCCTGAAGGGCGAGTCCGCATGCGGAAGGGCGCGTCTGGACCTGTCCCGGGCGGTCATCGAGCATCCGGTGACCGACATCGAGTGACAACTCGGCACCGGCCGGGCCAGGATCACGGCGCCTCGCGACGCGATCGTCGACGTCGGAGGCCTGCGCACCGGGCTGAGTTGAGCACACGACCAACCCGGCCGCCTCACGGGGCCATGGCGCTAGCGGAGTGTCTGCAGCACCTCGATCACCTCCCGCGCGCGGGTTTCGGGGTTGACGAAGGCCATGCGCAGGACCGTCGCGCCGTTCCACTGGGTGGGCACGCACAGGACGGTTCCCGCAGCGGCGGCTCGCGCGGACCACTGCGCGTAGTCCTGCGCGTTCCATCCCGGCCGTTCGAAGAGGACGACGGACAGCTCGGGTTCGGTCGCCAGGCGGAGGTGGTCGCTGGCTCGTACGGCGTCGGCGACCTGCCGGCTGGTCGTCAGGGTCTGTTCGACGGCGGTCGCGTACCGGTCGGTGCCGTGGACGGCCAGGCTGAACCAGAACGGCAGGCCGCGGGCGCGGCGGCTGAGGTGGAGGGCGAGGTCCGCGGGGTTGTGGACGTCGCGGTCGATGGCGTCGAGGTAGTGCGCCGACTGGCTGTGCGCGGCGCGTGCCGGTGCGGGGTCCCGGTAGAGCAGGGCGCAGCAGTCGTACGGTGCGAACAGCCATTTGTGGGGATCGACCACGAAGCTGTCGGCGCGCTCGATGCCGTGGTAGCGGTGCCGCACGCTGGCAGCCGCCAGACCGGCCCCGCCGTAGGCGCCGTCGACGTGCAGCCACACGCCGTGGCGCTGGCAGGCGTCGGCGATGGTGTCGAGGTCGTCGACCAGGCCGGCGTTCGTGGTCCCGGCGGTCGCCACCACGGCGAAGACTCCGTCGGTGGCCTCGAGGGCGGCGTGCACGGCGGCTCCGGTGAGGTGTCCGTGCCGGTCCAGCGGCGCGGTGACCACCTCGGCGTCCATGGCTCGCGCGGCGGAGCTGATCGAGGAGTGCGCGCTCTCGGCGCACACGATCTTCCAGCCGTCGACCGGGCGGGGCCGCGAGGCGGCGGCAGCGGCACGGGCCGTGACGAGGGCCGAGAGGTTGCCCGAGGTGCCGCCGCTGACGAAGCATCCGGCGGCGGTGGCGGGCCATCCGAGCAGCCGGGTGAGCCATGCGAGCGCCTCGTTCTCCGCATGGATGGCGCCGGCCCCGGACTCCCAGGTGCCCGCGAAGATGTTGGCCGCCCCGGTGACCGCTTCGAAGGCGAGTGCGGCACGGGTCGGGGCCGCCGGGATGTAGGCGAGGTTCATCGGGCCGTTCTGCGCGCGGGTGGCGGGCGCCAGGACCTGGTCGAACAGTTCGAGGGCGGCGGTGGCGCCGATGCCCCGGGCGGTGACGGCCGTACCGGCCGCCCGGGCCAGGTCGGCGGCCGGCCGGGCTCCTGTCACCGGGTCGGGAGCCTCCTTCAGCCGCTGCCAGGCGTAGTGCACGGCCGCCGCCACGACCTCGTCCTCATCGCCCCACACCCGGCCCTCGGCGAAGGGGATGCCGTCCACTGCGATGTCATCGCGTTGCGCTTTTTGCATGGCCGGAACCTAAGGAGACCGAGCAGGATGCGCAATAGACGGATAATTCCTTGCGCATAATGCTCAATGCCGTTCTCCGGATCGATGGCATACTGAGCATCATGCGAAACGTGGACCCCGTCGACGCCCGTATCCTCCTGGCGCTCGACGCCGACCCTCAGGCCACCACGGTCGCTCTGGCCGACCGGCTCGGTCTTGCCCGCAACACCGTGCAGAGCCGGCTGAAGCGACTCGAGGAGAGCGGCCATCTGAGGGAACCCAGCCGGCGCCTGAGCCCCGCCGCCGTGGGCTATCCGCTGCTGGCCCTGATCACGCTGTCGATCAGTCAGCGCGTGGGGCAGCCCACCCACGAGGGGATCTCCCGCATCCCCGAGGTCGTCGAGCTGCTCGTGACCACAGGTGAGGCCGACCTGCTCGCCCGCGTCGTCGCCCGGGACACCGACGACCTGCACCGCATCACCAACAACCTGCTGGAGGTTCCCGGAGTGGTCCGGTCCAACACCGCCATCGTCCTGCAGGAGGTTCAGCCGCTCAGCGTCCGGCGTCTGCTCGAACGGCACGCCGGCCCGTGAGACCGAGCGCGCCGTCCATCAGCGTCACCACCACGTCCGCTCCAGGGACCGGACATCAGCGCCTGCGGCCGCGCATCGACCATCCGCTGCCGACACCCGCCAGGTGCAGGGCCAGCACCATGAGACCGAGCAGCATCACGTTGGCCGAGGTGAACGTGTCGTTCGTGGAGATCTCGGCCGCGTTGATCAGAAAGGCGAAGAAGAACAGAATCGCAGAGATGATCGCCAGCATGGAGTGTGTCCGTCCCTTCGGCAGGTGCGGCCCTCGCACCGTGTGGAGTCCGGTTGCCCCGGCTCCTCGGCCCCTACGCCTCCGAGCGCGGCCGCAGGGCCCAACCCCCCTACAGGCACCGGGGCCGGCCCTGCCTCAGGCTGTCCGTGAGAGGGCCTCCCGGTAGCTCTTCACCGCGTCCGCGTACGCTCGGGCGCTCGGCTTCGGGCGGCGTCGGAACGTCGCGCGGTCGACCTCGTGGAGGCCGAGCTGAGCGCCGTAGCCGAAGATCCACTCGAAGTTGTCCATGAGGGTCCAGTGGCAGTAGCCGAGGACGGGGGTGCCGGAGTGGACCTGGGCCGCGAGGCCGCGCAGGGCCGCGGGGATGAAGGCGGCGCGTTGTGTGTCGTGCGGGGTCTGGATGCCGTGTTCGGTCACCAGGACCGGTACCCGCGACACCGCGTGGGCGTAGCGCACCGCGCCGGCGAGGGAGTCGGGTTCGATGACGGTGCCCATGCCGTTGAGCTCACCGTCGACGTCCACCTCGCCGTCGGGGCCGTGGACGATGCGCTCGTAGTTCTGCACGCCGATGAAGTCGTCGCCGCGCGCCTCGCGCAGCCAGTGGTCGTACACGGCCGCGCGCTTGGCGTCCCGGCGTTCTTCGCCGCCGGGGATCGCCACTTCGTCGGCGATGGCGATGGAGACGCCGACGGGCAGGTCGCCGCGGCGGGCCTTGATCGCGTCGCGGGCGGCGCGATGGGCTCGGGTGAACGCCGCCTGGAACTCGTCCTGCCGGTGGGCGGGGATGACGTTCGCGCTGGCGTAGGTGTCGCTTCCCGCGGCGTGTGCGGCGGCGGCGGGCATGCGCGCCTTGAGTGTCTCCGCCTCGGGCGGCAGCTTCGCGCCCGCCTGCAGGAGCTGTTCGAGGTTGGGTTCGTTGAGGGTGACGCCGTAGGCGATGCGGTCGCCGAAGCGTGCCATGACGCGGTCGCACTGTTCGGCGAAGCGTGCCGGGGCGTCGGCGGCGGTCCAGGAGCCGGCTGCCGCGAACCAGTGGGGTGCGGTGAAGTGATTGAACGTCACGAGGGGTGCGAGACCAGGCTCGAGACAGCCGTCGACCTTGCGTTCGTAGTGGTCGAGGGCCTCGGCGGAGACCACACCGCGCTCGGGTTCGACGCGGGCCCGCTCGACGCAGAAGCGGAAGGCGTTGAGTCCGAGTCCGGCGGCCAGGTCCAGGTCGGTCTCCCACTGGATCTTCTGGCTCGGCGCCCTCGTCACCCTCGCAGCCCTGCTGCTCTCCCTGTTCATCCCCCCGCTGCACGACCCTTCGGACGACGACGTCCCGGCCGACGTGCAGCCCGCCTGACCCCGGCCGCGCATCCCCTGCCCGCGGAGGCCTGCCCGCCTCCGCGGGCAGGGGCGACCCGTCGCGCGCAGGGCGTCATCCCCGGCCCTTGGGCGCCGTACGGACGGACATGAGCGGGCGGGCCGCCGACGGCGGGCCCGGCACGGCCCCGGCGAGCCTCTGAGCTTCCTCAAGTCGCTTGGCCGGCGGCGTACTTCGCGGTCACGATGATCCGCATGATGGGTATCGGCAAACCGAGCAGCAGGCACAGCGTCGTGCTGACGATCCGGGACGCGGACGTGGTAGGGGCGGCGCTGCGTGAGGCACTGGCCGAGGCCACGCCCGAGGAGCGCCCGGGTCTGGAACGCGCCGCGGCCCTGGTCGCTTCCACGGCCACCGACACCGACGCCCGGCTGCGCGCCCGCTGGGTCCGTGGCCGGCTGGCCGCCGTCGGCTTCACCGGAGATGTGGCCTCGGTCGCGGCGGTCAGGGCACTGCGCCAGGCGGAGCCCAGCCTGAGCCTGCTGGCGGCGGTGGAACTGCAGAAGGCAGCGGTGGCCCATCCGCGGTGACCACCGCCCGCCTGGACGAACGCGGGCGTCACTCCCCTGGCTTCCAGGGGGCGGTGACCGTCAGATGCGCCTGCCCACTGCCGTTCACGATCCCCAGCTTCATGTCCTGTCCGAGGTGCACGCCGAACGTGACGGCGATCTCGGTGGGTGGTGTCGGCCCGGCGCTCACCGCGTCGTGAACCTCCTGGACCAGGGGGCCGAGCGGCTTGAGCGTGCTCCGCAGCACGTCGGCGGCGACCTCGGCGACGGCCTGCCCGCGCGGGCCACGGGGACGAGCGGGCCCATGCCGTCCGGGGCGTCCTGTTCACGGTTCCGCCCGCGGACGACGCCGGGGTGGGTCCTCGATTCGGGCAATCCCGGCCGGACATGCCTGGCGTGAGCCATAGTTGAGGACCCGGGGTCGGGTTGTCCAGGCGAGGGGGAGCGGAATACCTGTGGCCGATTTCGACCGGATCTTCGAACCGCACTATTCCGCCACGGAGTTGTTCACCAACCGGGTGGACGAGTACACGGCGTTCTCGGCCGCTCTGCGGCAGCACGCCGCCCGCGTTCGTGACGGTTCGGCAGCTCTGGACCATGCCGCCCGCCGGAATGTCATTTCCTTCTACGGCGTCGGCGGTATCGGCAAGACGGAGTTGTCGCGGCGCCTTGAGTCCTGGGCCGTGGGAGGGCTCTCCGATCCTGGGGACTGGCTGGATGATCCACCGTCAGGCGAGGCCATGCATGCGGTGCGGTTCGACTTCCACGGCAGCCGGGTGGTCAACGCGGTGGACATGGTGCTGCGCCTGCGCGCGGCCGTCGCCGGCCGCCGACGCCGCTTTCCCGCCTTCGATCTCGGCCTGGCCGCCTGGTGGTCACTGGCTCGTCCTGGGACGGCGTTGCCCGACATGTCCGCCGGCGGTTTCGATGTGCGAGGCCAGATCACCGACACACTGAACGAAGCCCTCAGCGAGGCCGGAGCCGGCTTCGGTGTCGGTCCTCTGACCGTGCGGACGGGAATCCGCATCGTGGAGGCGGTGCGTGACAACCGGTTGCGCAGCCGCACTCTGCGCCGGTGCGAGCCGCTCGTCCACATCATCGACCAGACCCAGCAGGATGCGTCCGACTACGTCGCGGCGACACTCGCCGGCCTGCTCTCCTGGGACCTGGACAACCTGCCGCTCTCCAAACGGCCCGTCGTCGTGGCGTTCGCCGATGCCGCGGAGTACGTGCAGGACGACGACCGCGCGCAAGAGCGCCTCCTCAACCGCATCGTGCATCTCACCCCCGGCATCCTGTGGGTCGTCACCTCCCGCAACCGGCTGGACTGGGACTCCCCTCATCTGCATCGACTGCTGCCCGCGACGGGCCCCGGGACCTGGCCGGGACTACAACTGGAAACACAGACGGATCCCCGCCAGCACCTCGTCGGCAACCTCTCCGGCACCGACGTAGAGCGGTATCTGCACGCGGCCTCCGGCACGGACGGCAATCCGCTGCTGAGCCGAGACGTGATCGACAGCATCCGACGCGGCGCTCATGGTCTCCCCCTGTATCTCAGCCTGTCCCTCTCGGTTGCCCGTGCCGCGCACGCCGAGCCGCTCACGGCCGACGCCTTCGGCGGTCCCCTGCCGGAACTCGCCACCCGGGTCTTCGCCAACCTGCCGGAAAGGGAGCGGGAACTGGCCCGCGCGGCCAGCCTCGTTCCCCGGTTCGACGAACAACTCATCACCGAGGCCGTAGGCGGGCGGCTCGGTGACGCCCACCGGCTGTGCCGGCGCACGCTCGTCACCCGCGACCAGCACCCGCTGTTCCCCTGCCGCCTGCACGACGCCGTCAGGACAGCCATCGCCCACGAATCCGTCACCACCGCCGGAGCGTGGCATCCCGACGACCGCACCGCCATGGCCGGACAACTGCTCGAGACGCTGCGCCACCGCAGCAACACCTTGCTGCACGACAGCGAACGACGCCTCGACGTACTCGAGATTGCGGCGGCCCTGTGCGCGGACCACGATCTCAAGGCCGAATGGCTCGCCAATGCCCTCACCAATCTGCCCGGATTCGCCAGAACGGCTGAGCGGCTCCCCCCACCGACGGCACATACATGGATGGGGCAGTTGTCCGGGATGTTCGAGGCATGGCGCCACGGCATGCGGGGCGAGCAACAGACCGCGTACTTCGAAACCTTCCTCTCAAGCCCTCTGCGCGACGACATCCGCAGACTCGCCCGCAGGCGTCTCGCCTACCTCAGCCGGACCCGCGGCGACACCGAGAGGGCGTTGCACCTGCTGACCGAGCTCCTGGCCGAGACCCCGGACTCAGAGATGCTGCGCTACCAGGTCGCCCGCACCCTGCACATCATGGGCCGGTTCGCCGAGCTGGAACAGCATCTTGCGGCCCACCCGCTCCGGGACCCGACCACCGAGCTGCGCATACGCACCGACCTCGCCTACGACCGCGGCCTGCTCGACGAGGCCATCGTCGGGCCGGCCACCCGGGCCGCTTACCTGAGGGCGAAGGGACAGCACCGGATCGCCCTGGAGAACGAAGCCGACGCTCTGTGGCGCCGAGCTCTGAACAACTGCTGCACCACGACGGACTGCGATGCCGTCCTCGAAGACGCCGATCGTTTCGGTGAGACGCTGTGCATGCGGACGGCCTTGGCAGCCAAGATCATCTGCCAGGCCGACGACAGTACCGCGGCGACCGCCCTGATCGCCGACGCGCAGAGCCTCGTACGCACGACAGGCGGCTTCCAGGGCTGGCGCGAGCGGACCAGCCGGCTTGTCCTCGCCTTACGCCGGACAGACCGCCCCGCCATCGACCAGATCCGCCGGTCATGGCTCGCGGCGGATACCCCGTGGACCCCCAACCAGCAGGTCCTGGACCACTTCTTCGTCTTCGCCGGATACCCCGCCAGGTACACGCAGCCTCCCATCACCAGCACCGAAGACCTCTCGGAGCCCGGTCGGCGATGGCACGCGGTCATCACGGCGCTCATCGATACCTGACCGGTGGCCGAGCCGGGTCGAACAGTTGCTGGATGCCGGCAGATCGCGGCGGGAGCGGTGCCCTGACGAGCGCGGGAGGCAACGGGCGACCTGTGGACCGCCCTCGCCCGACTCGCCCAGCTCACCCGATCGCCCTACTCGCCCGACTCGCCCGACTCGCCCGACTCGCCCGACTCGCCCGCAAGCAACCTCTTCCCCTGAAGGAGACACCGCCCCGTGCCCGACATCCCCTGGGACACCATCGCCCGGCTCGCCCGCCGCTTCGACGCTCACGACACCGCTCTCGGCCTGGCTCCGGAGGAGCAGTGGAGCCTGCAGGTCCTCAAGATCGCCGAGGAGACCGGGGAAGCGTCCCAAGCGGTCATCGGAGCCCGCGGGACCAACCCCCGGAAGGGGACCTCGCCGTGGGACGACGCGCATGCGGAAGTCGCGGACGTGGCCATCACGGCACTGGTCGCCCTGGCCCGCATGCGCCCGGACGACGCCGCGGAGTACCTCGACCGGCACCTGACCGCCAAGTCGGCGAAGTTCCTGCACGCGGGTCCCACGGCCCTCCCCGACCCGGCGGAACCCGCGTGAGCGGCTGGCGCGAGTCCCCCACCGAGGCTCGTGCCGGACTGCCGGACCAATGACCGGCAGTCCGCGGCGAGGCCTCGCGCTCGCGTCGGCCTGCTCGGGACGGAAGACGGCCTCGCCGTAGCGGCCGCAGGCCGGCGCGTCCCCGCGCGGAGCGCCGGTCACGTCGCGCTCGTCGGATGGTTTCATGGCCGGACCTCTTCACGCGGTGGAGCGGTGCCGGGCGACCGGACCGAGGCGGGCCGCCGCCCGACCCGATTCTCCGTCGGCGGCAGCCCGCACGGCCGCGGCGCGCCGCGCGTGAGCCGTTCGAGCCGGGGGTCGCTCTCTTCGAGGGCGCTCGGTCTCGGGCGGTGCCGACATGAGGGATGTCGGGTGCGCGGGGGTGGGCGGGGGGTGAGCGGGCCCTGGGGTCCAGCGGCGTCTCTCACCGTGACCGTCGTATCCGGTCGAGGACGTCGTCCCAGCTCAGGTGGGTGCCCTCCGTGCCGGCGGGTACGGCGGTTGCCGGCAGCGGTTCGGCCACGGCCACACCATGGCGCCGCTGCTCCCGGCGAACCGCCGTCAGCCACGTGGCCGGCGCCGCCTTGGCGGCGGCGTAGTCCGCCATCCGCCCCGGTGCCGCCTCGGCCACGACCCCGGTGACGGCCGCCAGGACACCGCCCTCGGAAACACGTGCCGAGGCGGCGCGCAGGAACGCCATGGGGGCCAGGGCGTTGACCGCCGCCAGGTGTTCGGACACCGCGTCGCCCACCTCCCGGGCCGGCCCGAAGGCGGCGACCCCGACGCACACGACGACCGCATCCAGGCCGTCCGGCTCTGCAGCCGCCCAGTCGACCGTCTGTGCGCAGGAGTCGAGGTCCCAGGCGTCGAAGGCGCGGGTGGGAGCGTCCACGCACGCCGCCGAGACGCGCGCGAGCGGATCGTGGTCGCGCCCGGCGAGTGCCAGGCGGGCGCCGAGGGTGTGCAGGCGGGCGGCGAGCGCCCCTCCGATCTCCCCGGTGGCGCCGGGCACCAGGATGCGAGAACCTCGTATGTCCATCCCGCAGCCTCCCGGCTCGTCCATGACCGGTCGAACGGTCGCCCCGCGTCCGGTCGTGCATGACCAGTCGCCGACCGGCCTGTGACCGGTCTCCCCTGTGGTTCCGCAGTCGGCCGCCGACCGGATGCAGTCGGGGGGCGGGCGCCCCGGACGGCCACACCGACCCGCACGGCGCGGTCTCGGTCCCTGCATCCGTGGGGCGTACTGGCGCGGAACAGAAGATGCCGGAAGCGGCATGGCGACCGGCGGACGAATGACGGAAACGGAGACCGTTGTGATCGAAGTCGAGCGAGTGATGACAGTGGATCAGCCGTTGGCCGATGTCGTGGGCTTCCTTGCCGATTTCTCGAACACCGAGATGTGGGACCCGGGCACCGTCGCCTGCGACCGGGTCGGCGGCGGAGCCCTGTCCGTGGGATCGGAATGGCGCAACGTGTCGGAGTTCCGGGGCCGCCGCACCGAGCTGCGCTACCGGCTGGTCCGGTTCGATCCCGACCACCTGACCTTCGTGGGCGAGAACAAGACGGCCACCTCCACCGACGACCTGCGCTTCGAGGACGACGGCGGACGCACACGGCTGACCTACCGGGCGCGCGTCGAATTCAACGGACTGGCGCGCATGGCCACTCCCCTGCTCAAACGGGAGTTCGAGCGGATCGGCGACGAGGTGTCCGAACGCCTGCCCGAGGCCCTCGACCGCGCCCTGGGCACCCCGCCGCCCGGAGGAGGCCGCCCCCAGTGACCACGAGGCACGGAGCGGGCTCACCCCGAGCGGTGGGCAGGGCCCGCCTCCCCAAAGTCGTCTCCCCGTGGACGTGAGCGAGCCGGATGAGGAGGTGTCCCCGGAGGCCGGCGTGACCACCGGTTCCCTCGCCAGACGGCTGGGCGTCTCGCCCACGACCCTGCGTTCCTGGGACCGCAGGTACGGCCTGGGCCCGGCTGCCCGGGCGAAGGGGCGGCATCGCCGGTGGATGCCCGACGACATCGCCACGGTCCTCGAAATGTGCCGCCTGACGGCCGCCGGGATTCCACCCGCGGAAGCCGCGAGGGCGGCGAAGGCCGCGGAAGCCGCGAGGGGAGCGAAGGGCACGAAGGAGCGAGCCGACGAGAGCGGGACCCGGCACGCGCCGGCCCCGCTCCCACGGCCCGCCAGCGGTTTCGCAGCGGCTCCGGCAGCCGTACCCGCGCCCCTCCCCGTGCCCGCCCGCGCCTCGCGGTCCGGCAGCGGCCTGCCCCTGGGCCATGTCCGCCAGGAGTGCAGGGGCCTCGCACGGGCCGCCGTCCGACTGGACGCCGTCGCCGTCCAGGAACTTCTCACGGCGGCGGTCCGCACCCACGGGATGGTCGTCACGTGGGAGGAGATCGTGGCTCCGGCCCTCCAGGCCGTCGGGCGCAAGTGGCAGTCGGCGGGTGAGCGCTACGTGGAGGTGGAACACCTTCTGTCGTGGCACATCTCGGCGACGATCCGTCATGTCTACGTCTGTGCCGCCTCCGCCCGGACGGCGTCGCGGTCGGCGCCGGTCATCCTGGCGTGTGTGCCGGGCGAGCAGCACACTCTCCCGCTCGAGGCGCTCAACGCGGCGCTCGCGGAGCGCGCTGTCACGACCCTCATGCTGGGCAGCGCCGTCCCGGCCGAAGCACTGGTGGCAGCGGTGCAGCGCGTAGGTCCGAGTGGCGTGGTCCTGTGGTCGCAGTCGGCCGCCACGGCCAACATCCCGTTGGCGCACCATGTCGCTGCGACCCGCTGGGGCGTCCGGGGGGCGCGGACCCGGAGCCGGGTTCTTCTCACCGGTCCCGGCTGGCGGCGGACGCAGCCCTGCGGACTGCCGCGTCCGCGTGACCTGCGAGAGGCCCTGAGCATGCTCGACGCGCAGGACCTCGGCAATCCTCTGGCCCTGGACGCCTGAGCCCACGCCTCGTCCGCTCGGGCGGCAGGGACTCGGGCAGCAGGGAGGGGTACGTCGTCCCCGCCCGGCGTGGGCGTCGTCCCCGTCCGGCGTGGGGGGCGGGGGCGACGTACCGGCCGGCACCGGCCGAGTCCCCTCGCCTACTCCACGGGCTGCGCGTTCGCCGTGGTGAGCGCCTGCGGAGGAGCCGAGCCGCCCGCGGGCAGCGGATATCCCTCGCCCCGCTCCCGGCGGCGCGCCGCGAGGGATTCGCGGGCCGCCTCACGGGCGTGACGGCGACGCCAGTACGGGTTGTCGTGCGGCAGTTTGCCGGACACACGCCCGTACATGCCGAAGGTCAGAATGATCAGCCCCATGACGAAGCTGAACATGACGTTGGTCATCCCGAAGTCCAGGATGTTGGCCGGCCGGTCGAGGACGAAGATGTGCGCGAAACCGCTCAGCAGGAACAGGGCGCCGACGGTCATGTTGAGCGTCGACGCGAAGTTTCCGCCCACGATGCCGCCGACGACGAGGGACAGGCCCACGACGACGGAGATCAGGCTCAGTACACCGTTGGTCGACATGCCCGCGATGTGCTCCCCGCTGGTGCTGAACGGGCTGAGCTCGTCGGCGAACCCGAGGGCGCCGAAGACGAGCAGGGTCAGCCCGCAGAAGGCGGCGCCGTACCGGTAGACCGTGGCGAGCCGGTGATCCACGGGGAGTTCGTCGCTGAGTTTCATGGCGAATCCTTTCCCGATGCGTGAACGCGTCGCCGCGTCCCGCGGAGCAGCGCCGGGGGTCGGCCACGCACGAGACCATTCACCACAAAAGCACCGTTCGGTTGCACTCGGTACCGAGGTTTGACGCGGTGGCGGTCGGCTGCGGGCGGGATCCGGTGCCGCCCCCGGGCACCCTCCCCGAGGGCCGCCACGAGGCTTGATCACTCCTTGCCGCGGACCACCGCGACGGGGCAGTGCGCGTGGTGCAGCACAGCCTGGCTGACCGAGCCGAGCAGCAGACCGGCGAAACCACCCCGCCCGCGGGCACCGACCACGACCAGCTGCGCCTCCCGGCCGGCGTCGATCAGGGCCGGGCGGATGCGGGAACGCAGCAGCCGCCGTTCCACGGCGACCTCCGGGAAGACCTCCTGCCAGGAGGCCACGGCCTCGTCCAGCACGTGCTGCTCGGCCGCACGGAGATGCTCTTCATCCGTCACCACGGCGGTCAGAGGGTCGCCCGGGCCTTCGTAGGCCCGCTCGCTCCAGGTGTTCCACACGTGCACGGCCACCAGCGGTGCCTTGCGCAGCGCGGCCTCGGCGAACGCGAACTCCACCGCCGCCTCGCCGGCCGGGGAACCGTCCACCGCCAGCACCACCGCACCGGCCGGATCGGGGCGTCCGCGCACCACCATCAACGGGCAGTGGCCGTGTGCGGCCAGCTGCACCGCCGTCGAACCGAGCAGCAGCCCCGCGAAGCTGCCCACGCCCCGGCTGCCGACCACCGCCAGCGCCGCCGAACGCGACTCGATCTCCAGCACCTCGAGCGCCTCGCCGGCCGCCACCGACCGGGTGATCTCGATGCCCGGCGCCACCGCCTGCGCCCGTTCCTCGGCGCGGACCAGCGCCCCGTGCACCATCGGCTCCAGACCATGGTCGGCCGGGTTCCACGGCGGGGCTCCCGTCGGCAGGTGTCCGGGCGCATGCCCGAACGCGTGCACGATCCGCAGCGCCGCTCCGCGCAGGTGCGCCTCCCGGGCCGCGACATCGACGGCGGCCAGGCTGGACGCGGAACCGTCCACACCCACGATCACCGGATCACTCACTGCGTTCTCCCATCCCACAGCGCCGTCGAGGCGCGTCCGCTTCCGTTCCCAGCATCAGGGCCGCAGCTCGCCACGGCCACAGGCCGTCCGGCCGTACGAGGGACCGTTCGGCCCTGCCGCCCCGCACACCGCCGGTGACCGGGACGCCGGCCGTCGAACGGTACGCACGGCGCCTCGCTGTCCGACTCGGGAACCCGCCTGCCGCTCCCGCGCTCGGGCGGCGACCGGACCCGACCGGCAGGTCCGGCGTACGGCCCGGGCGGCGGGGACCGTTCGTCCCCTGGCGTGAGGGCCGAACGGTGCGCTGTGCTGGAGGGGACAGAAGCGAAGGTCGTCGCAATCGGACGGACCGAGGTGCGCCATGGACAACCCCACCGGAATCACCGTCACGGCACGGCTGCGCCGTCTGACCGGCGCGGTCGTGTCCCCACGGCTGGAACCCGCGCTCCTGGCCGTCACGGCGGCTGCTCTGACGGCCGGCGGCATCGCCTGGCTCGTCGGGGCCGGTGACCTCGCGGACCTCTTCTGGGGCCTGGGCACGATCTCCGCCGTCGTACCCGCGATCGGGTGGGTGGTGGACGCGCTGCGGCACGGGCGTGCGGGCGTGGACCTGATCGCCGTGCTGGCCCTGGGCGGCACCCTGGCCGTGGGCGAGTATGTGGCCGGGGCGCTGATCGCGCTGATGCTCGCCACCGGCCGCACCCTGGAGGCCGCCGCCCAGCGGCGTGCCTCCCACGACCTGCGCGCCCTGCTGGAACACGCGCCGCGCTCCGCCCGCCGTCGCACGGACGGAGGGGTGGACACGGTGCCGCTGGCCGAGGTCGGTGCCGGCGATCTGCTCGTCGTGGGTCCCGGCGAAGTCGTCCCCGTCGACGGCCGGGTGGAGAGCGCCACCGCCGTCCTCGACGAATCGGTGCTCACCGGTGAGCCCCTCCAGGTGGAACGGCCGCAGGGCGAAGCGGTCCGCAGCGGTGTGGTCAACGCGGGCGGCGCCTTCGAACTGCGCGCGACCGCGACCGCGCAGGACAGCACCTACGCGGGCATCGTCCGCCTCGCCCAGCAGGCCGGGGCGGAGTCCGCGCCCGTGGTGCGGCTGGCCGACCGTTACGCGGCCTGGTTCCTTCCCCTGTCCCTCGTGGTGGCGGGACTTGCCTGGCTGATCAGCGGGTCCGCGGTACGGGCGGTCGCGGTCCTGGTGGTCGCGACCCCGTGCCCCCTGCTGCTGGCCGCGCCGGTCGCGATCGTCTCCGGTCTCTCCCGGGCCTCCCGGCTCGGCGTGGTGATCCGCGACGGCGGCGCCCTGGAGAACCTGGGCCGGGCCCGCACCCTGCTGCTGGACAAGACGGGCACCCTCACCGGCGGCCGTCCCCGCGTCCTGGACGTGACCGCAGCGCCCGGCGGCAAGCCCGCGGAGGTGCTCCGCCTGGCGGCGTCCCTCGACCAGTACTCGCCGCACGTCCTCGCCCACGCCATCGTCGACACCGCCCGGGAACGCAAGCTGGAGCTGTCGGTTCCGTCGGACGTCACCGAGGAACCCGGACGGGGTGCCTCGGGCACCGTGGACGGTCACCGGGTCTACGTCGGCCGTCTCGACCCCTCGGACGTCCGGCCTTCCTGGGCCCGCGCCGTCGACAACCGTGCCCTGCTCGACGGCGCTGCCGTCGCCTGGCTGACCGTCGACGGACAGCCGGCCGGCGCCGTCCTGCTGCGCGACCCGGTACGGCCCGACGCGCCCCGCACCCTGCGTCATCTGCGGGCCGCGGGCATCGAACGGCTGATGATGCTCACCGGCGACCGCGCCGAACCCGCCCGCGAGGTCGCCGCCGTCCTCGGTCTCGACGACGTGCGCGCCGAGCTCAGCCCGGCCGGCAAGGTCGCCGTCGTGCGCGCCGAGCGTGACCGCGCGGTCACCGTGATGGTCGGCGACGGCGTCAACGACGCACCCGCCCTCGCCGCCGCCGACATCGGCGTGGCCATGGGGGCGCGGGGTTCCACCGCCTCCTCCGAGGCCGCCGACATCGTCCTGACCACCGACCGCGTCGACCGTCTGGCCGACGCCGTCTCCATCGCCGTACGGGCCCGTCGCATCGCCGTGCAGAGCGCGCTCGGCGGCATGCTGATGTCGCTCGCCGCCATGGCCGTGGCCGCCTTCGGTCTTCTGCCGCCCGCCGCCGGCGCGTTGCTCCAGGAGGGCATCGACGTCGCGGTCATCCTCAACGCCCTGCGCGCCCTGCGCGTCGACCAGGCCGCGCGGCCGGCCCTCACGCCCGGTGCCGAGGCACTCATCCACCGCTTCGCGGCAGAGCACGACGACCTCCAGGACGTCCTGGAAGCCGTGCGGGACGCCGCCGACCGGCTGTCCGACGACCCCGGTCCCAAGGCCCTCTCGGCGGTCGAGGAGACCCACCGGCTGCTCACCGAACGGCTGTTGCCGCACGAGTACGCCGAAGAGCATCAGCTCTACCCCGCCCTGGCCCCCGCCCTCGGCGGCCCCGAGGCCACCGCCACCATGAGCCGGGCCCACGCCGAGATCGAACGCCTCTCGCGGCGCATCGCCACCCACCTGCAACTGGCCCACGCCGACGGCGGTCTCACCCCCGGCCAGCTCGACGATCTGCGCTCCAGCCTCTACGGCCTGAACACCGTGCTGCGCCTGCACTTCACCCAGGAGGAGGAGAACTACTTCTCGCTGGCTCCGTGAGCCCGACCGGGCCCGGGGACGCGGGAGGGAAGTCATCGGGCCGCGCGTGCGGCGCGGGGGCGTCCGCCCTGCCGGGGTTCCCGTCGCCCGGCGCCGCCTCACGGGAGGCGGGGCCGGGCGACGAGGTCAGGAGGCGGGGGGAAACGCCGACGTGGTGTCAGTCGGCCGAGGGGGTGAGCCGTACGGGCAGTTCGAAGAGGTCGTTCTGGGTGACCACGGGCTTGTTCCGCAGAGCCGACGGCGGCACCGCGAGGTCGAGTCCGGGGAAGCGGGCGTACAGCGCGGGCAGCGCCACGCCCGCTTCCAGGCGGGAGAGGGCCGCGCCGGGGCAGACGTGCGGGCCGTGGCCGAAGGAAATGTGGCGCGTCCGGGTCTCGCGGGTGATGTCGAAGTCACCGGCGGTGGGGCCGTGCGCCTCTTCGTCGCGGCCTATCGCGCCGTAGGAGACGATGAGCGCGTCGCCCGCCGGGAGAACCCGGTCGCCGACCGGCACGTCCTCGGCCGCGAACCGGATCAGCACGTGCGAGGTCGGGGTCGACCAGCGCAGGGTCTCCTCGATCACCGCCGACCAGTCCGCCGCACCCGAGAGGACCAGCGCGCGCTGCTCGGGGTGGGTGGAGAGGTTGACCACGGCGTTGACGATGAGGGAGATGGTCGTCTCGTGGCCGGCGGCGACCATGAGCTGGAGGGTGGAGACGATCTCCTCGTCGGTGAGCCGGTCGCCGTCCTCCGAGGCCTGGATCAGCGCGCTGGTCAGGTCGTCGCCGGGCGCGGCCTTCTTCGCGGCGACCGTCTCGGCCATGATCCCCGCCAGTTCGACGAGGGTGGCGACGACCTCCTCGGGCGGGGTCTGGGTGGAGAAGAACTTCTCGAACAGCTCCTTCAGCCGCGGCAGCCGGCTCTCCTCGATGCCCATGAGGTCGGCGACGACGTACATGGGCAGCGGGTAGGCGAACTCCGCCTTGAGGTCGACGACGTCGGCGTCGGCGGGCAGCCGGTCCAGCAGCTGCTCGGTGAGCTCGGTGATCCGCTTGCGCAGGGTCTCCACCCGGCGCGGGGTGAGGGCCTGGGCGACGAGGCCGCGGAGTCTGCGGTGGTCGGCGCCGTCCACGGTCAGCATGGAGCGGCCGGGGTTGGCCAGACCGATCAGGGGCCAGTCGGGCGGGATCTCGCCGCGCTGCCAGGCACCCCACACCTCGATGTCCTTGACCAGGCGGGGGTCCGTCAGCAGCGCCTTGGCCTCGGCGTGCCGGGTGACGGCCCAGACGGGCACTCCCCCGGGCAGCTCGACCGCGGCCAGCGGCCCGGCCGCGCGCAGCCTTGCGCTCTCACCGTCCAGGTCGGTGACGAACGGATCCAGGGCGATGCGCAGCTCTTCGGTGCCGGACGTCATGATCAGTTGCCTCCCAGGGCAGGGGTCGGGGTGAACCGCACGGGCAGTTCCGTCAGCCCGCGCAGCCAGGGCGAGGGGCGGCGGGTCAGGGAGTCGGCGGGGACGTCGAGGTCGATGTCGGGCAGCCGGTCCAGGACGACCTCGATGGCGGTCCGGGCGGTCACCTCGGCGATCTCCTGGGCCGGGAACGGGCAGCGGTGCTCGCCGTGGCCGAAGGAGAAGTGGGCGTTGTTGCCGCCGGTGAGGTCGCCGCCGACGGGACGCACCTGGGGGTCGGAGTTGGCCGCCTGGAGGCCGAGGAGGAGCAGGTCTCCGGCGCGGATGTGCTGTCCGCCGAGGTGGGTGTCGCGGGAGGCCCAGCGGCCGGCGACGTTCTGGGTGGGCGTGTCCTCCCACAGGACCTCGTTCATCGCCTCCGCGACGCTGTTGCGGCCGCCGAAGAGGGAGGCGGCGAATCGGGAGTCGGTGAGCATCAGCCGCAGGGAGTTGCCGATCCAGTCGGCGGTGGGCTGGTGCCCGGCCGCCATCATCACCATCAGGTCCTGGACGATCTCCTCGTCGGTGAAGCCGCTGGGGTCGGCCAGCATGCGGGAGACCACGTCGTCGGCGGGCGCGGCCCGGCGGGCGGCGAGCAACTCGCCCATGGAGGTGGCGAGATGGCTCTGGCCGGCGAGGGCGCGTTCCCGGCCGTCGATCATGTCGTTCAGCGTGGTGACCAGGCCCGGCCCCTCCTCGTCGGAGAAGCCGTACAGCCGTGCCAGCACGCGGACGGGCAGCAGCATGGCGTACTGGCCGATGAGGTCGGCGGTGCCCCTGGCGCAGACCGCGTCGATCAGTTCGTCGGCGAACCGCTCGGCGTGGCGGCGCAGTCGGGTGGGGTCGCTCGCCTCCAGCGCGTTGCTGATCATGGCGGCGCGTTGACGGTGGCGGTCGCCGACCGTGTACAGGATCGACGGCTGCTTGCGGCCGATCATCGGCAGCAGGGGCCAGTCGCCGGGGATGGTGTCCCACTGGTTCCACAGGTCGGAGTCGCGGCTGAACAGGACGGGGTCACCCGTGACCTGGTGCAGTTCGCGGTAGCCGAGGACGAGCCAGGCGGGGACTCCGCCGTCCAGCAGGACGGGGGTGACGGCACCGTGCTCGGCGCGCATCTCCCGGTACAGCCGGGCGGGTTCGGTCTGGAAGCGCGGTCCGCTGAGCGGAACGGCGTCGGTGCTCACGCGAACTCCCGTGGTGATGCGGCGGCGTGGGCCGTCTGTCCGGCGTACCGGCTCTGGATGTGCTGGACGAGCGTGATGAGGACCTGCTTGCTGGACTCCCGGGAGCGGGCGTCGCAGTCGACCAGCGGCACCTGCGGGTCGAGGTCCAGGGCCGCGCGGACGTCGTCGTGGGGGTGGCGGGGGCCGCCGAAGTCGTTGCAGGCCACGATGAACGGCGTACCGTGCCGTTCCAGCCGGTCGATCGCGTACCAGGAGTCGTCGATCCGGCGGGTGTCGACGAGGACGACCGCGCCGAGGGTGCCGGAGAACAGCCGGTCCCACAGGAACCAGAAGCGTTCCTGGCCCGGCGCGCCGAAGAGGTACAGCACGTTGCGGGCGTCGAGGGTGATCCGGCCGAAGTCGAAGGCCACGGTGGTCGACGTCTTCCCGCGGATCTCGCTGATGTCGTCGACCGTCTCGCCGGCCCTCGTCATCGTCTCCTCGGTGTTGAGGGGACGGATCTCGCTGACCGAACGGACCATGGTCGTCTTTCCGACACCGAAGCCGCCCACGACGACGATCTTCAGACCGTTGTCGGCGGAGGCGCCGAGGGGCGTACGCGCCTCAGAGGTTGCGGAGTCCAACGAGCACCTGCTCCAGGATGTCGGGGTCGGGAAGGACCGAGCTGCGGGGATGGCGGGCGCTGACCCGGCCCGCGGCGAGCAGGTCGGACAGCAGGATCTTGGTGATGCTCACGGGAAGCCGCAGTTCGGCGGCGACCTCCACCACGGCGGTGGGTGCCTGCACCAGGGTGAGGATCGCCGCGTGCTCGGACTGCATGCCGGGGGTGGCGTCGCTCTCGGCCACCACCAGCGTCACCAGGTCGAAGGGACTGTCGGGCCCGGACCGGCTGCGTCCCCCGGTGAGGGTGTAGAGCCGGTCGGGGGCGTCGTCCCTGCCCGGCCGCTTCATGCCGTGCGGGGCTGGGCCGTCAGATGTTCCCCGAGCTGTTCCACCAGCTCGCTCATGTTGTGCCCGACGAGACCGGGTTCGGCCTCCTCGGTGGTGACCACGGCCAGGTGGGCGCCTTCGCCGGCCTCCACGATGAACAGGGTGCCGCCGTAGAACTCGGTCATCGAGGAGCGCACGCCTCCGCTGCCGTCCCCGAACTCGACCGACGCGCCGTGCGAGAGCGACTGGATCCCGGCGGCGATGGCGGCGAGCTGGTCTGCCTGGTCGACGGTCAGTTCCGGGGTCCGGCACAGCTTCAGCCCGTCGCGGGAGAGCACGAGGGCGTGCCGGGCGCCCGGGGTGCGCTCCAGGAGCCCTTCGATGAGCCAGGTGAGCTTCTCGTCGACGGTCGTCGTGCCGGTCATGAGGTGGTGTCGCCTTCCGGGTGCGAGGGGGTGGGTCTGTCGGGGGTCGTCTCGGTGCGGGGGGCCGGCGTGGTGTGCGGGTCGCCGGTGCCGGCCGGCAGCGGGTGGCCGCCGGTGCGCTCCGCCGGGTCACCGGCGCGGACCGCCTGGCGGAAGGCGCCGAAGCGGCTGGCGCGGGCGCGGATGTCCTCGGGCGCGCTGGTGGGGCGCCGGGTGGCCTGGGCGGCCCGTGCACTCTCGGCGGCGGCCAGGGTGCGGCCGCGCCGGCGCTTGGGCAGGCCGCCCGCCTCCGGGGTGGCGCCGGTCTCCTCGTGGGGCTGGGTCCGGTCCGGGGACGGGGCGGCTTCGGAAGGTGCCGGGGTGCCGCGGTCCGCGTTCGGGACGCGGGTCGGGGCGCTGTGCGGGCGGGGGTCCGCGGGCAGCTGTACCGGGCTCGGCGCCGGGGTGAGGATGTCCTGGGGAATGAGCATGAGCACCCCGGTGCCGCCCCGGGCGGAGGGCCGGAAGGACACCTTCATGCCGTGCTTGCGCGAGAGGCGTCCGACGACGGCCAGGCCGAGCCGGGTGCCGGTGAGTCCGCCGAGCCCGGCCACGTCGCCGGCCACGGCCTGTTCGGCGCGTCGCAGCTGGACGTCGCTCATGACCAGCCCGCTGTCCTCCACCGAGACGATGGCGCCGGCGGGCACTTCCTCGACGTAGACGTGCACTTCGGCGTTGGGGGGCGAGAAGTTCGCGGCGTTGTCGAGCAGTTCGGCGAGCGCGTGCATCACGCCCTCGGCCGCGTGCCCGGCGACGGCGACGTCGCTGACGGAGTGCAGGCGGATGCGCTGGTAGCCGCTGATCCGGCCCATGGCGCCGCGCAGGATGGACTCCATGGAGATGGGGCGCGCCCAACGGCGTCCCGATCGGGCGCCGGTGAGCACGGCGATGGAGTCGGCGAGGCGGCCGGCCTGTGCCGTGCGGTGGTCCAGGTGCAGCAGGTCGGCGAGGACGTCCTCGTCGCTGTGCCGCTCCTCCATGGCGCGCAGGTCGGCCAGGGTGCCGGTGGCCAGGGCCTGCATCCGGGCGGCGGCGTTGGCGGTGGCCGCGACGGCGGTGTCGCGTTCGCCGACGGCGCGGGCGAGTTGCTCGGAGAGGCTGCGCACCTCCGCCGCGAGCCGGGCCCGTTCGACCTCCGCCTCCTTGGCGCGCAGGGCGCGCTCCCGGGTGAACTCCTCGGCGAGCCGGGCTCGTTCGTGGGCGGCGGCGTCGGTGTGCCGTTGGTGTTCACGGCGCCACTGCTCGGCCTGGAGGTCGCGCTCGCGGGTGACCCGCTCGGTGTCGGCGGTCATCGTCCGCAGCGCGGCGCGCGCGGCTCGTACGGACCGCCGCGCCCGTACGGCGACGGTGACCGCCGTGCAGAGCAGGACCCCGGCGATCGCGCCGCCCCCGCCCACGATCGTCCGTGCCGACGCGGGCACGGAGGTGACGGCCCATATGACGGCGAGGGCGGCGAGGGCCGCGGTCAGCAGCGGGAGGGCAAGCAGCGAGCGAACGGTGGATCGTTCGTCGGAAGGGGCGGGCGCGGTCATCGCTCAGGTCCTTGGGAGGCCGTTCGAAAACACGGCCCTTGTGTGATCCTAGGGGGCGGATTGTGCACAGAAATCTGTAGTCATTGATCAACCGGGCGTCACTATACGAGAGTTTTGATCACTCTCAACAGGGTTGGGCCTTTTCACAGGAACCACTTCGGCGGAGAGGCGCCGGAACGGCGCGGGAGGCGGGTCCCGGAGCCGGCCGACGCCGGTACGGTCCGGCCTCGGGCCGGACCGCTCACCGCGCGCTATCCCCCGCTGGACCGCTTGGCCGCCGGGTGGAAGTTGATGCGCTCGCTGCTGACGGGGAAGCCGGCCTTGGCGAAGTTCGCGGCCATCGGGAAGTTGCCCCGGTCGGTCGCTCCGCTGACGAACTCCGCGCCCTGCTCGACGAGGAAGCGGGTGCACTCCGCGAGGAGGTCGTAGGCGTAGCCGCGACCGCGCTGTTCCGGGACGACTCCGATGAAGCCGATGGTCGGGCCGGAGGGGTTGTGGGCCGGGATGTGGATGCCGGCCAGGTCGCCCTCCGGCGTGTGCGCGACCTGCCACCACTCCCGTGGGGAGGGGCACCAGTGGAAGAAGTCGAGTTCCTCCTGGGCGGCCCGGTCGAGGCCGCCCTCCTCGATGGCCCTGAGCGCATGGGCGTCCAGGGTGACGGAGTGGATGCGGCGCAACGCGTCGAAGAACACGGAGTCGTCGGGTTCGGCGCCGAAGCGCAGGCGTCCGGGCCGCTCGGGCAGGCCTCGCTGCGGGGTCCAGCGGTACAGGAAGCGTTCCACCAGGAGTTCGTACCCGGCTGCTCGTGCGGCGCCGAAGCGTGCCTCGGCGGCGGCGCGCAGGTCTGGCTCGTCCCGCCAGCCGCCTGGCAGGTTGATCTCGAGTTCGACCTGCCAGGGAGCGGAGCGCAGGAGTTCGGCCCCGGCCTCCTCCTCGCCCTCGGCCACGTCGAACCAGTTGATGTTGACGGGCTCCGAGTCGTCGGGGCCGCCCCACCACGCGCCGCGGGCGACGACCTCGCCGTCGCGCAGGGCGACGCGCTTCCAGTCGGGGCAGAACCGGGTGCGCCGATGGCCCTCACGGGCGCCCAGCGGGTCGGGGAGTGCGTCGAAGAGATGGGCATCGCTCGTGGAGAGCGTGCGGATGACCGGATCGGTCATGGATTCCTCCGGGATTCCGACTGAATGGAGCGCTCCCGGTCAGAACTCACGGACCACGCCGGGACAGCGGAAAAGGGAGCGCTGGAAAGGGGTGAACCGCACGGCACTCGCCTCCTTCCGACCGTCTCAGGGCGTGGAGCCACACAGTAACCGATCCGTCGATGGACCGCCCCATCTCCTGTGCCTGCACGCTGTCGTGACGAGGCGTCAGAGAAAGTGGCGGCCCTCGCCGCGATAGGTGGGCACGGTCTCGACCACCCGGCCGCCCTGGACCAGGTGCAGTTCGCCCACGCGCTCGCACATCTCACCGGCCTTGGCGTGCCGGAACCACACCCGGTCACCGAGGCGCAGGGTGTGCGCGGATTTGCCGAGGACCGGCGTCTGCACCTCGCCGGCTCCTTCCGTGGCGGTCACGCGCAGCCCCGGAGGCCAGGCCAGACTGGGCAGACGGTCCTTGCCCGCGGGTCCGGACGCCACCCAGCCACCGCCCAGGACCGTCGCGATCGACGACGACGGCCGGCGTACGACGGGGAGCACGAAGAAGGCCGCCGGCGCGGGACGGAAGGACCGGTAGAAGTCGAACAGCCCTGGGCCGTAGAGGCCGGAGCCCGCGGCGAGTTCGGTGACGGCGGCCTCCCGGGTGGTGGTCTCCAGGCTGCCCGTGCCGCCGGCGTTGACGAATCGGATCGGTGCGTGGGCCCTGACGGCGTCGACCACCGCCGCGCGCCGCCGGAGCAGGTCCGCGGCGGAGGAGCCCTGCATGCGGCGGATCGCGGCCCGCCTGAGCCACGAGCCGGGCTGGTCGTCTCCGACACCGGCGATCTGCCCTTCGTAGGCCATGATCCCGGACAGTTCGAAACCGCGACGGGCCGTCACCTTGCGCGCGAACCCGGCCGCCTGGCGAGGCGTGCGGAGAGGGGATCTGCGCGGGCCCAGGTGCACGCGGCCGCCGGCCAGGCGCAGGCCGCAGTCCAGTTCCATGCAGACGCGGAGGGGTGCGCGGCGGGAGCCGGTCACCTCGTCGATCAGGTCGAGATGGTCGACGGAGTCCACCATGAGGGTGATCCGCGAGGCGAGTCGCTCGTCACCGGCCAGCGTCCGCAGCGCCGGGCGGTCGGTGGTGGGGTAGCCGAGCACGACGTCGTCGAACTCCTCGGCCAGCCACAGCGCCTCCGGCAGGGTGAAACCGAGGATGCCGTCGAATCCGGGGCGGGCCAGTGCGCGCCGGATGAGCGCACGGGAGCGCAGGGACTTGCTGGCCAGGCGGATCGGCTTGCCGTCCGCGCGGCGTTCGAGATCCCCGGCATTGGTGTCGAAGGCGTCCAGATCGACGACGCCGAACGGGGGTTCCAGCCCGGCGGTCGCCCGCTGCAGGCGGTCGAACTGCTCCCGGTCCGTGCGCGGGGAGCGGGCGGGGCGGAAGGGCCCGCGTGCCCCCGCGGTGGCTTCGGCGGAAGGCCGGCCGGTCTTGAGATGCACTCTGGCTCCCGAGGGGCTCAGGGGGTGGTGCCGTCACGATCGCCCACCACCCGAAGTAAGTCAACCGTCTTGGACACGTGACTCACTTCTCGTCCGAACGCCCGCCCGTCCGCCGGGACCGCCCTCGGCGGGTGACTATCCTGGCGGCGAACTCACAGGCAGAAGGAGGAGACGACGTGCCCCGCATGGCGGCGAGCGACCGCAGGGCCGAGCTCCTGGAGGCGGCGATCCGGGTGATGGCGCGCGACGGGGTGGCCAAGGCCACGACCCGTGCGATCGTCAACGAGGCCGGCATGACCCTCGGGGCGTTCCACTACTGCTTCGAGTCACGGGCGCACATGCTCGAACTCGTCACCGCGACGCTCACCGAGCGGTACGTCGCGGACGTACGCAACCTGTTCGCGCCCCAGAAGAACATCCGCGACAGCGTCCTGGACAGTCTGCACGCCTTCTGGAAGGGGTTCGAAGCGAACCCCGGCGAACACCAGATCAGCTACGAACTCACCCAGTACGCCCTGCGCAACCCAGGCTTCGAGAACGTCGCGAAGCGCCAGTACGAGATCTTTCTGCAGGCCTTCGGCTCCCTCCTCGACCTCGCGGCCCGCAACGCCGGCATCGCGTGGACGCAGCCCGTACCGATTCTCGCGCGGTACGTCCTCTCCGTGATCGACGGCCTCAACCTGGTCTGGCTCGTCGATCGCAACACCGATCACAGCCGAGCGGTCCTCGACATGCTCGCCGGTCACCTGCTCCAGCACGCCCGTCCGCTGGAGGCATGACCTCCGTCGGAGGCATGACCTCCGCGCTCGTCTTCCAGCGCCGGCCGGCCCGTGGCTGGGCGTCCGGCGCGCACCGTCCTGCCCCGGCGCACCTTGTCAGGGGCGAAGGAGCGGCACCCAGCGCCGCTCCGACTCGTCATACGCGGAACCGCTGTCCGCTCTGATGTCCGCCAGCGGCACCCACGCGTCGTCCGGCTCCCACGCGGCGCCGCAGGTCGCCTGAACGCCGGCGACGGTGGCCCCCCTGCTCATGATCTGCTGAGCCCCGGCGGGGGTTCCGGCAGCGGTGTCCGTCTCCTCTCAACTGCCGTACGCGCAGGCGCCGTCGGCGGGAGCCGGTCGCCCCCGCCGTCCCGGCCGGCCGAGGATCACCGGACGCGCCGCAGGGCCCACTCCAGTGACGTACGGAAGACGTCCTCCACCTCGTCCTCGGGCAGCCCGTGCCACACATGGTCCGCTCCGGGGACGACCCGCAGCCGCGCCGGGGCGCCCACCTCTGCGAGCCGGGCGGCAAGGCGGCGGCTGTGGTCGCAGTCGACCATCGTGTCGCTCTCGCCGTGCATGAGGAGGAAGGGGGGTGCGCCGGGGTGCACCCGGTGGAGCGGGCTGGCCTGGGCGGCGCGTTCCGCGAGCATGGCGGGGGCGCCTCCCAGCAGCAGCGCCTCGGGACTGTGCGGGTTGTCGCCGTCCAGGGTGAGATCGCTGGGCGCGTACCAGACGACGGCTCCGCTCACGGCGGGCGGGTCGTCGGCGAGCGCCAGCAGGGCGGCGAGGTGCCCGCCCGCCGACTCCCCCCACACCACGGTGCGGGCGGCGTCGATCCCGAGTTCGTCGGAGCGTCGGGCGATCCAGGCCAGGGCGTCCCGCAGATCGTCCAGCGGGGCGGGGAAGACCGCTTCGCCGCTGAGCCGGTAGTCGGCCGACGCCACGGCGAAGCCGGACGCCGCGATGCGGGCGAACGGACCGGGGGTCCAGCCGCGCGTGCGGTGGCCCATGTCCTCCCGGCGGCCCCTGCGCCAGGCCCCGCCGTGCACGAAGAACAGCAGGGGAAGGGGGCCGGCGCCGGCGTTCTCGGGGAGCCACAGGTCGAGTTCGAGGGGGCGTACCCCCGGCAGCTCCGCGTAGGGCACGCCCCGCAGGAGACGGACACCGGGGCCGGCCGGGGCCGCCGGGGGCAGGGGCGCCCGGTCCGGGTGGGGCGCGGCGACGAGCGAGCGCAGGTCCGGCGTGGCGGTCACGTCGTACGCCACTGGTGGCCGGGCAGGAACCGTACGTCGTGTTCGGTGGGCACGGTCGCGAATTTCTGCGGCTCGGGGACGTAGGGCGTCTCGGGCATGCCGAACGCCTCGACGGGCGTCCCCAGCCGCTCGAAGAACCGCTCGAACGTGCCGCCGGGGCCGGCGGCGACGCCGATGATGCGGCTGCCGTGCCGCTCGATGCGGTAGGCGTGGGGGCAGTTCTTGGGTACGAAGCCGAAGTCGCCGCTGGTGAGCAGCTTCTCGTACTGTTCCCCGGCCGTGTCCTCCACGAAGAGGCGTACGGCCCCGTCCGTCACGAAGAAGACCTCGTAGGTGCCGGCGTGCAGATGCGCCGGGATCGTGTCGCCCTTGGGGCCCTCGCAGGTGAAGAAGTTGAAGGTGTTCTCGGTCTGTTCGCCGCCCGCGTACACGGTGAAGAGGTCGGTGAAGAGGTGGGCCCGGTCTCCCATGCCCTTCTCGATGAAGTAGGGCTTGCCCTGCTCGGGAGGGATCCGCGAGGCACGGCGGTAGCGGGTGGCGTACTCGATGGTCACGGGTTCTCCAGCGGTCGACTCCGGGGGAATGTCAGGTAGCCTGACATAACGGGTGCGGGCGGAGCAAGGCCTATGCTCGTTCTCGCCTTCGAGAGCTGAGGAGCGCATGGACGCCGGACGCCGCAATCTGCCGCAGTTGCTGGGCGAAGCCCGCCGGTGGTTCGAGGAGGGGCTGCTCGCCGCCCTGGAGGAGGGGCGGTCCGAGCAGGTCTCGATGACGCAGTTGCAGCTCTTCGCGGTCCTCGACGACCAGGGCACGACCGTCTCGGAGCTGGCCCGGCGCATGGGCGTCACCCGGCAGACGGCGCATCAGGCGGCGCACAGCCTGGTCGCGGCCGGACTGCTCGAACAGGTGCCCCACCCCGGGTCCGCCCGCCAGAAACTCATCCGGCGTACGGCGGCCGGCCGTCGTGCGCACGAGGAGGCGACCGCGATGCTCGAGGAGCTGGAGCGCGTTCTGGCCTCCCGCATCGGACCGGACGGCGTGCTGGCGCTGCGGGAGATTCTCGAGAAGCCCTGGGGGCGCCCGCCGGGGCGGACCACGACCGGCGGACAGGCGACGTGAAGCGGGCGGGGTGAGGGCCGAGCGGATTCCCCCGGCCCGCCCCCCGACCCGGGCAGTTCCCGGACCCCGGCGGTTCCCCGACCCCGTCGGCTCTGGAACCCTGCGGCTCCCCCGCCGCTGCGGCTTCCCCGCCCCCTCCGCCCTACAACCCCCGCCCATCGGGCGTGACGGTGCGCGCGATGCGGTCGGCGTGCAGGTGCACGGCGCCCGCCAGGTCGAGCGTGCCCCGCGAGATGACCCACTGGAGTTGCAGCCCGTCGCTGACGGCGATGCACTCGCGGGCGACGGCCGCGCAGTCGGTGTCCGCCCGCAGGGTTCCGCCGTCCACGCCCAGCTGGAGGTGGCGGGCCAGTTCGTCGACGGCGCGCTGGTAGCGCTCCGCGAAGAGGGCGTGGGCGGCGCTGGTGGGGTCGGCGGCCTCGGCCGAGGTGAGGACGAACAGTTCGATGAGGCCGGGCTCGGCGAGATGGCGCTCCGTCGCGGCGACCATGGCACGCAGCACGTCCGGGCCGCTCGCCTCGCGCGGCAGCCGCGCCCACCACTCCGCCTCGGTGGTGAAGCGGTGTTCCATCACGGCCAGGAGCAGATGCTTCTTGCTGCGGAAGTGATGCAGCAGGCCGCCCTCGGTGATGCCCACGTCCTCCGCGACGCGACTCAGGGCGGTGCGGTGATAGCCCTCCTGCGCGAACCGCCGGGCGGCGGCCTCGACGATCTTCTGGCGCCGGGCGATGCCGACCGAGTAGCTGCCGCGCGGGCCTCGGGTGCTGCTGGTCATGGTCTTCACCGTAGCCATGGGCCCGCGCCCGGAACCCGGGAGGGCGGCCCCCCGGAGCGAATGTGACCTGTGTCACACCGTAAAAACCTAGTGCACTCGGTTTTAGGTCCGCATCATCGTCCGGAAACCTCGGCGTAACGATGCGCCGGCCTTCCCTCGGAGCGACCATGAACCTCTCGCCCGACTCTGCCCCGACGCCCCTCGCCCCCGTCGGGACGGACGACTCCCCCGCCGCCGGCCGCGAACGGCCCGACCCGCACTCGCCCCGCTGGAGCGCCCGCGAGCTGCGGCTGCTGCTCGCACTGATCTGGCCCGGCCAGCTCCTGGTGGTGGCCGGCATCGTCGCGGCCAACGCCCAGCCCCAGATCGCCCAGCACTTCCACACCACGCAGATCGCCTGGTTCGGCCTGGCGTTCACCCTCGCGACGATCCTGGCCACGCCCTTCGCCGTCCGCCTGGGGGACGTGCACGGCAAGCGCCGCGTCATGCTGGTCCTCGCCGCCGCCGGCCTGGTGGGGGACGTGATCACCGTCTTCGCCCCGAACTATCCGGTGATGGTCGCCGGCCGTGTCGTGGGCGGCCTCTACGGCCCGGTCGCCGTGCTCGTGCTGGCCGCGGTCCGCGACCTCTTCCCCCCGCGCAGGGTGGCCGTCGCCCTGGGCACCGTGGCCGGATCGGTCGGCGTCCTCAGCCTCGTCACACCGCTGCTGTCCGGATGGCTCCTGGACGAGTTCGGCTGGCGCGGCGCGCTGTGGTTCCTCGTCGCCTCGACCGTGGTGGCCCTGCTGACGCTGCTGTGCGTGCCCGAGACCCCGCGCCGGGCGGCGCCGGGCAGGCTCGACTGGCCGGGAGCGGTGCTGCTCGGCGGGGGCCTGGCCCTCGTGGTGTTCACCGCCGGTCAGGGCCGGGCATGGGGATGGACCTCCCCGGGCGTCTCCCTCGCGTTCGCCGCCGGGGCCGCCACCCTCGTCGCCTTCACCGTCCGCGAGCTGAAGGTGGACCGGCCGATCCTGGACCTGCGCATGCTCGGGCGCCGTCCGGTGGCCACCGTGCTCGTCGGATCGTCGATCCCGCAGGCCGCCTTCTTCGCCTCCCAGACGATCCTGATCTTCCTCGCCCTGTTCCCCGCGATCCCGCACGTCTCCGACGGGCTGGGCTGGACCACCACCCGGGTCGCGGTCGTCGGCATCCCCGCCGGACTCGTCACCTTCGCCGCCGGTGTCGCCGTCGGCGCGATGGTCCGCAGGGTCAGCCCGCGCGCGGTCTGGTACGCCGGACTCGTCCTGCTCGCCACCGGCATGGTCCTGGCAGCCCTCTACCACCGCGACACCGCGCAGATCGTCTGGACCGGCGTGGTCATGGGGCTCGGCGGCGGCATCCTGATGGCCGGCCAGCAGACCATGATCGTGTCCGTGGTCTCCCCCGAGGAACAGGCCGCCGCGAACGGCATGTCGTCCCTGCTGACCCAGGTCTGCCTCACCCTGACCAGCCAGTTCCTGTACACGGTCCTGGCCGGCGAGTCGACGGTGCTGGACGGCACCGCCTTCTACCGGGACCAGGCCTTCACCCACGCCTACCTCGCCATGGGCGCGGTCGTCGCGCTGGGCCTGCTGGTCTCCCTCGCCATCCCCGCGCTGCGGCACCCCCAGGAAGCGGACTCCGGCACCGCCGGCCACCCCGCCGAGGACACCCGAGCCGCATCCGACGCCTGAGCGTCCCCGCCGTAGGAAGGACCCCCTTCATGCCCTCCGCCCGCCCCACCCGTCTGCGGGTGGAACACCTGGACCGTCCGCTCGGCACCGACGTGCGCGCGCCACGCCTGTCGTGGCGTCTGCCCGCCGGCGCCACGCGCCAGCTCGCCTACCGCGTCGAGGCCGACACCTGGGACTCGGGGCGGCGGAGTTCGTCCGCCAACACCTTCATCCGCTACGAGGGGCCCGCGCCGGCCTCGTCGACGCGCATCCACTGGCGGGTGAAGGTGTGGACCGACGTGGGCGAGAGCGACTGGTCCGAACCCTCCTGGTGGGAGACCGGACTCCTGCACCCCTCCGACTGGCAGGCGCGCTGGATCGAGCCCGCCGAGACGGCCCCGGCGGCGCCCGGACACCGCCCCGCCCATCTGCTGCGCCACGCCTTCACCCTCGGCCGGCCGGTCAGCCGGGCCCGCCTCCACATCACCGCACACGGCCTGTACGAGGTGTTCTGCAACGGCGAGCGCGTCGGCGACCTGGAGCTCACCCCCGGCTTCACCGCGTACCGCTCCCACCTGCAGACGCAGACCTACGACCTGACCGCACTGCTCACCGCAGGCGACAACACGCTGGGCGCCGTCCTGTCCGACGGATGGTTCCGCGGCCGGCACGGCTTCGTCCGCGAGGCCGACGGCTTCGGCACCCGGACCGCGCTGCTCGCCCAGCTCACCGTCGACCACCCCGACGGCACCACGACCGTCCTGGGCACGGGGCCCGACTGGCGGAGCTCGCCGGGCCCGATCGCCGCGGCCGACCTGATGGACGGTCAGCGCACCGATCTGCGGGCCCACGAGGAGCGGTGGTCCGCACCCTCCTTCGACGACCGTCACTGGGACAAGGCCCGCGCGGTCGACGGCGGCCTCTACGACGACTTCGCCCGCCTCACCACGACGCCGGCACCCCCCGTGCGCCGGGTCCAGGAGCTCCGCCCGGCCACGGTGACCCGGCTCGCGCCCGGCCACCACGTCGTGGACCTGGGACAGAACATCAACGGGTGGATACGCCTGGGCGACCTGGGCCCGGCGGGCACCGAACTCACGCTCGTCCACGGGGAGGCCCTCGACGCGCGCGGCGACGTCACCACCGACAACATCCGCGCCTTCGACTGGGCCACGCGCCGTCCCCTCCCCGCGGGCCAGGTCGACACGGTCGTCTCCGCGGGCCGCCCCGGCGAGACCTTCGAACCCCGGCACACCACGCACGGCTTCCGCTACGTCCGGGTCGAGGGTCATCCAGGTCCGCTGACCCCCGACGACGTCACGGGCGTCGTCGTCCACACCGACCTGCCCCGCACCGGCTGGTTCACCAGCAGCGACCCCCGCGTCGACCGTCTGCACGAGGCCGCGGTGTGGAGTCTGCGCGGGAATGTCTGCGACGTGCCCACCGACTGTCCGCAGCGCGAACGCGCGGCGTGGACGGGCGACTGGCAGGTGTTCGTCCCCACGGCGGCCTTCCTCTTCGACGTCGCCGGCTTCACCGCCAAGTGGCTGAGGGACCTGGCCGCCGACCAGTGGGCCGACGGCACCGTCCCCAACTTCGTACCGGACCCCGCCGACGAGGACACCCGCCGGCGTTCCGCGGAAGGCGGCATGAACGGGTCCGCCGGCTGGGGCGACGCCGCGGTGATCGTCCCCTGGGAGATCTGGCGCGCCTACGGCGACCTGGACCTGCTGCGCGCCCAGTACCCCTCGATGCGCGCCTGGGTCGAGTACGCGGCGCGATGCGCCCGCACCCGCCGTCACCCCGACCGGGCCGCCGCCCGCCCGCAGCCGGCCCCCCACGAGAGGTATCTGTGGGACACGGGATTCCACTTCGGCGAATGGCTCGAACCGGGCGTCACCCCCGACCTCGACCCGACGCGGGACCGCGGCGAGGTCGCCACCGCCTATCTGCACCGCTCAGCCGACCTCCTGGCGCGCACCGCGGCCCTGCTCGGCCGCCCAGACGACGAGGCCCGCTACCGCGCCCTCGCCGACGGCGCCCGCACCGCCTGGCGGGCCGAGTACCTCACCGACCGGGGCACGACCGTCCCGGACACCCAGGCCACGCTGGTGCGCGCCCTGGCGTTCGGACTGGTCCCGGCGAAGTCGCGGCCCCGGGCGGCAGAACGCCTGGCCCGGCTCGTGCGCCTCGCCGGCACGCATCTCACGACCGGGTTCCTGAGCACCGGGCTGCTGCTCCCCGTCCTCGCCGACCACGGCCACCTCGGCCTCGCCTACGAACTGCTCCTGCGGGACTCCTCACCGTCCTGGCTCGCCATGATCGACCGTGGGGCGACGACCATCTGGGAGGACTGGGACGGCGTCGACGCCCAGGGGCTGCCCAAGATGTCCCACAACCACTACAGCAAGGGCGCCGTCGTCTCCTTCCTCCACCAGTACACGGCGGGAATCCGTCTGCCCCGGACGCCCGGCGCCGGGGCCGCCGGATACCGGCGTTTCGTCATCGCGCCCCGCCCCGGCGGCGGTCTCACCTCCGCGGCGGCCCGTCACGACTGCCTGCACGGAACCATCCGGTCGGAGTGGGAACTCCGGGGCGACCGTCTCGCCGTGACCGTCGAGGTCCCGCCGGGCACCGAGGCCGAGGTCCGCCTGCCCGGCCGCGCACCGGTCACGGCCGGGCCCGGCGTCCACACCTACGACACGACGCTGCCCGCGGACGGCGACGGCCGCCCCTGACACCTCACCCAGCCGTGCGACGGTCGTGGGGGCGGGGCCGGCCGTTCCCGTCCGGCCCCGCCGAGGCGCTGCGCTCAGCCGGCGACTTCGAACGTGATGTCGGCGGTCGCCGCGACATGGTCGGTGTCTCCGGCGTAGCTGACGGTGTACGTGTACCAGCCGGGCAGGGGCGGGGTGTCGTCGAAGGCGAAGGTGCCGTCGGTGGCCACGGGGACGTCGGCGATCGGCTCGCCGTACCGGGTGACCGTGACGTGGGCGTCGGCCGGATGGGGCACCTGGGAGCTCAGGGTTCCCCGGACGGTCAGGCGTTCGCCGGTCCGGGGCGTCTCCGGTGCCCGCAGGGCGATGTCGCTGGACGCCTTGTGGACATCGGTGACGACGTCGAGGATCACGTCGCCCGCGTACGGGAAGCGGGTGGCGAACAGACGGCCGCCACCCGGGGCCCAGGCCACGCCGCGTGCCAGCAGGTCCATGTGAGGCCAGGACAGCGCGATCTTGCGGATCGGGGTGGTCGCGCCGGGCCGGTAGAGGTAGACGTCCCAGTCCCCGCCGGCCACGATGCCCGCGGCGACCGTTCCGTCGGAGGCGATGGCGACGGAGTTGGGGTAGGCACCGGTGTCGTACCTGCCGGTCTCGGTCAGGTCCGAGATCCGCCACCGCTGGTGGAAGTAGGCCGATCCGCAGGCGGTGACGACGCTCTGCCCGTCCGGGGTGACGGCCAGGTCCTCGACGGCACCGACGGCGTCGGTGTAGGCGGTCTGCCGGGCCGTTCCGGAACCGACGTCGTACACCCGCATACCGTTCGCGCTCGCGCTCTCCACCGCGACGAGCCGGTCGGGGAAGGCGGGTGAAACGGCGAGCCGCGGCTTGCCGTACCACACCGGGTCCTGGTCGAGGTCGACCACGGGATCGGCGTCGGCCACGCTGACGGAACCGATGCCTGCGTCGAAGACGGTCGCCTGGTAGGAGAACCAGAGTTTCCCGCCCGCGATCGCGAGGTTCTCCGGTTCCGTGTCCGCGCCGGTGGCGAACCGGCGCGTCTCCGTCAGGGTGGTGGTGTCGACGGCGGCGATGGCGTCGGCTTCCGGCAACGCCACGTACAGGGTGGACTCGTCCCCGGACAGGGTCATGCCACGGGCCCCCGCGAGCCCTTCGATGGTCTTGAGCACCCGGCCGTCGTGGTCGGTGGCCACCACGGCGTCGTCGCCGGGCGCGCTGACGAACACGTGATGGCTGTCGGCGAGGGTCTGCCAGTGCGACCTCACCGGCAGAACGATGCCGTCCGCGGCCCGGGCCGGGCCCGCACCGGTCAGTAACGTCAGTGACGCGGTGATCGCGGCAAGCGCCGTTCCCGCCGCGAGTCTTCGTATGCCCACGTGCGTGAGCTCCCTTCCCCAGCAACACGACCGCGCGATGCGATCGACGGCCAACTCTAGGCGCACGCACGGACATTGAGGGCACGTCATGGTGAGCGCGCCTCAGGTCACCGGCTGGTGAGCGCCCAGAACCGGATCGCGTGTGGCCGGTACCGGGACGGCCCAGCGCTGTCGGCTCGGCGGGGTCCGACACATTCCACAGGGGCAGGGTCCGGTCCGCGCGCCTCGGACGCACCGAGGCCGGCCGGGAGGCGACCGCCGGGAATACCCCCGTCCGGGTGGACCCCGTGGGCCCGCCCGCACGGGATCACCGGTAGCGCCCACCGTCCCGCCGATCATGACGGTCGGCGGGACGGGCCCGCCCACGGACGACCCGGGCGGAGCGGCGGATGCACAACAGATTCGGTTTCCTGGCATCGGTGGTGACGGTCTGTCTGGCGACGGGCAGTCTCGTCGCGCCCTGCTCGGCCGCCTCTGAGAAAGCCCGCACCGCCGACGTCACCACGGTCTCCACGGATACCTACCGCACCGGATGGGACCCCGACGAGCCCGGCCTCGCGCCCGGCCAGGTCTCCAGCTCCGACTTCGGGCAGCGGTTCTCCACCGCGGTCGACGGACAGGTCTACGCCCAGCCGCTGGTCGTCGGGAAGACGGTCGTCGTCGCCACCGAGAACAACAAGGTGTACGGCCTGGACTCGGCCACCGGCGCGGTCATCTGGACGAAGAGCCTGGGCGCCGCCTGGCCCGCCTCGGCCATCGGCTGTGCCGACCTGACGCCCGACGTCGGCGTCACCGCGACGCCCGTCCACGACCCCGCCACCGGCACTGTCTACCTCACCTCCAAGGCCGATGACGGCGCCGATGTCCAGCACCCCAACTGGTACGTCCACGCCCTGAACGCCACCACCGGCGCCGAGCTCACCGGCTGGCCCGTCAAGGTGGCCGGCGCCCCGGTCAACGACCCGGCCCACCCCTTCAACGCCTACACCGCGATGCAGCGTCCCGGCCTGCTGCTGATGGGCGGCTCCGTGTACGCGGGCTTCGGCTCCCACTGCGGCCACGCGCCCTACGTCGGCCATGTCCTGGGGGTCGACACCGCCACCCGCAGGACCACCCTGTGGTCCACCGAGGCCTCCTCCTCCCATGGCAAGGGGGGCGTCTGGATGAGCGGTGGCGGCCTGGTCTCCGACGGCCCCGGCCGCATCCTGCTCTCCACGGGCAACGGCACCTCCCCGGCGGCCGGCCCGGGTGCGAAGCCGCCGGGCCAGCTCGGTGATTCCGTCGTACGCCTCGGCGTCGACAGCGACGGCACGCTCTCCGCCCGGGACTTCTTCAGCCCCTCCAACGCCCCCCTCCTCGACCTGCTCGACGCCGACCTCGGCTCCGGTGGCCCGGCCGCCCTCCCGGACGACGTCTTCGGCACGGCCCGGCACCCCCACCTCCTGGTACAGATCGGCAAGGACGGCCGGCTGTTCCTCCTCGACCGCGACGACCTCGGCGGGCGCAGCCAGGGGGCGAGCGGCACCGACAAGGTCCTCGGCACCTTCGGCCCCTACGAAGGCGTCTGGGGCCACCCGGGCGTGTACGGCGGAGAGGGCGGCTACGTCTACACGATCGGCGGGCGCGGCCCGCTGCGCGCCTTCAAGTACGGCGTGACCGGCGCCGGCCTGCCCGCGCTGAGCGACGCCGGCCGCTCCACCGAGACCTTCGGCTTCGCCTCCGGCTCCCCGGTGATCACGTCCACGGGCACCACCCCCGGCTCGGCCGTCGTCTGGGCGGTGTACGCGGACGGTTCGAGCGGCGCGAACGGCCAGCTGCGCGCGTACGAGGCCACACCGGTGGACGGCACTCTGAAGAAGCTGTGGTCGGCCCCGATCGGCACGGCCTCCTCCTTCTCGGTCCCCGCCACCGACGGCGGCCGCGTCTACGTCGGCACCCGCGACGGCCACGTCCTCGCCTTCGGCCGGCCCTCCGGCGCCGCGCTCACCGGCGGGCCCGTGCGCTCCGGCGACGCGCCGGCCGGTGGTGGCCCCGGCCACGCCCTGGCCACCAGCCCCTGGGCTGCCGACCCCCGTCTCCTCGAGCGCACCCGCCGGTCCGCGCTGCCCCGCTGACCCCCCGCCGGTGACGCGTCCCCGGGCCGGCAGCCGAGGTGCGTCGATCCGCGGTTGACCGGCGCGGGAGGGAGACACACCGCCACCGCGGGACGCCGGCGGGGATGGGCGGGAAGGGGGGCATCGACCTCCCCAGGCATGCCACACCCTTCCCACCGACCTCACGCGACTACCCGGACTTCACACACTTACTCTGATCATCCGCCAGGGAACCTTGGCGCTGATGAGCGTGCGCTCTGCCGTGTCGCGCCCGGCGTACCTGTCCGGGCGGACGGGCATTCGGGCACCGAACGGGCACGCCGGGGTCCGCAAACGGGCAGCGGTCCCACGCGCCCCACCGCCCTCCACCGCTTCATCCAGCGGCTCACCGCTCCGGAAAACGGGCACATTCGGTCATGAACTGCGCTACGACGAGCCTGGTCAGCGGGGCGGTCCGCTTGTAGAAATTAGCCACCGGACGCCCCAACGGGCAGGGCTCCGGAAATCTACTGGCGCGGGCACACCGCGCGGAGCCGTGGAACGGAGGTGTCGCCGTGGACACCGAGGAGCGAAGACGCGGGATTCTGGAAACGGCACGCCGTACCGGATCCGTGGACGTCGGGAAGCTCGCCGCCGACCTCGGGGTCTCCAAGGAGACCGTGCGGCGGGATCTGAACGTGCTGGAGGGGCACGGGCTGGTCCGGCGCACCCATGGCGGAGCGCATCCCGTGGAGAGCGCGGGCTTCGAGACGACGCTCGCCTTCCGCACCACCATGCACGTCCCCGAGAAGTCCCGGATCGCGACCGCCGCGGCCGCGCTGCTCGGGGACGCCGAGACGGTCTACATCGACGAGGGTTACACACCGCAGCTCATCGCCGCCGCTCTCCCCCGCGACCGGCCACTGACCGTGGTCACCTCCTCACTGGCCACCGCGGCCGACCTGGCCTGCGCCGAGAACATGACCGTGCTGCTCCTCGGCGGCCGGGTGCGGGGCGGGACGCTGGCCACGGTCGACCACTGGGCGACCCACATGGCGTCCGGCTTCGTCATCGACCTGGCGTACGTCGGTGCCAACGGCATCTCCCGCGAGTACGGACTCACCACCCCCGACCCCGCGGTCAGCGCACTGAAGGCCGAGGTCATGAGGGTCGCCAGACGCCGGGTGTTCTCCGGGGTCCATACGAAGTTCGGTGCCGTGAGCTTCTGCCGCTTCGCGGAGGTCACCGAGTTCGAGGCGATCGTCACCGACTCCGGTCTGCCCGCCTCCGAGGTCCACCGGTACTCACTGCTGGGTCCCGAGGTCGTACGGGCCTGAAGCCGCACGCAACATCGGCTCCCCACCCCTCGCTCACACCACCCTCGCACGCCCGGGGGCCTGGTTCCGCACACCCTCGAAACATCCCCTGGAGTCAAGTCATGCGCACACGAAGAATGACCCACGCCCTCGTCACGGCCACGGCCGCGGGTTCCCTGCTGGTCGCCTGCAGCGGAGCGGGCGGCTCGTCGGGCTCCGGCGGCGGGGACGCCATCAACGTCCTGATGGTCGGCAATCCGCAGATGGAGGACATCGCCAAGCTCACCGAGGACACCTTCACGAAGGACACCGGCATCAAGGTGCACTTCACCGTCCTTCCCGAGAACGAGCTGCGGGACAAGGTCACCCAGGACATCGCCACCCAGGCCGGCCAGTACGACGTCGCCACCATCGGCGCCTACGAGGTGCCCATCTGGGAGAAGAACGGCTGGCTGCACGAGCTCGGCTCCTACGCCGACAAGGACGCGAGCTTCGACAAGGCCGACCTGCTCAAGCCGGTGGTGACGTCCCTGTCCGGCTCCGACGGCAAGCTGTACGCGCTGCCGTTCTACGGCGAGTCCTCGATGCTCATGTACAACAAGGACGTCATGCGGGCCAAGGGCATCACGGTGCCCGAGCACCCGACCTGGCAGCAGATCGCCGACATCGCGGCCGAGGTGGACGGCGCGGAGCCCGGCATGAAGGGCATCTGTCTGCGCGGTCTGGCCGGCTGGGGCGAGCTCGGCGCGTCGCTGACCACCGTGGTCAACACCTTCGGCGGCACCTGGTTCACCAAGGACTGGGAGGCCCAGGTCGACAGCCCGGCGTTCAAGAAGGCGACGAACTTCTACGTCGACCTGGTCAGGAAGCACGGTGAGGCGGGAGCCGCGCAGGCCGGGTTCACCGAGTGCCTCAACGCCATGAGCCAGAAGAAGGTCGCGATGTGGTACGACGCGACCAGCGCGGCCGGGTCCCTGGAGGACTCCAGCTCCAGCAAGATCGCCGGGCATGTCGGGTACGCCTACGCGCCGACCGTCAGGACCAGGAGCAGCGGCTGGCTGTGGTCCTGGGCGTGGGCCATGCCCAAGACCACCAAGAACGCCGACGCCGCCTCGAAGTTCATGCTGTGGGCGTCCAGCAAGGAGTACGAGAAGCTGGTCGGCGAGAAGCTCGGCTGGTCCCGTGTCCCGGCCGGCAAGCGGGCCAGCACGTACGCCCTCCCCGAGTACCAGAAGGCCGCAGCGTCGTTCGGTGACATCACCCTGAAGTCCATCGAGTCGGCCGACCCGGCCGACCCGGGCGTCCAGCCCAGGCCGACCGTGGGCATCCAGTACGTGGCCGTCCCGGAGTTCCAGGACCTGGGAACGAAGGTCACCCAGGAGATCTCCGCCGCCATCGCCGGCAGGACCAGCGTGGACAAGGCGCTCGAGGACGGCCAGAAGCTCGCCGAGGACGTCGCCAAGAACTACCAGTGACCGCCACCGCCCGGCCGGCCTCGGCGCCGGCCGGGCATCGCTTCCCCCCGCCGTCACCGGCAGAGGAACCCTCCATGACCACTCTCACTGTTCCCCCCAAGACCGCGTCACCGCCCGCCCCCCGGCGCCCGTCCGCCGGCTCCGGCAGCTGGCGGCGCCGCATCCCGCTGCTCCCGGCGCTGGTCTTCACCATCGTCGTGACGCAGTTGCCCTTCGTGGCCACGCTCGTGATCTCCACCTTCGAGTGGAACATCCTCAAGCCGGGCGACCGGCACTTCGTGGGCCTGTCCAACTTCGCGTTCGTCTTCACCGACGAGCGGCTGCGCACCGCGGTCCTCAACACCGTCGTGCTCACCGCGTCCGTGGTGCTCATCAGCGTGGTTCTCGGACTCGGTCTGGCGATGCTGCTGGACCGCCGGTTCGCCGGCCGCGGCCTGGCGCGCACCCTGCTCATCGCGCCGTTCCTGGTCATGCCCGTCGCGGCGGCCCTGCTGTGGAAGCACGCCCTCTACAACCCCGACTACGGCCTGCTCCACGGCAGCCTCAACGCCGTCTACCGCCTCTTCGGGGCGGACAGCGGCCCCACGGTCGACTGGATCTCGTCGTATCCGATGCCCGCCGTCGTGGTCTCCCTGGTCTGGCAGTGGACCCCGTTCATGATGCTGATCCTCCTGGCGGGTCTGCAGGCGCAGCCCGGTGACGTCCTGGAGGCGGCGAAGGTCGACGGTGCCTCCGCGCTGCAGACCTTCCGCCACATCACGCTGCCGCACCTGCGCCAGTACATCGAGCTGGGCATCCTGCTCGGCACGATCTACGTCGTGCAGACCTTCGACGCGGTCTACACCATCACCCAGGGCGGCCCCGGCTCGCAGACGACCAACCTGCCCTACGAGATCTACCTGACCATGTTCCGCAAGTACGAGTACGGCGAGGCGGCCGCCGCCGGTGTCGTCGTCGTCCTCGGCTCGATCGTGATCGCGACCTTCGCGCTGCGCACCATCGCGTCGCTGTTCCGCGAGGAGGTGTACCGATGACCGCCCGCCTCACCCCCCTGTGGACGTTCGTCGCCTGGCTGGCCACGCTGGCGTTCTTCGCGCCGGTGGCGTGGATGGTGCTCACCTCCTTCCACCAGGAGGCGGACGCGGCGACCAACCCGCCGACCCCCTTCGCACCCCTCACCTTCGACCAGTACGAACTGCTGTTCAGCCGGGACATCACCCCCTTCCTGCTCAACTCGGCGATGGCAAGCGTCTTTTCGACGCTGCTCGTGCTCGCCCTGGCCGTGCCGGCGGCCTACGCGCTGTCCATCAAGCCGGTCCAGAAGTGGACCGACGTGATGTTCTTCTTCCTGTCCACCAAGTTCCTGCCCGCCATCGCGGCCCTGCTGCCGGTATACCTGATCGTCAAGGACGCCGGGATGCTGGACAACGTGTGGACGCTGGTCGTCCTCTACACGGCCATGAACCTGCCGATCGCGGTGTGGATGATGCGCTCGTTCCTCGCCGAGGTCCCCAGGGAGATCCTCGAGGCGGCCGAGGTCGACGGCGCCGGCCTGCTCACCGTGCTGTGGCGGGTCGTCGCCCCGGTCGCCATGCCGGGACTCGCCGCCACCTCGCTGATCTGCTTCATCTTCAGCTGGAACGAGTTCATGTTCGCGGTCAACCTCACCGCGACCCAGGCCTCCACCGCGCCGGTCTTCCTCGTCGGCTTCATCACCAACGAGGGCCTCTTCCTCGCCCGTCTGTGCGCTGCCGCCACGCTGGTCTCCCTGCCCGTCCTCATCGCCGGTTTCGCCGCCCAGGACAAACTGGTGCGCGGCCTGTCCCTAGGAGCAGTCAAGTGAAAGCCGCCGTCATCGAAGCCCCCGGCAAGGTCACCGTCACCACCGTGCCCGACCCGACTCCCGGGCCGCGCCAGGTCGTGGTCGATGTGGCGGCCTGCGGGCTGTGCGGGACCGATCTGCACATCCTGCAGGGCGAGTTCGCGCCGACCCTGCCGGTGGTGCCGGGGCACGAGTTCGCCGGGGAGGTCGTGGGCCTGGGCAGCGAGGTCACCGAACTCGCGATCGGCGACCGGGTCGCCGTGGATCCCTCGCTCTACTGCAACGAGTGCCGCTACTGCCGGGCCGGACGCAACAATCTCTGCGACCGGTGGCAGGCGATCGGCGTGACGGTGGCCGGTGGCGCCGCCGAGTACGCCGTGGCGCCCGTCGCCAACTGTGTACGGCTGCCGGAGCACGTGGACGTCCAGGACGCGGCGCTGATCGAGCCGCTGTCCTGCGCCGTTCGCGGCTACGACGTGCTCAGCAGCAGGATGGGCTCCCATGTGCTGATCTACGGCAGCGGGACGATGGGCCTGATGATGCTGGAGCTGGCCAAGCGCACCGGTGCCGCCTCGGTGGACGTCGTCGACGTCAACCCGGAGCGGCTGGCGACGGCCGAGAAGCTGGGCTGTTCCCGGGCGGCGCTGTCCGCCGACGAGTTGGGGCGGCCGGCCGGCTGGGACGTGGTGGTCGACGCGACCGGCAACGCCGCCGCGATCCAGGACGGCCTGGACCGGGTCGCCAAGGCGGGGACGTTTCTGCAGTTCGGGGTCTCCGACTACGCGACGACGGCCACCATCTCGCCGTACCGCATCTACAACCAGGAGATCACCATCACCGGTTCCATGGCGGTGCTGCACAGCTACGAGCGGGCGGCGGAACTGTTCGCCACCGGGGTGCTGGATCCCCAGGTCTTCATCAGCCACCGGCTGCCGCTGACGGAGTACCCGCAGGCACTGGACCAGTTCGCGGCGGGTCAGGGACGCAAGATCGTCGTACTGCCCTGACCCGCCCCGAACCCGGCGGACGTGTCGACCGTGCCGCCGGGTTCAGGCGCTGTGCCGGCCGTGTCAGCGATCGACCGGCTCGTACGCGAACCAGTCGAAGTGGACGGCGCCTGCACCGGCGAACATGCCGATCACCCGGCCGGTGAAGCCGCCGGCGACCTCGGTGGAGAGGTACTTCCCGTCCAGTGAGGCAAGCTCGCCGAAGGTGCCGTCCGGCTCCTCGATGCCGAGGGTGACGGTGTCCGGACCGGTGCGGGCGTCGTGCACGGTGTGCACGGCGGCCACCTCGATGCGGAGCACCACAGGTCCGGTGGGCACCGGCCGGGAGGCGACCACGGTGTTCAGCGGGCCGATACGGGCGCTCACTCGTGCCTCACCGGCCGAGACCTCGATGGCGCAGTGGTGCCGCTCGTCGAGGCGGACGGCCAGGCCGCCGCGGCCGTCCGCCGCGTCGACCAGGGCTCGTACCCGGCATGACGTGTGCTGTTGCCGCCGTCCGGTGAACGTCACGTCGGTGTCGTCCAGCGATCCGCCGCGGGCGTGCAGCGTGAGCCAACCGGCCTTCTCCTTGGTGGTGCACGCCTCCGGCGGCCGGTGGCGCAACGAGACCCAGTGGGGGGCGAGTTCGCTCAGGTCGAAGTCGTCCCGGTCCGGCAGGGCGGGCGCCGGCCGCAGCGGCCAGGAGGGTGCGGGCAGGGAGGGCGACAGCTCGCCGACCACCGGCCAGCCGTCGGTCCAGGAGACCGGCACCAGGAACGTCTCCCGGCCGAGCACGTGCCATCCGGGGGTTCCCCCGCCGGGCCGCACCCCGAGCAGCACCATCCACCAGGAGTCGTCGGGCGCCTGGACCAGGTCGGCGTGGCCGGTGTTCTGGATGGGGTGGTCGGTGCCCCGGTGGGTCAGGATCGGGTTGGCCGGGCACGGCTCGAACGGGCCCGTGGGCGTAGGGCCGCGGGCGATGGAGACGCCGTGGCAGCGTTCGGTACCGCCTTCGGCGATGAGCAGATACCAGTAGTCGCCGATCCGGTAGAGGTGCGGAGCCTCGGGGGCCTTGGCTCCGGGGCTGCCGGACCAGAGCCTGCGCGTCGGGCCGAACGTCTCCCCCGTGTGGGGATCGATGCGGACCTGCCCGACTCCGGCGGTGGTGCACCAGCAGTTGCCGTCGTCGTCCCAGGCGAGGTCCGGGTCGATGCCGTGGACGCCGGGCAGCCGGACGGGATCGGACCAGGGGCCGGCCGGGTCGGTGGCCGTGAAGAGCAGATTGCCGTCACCGCTCACGTTCGTGACGACCAGCCAGAAGCGGCCGTCGTGGTGGCGCAGGGTGGGGGCGTAGATCCCGCCCGAGGACGGGGAATCGAGGGGCAGACGCAACTGCCCCGGCCGGTCGAGGGCGTTGCCGATCTGGGTCCAGTGCACCAGGTCCCGGCTGTGGAAGACGGGCACCCCGGGGAAGTACTCGAAGCTGGAGCAGGCCAGGTAGTAGTCCTCCCCCACCCGGCAGACGGACGGGTCGGGGTGGAAGCCCGGGATCACCGGGTTGGTGACGGTGGCGGTGTTCTCGGGCGTGCTCGACAACCTCATCGGGTCCTTTCACTGGGTGCCGAGGGTGCGGTGCCGGGTGGCTCGTACTGCCCTCGAGGGCTGCAGCCGAGGGGGTGAAGGGGCGACGGCGTTCATGGTCCCTGCCGGGGCGCGCGCTTTCCAGCCCCCGGCGGGAAGCGAAAGTTTCCGTGGCGCGGTACGGATGGTTTCCGCGCGCTCAGCTCCGTGGCGGGGCCGTACTGCTGCGGACGGTGAGGGTCGTCGCGATCTCCAGCCCCGTCTGAGGTGCCTGCTCACCGCGCCCGAGCGTGAGCGCCAGCTCGGTCGCGGCCGCGGCCATCTCGGTCAGGGGCTGGTGGACGGTGGTCAGGGGCGGGTCCACCCAGGCCACGACCGGCAGATCGTCGAAACCGACGACGCTCAGCTCGTCCGGGATCCGCAGGCCGGCCTCGCGCGCCGCCTGGTAGACGCCCAGCGCCTGCAGGTCGTTCGCGGTGAAGATCGCGGTCGGGCGGTCGGGCAGGGCGAGCAGGGAACGCGCCGCCTCGCAGCCGTCCTCGCGCGTGAGGGGGGCGTGCACGACGAGTTCCGGGTCGGCCGGCAGGCCGGCGGCATGCATCGCGGAGCGGTATCCGTCCAGCCGGGCGCAGCAGTACAGCTGGTCCTCGGGTCCGCCGATCATGGCGATGCGGCGGTGCCCGAGTGCGGTGAGGTGCCGGGTCGCGGCCCGGCCGCCCGACCAGTTGGTGGCACCCACGAACGGGACGTCGTCGGGCAGTTCCGTGGCCGGGTCGAAGACGACGAACGGGATTCCCTTGGCCTTGAGTTGCGCGCGCTCCGCCTCGGAGAGCTGGGCCACGGACAGGACGCAGCGCGGACGCCGGGAGACGGTGTCGTCCCAGGTGGGCTCCGCGGAGTCGTGCAGCCCGAACTCGGAGACCATGAGGCCGACCCGGTGCCGCCGGGCCACCCGCTCGACGCCCCGGATGATCTCGACCGCCCACATGTGCTCGAGCTCGCGGAAGACGAGTTCCACGACGTTGCTCCGGTTGGCCCCCGTGGGCTTGCGGTAGCCGTACTCCTCGACCAGCGCCTCGACCCGTGCGCGGGTGTCCGCGGAGACCCCCGACCTACCGTTGATCACCTTGGACACGGTGGGGACGGAGACGCCCGCCGACTCGGCGATGAAAGCGATGGTGACCGGCCGGGACGTGTCGCCCTGCCCGCCGTCCCGGTCCGCCGGCCCGTCCGCCGCGTGTTCCGCCAAGGTCGCCATCCCGATCGTCGAACCGCCCGTGCGCCCGGCCATTCTGGCACCTCTTGCCGACACGCCTGTGGCCTCTGACACGGCTTCATGTTAATTTCTCCGCCGCGTACAGCGAAAGTTTCCTTCACCAAGAGGCCGTTCACGGCCTGCGCCGCCCGCCCCCCATCCGGAAGGTGCACGTGATGACGAGGAGACTCGTACGGTTCCTCCCGCGACGACGCCGTTCGCCGCGCGCCCCGCGCAGACTGACGGCGCTGCTCCTGGCGGTCGTCCTGCTCCCGTTGCTCCCCGCCACCGCGCGGGCCGACGATCCGCCCGTCCCGCCGCCGAGCTCCCCCGCCGCCCGCGGCACGGTCGCGGCCATGCAGCCCGGCTGGAACCTCGGCAACACCTACGACGCCATCCCCGACGAGACGTCCTGGGGCAACCCGCCGGTGACCAGGGCACTGCTGAAGAAGGTCAGATCGCAGGGCTTCAAGAGCATCCGCCTGCCCGTCACCTGGGGCGTCCACGAGGGCGCCGCGCCCGGTCACACGATCGACCCGGTCTGGATGGCGAAGGTGCGGCAGGTCGTGGACTGGGCCCTGGACGAGGACCTGTACGTGCTGCTCAACATGCACCACGACTCGTGGATGTGGGTCGACGACCTGCCCACGGACCACGATGCCGTGTTCGCCCGGTACAGCGCCACCTGGACCCAGATCGCGGCGGAGTTCCGTGACGAGCCGTCGAGGCTGGTCTTCGAGAGCATCAACGAGCCCACGTTCAGCGGCACTTCGGGCGACGAGGAGAACTACCGGCTGCTGGCCGAGCTCAACCGCGTGTTCCACCGGATCGTGCGGGAGTCCGGCGGCGCGAACGCCACGCGCCTGCTGGTGCTGCCCACCCTGTACACGAACGCCGACCAGGGCCGGCTGGACGCGCTGGCCACCGAACTGAGCTCCCTGCGCGATCCCATGGTCGCCACCACGGTCCACTTCTACGGCTGGTGGCCGTTCAGTGTGAACATCGCCGGCTACACCCGGTTCGACGCCACCTCCGAGCAGGATCTCACCGGCACGTTCGACCGCGTGTACCACGCCTTCGTCGACCGGGGCATCCCGGTCGTCGTCGGCGAGTACGCCCTGCTCGCCCACGACCACACCCGTCCCGGCATCATCGAGCGGGGCGAGGTGCGCAAGTACTTCGAGTTCCTCGGCGACTACGCCCGCCGCCGCAGGCTCACCACGATGCTGTGGGACGCCGGGCAGTTCCTGAACCGCGACACCCTGCAGTGGCGGGACCCCGAACTGTTCGCCCAGATCAGGTCGAGCTGGACCACACGGTCGGGTACGGCCTCCAGCGACATGGTGTTCCTGCCCAAGTCCCGTCCCGTCACCGGCCAGACGCTCACACTGAATTTCCACGGCACCGACTTCCAGAGCCTGCGCCACGGTTCGCGCACCCTGGTGAAGGACAGGGACTACACGGTCTCCGGCGACCGGCTCACGCTGACGGCCGCCACGCTCACCGAGTTGGCGGGCGACCGGGCCTACGGGGTCGACGCAACCCTGGAAGCCCGATTCTCGCGCGGCGTCCCGTGGCGGATCGACGTGATCACCTACGACACCCCGGTCCTGTCGAGCGGCTCGGGGAGCACCAGCGGCCTGACCATCCCCACCGAGTTCCGCGGGGACCTGCTCGCGACCATGGAGGCCAGGTACGACGACGGGAGCAACGCGGGCCCGGCGAGCTGGACTCCGTACCAGCAGTGGGACACGGCCTTCTCGGCGTACACCGGCGACTCGATCAAGCTGACCGCCGAGTTCTTCACCTCGTTGAAGGACGACGCCCGGGTGACGCTCACCTTCCACTTCTGGAGCGGCGCCTCGGTGACCTACCACGTCACCAAGACGGGCGGCACCGTCACCGGCACAGCGGCCTGACCTCGCCCTCTGCGATCGCGACCGGGCCACCTGCCGGGCTCCGCCACCCGCGGGTTCGGCAGGGCCCACGCCGCCGCGGACGGTGTCCCGCCGTCCCCCACCGGCCACGTGTGATCGGTACGGTGGTGACCGGGACGGCGAAGGGAACGGCGCGGACTTGAGCGAGCAGGCAGGTATCAGGACGGCGAAGGAGGCCGCCGACCACGGACTCATCCTGGCGTTCGGGCGGCTCCAAGGGGCGGCCAACCGGCTGGAGTACATCCTCGGACGGGCGCTCGAGGAGGAGTGCGGCATCAGCCATCTGACGTTCGAGGTGCTGCTGATCCTCGGGCGGGCGGGCGAGCCGGGGCTGTCGATGCGGGCCATCGCCCAGGAGCAGGTGCTCACCACCGGCGGGGCCACCCGGCTGGTGGACCGCATGGAGGCGGCCGGGCTCGTGACGCGCGGGGAGTCCCCTGCCGACCGGCGCGCAAAGCTGGTGCGGCTGACCCCGCTGGGCGAGGAGACGACGGTCCGCGCGTCCGCCATCCATGTGGAGAACATCCGACGCTTCTTCGTGGACCCGCTCCCGGAGGCGGACCGTGAGCGGTTCGCGGAGGATCTTCGCATCCTCAGCCATACGGCCCGGGACGTCCTCCCCCGGCTGCCCTGACCCGTGCGCCGACGCGCACGCTGACGCATCGCCCCCGCCACACCTGTGGGGTGCGCTTCACACACACAGGAAAATATCTGACTAGTCAGTTACTGTCTTGTCAGGTGACAGCTCGGCACCCTTCTTCGTCTCGACCCGCCCCCCAAGGAGTCCCGCATGAGCACCGCTCTCTCCTTCAAGGTCCTCGACCTCGACTTCCCGGCCGCCAGCAAGAACAAGACCGCCACGCTCGTCACCGGTGAGCGGGAGGCGCTGCTGGTCGACGCCGGCTTCACCCGAGCCGACGGCCACCGGCTGGCCGCTGAGATCCTCGACTCCGGCAAGACGCTGACCACGGTCTTCGTGAGCCACGGCGACCCGGACTTCTACTTCGGTGCCGAGGTCATCGCCGACACCTTCCCGGACGCCGACTTCGTGGCCACGCCACTCGTCATCGAACACATCCGGCACTCCTACGAGGGCAAACTCAAGGCGTGGGCCGCGCTCGGCCCGAACCTCCCCACCCGCCTGGTCGACCTGACCCCGGCCACCGGTGACCTCGTCCTCGAAGGCCACCGCTTCGAGCTCAGGGGCGGCCCGGCCGCGCTGCCGGACCGCCACTACCTGTGGCAGGCCGAGCACCGCGCCCTCCTCGGCGGCGTCCTGCTCTTCCAGCAGGAGCACGTCTGGGTCGCCGACACCCCCGCCCCCGGCGCCCGCGCCGCCTGGATCGACCTGCTCGACCAGATGGCCGCCCTCCGGCCCGAGCTGGTCGTCCCCGGCCACCGTCTGCCCGACACCGCGGCCGACGCCTCCGCCATCACCGCCACCCGCGACTACCTGCTCGCCTTCGAGGAGGATCTGGCCAAGGCGGCCGACGGCGCCGCGCTCACCGAAGCCCTGGTCCGGCGCTACCCGGAGAACGGCATGCTGATCGCCGCCCGGATCGGCGCGAAGGTCGCCAAGGGTGAAATGAAGTGGGGCTGACATGAACGACTTCGCCACCTCCACCGCCCCCGCCGACGTCGTACGCCGTCAGTACCTCGCCTCGGCCGCCGGCGACCTGGAAGCCCTGCGCGCCACCCTCGCCCCCGATGTCGAGTGGACGGAGATGGCCGGCTTCCCCCTCGCCGGCACCTACCGCACCCCCCACGGCGTCACGGCGAACGTGATGGAGAGGCTCGGCCAGGACTGGGACGACTGGACCGCCCACGACGACACCTACGTCGTCGACGGCGAGAACGTCGTGGTCCTCGCCCGCTACACCGCCGTCAACAAGGCGACGGGGAAACCGCTCGGCGTCCGCGTCGCCCACCACTTCGTGGTACGCGGCGGGCTCGTCGTCCGCTTCGAGCAGTTCGTCGACACCGCCCTCGTGCGCCGGGCCGCGGGCGACTGACGCGGGCGCGGCCAGGGTCGCGGACTCCCGGGCGCACGCGGGGCTTCACCGGCGTCATTCTCCGTTCTCCTCTCCGTTCTCCTCTCCGTTCTCCTCTCCGGTCTCCGGCCGGCCGACGGCCGTCATGCCGCCGCCCCGGACCCGGCCGGGGAGCCGGTTTCGTCGCCGGTGCCGCCCTTCCCGGGGACGGCGGCCACCTCGCCCGGAGTCGCACCAAAACCTGCTCGTGTACCCCTGTTCAGCGGGGGCATGCACGATCCGCCCCGTCTGATTTCCCTCGGTTCCCGACTTGGCCCCACACTTTGTTCCGCGCTCCGGACCTGGGTTAGCCTGCGGCGTATTTCTTCATCGCGCAGATCCGTGAACTGCGGAAATGCAAGCACAGCAACCGGGCCGCCGACGTGGTCCGGGGGGGTTCCGAGTCCTCGGTAGGGAGGACTCCTGGGGAGCGGAACGAGGGTGCGCATGACCAGCAACAGCACCGGTGTCGTGGAAGCGGTGCCGGGCGATCAAGAGTTGCGGCGGCTCCTGGCGGGCCTGACAGCCGTACGGGACGGGGACTTCGGTACCCGCCTGCCGGACGACGCCGACGGCCTCATGGGCGACATCGCCAAGGTCTTCAACGGCATGGTGGACCAGCTGTCCGTGTTCACCTCCGAGGTCACCCGCGTGGCCCGTGAGGTGGGCACCGAGGGCACGCTCGGCGGACAGGCGGAGGTGCCGGGCGTCTCGGGCACCTGGGCCGATCTGACGGACTCGGTCAACGCCATGGCGGGCAACCTCACCACCCAGGTCCGCGACATCGCCCAGGTGGCCACGGCGGTGGCCAAGGGCGATCTCTCCCAGAAGATCGACGTGCCCGCCCGCGGCGAGATCCTGCAGCTGAAGGAGACCGTCAACACGATGGTCGACCAGCTCTCCGCCTTCGCCGACGAGGTCACCCGCGTCGCCCGCGAGGTCGGCAGCGAGGGACGCCTCGGCGGACAGGCCCAGGTGCCGGGTGTGGCCGGTGTCTGGCGCGACCTCACCGACTCCGTGAACCACATGGCGGGCAACCTCACGAGCCAGGTCCGCTCCATCGCCCAGGTGACCACGGCGGTGGCGCAGGGCGACCTCTCCCAGAAGATCACCGTCGACGCCCGCGGCGAGATCCTCGAACTGAAGAGCACCATCAACACGATGGTCGACCAGCTCTCCGCCTTCGCCGACGAGGTCACCCGCGTCGCCCGCGAGGTCGGCACCGAAGGACGCCTCGGCGGACAGGCGGACGTGAAGGGCGTCAAGGGAACCTGGCGCGACCTCACCGACTCGGTGAACTTCATGGCCGGCAACCTCACCGGCCAGGTGCGCAACATCGCCCTGGTGGCGACCGCCGTGGCCAAGGGCGACCTCTCCCAGAAGATCACCGTCGACGCCCGCGGCGAGATCCTCGAACTGAAGAACACCATCAACACGATGGTCGACCAGCTCTCCGCCTTCGCCGACGAGGTCACCCGCGTCGCCCGCGAGGTCGGCACCGAAGGACGCCTCGGCGGACAGGCCCAGGTGCGCGGTGTGTCGGGAACCTGGAAGGACCTCACCGACAACGTCAACGTGATGGCGTCCAACCTGACCGGCCAGGTCCGTTCCATCGCCCAGGTCGCCACCGCCGTGGCGCGCGGCGACCTGTCGCAGCGCATCACGGTCGAGGCCAAGGGCGAGGTGGCGGCGCTGGCCGAGGTCATCAACACGATGGTCGACACGCTCTCCGCCTTCGCCGACGAGGTCACCCGCGTCGCCCGCGAGGTCGGCACCGAGGGACAGCTCGGCGGACAGGCCCATGTCCCCAACGTCGCCGGCACGTGGAAGGACCTCACCGACAACGTCAACTCGATGGCCAACAACCTCACCGGCCAGGTGCGCAACATCGCGCTGGTGACGACCGCGGTGGCCAGGGGCGACCTGTCGAAGAAGATCGACGTGGACGCGCGCGGCGAGATCCTGGAGCTCAAGACGACCATCAACACGATGGTCGACCAGCTCTCCGCCTTCGCCGACGAGGTCACCCGCGTCGCCCGCGAGGTCGGCACCGAAGGACGCCTCGGCGGACAGGCCGAGGTGGAGGGCGTCTCGGGCACCTGGAAGCGTCTGACGGAGAACGTGAACGAGCTGGCGGGCAACCTGACCCGGCAGGTCCGCGCGATCGCCGAGGTCGCGAGCGCGGTCGCCGAGGGCGACCTGACCCGTTCGATCACCGTGGAGGCGTCCGGCGAGGTCGCCGAGCTCAAGGACAACATCAACTCCATGGTGGAGTCCCTGCGGGAGACCACCCGCGCCAACCAGGAGCAGGACTGGCTCAAGACCAACCTCGCCAGGATCTCGAGCCTGATGCAGGGCCACCGCGACCTGCCCGTGGTCGCCGAGCTGATCATGGACGAGCTGGTTCCCCTGGTGTCGGCGCAGTACGGCGCCTTCTACCTGGCCGAGGACGGCGACGGCGGGCCCGAACTGCGGCTCGTCGGCTCCTACGGCTACCCCGACGAGGCCGGCCGGCCCACGCGCATCGCCTTCGGCCGCACCCTGGTCGGCCAGGCGGCCCGCAGCCGGCGCACCATCGTGGTGGACGAACTGCCGCCCGGCTACGTGACCATCTCCTCGGGGCTCGGCCAGGTGGTGCCCAGCGCGCTGGTGCTGCTGCCGATCGTGGTCGAGGGCCAGGTCCTCGGCGTCATCGAGCTGGCCTCGGTCACTTCCTTCACCCAGATCCACCAGGACTTCCTGGCGCAGCTGATGGAGACCATCGGCGTCAACGTCAACACGATCGTGGCCAACGCCCGTACCGACGAGCTGCTGGTCGAGTCGCAGCGTCTGACGGGTGAACTCCAGTCCCGTTCGGCCGAGTTGCAGGTGCAGCAGGAGGAACTCCAGCGGTCCAACGCGGAGCTGGAGGAGAAGGCCTCGCTGCTGGTGGCCCAGAACCGGGACATCGAGGCGAAGAACCTCCAGATCGAGCAGGCGCGACAGGAACTGGAGACGCGCGCCCAGCAGCTGTCGCTGGCCTCGAAGTACAAGTCGGAGTTCCTGGCGAACATGAGCCACGAGCTGCGCACCCCGCTCAACAGCCTGCTCATCCTCGCCCAGTTGCTGGCGCAGAACCCCTCCCGCAACCTCACGCCCAAGCAGGTGGAGTACGCGCAGATCATCCACTCCGCCGGTTCGGACCTGCTCCAGCTCATCAACGACATCCTCGACCTGTCGAAGGTCGAGGCCGGGAAGATGGACGTCACGCCCGAACGGGTGGCACTGCGGCAGCTGATCGAGTACGTCGAGGCCACCTTCCGGCCGATGACGACGCAGAACGGCCTGGACTTCACGGTGACGACGGCTCCCGGGGCGCCCGCGGACCTGCTCACGGACGACTCCCGGCTGCGCCAGGTGCTGCGCAACCTCCTGTCGAACGCCGTGAAGTTCACCGAGCAGGGCGGCGTGGAGCTGAGCATCGAACCGGCGGCGGACGACGAGGTGCCCGAGGGGGTGATCCGGGGCGGGGCCGTGGTGGCCTTCCGGGTGAAGGACACCGGCATCGGCATCCCGGAGCAGCACCTGGAGACGATCTTCGGCGCCTTCCAGCAGGCGGACGGCACGACGAGCCGGAAGTACGGCGGCACCGGTCTCGGTCTGTCCATCACCCGGGAGATCGCCCATCTGCTCGGCGGTGCCGTGACGGTGGACAGCACGCCCGGCCAGGGCAGCACGTTCACCCTCTTCCTGCCCGTGGCCCGCCCCGACTTCGAGGAACTGATCAACCACGGCCGGACCTTGGACCGGGCCTCCGAAGAGCCTCTGCCCGAGGGATCGTCCCGGCCGGCGCCGGTGCCCCGGATCGGGCCCGGGCCGCGCCCGCGGCGGCTGCTCGTCGTGGAGGAGCGGCCGAGAGGGCTGCTGACGCTGGTCGCGGAGAGCGTCGTCGCCGATCTGACGCACGGCCGCGACGACGGCGGGCAGCGGCCCGCGGTCGACATCATCACCGCCGTCGGCGCGCAGGAGGCGGCCGGCGCCCTCGCGGCCGATCCGTGCCACTGCGTCGTCCTGGAGCGGGGCATGCGGGACGGCGAGACCTCCCGTTTCCTTCAGGCGCTGGAGGGTGACTCGGCGCTGGCCAGTGTTCCCGTGCTGGTGCACAGCGGCCACCGCACGGACGCACCGCTGGAGGAGACGCTGCGGAACCGCTCGGCGGGCGGGGCGCTGGAGGTCCTGTCCAGTCTCGACGAACTGCGCGAGCGCATCGCGCTGCACCTGTCCGCCGAGGAACCCGGGGACGTGCTGTCCCTGGTCCGGCCCGAGGAGCCGCAGCCTCTTGCGCCGCCGCTCATGGAGGAGGTGCCGGCGGGCCGCACCGTCCTCGTCGTCGACGACGACGCGCGGAACCTCTTCGCGCTCAGCGGGATCCTGGAGCTGCACGGCTTCCGGGTCCTGCACGCCGAGAACGGGCGCAAGGGCATCGAGACGCTGGTGAACAACCCGGACGTCGCGCTCGTGCTGATGGACGTGATGATGCCGGAGATGGACGGCTACACGGCGACGGCAGAGATCCGCAGGATGCCGCAGTACGCCGAGCTGCCCATCATCGCCGTCACCGCGAAGGCGATGCCCGGCGACCGGGAGAAGAGCCTCGCCTCGGGCGCCAGCGACTACGTCACCAAGCCCGTCGACACGCACGACCTCATCGCCTGCGTCCGAAGCTGGCTGCCCGCATGAGGGCACCGGTGCCCGTCCCGCCCACCGGCGGGCCGGGCGCCCCGCAGCGCCTTCCGTACCGCACCCCAGGGCCCTCCAGCCGAGGAGCATCCACGCCGTGAGCATGTCCGAGCATCAGCGTGAACCGGGTCAGGCGGGCGAGCCGCGGCTCGAGTCCGCCGCCCCGGCGCCGTCCTCCGTCCCGTCGGTCACTCCGGAGGGGCCGTCGGTGACTGCCGACGACCAGTCGGTGGCCCCGGGCGGGCCGTCGGCGACTGCCGACGAACCGTCGGTCGTCCCGGACGGGCCGTCGGCGGCCGACGAACCGTGGGAGATCCCGGGCGGACTGTCGGAGCTTCCGGACGGGCCGTCGATCACCGCCGAAGAGCTGGCGATGGCTGCCGACGTGCTGTCGGTGATTCCGGACGGGCCGCCCGCGGGTCCGCCGGGTGCCTCGCCCGCCTCTCCGGTCGGCAGGCTGGCGGCCGTCGTGGAGCGGCTCAGCCGCGAGGTGCGGGCCGCCCAGGCGGAGGCCGAGGGCCGTGCCCTGATCGAGCTCGCCAAGGGCATCCTGGTCGAACGGCTGCAGTGCGGGCCGCCGCAGGCAGCCCGCCAGCTGGCCGAGTTGGCCGAGCAGGCCCAGGTCACCCTGCTGGAACTCGCGGTCGACGTCATCAACCAGGCCGCCCGGGACCGTATGTCCGAGGTGACGGACGCGTTCATCGCCGCGACCAGGGTCTCCGAGGAAGCGGAGTCCGAGTCGGCCGCCGTACGCCTGCGTGCGGCCGAGAGCGGGGCGCTGGCCGCGAACGACACCCAGGCCGTCGCCGACGCCCTGCTGGAGCAGGCGCTGCGCCCGCTCGGCGCGGTGGCCGTGGCCATCTGGGCCGCGGGTTCCGACGGTTCGCTGTCCCTCGCGGGCAGCGCCGGGTTCTCACCGGCCGAGGCCGCGCGCTGGCGTTACGTCCCACCGGACGTGGTGACGGTGGCGCGGCGCGGTCTCACCGAGCGCGAGGGACAGTGGATCACCACCCTCGGGCAGACCGGACTGCCCAGCATCGGCCTGCACCAGCATCCGGACGGCGGCAGGGCGGCCCTGCCCGCCGGCACCGGAGGACGCATCCACGGCGTGCTGGAGATCGCCTGGCCCACTCCCCTGGCGCCGCAGCCGCCGCAGATCGTCCGTCAGGTGGAGGCCCTGGCCGAGCTGTGCGCCCACACGCTGGAGACGCGTACGCAGCCGCGGGACGAGGCCCTGGAACCGCGCATCCTGCCGGACGCCGCCGAGCTGATGGACCTGGCCGACGGGCTGCACGATCCCGCGCTGGTCCTGGTGCCCTACCTGGACGGTGGCGGACACCTGGTGGACTTCCGCATCCAGCACGTGAACAACCGTTTCCTGGACCCGGCCGGCCGGCCGCGGGCGGTCGTCAACGGCGCGCTGCTCCTCGAGGCCTATCCGATGGCCGCCGGGGACAGCGAGCTGTTCCAGCGCATCGAGCGCGTCTACGCCACCGGCGAGCCGTTCAGGACCCGCCGGATGAACCTCACCGCCCTCGTCGACCAGGTCGCCCTCTCGGCGGTCGCGGACATCAGCATCAGCCGGCACGGCAGCGCCGTACTCCTCATCTGGCGTATCGAGGACGAGACGGCGCGGCTGGCGAGCCTGCTCCAGCACGCCCAGCGGCTCGGCCGTATCGGCGGGTTCGAGGAGAACCTGCTGACCGGTGAGATCACCTGGAACGGGCAGCTGTTCGACCTCTACGGGCGTCCGCGGTCGAGCGTCCCGGTGCCGCTGGAGGAGCTGCCGGCCCATGCGCACCCGGACGACAGCGTCTCGATCCGTCGTTTCCTGCGTACGCTGCTGCACCATCGGCGGCCCGCGGCCGCGGCCTTCCGGCTGCAGCGGCCGGACGGGGTGACCCGCCACATCAGGATCGTCGCCGAACCGGTGCTCGACCCCGGCGGCCGGCTGCTGCTGCTCCGCGGCGCCTGCCAGGACATCTCGGCCCAGCACTGGACCGAGGTGGCGCTCGCCGCCACCCGTGACCAGCTGGCGCACACGGAACAGCAGGCCACCGAACGCAACCGGCTGACCCTGCAGTTGCAGCACGCCATCATGCCCCCCACCCAGGCGCCGCTGCAGGTGCCCGACCTCCAGGTGGCCGTCCGCTACCGGCCCGCGGAGACCGAACAGCTGGTGGGCGGCGACTGGTACGACGCCGTCGTCCTGCCGACCCGCATGGTGCTGCTGTGCGTGGGAGACGTGGCCGGCCACGGCATCGAGGCCGCCACCAGCATGGTCGTCCTGCGCAACGCGCTGCGCGGCCTGGCGGTGACCGGGGCCGGTCCGGGCCAGCTGCTGTCGTGGCTCAACATCGTGGCGCACCATCTGACCGGCGCCGTCACCGCGACGGCGGTGTGCGGCCTGTACGACCCCGAGCGGCGGACGCTGCGCTGGGCCCGGGCGGGCCATCTGCCGCCGGTGCTCGTCCGGGACACCGAGGCGGCCCCCCTGCCCCTGCTGAAGGGCATGCTGCTCGGGGCGGTACCCGAAGCCGGATACGAGGAGTCCGAGATCCAACTGGCTCCCGAGGACACTCTGTTGATGTACACGGACGGCCTGATCGAACGCCGCGACCGGTCCGTGGAGGAGTCGCTGACACATCTGCTGACCACCGCCAGTACGGCGCCCAGCACACTCGACCACCAGCTGGACCGCCTGCTGACCTACAGCAAGTCGGACACCGACGACGACACCTGCATCGTGGGCATACGGGTGGGGTGAGTGGCGTCCCGCGCCGGCACCGGCGCGGTGACCGGCCGCCCCGCGGGCCGAAGTCAGGAGCCGCCGGCGGGAGACGGCGGCAGCGCTGGATGACGACCGGGCTCCGCCGATCGTTCTCTCTGGAGGGCGCTGTCGCGGTCGTCTCCGTGGCGCGCTCGATCCTGCGGGCCCTGGACTGTCCGCGGCCACCGACGCCGCCACGGCAAGGGGCGCCGCACGCGAGGCCCGCCTGCTCGACGGGGTGACCGTCCCGCACCCGGAGTCGGCCCGACGACCGGCGTGACACCGCCCGGAGCGGCGGCGTACGGCAGGTCACCGGCACCGGCACCGGCACCAGCACCAGCACCAGCACCAGCACCAGCACCACATTTCGCGGGACACGTGGCTTTCCCTCACAGTGGGTGGTGGGGGAAGGACGCCGGCCGGCCCTGTGGGAGGCACGGCGGGACGGCTGGGAGCCGTACGCCCGTTGCGGCTCTTCGTGAGGAGGCCGGCATGGGTGAACAGAAGCCCCTCGCCCCCGGCGAGGCATGGCGGTCCGTGGCCGCGTGCGTCCTGTCCACCTTCGGGCTGCTCGCGCGGCAGTGGGTCCGTCTGTCGGGTGAACGGCTGGGGACGCGCCTCCGCTTCGCCGACGGCACGTCGGCCCGGGTGTACCGGGAGACCCGCCTCGGCAGCGGCCTGGCGAAGGATCCCTGCACGCTGGTCGTCACCTTCCGGCTGCGCCTGGTCCGCGGACGCGCGCACGCCCTGTTCCGTGCGGAGAGCCTGCTGAACACCCTGCTGTTCGTCGGTTTCCCCGGCTTCACCTCGAAGCTGTGGCTGGCCCATGACGAGCGCGCGCGCTACCGCGGGGTGTACGAGTGGGACGGCCCGGAGCGCGCCGAACACTACGCGCGGTCCCTGTGGCGGGTGCTGGCGCTGGTCAGCGTGCCCGGGTCGATCGGCTACACCGTCCTGCCCGGGCTGCGCCGCGACGACTTCCTCGCAGCGGCGGGGCCGGCCGGCACCCTCGCCCCGGACGAGTCCGCGGCATGGTGGCGCACCCGGGGCACGGCCTGATGGCAGCGGTGGACGTCCTCGTGGTCGGGGCCGGTCCGACCGGCCTCGCTCTCGCCCTGCAGGCACATGACCACGGGGCACGGGTCAGGATCGTCGAACGGCGCCCCGAGGCGTTCCGGCCCTCCCGAGCGCTCATCCTGCACCCCCGCACCCTGGAGGTCCTGCGTCCCCTCGGCGTCACGGACGCCCTGCTGGCGAAGGCGGACACCGCCCCGAGTGCCGTCCTCCACCTCGGCCGTCGCGCCGTCCGAGCCGGTCTCGCCGACCTCGCGCTGCCCGACACGGCGTTCCCCCACCTGTCGCTCCTGCGGCAGATGGACGTCGAGACGGTGCTGGCACGGGCGCTCGCCGACCGGGGGGTGCCCGTGGAACGGGGTACGGAGCTGGTCACCGTCCGTGATGACGGGCCCAGTGCGCGGGCCGTACTGCGCACCCCGAAGGGCGTGCAGGAGATCCGCTGTCCCTTCGTCGGGGGCTGCGACGGCCCGGCCAGTGTCGTGCGGACCTGCGCGGGTGTCGGGTGGGACGGCCGGCCTTACCCCGAAGAGGTGGTCCTGGCCGACCTCGAACTCGACCGCGACCCGGAGGGCTCCGGCGCCGAGGTGTTCCCCGGGCGGCGGGGGCTGCTGCTTCTCTTCCCGCTGGGGGAACAGGCCACCTGGCGGCTTCTGGCCACGCGGGCGTCTCCCGGCGGGTCCGGTCCGGAGTTCGGCCAGCCCGGACCCGCCGTCCCCCAGGCCGAGCTGCAGCGGCTGCTGAGCGACGCCGGGCTGGACGCACGGATCGAGCGGCTCGCCTGGTCTGCGCGGGTACCGTTGCAGTACCGCCTGGCCCGGCGCTTCCGCCAGGGGCGGCTCTTCCTCGCCGGAGACGCGGCGCACAACTACTCTCCGGCCACCGGCCAGGGCATGAACGCCGGTATCCAGGACGCGATGAATCTCGGCTGGAAGCTGGCCTTCGCCGCCGGCCGCTCCGCCGGGTCCACGAGCGGGTGGGACGCCGCAGCGCTCCTCGACTCCTACGACCGGGAGCGCAGGCCGGTCGCGTGCCGACGGCTGGTCCTCACGCACACGGCGTTCTGGGCGGAGGCGTCGACCGGTCGGATCCCCTCGTGGCTGCGGGCGGTGGCCGCGGCGCACGCAGCCCCGGCGGTGCCGGTCCTCCTGGCGCGACGGCGACTGGTCGCCGAAGGCATCCGTCTCATCTCCCAGCTACGGGTGACCTACCAGCGCGGCCCCCTGTCGGTGGAGGGGACCCCGCACCTCCGCGGCGCTCCCCGGCCGGGGGACCGCCTGCCGGACGCGACCGTCAGCACCGGCGGGCCTCCGCAGCGGCTGCACGCGCTCCTGGCCCGCCCGGGGGTGCACCTGCTGCTGCAGCGCGACGCCGAGCCGGCACCGCCCGCGCTGCTCGGCCCCCGTGTCACCGTCCTGCGCCTGACGAACAGCCCGGGCCGCGGTGTGGTGGCCGTCCGCCCGGACGGCCATGTCGGCTTCCGCTGCGCGAGCGCCGACACCGCCGCCGGGCTGGGCGACTGGCTGTCGCTGATCTGCGCGACGGCGGAGACCCAGGTCTGAGGTCGGTGTGCGCACACCGTGCCGCATCGGAGGATCGACGGTGTGACACGGCCTCCGTCGGCCCCCCGGTGCCGCGACGCGGCTACGCCTCGTTCACGGCTCTGACGTCCCTGTCCAGTTCCTTCGCTAGCACCTGGTCGTGGGATTCGTCGGCGATCTCCCTGGCCTGCGCGAAACGCCGCAGCGCCGCCGCGGTCGCGCCGTCGGCGGCGCTGACCCTGCCGAGGCCCTGCAGGGCCCTGGCCTCGCCCCGCCGGTCGCGCAGCTGCCGTGTCAGCTCCAGGCTCTTGTCGAACGACCGTGCCGCGGCGCCCAGATCGTCGGTGTCGAGCTGCGCCTGCGCGAGGCCACGCCAGGCGTAGGCCTCGGCCCTGCGGTCCCCCAGGCGCCGGAACTCCGCCAGCGCCTCCTGGAACAGAGGGATGGCCTCACCGACGCGTCCCTGGCCGCAGCGCACGACCGCAAGGCTGCGCCGGGCCTGGGCGGCGAGCCGGTGGTCCCCGGCGGCCCGCAGTCGCTCGGCCCCGTCGCTCAGCCGCTGCGCGGCGACGTCCCACGCGCGCCGGTTGCGGTGGATGATGCCCTGCCCCAGCATGACGGCGGCCCTGCCGTGCTCGTCACCGGACGCCTCGTACCCGGCCAGCGCCTCCTCGTACGCGGCCAGTGCCTCGTCGGGCCGGCCCAGGTCGCGGTACAGCGCCGCGGTGTCGAACAGCGTGATCGCCTCGGCCCAGCGGTTGTGCGAGCGGCGGGACCCGGCCAGCGCCAGTTCCTCCGCCGCCTCCCAGTCGTCCCACGTGGCCAGCATCTCGAAGAACGGCGCGGCGATGTGGGTGAGTTCCCATGCCGCGTCCCAGAGCTCGCGCTCGTACGCGAACCGCACGCACGCCACGACGTTGTACCGCTCGGCGATGAACCAGGCGACCGGGTCGCGCAGCAGCTCGTCCCGGTGCGCCGCCTCGACCGCGTGGCGCGGGTGGGCACCGGCCTTGCGCAGCTCACCGGGCTGGAACCGGTCCTCCGCCTCGGCCGCGAGCGTGAGGTACGCGCCCAGGAGCCGGCCGGCCGCGGCGGCGGCTTCGGGTTCGGGCTGCTCGCGGGCCAGCGCGCGAAGCAGGTCGTGGAAGCGGTAGCGGGCGGCGCCGGTCTCGTCGGGGCCTGTCGCGTCGAGCAGTTGTGCGGACACCAGCGCGTCGAGGTGGCGCTCCGCCTCGCGCAGCCCGACGCCCATGAGAGCGGCGAGCGGCCAGGACGTGAAGTCGGCTCCGGGAAAGAGCCCGAGCAGTCGGAACGCCCGCTGCTGAGCGTCGGACAGACCCCGGTAACTGATCATGAAAGTGGAGCGGACATCAAGATCTCCGATCTCGAGATGGTCGAGCCGGTCGCGCTCGTCGGCGAGGCGGCCGGCGAGATCGGTCACGCGCAGGTCCGGCCGCTCGGCCAGACGCGCCCCGGCGATGCGGACGGCGAGCGGCATGTGCCCGCACAGCGTGACAAGGCGCCGTGCGGCCTCGGGGTCGTCCGCCACTCGCGCTGGTCCCGCGACCCGGCTGAGCAGCTCGACCGCCTCGTCGGTCTCCAGCAGGTCGAGCACGATCGTGTGGGCTCCCTCGATGCTGCTCAGCGGGACACGGCTGGTGACGATCACCGCGGTGTCCGGGCCGCCGGGCAGGAGGGGCCGCACCTGCCGGGGCCCGTTGGCGTTGTCGAGGACGATGAGCAGGCGGCGTCCGGCCGTCAGGGTACGCAGCAACTGCTCGCGGTCGTGCGGCGCGTCAGGGATGGCGCGCGGGTCCGTGCCCAGCGCCCGCAGGAAGTTTCCGAGTACTTCGGGCGGTTCGGCGGGCAGAGGATCGTAGCCGCGTAGGTTGACGAACAGCTGCCCGTCGGGGAAGTCGGCCGCGAGCCGCTGGGCCGCCCGCACCGCGAGGGTCGTCTTGCCCAGACCTCCCTTGCCGGTGATGGCGACGAGCGGCCCGGAGGGCCGGCCCCGTCCGCGCACCAACCGGCCGATCTCGGCGAGTTCGTCGGAGCGGCCGGTGAAGTCGGATATGTCACGGGGCAGTTCCCGCGGCACCGGATGCCGCGGCGCGGCTCGTCTGTCGGCGCCGTCGGCCTGGAACCACGCGAGCGCTCCGCCGAACAGCGCGGTCACCCCGGCGAACGCGTACTGCATCAGCCCGACATCGCCCAGCACCTGCCATCCGGCGGCGACCGCGGCGAACGCTCCGGCCGCGCCCGCCAATGCCCAAAGCCGCCGTGCTCCCCCTGAGTTCACACCGCGCATGGTAGCCAAGACCGCCCCGGGGACGGCATGGCAATATCGGGCACACGGACCCTGAGAAGGCCTGGCCGTGCGTCTTCGGACGTCCCTCGGCGGATCCGGTGGGCGGGGTCCAGGACGGGACTTCCCCGCGGTGCAGGCGGCCGGAGACGACCGCGCCCGGGCGGCTCGTGCCCTCGCGCCGTCGGCCCGGCGTTCCGGGTCGGGCCGACGGCGATCTCGTCCGGCCCTCCTCGCGCGGCTCGGGCCGGCACTCCGTCGCCCGGTCAGGGGCGGCCAGGACCCGTGTCCGCGCCGCGTCCTCGGTGAAGGAGCCGATCCCGCCCCGGTCCGATCGCCGGCGTCGAGAGCCGCCCTCACGTGGCGACCGGCCGAGCCGACCCGCGCCCCCGGCCCGGCCGACGGATCGTCCCGGGCCGGTGACCTGATCCACGGGAACGGCTCAGGCGTGCGGGCCGGTGCGCAGGGCGGCGAACAGCCCCCGCACACGGGTGCCGTCCGGCGTCTGCCAGGCGCCGGCCACGTGGCCCGTCACGTGCGGCGGCAGGGGCGGCGCGCCGTCCGGGGCAGGGCGCAGGACGCGGTGCAGACGGAGGGTCGTGCCCCGCGGTCCGGGCAGGTCGGTGCCCTCCCGGTCGTCGGTGGCGGGGGTGGTGAAGTCCGCGGGGGTGAGGCCGCCGCCGGTGCAGGAGCGGGTGACCTCCCGGTCGGGGGCGCCGCTGGTGTTCTGGTCCTGGGCCGCCACCCGGCCCTCGATCAGGGCCAGCAACTGGGCGACCAGCACCGGGTCGTGGCAGCCGTCGTAGGCCCATCGCCGTCCCAGCACCCCGTGCTCCATGGTGCCGACGAGGGCGTGCTCCGCCCCGTCGAGCGGCGCACCGCGATAGGTGAGCGGCACCAGGTAAGAGGCCGGGCGGGTGCCGGAGGTGTCGGTGACCACCATGAACTCGATCCCGACCTCGCCCTGCGGGTCGTCCAGCCGGAAGCCGCCGGCCTTGGCCAGTTCCGGTTCACCCGCGCCGCCGGCGTACCAGGGCCGGGAGGGCAGCCACGTGGTGAGCAGGTCCAGCTTGGTGGGCTTGAGGGAGGTGTGGTGGATGACAGCCATGCGGAGGATCCTCTTTTCCCTTGCGCGGATGTGATCTTCGCAGCGCCGCCACGACGTCGTCCGTCTGTTCCTCGCTCTGCTCGGCGAGCGCGCGCAGCACGTCGTCCGTGGTGCCGTTCGTGACCTTGGCCGGTCTCCTCGGTGTCGGTGAGCGCGCGGTAGACAGAGGCGACGGAGGGGTGCTGTCCGGCGTACTTCCCGGTCTTGATGGTCAGCCTATTGGCGATCTCGGGGACGGATACACCTTTGTCCTTGAGGGCGCGGGCGAACAGCGGCATGTCGTCGTCGACGGCCTTCGGCCGTCCGCCGGGGTTGCCCTTGGTCGCGGCGGCGGCACCTGGCCTTCCAGGGGCTTGTCCCGGTGTCAGCGGTCGCCGGTCGCCGCAGCCCTGGCCGACCGCCTCGATGACACCGCTGTGGTGGATGTCGCAGTCCGGCTCGCCGCCGCCCGCGGTGCGCCGCTGCTGTTGATCGCAGTAATGCCCCCGCCGCCACCGAGGAAGGCGCCCCGCCCGGACGGGGTGGCGGCCCGTGCGGTGTTGGGGCGGGCGCTGCCGCGCCTGGCCCGTGCCGGGATCGCCTACCAGCCGGCCGTCTACCACCGCCCCGGCGAGCGCAACGGGCGCCTGGGTGAGGCGAAGGGCCTGCTGGACGTGACCGTCACCCATGGCTGTTCGCTGCTGGTGGTCTCGCGCAGCGGGCCGGAGGGGCTGGACGCATGCACGGTGATGCAGGCGGCCGCGATCCGCGGCGGCCCGTTCGTCCGCGCGGCCTCGCCGGTGCCCTGGGCGCCCCTGGCCGCGCCCCGCCCTCCCGCCTGACGGACGCACCCGGGGAAGGGGCCGGCCCCGGAACCGCCCTACGGGGGAGAGGGCGGCCGGGGTATGACGTCACGCATGACGTCACGCACCGTAGCGCCGCGGCGGGCTGCCGGGCAGGTGGCCTTACGAGGTGGCGCGCTCCGTGTCGGTAGCGGCGGCGGGGGTGTCCTCGCGGTGCAGGAAGGTGGCCAGCAGATCGCCGACGGGGTGGTCGGACTCGGTCGGATGGCGCAGGGCGACGGTGGGGTCGATGGTGTAGCGGTTGCGGCGGCCCACCCGGGTGCGGGTGAGATATCCGGACGCTTCGAGGTCGGCGACGATCAGCTGCACTGCACGTTCGGTGATGCCGATGAGGTCGGCGACGTCACGTCCGCGTGCTTCCGGGTCGCGGGCGAGGGCGATCAGGACGCGGGCGTGATTGGTCAGGAACGTCCAATGGTCGCCGCGCGCGGCAGAGGGCTGGGCCATGACCTTCATCATACGAAGCCGCCTTCGCATAACCAAGAACCTTTCGCGAAAAGGTATTGGCGAAAAAGTTTTCGCGTAACTCTCGACGGGAATCAAAGAGGCGCGTGACGCTGAACGCACCCCCACTCCCCCTCGACCCCGCTGAAAGGGGGCCACGATGTCCACCCAGACCGCGCCCCGCCCCGCCGCCACCGGCGCACCGGTGCTGCCGCTGTCCCTGCCGCATCCGGTCACCGCGCTGGTGACGGGCCGGCCCGACGACTTCGCCGTGGTGGACGCCGCCGTCCGCCTGGCCGCCCCTCGCAAGGCACCGGTGCTGCTGGTCGCCGTCCTGCCCCACCAGCAGATCCCGCACCGCTCCCGCGCGGACGCGCAGGCCGCCCGGGTGGTCCTGGCCCGGGTGCTGCCCCGGCTGCGGAGCGCGGGGGTCGGCTGCATCCCGGTCGCCCACCGCGTCCCGGCCGAGGGCGGCGGGCAGCCGCGGATGCCGGCCGCGGGCGGGGTGCTGGCCCTGGCCGCCCGGCACCACTCACCGCTGGTGGTCGCCTCCAGCCGGGGCCCGGCCGGGCTGGACGCGCACAGCCTCATCGGAGCCTCCGCCGTACGCGGCGGGCCCTTCGTCTACGCCGTCGCCCCCACCCGGTCCACGGTGCCCGTCGCCGGCGCCGGCCTGAGAACGGCCTTTCTGTCCCCGGCCGGGGTGCGCAACGTGTGGACGCTCGCCCGGCGCCGCCTTCCCACTGCCGCCCGACCGGTGGCTGAGGGGGCGTGATGGACGGGCTGACCGCGCTCGCGCCGTGGTGGCTGCCGGCGCTGGTGGACCTGACCGTCGGCGGTGTGTGCGTCGTGCTCGCGATGCGCCCGCGCCGCCGCACCACCGCCCGGCGACCGGCGTAACCGGGAGGTGAGCGCCTATGTGACGTCGCACCGGCGGCCCGGGCCCGGCTCTCCCTCCGTATGTCTGCCAGGGCCCGGAACCCGCCCCCTCCTCTTCCCTTCCGTGTCCTCTCCGTCCAAGGAAGCCGATCAACCATGAATGAACTGTCGTTCGCCGTCCCGCTGTGGGTGTGGGCCGCGGTCACCGTCGGCATCGGCGTGATGCTCGCCGTCGACCTGATCGCCCACCGCGACAACCACGTGATCGGCTTTCGCGAGGCCGCGCTGTGGAGCGGGCTGTGGATCGCCGTCGGCCTGGGCTTCGGCCTCATCCTCTGGGCCTGGCAAGGCGGCGAGGCGTCATCGACCTACTACGCGGGCTATCTGATCGAAAAGGCCCTGTCGATCGACAACGTCTTCGTCTTCGCGCTGGTCTTCTCGTTCTTCGCCGTTCCGGACGCCTACCAGCACAAGGTGCTGTTCTGGGGGGTGCTCGGGGCGCTGGCGGCCCGGCTGGTGTTCATCTTCATCGGCGCCGGGCTGCTGCAGGTGTTCTTCTGGACCGCCTACCTCTTCGGTGCGTTCCTGATCTGGACCGGCTGGAAGATGGCCGTCTCCAAGGACGAGGAAGTCCACCCCGACCGCAACCCGGTCGTCCGCCTGGTCAGGAGACTCATCCCGACCGATCCGCGGTTCCACGGCGACAAGTTCTTCGTCCGCGTCAGCGGCAGGCGCATCGCAACGCTGCTGTTCGTGGTCCTGGTCGCGATCGAGGCCACCGACCTCATCTTCGCCGTCGACTCCGTCGCCGCCGTCCTGGCCATCACGACCAACACGTTCATCGTATGGACCGCCAACGCCTTCGCCGTCCTGGGCCTGCGCAGCCTGTACTTCTGCCTGGCCGGACTCCTGCGCCGCTTCCAGTACCTGCACTACGGGCTCGCGGTCCTGCTCGCCTTCGCCGGCGTCAAGCTCATCCTGTCCGAAACCCCCGTCGGCAAGCTGCCCATCCCCCTCACCCTCGGCGTCATCGCCGTCACCATCACCGTGTCCATCGTCTGGTCCCTCGTCGCCACCCGCGGCCAGGACGGCGACGGCACCCCTGACCGCACCGAGCCCGCACCGGCCGGCGGCACCCGCTCCGCATCCTCCACTCCTTCGCACCACACGGAAGGACCCCCCTCATGATCACCCTCGCCCCCGGCCGGCACCCTGACGTCCAGCTCGCCGAAACCGCACCGCCGCCGTGCACACCCTGCCATCGTCCTGTTGCCCGCCCGCACCGGCCCCTCTCACCGCCTACCCGCCCGCACCCTGGCGCGGTTCGCCGCCCGCATCGGTGCCACGACCGTGATCACTCCCGTGCCCCTCCCCCCACCCGGCCAGTCGGGTGCGCGAGCCGCGCAGAACAACACCGGGCGCCGGAAGCCTCCAGATCAGGGTTCTGGGGGACTGTCCTGCGGGCGGTGTCCCAGCACAGCGAGCCGCTGTGGTCGTTGCGCAACCGCAGCCACACCGTCCCGGGGGAGATCTCGGTGGGGAAGGGTCCGCGGGCCGTCCCGGAGACCAGCGGGTACGGCGGATTCCCGGGCGCCACTCGGGCGACTTTCCGGCGGGGCGGTGGCGTGACTGCCGTGATTCCCGGCCGGCCGGGTACGACCATGCTGACGTACCGCGCGGCGCCGGCCACTGGGGAGGAACTGTGAAGCGAGAGGACGGCACAGCGGTGGCCACGGGTGTCACCGCCGAGCGCCTCGCCGGGCTCCGCAGGTGGAACCTGGGGCTCACGCTGCTGCACCTGCTCCAAGCCATGGCCATCGTCCTGCTCGCCGGAAGCTTCTCGATCACCGTCACCTCCTCCGTTCCCGAGGGGCCACCGGGAACGGCAGCGCCCGCCCCGGAAGCCTTGTTCGACGTGCCGATCGGCTGGGCCGTCGCTGTCTTCCTCATCCTCGCGGCAGTGGACCACCTGCTGACGGCGACGGTGTGCCGCGGCATCTACGAACGCGACCTCAGACATGGCATCAACCGTTTCCGGTGGCTGGAGTACGCGCTGAGCGCGACCCTGATGGTGCTCCTCATCGGCTTCTACGCCGGCATTACCAGCCTCAATGCCGTCATCGCCGTCGTCGGTGCCAACGTCGGGATGATTCTCTTCGGCTGGCTCGAGGAGGTGATGAACCCGCCGGGGCGGGCGAGGACCACGATGCTGCCGTTCTGGTTCGGGACGATGGTCGGCGTCACGCCGTGGGTCTCGATCGCGTACAACATCGTCGCGGCCGAAACCGTCCCCGGCTTCGTGTACGGAATCGTTCTCGTCCAGGCCGCCCTCTTCTTCAGCTTCGGTCTCAACCAGTGGCTCCAGTACCGCGGAGTCGGCCGGTGGTCCGACTACGCATACGGTGAAAAGGCCTACCTGGTCCTCAGCCTCGTGGCGAAGTCACTCCTGGCGTGGCAGATCTTCACCGGCTCGCTGGCTGACTGAACCTCTTTCCACCTGCGTTTGAACGGTGCAGCTGACGCATCGGCAGACTGTGTGCCTGGGAGCCGAGTCAACAAGTCAGGGGTCGGATCACCACCTGACCCGGCGCACTGCCCTCCCTTCCGTGAGCGGCAGCTCCGTGCAACGCGGCGCGAGAACGGCCTCGACACCCAGGCCGGGCACGGAGAGCAGTACAGAGGCACGGTGACCGACATCAGCCGCGTGGGCATGGAGGACCGCCGAGCCGACACAGGCCGCCGACAGCGGCGGCCGGCGCAATGCCGTCGCCGGCGAACATACTCAGACCGATTCAACTCCGCACCCGGCCGCTGCATTCGGGGGGTTGAGGACGGGAAGGGCGCGGCAGACGACGCCCCGGCTCAAGATCTGGGAGGCGCAGACGGGGGCCGCGGGGCCGGGACCGGGCCGCTGTTCCGGGGCGCGGGTCCGACGCCTCGGGTGCCGAGGTCGTCACGAGCCGCGGCAGCAGCCGGCCTGCTGGGGGTCAGGGGCATCGAACAGGATGGCGTCGCCGCAGACTCCGTTTTGGGGTGGCGCTGGTCGTGTGAACCGCCGGGGGGGGGGGGGGGGGGCCCCCCGGCCGCCCCCCCCCCCCCCCACGGGGGGCCCCCCCCCCCCCCCACCCCAGCCCCGCCCCCCCCCGGGGGCCGGGGGCCGACGGGGCGGGGCGGGCGCGGGCCCCCCCCGCGGGGGGGGGCGGCCCCCCCCCGGGCCCCCCCCCCCCCCGCCTCGAGTGTGGACGCCCCGCTCGCACCTGCCTGTTCGATGCAGCGCATCGGCGGGGCCTTGGCACGATGTCCGGCCTGCGCTCAGGCGAGCGTGGTGATGACGTCGACCGGGCTGACCAAGGTGTCTCGAATGGGCGAGCGGCTCTCGACGAGGGATATGAGTTCGTCGAGCTGCTCGCGGGGGGTGTCGGGGGCGTCGACGTGGAGACGGACGCGCACCTGCTGAAGGCCGGGGCGGATCGTGGGCTCGACGCCGAGGAAGCCACGGAGGTCGATATCGCCTTCCAGCTCCAGACGGTAGGTCTTGAGCTCGATACCCTGCGCGGAGGCGAGTGCGCTTCGGTACGCCTGACCAGGGGCGGGCGGCCCTCCACAGGCGGTGCCGTTGCCATCCGTCTGTCGCGGGCGGCCGGGCAGCTCAGCCGGAAGACGCCTGCGAACCGATGAGGTCGGGTGCGCATGGCAGGGAAGCCTCCGGGCGTCACCGTCCGGAGGCCGCGTGCCGAGCGGGTGGAGCGAGTCAGTTGCGGCCGGCCATGACGCCGCCGTCGACGTCCCAGACGGCGCCGGTGACCCAGTCGGTCCTGTCCGACAGGAGGAAGGCGACGGTGGCGGCCACGTCGTCGGGGGTGCCGGTCCGGCCGATCGGGTGGAAGTCGTCGAAGCCGTCGAGGGCGGAGTCGACGTCTGACTTCGGGATGAACTCCTCGTAGATCGGGGTGCGGACGACGGCGGGGGCGACGGCGTTGACGCGGATGCCGGCCGAGGCGAGTTCCATCGCGAGGTGCTGGGTGAGGGAGTGCAGTGCGGCCTTGGCCATCGAGTACGCCGAGGACGGGGTGGCGGCGATGGCCTGGTGGGCCCACATGGAGCCGATGTTGACGATGGAGCCCTTCGCGCCGCGGGCGATGATGTGGGTGGCGACGGTCTGGGTGAGGAAGAAGAAGGCGCGGTTGATGGCCTGGTAGCGGTCGTAGTCCTCACCCGTGTGCTCCAGGAAGGACTTCGGGGCGAAGACACCGGCGGCGTTGACGAGGAGGGTGGCGTCGGCGTGCTCCTCGGTCAGGGTGGCGCCCAGGCGGTCGACGGCGGCCGGGTCGGCCAGGTCGGCCGCCAGGCCGAACGCCTTGCCGTGGATGGACAGGGCGGCCTCGGCCTCGGCGGCGCCTGCCTGGCTTCGGCCGGTGACGACGCGGTGCCGCCGGCGTCGAGGACATGACGGGCGACTGCGTAGCCCATGCCGCTGGTGCCGCCGATGACGATGACCTTCTGGCCGGTGAAGTCGAGGGTGTTGCTGGACATGTGGTGCTCCTGTTTCAGGCGGTGCGGCGTGAAGGGGATCAGGCGTAGGGGTTGCAGACGAGGTAGCCGTCGACGCGGCTGAGCCGGTCCGATTCGGGATCGGGCGGCAGCGCGTGGCCGAGGTTGTCGGCACGGACCTCGCTGATCCACTGGTCGTGCTGGTACTCGTGGTTGATCAGCGCGACCAGCAGGTGGTTCGCGACGATGGTCAGTTGGGCCGGGGCGCCGACCCTGCCGGCGGCGATGTCACCGATACGGGCGTGGACCCGTTCGGCGACGGTGTCGCGGAAGGTGGCGAGCCGTTCGACGGTGGGCAGCGTGCCACGGAACTTCTCCGGGTTCGCCGAGTCCATGAGCCCGTCGAGTTCCGGGTCCGGGCTGGGCTCGGCCGCGGTGAGGTTACGGATCATGAAGTGGGCGACATGGGCCTGGTGGCCCAGGTGCCAGCCGATGGCGCTGGAGTCCTCGTGCGGACGCCAGGTCACCTCGTCCGGGGTGAGGTCCTGCCACAGCTCGTCGGTGTAGGCGCGGGCACGGTCGTATTCGCGCAGCAGCGCCGTGAGTTCGTGCACGGGCTCAGGCGGTGTCGTAGAGGCGCACGGCGGGGGCGGCCTTCAGCAGCGGGGACAGGCCGCCGACGACATCGCGGGTGAACAGGTCGCTCGCCAGGTACGCCTTGGCATCGGCGACGGTCCGGAAACCGTGGAGGACCTGGACGTCCTCGTCGCGGACGAGGAGTTCCTTGCTGGTGGCGCCGGGGATGGTGTCGAGGAACGGCTGCTTGTACTTCTCGTACACGCCCGCGGCCGCGACGCGGTTGGCCGGATCCACCTGCAGCGTGATCTCGAGATACGCCATGGTTATGCCTCACTCGATTGGCGGAGAGGGGACGGAGCGGCGAGTGCCGCAACGTGCCTGCCAAGTTAGGCATTTCGGGAAGGGTCCGGTAGAGGATCTCTCTGAATCAGGCTATAAGCACCGCGTATGACCCTAGGGTCGGGCGGCAGCGAGACTGTCCGCGAGACGGAGCAGGTCCGGGCCGAGCGGGGAGTCGGCGTTCCAGACGGCTTCGAAGGAGATCTGTACCTCGCGGCCCTGGTCCAGCAGAGGGCGGTGGCAGACGTCGGGCGAGGTGAGCTTGGAGCGGGGGACCATCGCCGAGCCCAGGCCGAGCTTCGTCCAGTCCTCCAGGACCCGGTAGCCGGCGGCCTCACCCGGATAGGTGTTCAGGGGCATCTCGTGCGCCTGGAAGAGCTGGGTGGTGAAGGTGGTCAGGCCGCAGGTGTCGGGGACAAGGATGAACCGCTCCTTGCCGGCCTCCGCGAGTTCGACGGGGGTCGCCTCCGCCGTGTCGGGGCTGACGACGACGATCGGCTCGACGTCGATGACCCGGTGCTCGAAGCGCGGCATCGCGGCTACGGCCGGGATCAGGATGATGTCGAGTCGGCCGGCAAGCAGGCATTCGCGCAGGTCGCGCATGTTCGCCTCGCGCAGCACGAGATCGCGCGGCGTGGGAAGGCCTTGGACCATGCTGAACGCCCGGGCGACCAGGTGCGAGCCGATCAGGGGCGAGACGCCCATGCGGATCTTCTGCTCGCCGGGTTCGGTCAGGCGCCGTGCCTCCGCCGCGACAGCGTCGAGCGCGACCAGGGCACGCTCGATCAGCGGCAGGATCCGGACGCCGAACGCGGTCTGCGTCACACCGCGCGGCGAGCGGTCGAACAGCTTGTCGCCCAGACGCTCCTCCAGCTTGGCGATGCCATTCGACAGAGCGGGCTGCGTGACCCCGTACGCCCGCGCGGCGGCGCTGAACGACTTGGTCTGCGCGACCGCTTGCGCATACCTGAGCCCTTCGACATTCAGGCGGTCCATCGTCATAGCCACGGCTTATCGCTCCATTCACTGAGGTCCCCTACCGGGCCCGACTGCCTCCGCCTACGGTTGGACTCCTGCTCATGCAGCATAACCAGCAGCTATATTGCCCAGTCCACCGTGCAGCACCTCACCGACTACTCGCTCTTCGGCCACCGCCTCTACCGACGGCCGACGCTCGACGGCCGCCTGCACTGGGCGTCGACCGAGACGGCGACCGCGTACGCCGGACACATCGAAGGCGCCCTCGCCGCCGGAGAGCGCGCGGCGCAGAGCGTCCTCGCAGTGCCCGCCGGCGCGAACGATGTCACCCTCGGCATCACCGCACCCAGCAGGTGAACCACCGGACCGACGCCCGGAGCGGCTGCGGATCGGCGCGCGGACTCCGTACGACTCACCGCACGCGGTGCCGCGCTCCTCGGCCGTGCCAGGCTTCCTCACACATCGCGACACCGCCGTCCCGGAAGAGAGAGATGACCAGCACCGCACCCGCCGGAACGACGCCCCTCATAACCGACCCGGCCCAGGCACAGCGGCGCGTCCTGCGCGTCCTGGTCGCCTCCCAGGTCCTCAGCGGCGCCGGGCTCGCCGCCGGCGTCACCGTCGGCGCGCTCCTCGCCCAGGACATGCTCGGCACTACCGCCCTCGCCGGCCTGCCCAGCGCCCTGCTCACCGCCGGATCCGCCCTCGCGGCCGTAACCGTCGGCCGCATCTCCCAGGCCCGCGGCCGACGCCCCGGCCTGGCCGCCGGATACCTCACTGGGGCGATCGGCTCGGCCGGCGTCATCGCCGCAGCCGTCCTCGACAGTCCCGTCCTGCTGTTCCTCGCCCTGTTCGTGTACGGCGCGGGCACCGCCACCAACCTGCAGGCGCGCTACGCCGGAGCCGACCTCGCCGCCCCCGGCCACCGCGCCCGCGCGGTCTCCACCGTCCTGGTCGCCACCACCCTCGGCGGCGTCGCGGGACCCAACCTCGCCGCCCCCACCGGCACCTTCGCCGAGCACCTCGGCATCCCGAACCTCGCCGGTCCGTTCATGCTCTCCGGTGCCGCCTACACGCTCGCCGCACTCGTCCTCGCCCTGTGGCTGAGACCGGACCCCCTGCTGATGGCCCGCACCCTGGCCGAGGCCGAGGAAGACGACACCTCGACCGCCCCGGTCACCACCGCCACCACCGCCACCGACAGCGCCTCGGCGGACGGCCTCGTAGGCGTGGTCATCGGTGCGCTCGTCATGGTCCTCAGCCAGCTCGTCATGGTCGCGATCATGACGATGACGCCGGTCCACATGCGCGACCACGGCCACGGCACCGCCGCCTCCGGCCTCGTCATCGCCATCCACATCGGCGCCATGTACCTGCCCTCCCCCTTGACCGGCTGGCTCGTCGACCGCTACGGCCGCATGAAGATCGCGGCCTCCTGCGGCATCACCCTCCTGGCATCCGGCGTCCTCGCCGCCGCGGCCCCCGGTGACTCGATCGCCCTCCTCGCGCTCGCTCTGGCCCTGCTCGGCATCGGCTGGAACTTCGGCCTCGTCTCCGGCACCGCGATCATCACCGACACCGTCCCGCTCGCCACCCGCGCCAAGACCCAGGGCCTGGTCGACGTCTCCATCGCCATCGCCGGCGCCACCGGCGGCATGACCTCCGGCATCATGGTCGCCGCCACCAGCTATCCCGCCCTCGCCCTCACCGGCGGCTTCCTCTCCCTCTCCCTCCTGCCCGCCGTCGCCGCTACCGCCTACCGCCGATGAGCCGGATGAACCACCAGATACCTGTTCCAGACATCACCGTCGCCGACTCGTCCTCCAGGCCCCGGCTCCCGTCATCGCGAAGGCGCTCGGCTACCACGACAAGGCCGCCACCCGTCTGGTCACCGAAGCCGGAGGAACACGGAGTCGATACGCCCCCGGCGACCACCAGCGATGAAAGCGCGGTACTCATGCCGGGTCCGCTGGGCCTCGTCTGTCCTCGACATGGACGACGTGGAGAGCGGTGCCGTCCCGGTGACGCTTGGAACGTCCGAACAGGCCGACACTGATCTGCGACTGATCCTGAGGCTCATCGGGGCCGACATAGGTAAGGACGTCGTTGTGATGCCCGGTGACGACCCATCCCTCGACGTCCTCGGGGTCGATCACCCCGAAGTCTCCTGCCGAAGATCCGGCATGCGCAGGGCCGAACTTCTTCAGGATCTCGGTGGCCTGTTCGGCAAGCTCCCCTTCCGGAGCGGTCAGTACGACACAAGTGCCATGCTCGAACAGCACCCACGACGTGCGAGGGTCAGCGAGAAGCCGCTGCCAGACGTCTACAAGTATCTCGGTGTCCATGGCGGTCATCATGCCGCAGAGCACTGACACAGGGTGACGATCGACCGGCGGCTGCGGCGCATACGCGACTCCTGAACTTGCGGGCCCACCAGCCCCAAGGCCGGATGACACGGAGGCGGGCGAGCCGGGGCCCCCCGACCGGCAGAGCGCGTCCATGCGGGTGGCAAACGCGGCCGGGGCAAGCCGACTCCGCCATGAGCGGCGTTGTACAGGGCACCCCTCCACCCCCTAGGGAAAGGTCGTCCCATGCGCCGTACCGCGCTGCTCGCCGTCTGTGCTCTCATCACCGCCGCCGCGACCGGCTTCCTCGCCACCACCGCCATCCGCAACCGCTGACGCGCCGGCGTCCCTTCGACCGGCATCGGCCCCGGCACCAGGGCCGATGCCGGCCCGCCGAAATCGAGCCCCGCATTGGCATAGACCTGACACTCTCGTCGGGCTAGGCTCTGCCGCGCACACTTGAGAGCGCTCTCACCCGACCGCTGTTCCACCCCCACTCACTGGAACGACGAAGGGCAACTCCCATGAGACGCACGAGGCTCAAGCACGTCGGCCTGGCCGTACTCCTGACACTCGCCGGACTCGGCGGCGCGGGCGCCGTCCCCGCGGCGGCGAGCGGCACCGGGACCACGGCCTCCGCTACGCCGGCCACCGGCGACGCCCCCGCCTCGGACGGTCTGCTCCACGCCATGCAGCGGGAGTTCGGACTCACCGAGGAAGAGGCAACAGCCCGGCTCGCGGCCGAACAGACCGCCACCGCACTCGAACCCGCCGTGCGCCGTGCGGCGGGTGCCACCTACGCGGGGTCGTGGTTCGACGCCGCCGACGGCCGCCTCACGGTGGCCGTCACCGCGAAGTCCTCGCCGGCCACCCGCGCGGCGATCCGCGCCAAGGGGGCCGGTGTCCGCGTCGTCGAGCACAGCGCACGGCGGCTGGACGCGGCGAAGTCCCGCATCGACGAGCTCTCCGCACCGTCGGCGGTGGGCGGCTGGCACGTGGACCCGAAGGCGAACGCCGTCGTGGTCACGGTCGTCCGCGACCGACGCTCCGACAACGATGTCCAGCGGTTCCTGACGCGGGCCCGTGCCGCCGGCCCGGTCACCGTGGAGACGGTCACCTCGGCCCCGCGCACCTTCGCCGCGGGCACGGTCGGCGGCGACCCGTACTACACCGGCAACGTCCGCTGTTCCATCGGCTTCTCGGTGTACGGCGGGTTCGTCACCGCCGGACACTGCGGTCGGGCCGGGGCGGGCGTCCGGGGCTGGGACGGCACCTACGTCGGCGCCTTCCAGGGCTCCTCGTTCCCGGGCGACGACTACGCCTGGGTGAACGTGGGCAGCGGCTGGTGGACCGTACCGGTCGTACTGGGCTGGGGCACGGTGTCCGACCAGCTCGTCCGCGGTTCGGCCGAGGCTCCCGTGGGCGCCTCCGTCTGCCGCTCCGGCTCCACCACGCACTGGCACTGCGGCACCGTCCTGGCCAGGAACGAGACCGTCAACTACAGCCAGGGCGCGGTGTACCAGATGACCAAGACCAGCGTCTGCGCCGAACCCGGCGACTCCGGCGGGTCGTTCATCAGCGGCGACCAGGCACAGGGGGTCACCTCCGGCGGCTGGGGCAACTGCTCCGGCGGCGGCGAGACGTGGTTCCAGCCGGTGAACGAGATCCTCAGCCGCTACGGACTCACCCTGCACACCTACTGACCGCGCACGCATCACCTCGGGAGGAGTCACGCGCGTCCCGGTCGGCCGGCCCGCGCCCGGTCGCCGCACCGGGACGCGCACCCCTCTCCCACCTAAATCGTTTCACACCCTCAGTAGATCCAATTCAGACCGAAGCATTGACCGTGTTCGCGCGGAGCCTTAGCCTCCGGAAAATCTGATTGAAACCTTTCACACACCGAGGGTGCACATGTCCCGGGATCTGTCGCGTCGAAGACTCCTCCAGCTCGGCGGCGCCACCGCGGCCTCGGTCGTGCTGGCCGGCCCCGCGGCGTCCGCAGCCGAGGGGCCGCGTGCCGCCGCACCGCCCGGCAGGCCCCCCGCGCCCACCGGTACGCTGGCCGACCTGCTGCCGCGGGCCCTCGCCACGAGCGCCGGAGAGCGCCCCCGGTTCAGCTGGCAGGTGCCCGACTTCGGCGCCGGTACCCTCCAGCAGGCCTACCAGCTGCAACTGGCCGCCACCCCCGACGGTTTCGAGGACGGGCGGATCGTCTGGGACTCCGGGAAGCGGAAGTCCGCCGACTCCACCGCCGTACCGTACGCCGGACCGCCGCTGCGGCCCCGTACCGCCTACTGGTGGCGGGTCGCCGGCTGGGGCGACAAGCGGTCCGCCTGGTCGAAGCCCGCCCTGCTCGCGACCTCGGTCGAGGACGAGTGGCAGGCCGAGCCGATCTGGGTGCCGGCCGGGCCGGTCATGACCGACGGCACCGTCTCCGCGCGCCTGAAGATCACCGCCGTGGCCGCCGGGCTGTGGTTCCGTGCCACGAGCACCTCGTACAACTACATGTGGCAACTGCGCGCCGGCAGCCCCGGCGTCCTGCGCAAGCACGTGTGCGTGAACGGCACGTACACCGTCCTCGGCGAGGTACGGCTGCCGTTCGCCGTCGCCACCGGACAATGGGTCGACTTCGCCGTCACCACGCGCGGTTCCACCTTCACCACGACCGTCGACGGCGCCGTCGTGGACACCACCACCGACACCCGCTACGCCTCCGGCAACATCGGCCTGCGCAACGGCTCCACCGAGTCCCAGGTCTACGACCGGGTCAGCTTCACCGCCGCCGACGGCACCGTCCTCCTCGACGACGACTTCGCCTCCGACAAGGGCACCTTCTCCGCGGGCACGGTCTCCGGCGGCACGCTCACCTTCCCGGCCGGGGCCTCCTCGCTCTCCTCCTACGGGGTCGACGACACCTGGGCGCTGCTGCGGCACGAGTACGCCACCGACACCGGGAAGAAGGTGGCCGCCGCCGTGCTCTACGTCGCCGCCACCTCGCCCGGTCCCGCCCGTCAGTACGTGGCGAAGGTGTGGAGCAACGGCACGGTGGCCGGGTACGCCTCCGTGCGGTCCGGTACCGGCACGGCGTACCAGGCGTTCGACCTCACCTCCACCGTGCGCGACGGCGGGGCGAACGCGCTCGCCGCGCTGTGCTGGACCACGTCGGAACAGAGGTTCCTGGCCCAGCTGGAGATCACCTACACCGACGGCAGCCGCACCACGGTCGCCTCGGGGGACCACTGGAAGGCGCGCCGCCAGGCCGGGTTGCTGCCGGCGAAGGGCAGCGCGGGCAGCAGCTACTACACCGTCCCGCAGGAGTACTGGGACCTGCGGCAGGAGCCCGTCGGCTGGACTTCGCCCGGCTTCGACGACGGCGACTGGCTCACCCCGGTCGTCCGCACCGCGATCGCCGGTCTCGTGCCGGCGCAGATCGAGCCGGTACGGCTCCACGACGTCACGCCCGCCTCCGTCACCAGGGTCGCCGACGGCCGCTGGCTGGTGGACCTCGGCCGGGAGATCGTCGGCGGGCTCGCCCTGGAGGTCACCGGCGCCGCGGGCGACACCGTCGAGGTGCGCCTCGGTGAGGAGCTCAACGCCGACGGCACCGTCAGGTACCAGCTGCGCGCCACCAACACCTACCGCGAGGTGTGGACGCTGCGCGACGGCGGCCAGCGCTTCGAGCACTGGGGATACCGCGGCTTCCGCTGGGCCGAACTGCGCACGTCGCTGGACCTGTCCGCGGCCCTCGTCACCGGGCGGGCCTGGCGTCTGGACTGGGACGACACGGACGCCTCCTTCCACAGCTCCGACCCCGCCCTGAACCGGGTCTGGGAGCTGTGCCGGTACTCCATCGAGGCCACCCGCGGGGATCTCTACACCGACACCCCCACCCGGGAACGCGGCCCCTACGAGGGCGACGCGCTGATCAACCAGCTCTCCGAGTACGGCGTCCAGCGCTCCTACGCCCTGGCCCGCTGGTCGAACGACTACCTGGTGCGCCAGGGCACCTGGCCCACCGAGTACCGGCTGATGTGCGCGCTCTCCGCCTGGGAGGACTACCTCGCCACCGGCGACGACCGCCTGCTCGCCAAGGACTACGACCTGCTCGCGGCCAAGAACCTCACCGCCCACCTGGACTCCCGGGGGCTGGTCCGCAAGGCGCCCGGCAGCACCAGCCAGGACCTGGGCGACCTGGTCGACTGGCCGGCCGCGAGCCGGGACGGGTACGTCTTCACGAACGTCAACACGGTCGTCAACGCCTTCCAGTACGCGGCCTTCGACGCCCTGGCCGAGTGCGCCGGCGCGCTGGGCCGGGACGACGAGGCCACGGCCCTGCGCGCACGGGCCGACACCCTCGCCACGGCCATGCGCGCCACCCTGCTCGACAGCACGGCCGGCCGCTTCCTCGACGGCGAGGGCACCACCCACAGCGCCCAGCACGCCACCGCCTTCCCGGTCGCGCTCGGCATCGCCGACGCCCTCGACGACGAGGTGCGCACCCGGCTCGGGGACACCCTCGCCGCGGGCGGCATGCGGACGAGCGTGTACGGGGCGCAGTTCCTCCTCGACGCCCTCTTCCGGCTCGGCCGCGCCGACGCCGCGCTCGCGCTGCTCACCTCCACGGCCACCCACTCGTGGCTGCACATGCTCGACGAGCTGAAGGCCACCATCGTCACGGAGGCCTGGGATCCCGCGCTGAAGTCCAACATGACGCTCTCCCACGCCTGGGCATCCGCTCCGGCCAACGCCATCGCCCGGCACGTGCTCGGCGTCCGCGTCACCTCCCCCGGCGCGGCCGCCTTCCTGATCCGCCCCAGGACCGGTGCCCTGACCGACGTGGCGGGCACGGTGCCGTCCGTGCGCGGCCCGGTCGACATCGCCGTGCACCGCTCGGCCGGTGCCCATACGACACGGGTGACGGTGCCGCCCAACTCCCGTGCCGTGCTGGAGGTGGAGATCGGCGACGCGGACCCGGCCCGGTACCGGGTGACGGCGACGGCACCCGGCCGCCGGGGGCGGGTGGAGGCCCGCCCGTTCACCGATCTCACCGGTACGGTGCTGCGGATCGGGCCCCTCGGCTCGGGCACGGCGGAGGTCGAGCGCACGGGTTCCTGACGGCGGGGCCCCGGGTCACGGCCCGGGGCCCGCTTGGCCGCCGTCGCGGAGAACTCCTGCGAAAGAACGCCCAAACTCTCGACACGCCTGGGGTAACCAGCGGTAACTTCTGGCATGTTCCCACCACAACCGCTTTCCCTCCCCAGGAGACACACCCCCATGCGCAGACTCCTCGCCTGCCTGGCGACGGCAGCCGCCGCCCTCGGCGGGCTCACCGCGGCCGCCCCGTCCGCGGCGGCCGCAGACTCGGGTACGTTCAGCGTGCTCAGCTACAACGTGGCGGGCCTGCCCGAGGCCATCTCCAGCGCGCCGACGCCCCGCGAGTCCAGCACCACGGCGATCGGCCAGCGGATAGCCCCGTACGACGTCGTCCACGTCCAGGAGGACTTCAACTACCACGCCTACCTCTACGCCGCCGACACCGCCCACGCCTACCGCACCGCCACCAGCGGCGGGGCCGGCATCGGCAGCGGACTCAACACCCTGTCGAAGACGGCCTACGACGCGGACGACTTCGAGCGGGTCGGCTGGAACTCCTGCACCTACGGCTCGGGCGACTGCCTGACCCCCAAGGGCTTCACCTTCATGCGCGAACGCCTCGCCGAGGGCGTCTACGTCGACTTCTACAACCTGCACACCAACGCCGGCACCAACGCCGACGACCTCGCCGCCCGCGCCGACAACCTCGCCCAGCTGACCGACTTCATCGCCACGCACTCCGCCGGCAACGCGGTCGTGGTCATGGGCGACACCAACACCCGCTACACCCGCAGCGGCGACACCATCGCCGAGTTCGCCGCCGCCAACGGCCTCACCGACGCCTGGGTCCAGCTGATCCGCGGCGGCACCGCGCCCGCCAAGGGAAGCGACGCCCTGGTCTGCGACCAGACCGGGACGACCGTCCCCAACACCTGCGAGGTCGTCGACAAGGTCCTCTACCGCGGCAGCACACTCGTCTCGCTCACCGCGACCTCGTACAACAACGAGCACGCCAAGTTCCTCACCGACGCCGGGCTCATGCTCTCCGACCACGACCCGATCACCGTCGGTTTCTCCTGGTCGCGCAACTCCGCCTTCCAGCTCAGCGAGCAGTTCGGCGGGCCCCACAGCTCCTACTTCAACGACATCGACAGCGTCCCGGCCGGCGCCCGCGCCACCACCGTCGCCCTGCGCTCCGGCTCCCGCGTCGACCAGATGAGCCTCACCCTGACGGGCGGCACCAGGCTCGCCCACGGCGGCACCGGCGGCACCGCCTCCTCACTGACCCTGGGCAGCGGCGAGTACGTGACCACCGCCTATCTGTGCCAGGGCCAGAAGGACGGCCATACCCGCATCTTCTACGCCAAGTTCACCACCAACCTCGGCAACACCCTGGCCGGCGGCAGCACGACCTCCGACTGCGTCACCCGTACCGCCCCCTCCGGCTGGCAGATCGCCGGATTCCACGGACGTTCCGGGGACGAGGTCGACAAGATCGGCTTCATCTACACCCGGCGCTGAACCGGCCGACGGGCATGGCCCTGCGCGCACCGACCGCACCCACGACGCACGAGGTGCTCGACGCGCACAGGGCCGTGCCCCGCGCCGACCCGCTCAGCCCTTGACGGCGGAGCTGGCCACGCCCTGGACGAACCAGCGCTGGAAGAAGGCGAAGACGATCAGTACGGGCAGGACGAGGAGGACGCCGAAGGCGAGGATCTGGCCCCAGTCCGGGGGCAACTGGGCCTGGAACACGCTCATCTCCAGCGGCAGCGGACGCACCGAGGGGTCGGAGACCATCAGGACCGGCCAGAGGAAGGACCCCCACTGGGTGAGGAAGGTCAGGATGGCCACCGAGGCGAAGGCGGGCTTCGACATCGGCACGATGATCGCGAAGAAGGTGCGCCAGGGTCCCGCGCCGTCCAGGCGGGCGGCTTCCTCGATGCTCGGCGGGATCGAGCGGAAGAACGTGTGGAACTGGTAGACCGAGAACGCGTTGGCGATGAACGGGACGGCCTGGACGAAGAGCGTGTTGCGCTGGCCGTTGAACATGTAGAAGAGCGGGACGGCCACCGACTCGAACGGGACCAGCATCAGCAGCAGAACCAGGGTGAAGACGGCGTCGCGGCCGCGCCACCTCAGCCGTGACAGCCCGTACGCCGCCATGGAGTTGACGAACAGGCCGCCGGTCACCACCACGAACGCCAGCAGCAGCGAGACACCCATGAAGCGCCAGAAGTAGCCGGTGCTGTCGGAGTCGAGACTGTCGAGGACGGCCGTGTAGTTGTCGAAGGACAGGTGGGTGGGCAGGAACCCGGAGAGGCCGTTCAGCACCTCGTCGGACGGCTTGAGGCTGCCCATGAACAGGTAGAGGACGGGCAGCACGAAGACGAACGCCAGCACGGAGAGGACGGCGTAGTCGAGGAAGCGGCGCAGGGGCGGACGGGTGAGGCCCGTGTCGGTGCTCATGGTCAGTCCTCGTTGTCGGGCCGGACGACGCGGCGCTGGATGAGGGTCAGGGCGACGACGATCAGGAAGAAGACGACGGTGATCGCGGACGCCTGGCCGACGTTGTTCTGGTCGAAGGCGGTGGTGACGGCCTGGTACATCACGGTGCGGGCCGCGTCCTCGTCGAGGCCGCCGCCGCGGATGAGGACGTAGACCTGGTCGAAGACCCGGAAGGAGAGCACCGAGGTCAGCATGGCGACGAAGACGAGGGTGCCGCGGATGCCGGGCAGGGTGACGTGGCGGAACTGCTGCCAGCGGCTCGCGCGGTCGAGTTCGGCGGCCTCGTAGAGCTCGCCCGGGATCTGCTGGAGGCCGGCGAGCAGGATGACCATCTGGAAGCCGACGCCCTGCCAGACGGACAGCACGATGACCGAGGCCATCGCGGTGGCGGAGTCGCCGAGCCAGTCGAAGGCGCCCCAGTTGCCGAAACTCACCGCGTGCAGTGCGGAGTTGAGCATGCCCTGGTCGCTGCGGGCGAGGATGAGCCGCCAGATCACGGCGACCAGCGCCATGGGGAAGACCACCGGCATGAAGAAGAGGGACCGGAAGACCCCGATCGCCTTGAGCTTGCGGTTGAGCAGGATCGCCAGCCCGAGTGCCAGGCCCGCCTGCACGGGCACGACCACTACGGCGAAGGTCAGGTTGTTCAGCAGGGCGCGCAGGAAGGGACCGGACAGGTCGGGGTCGGTGAACAGCCGCCGGTACTGCTCCAGTCCGAAGAACGTGGGTGCGAGCGGCGAGCCCAGGCGGACGTTGTAGAAGGAGAGGACGACGGCGTAGCCGAACGGGATGCCGACGAAGGCGATGAGTCCGGCGACGGCGGGCGTGGACATGAGCAGTCCGTGCAACCAGTCGCGGTCCTTGCGCACGGAGCGCGCCGGACGCGCGGGCTTGACGGCGGTCACGGGTGGGGCCTTCTCCCGAGCGTGAGGCGCGGCGTGCGCCGGTTCTACGGAGGTCACGGATGGGTCCTGTTCCCGGCGGGGGCGGACGCGGGCCCGCCCCCGGCCGTTGGTCCTACGGGATCTTGTAGCCGGCGTTGTCGGAGAAGTCCTGGTCGATGGCGCGGGCGGCCTTGGACAGGGCGCTCTCGGGGTCGGCGCCGCTGTAGACGGAGTTGAGGGCTTCGCTGAACTTGGCGGTGACGGTCGGGTATCCGGCGGTCACCGGGCGGGTGACGGCGACGCACGTCCGGGTGATGTCGCTGTCGCCGCAGGGCTTGGCGAGCTGGTCGGCGAAGAGCTGGAGCGGGCCGCCCTGCTTGTAGAGCGGGCTCGCGGCGAGCGCGCTCTTCGTGGCGGGCGGGGCGCCGTTCGCGGTCGTCATGGCGGTGACGTTGGTGTCGTTGAGGAGGTAGTCGAGGAAGGCGCCCGCGGCTTTGGCGTTCTTGGTGTCGGCGCCGATGCCCCAGGCCCAGGAGCCCTGGCCGGTCTTGGTGCCGTTCCCGAAGTCGGGCAGCGGCAGGACGACGAGGTCGTCACCGAGGGCCTTGCTGAAGGTGGGGTACATCCAGTGGCCGACCCAGCTCAGGGCGACGCGGCCGTCGGCGAAGGCGTTGCCGTCGGTGTTGGGGTCGACGTAGGTCTTCCAGGACTGGAAGGTCTTCAGCGCCGAGACCGCCGCCGGGGTGTCGAGGGCGCCCTCCGCCTTGCCGTCCTTGAGGAGGGAGCCGCCCGCCGACCAGACGACCGGGGCGAAGCCGTACGTCCCCCACTCGGTGGCGAGACCGTTGTTCTCCTGGATGTCGAGGGTCTTGCCGTCGGCGTCCTCGGCCTTGAGCGCCTTGAGCGCGGCGGTGAACTCCTCCGCCGTCCAGGCGTCGTCCACGCTCGTCGGGTAGTCGATCCCGGCCGCGTCCAGCAGCTTGTTGTTGCCGTATATCCCGAGGCCCGAGTCGTACATGCCCAGCCCGTAGTGCTTGCCGCCGATCTCGCCCTGGGACTTGGCGGCGTCGGTGGCGTTGGACATCGTCTTGGCGGAGACGTAGCCGTCGAGGGCGGCGAGCTTCTTGTTGTAGACGAAGTTCGCCATGGTCGGGCCGTCGAACTCCAGCACGTCCGGCAGCTCGGAGGCGCTCGTGGCGGTGACGGTCTTGGTGTAGTCGTTGCCCGGGATCAGCTTCAGCTCGACCTTGATGTCGCTCTGCGAGGAGTTGAAGGACTTCACCGCGGCCTGCACGGCGGCGTCCTCACTCTTCTGGCCCTGGTGGGCCCACACGCTGATGGTGCCCTTTCCGCTGCCGGCCTCCGCGGCGGCGTCGGTGCCGCCGCCCCCGCCGCAGGCGGCCAGTGCCGCCAGGGGCAGGACGAGAGCCAGTCCCGTACAGGCTGTGCGGCGGTACCTTCTGCTGGTCGAGCTCATGATGGCGTGCCTCCGTGCTGTGGCGAGGGTGGTGGTACGGATGTGCTTGCGACGCGTGGGGGTGTGGGGCTCAGGGGGGCTATTGCGGTCCGCGCGGACGGGGCGGGGCCGTGGTCTCACGCAGGACGAGGCGGATGGGCATCTGGACGTGCCCCGCCGGCTCGGCGGCGGGTTCGTCGAGCTGGTGCAGCAGCAGCCGGGCGGCCTCGGCGCCCTGTTCGGCCACCGGCTGGGCGACGGTGGTCAGGCCGACCACGTCGGAGAGTTCGTGGTCGTCGAAGCCGACGACGGACACGTCGTCCGGGACCTTGAGCCGGTGGCGGCGCAGCGCCCGCAGGGCGCCCATCGCCATCTCGTCGGACTGGGCGAACACGGCGGTCGGCGGGCGGGAGGCGGCCAGGAGTTCGGTCATGGCCCGCTCACCGCCCTCGACGGTGTAGTCGCCGTCGGCCTCCAGTGCCGGATCGTGGGTGATCCCGGCATCGGACAGCACGTCCAGGTAGGCGTTGCGGCGCTCGATGGGGGTGGTCCAGTGCAGCGGCCCGCTGGCCCCGCTGATCATTCCGATGCGGCGGTGACCGAGGTTCACCAGATGCCGTACGGCGCTCTCGGTGCCGGCCCGGTCGTCGATGCCGACGACGGTGAAGCCGGGGCGGGTGCCGCCGACCGTGGTGGCGAGCGGCACGCCCAGTGAGCGCAGCGCGGCCGCCTCCCCCTCCTCGGGGATGATCAGCGACAGCACCGCGTCCACCCGCTTGCGGACCGGCAGTTTGGTGAAGAAGCGCTTGCGTGTCTCCGGCGAGCCGAGGTTGTACAGCAGCACGTCGTACCCGGCGGCGCTGAACACCTTCTCGGCCGCGTCCAGCACGGTGCCGAAGAACCAGCGGCCCACGTAGGGGACCAGGACCCCGATGGTGTAGGTCCGGCCGCTGGCCAGGCTGGAGGCGGAGCGGGAGGCGGTGTAGCCGAGCTGGGCGGCGACGGCGTTGATCTGGTCCCGCACCTCGTCGGAGACCCCCGGCCGGCCGCGCAGGGCGCGGGACACGGTGGAGGCGGAGACGCCGGCGGCGCGGGCGACGTCGTTGATGCTGGCCGTCACGGGGTGGTTCCTCCCGTAGTTTTCACGTCGGTGTGATCTGTGAGTGACGTGACCGTAAACCCGTCCACCTTGTTGCGCAAGCGTTTGCGTTCATATTTACTTGGGCCGATTCCAAAGTGAGTCCGTTTTGATCGATGGTCAGCGCACGCGTTTGGGCGCTGTGAGCCGACAGGAACTGTGCATGCGATACGCCCCGCCCGGCCTCTGCGTGAACGACTTCGCCCTGCTGCGGAACGAGGACGGCACCTACACCGTGCTGCATCTGCAGGGGCCCTGGACGGCCGGGTTCGACCATCTGCGGATGGAGACCTCCTACGGCCGGGCCACCTCCACCGACCTGGTCGGCTGGCGGCCGCAGGGCAGCGCGTTCGGCGTCGGTCTGCCCGGCCGCTTCGACCAGCAGGCCGTGTGGACCATGCACCCCGTCCGGCACGGCGAGGGAATGGCGATGTTCTACACGGGCGTGGGCGCGCTGACGGCGGACGGCTGGCCCCTGCAGTCGGTCGGGCTGGCGTACTCCGACCGCACCGACGGCACCGGCTGGCGGCGCCACGGCACCGCACCGGTCGTGGAGGCGGACCCGCGCTGGTACCGCACCGGTGAGCGGATGGCCTGGCGCGACCCCTTCGTGGTCCGCGACGACGAGACGGACGGCTGGGTGATGGTCGTCTGCGCCGCCGACGCCTCGCTGCCGGTCGAGGTCGGCGGCTGCGTCGCCTGGGCCACCTCCGACGACCTGGAGCAGTGGACGGTCCAGCCGCCGCTCGTCTCGCCGGGCGACGTCGACGAGCTGGAGTGCCCGGTCCTGGAGCGCCTCGACGACGGCAGCTGGCTTCTGCTCGGCTCCATCGGAGCGACCCGCGGCTTCGAGTCATGGACCGCCCCGAGCCTGCGGGGACCGTGGACGCGGCGCGGCCCCCTCGGGCCCCCCGGCAGTTACGCCCCCCGTGTCGTCGCCGCGCCCGACGGCTCCCGGGTCGTGCTGCACACCACGCCCCGGCGGGTCGGTCTCACCGACGCCGGGGAGCGCTGCCGCGGCATGCTCGCCCAGCCGAAGCTCCTGGTCACACCCGAGGACGGGGCACCGCGCCTGGAGTGGTGGCCGGGCCTGAACGCGTGGCTCGGCGAGGAAACCCTGCGGCCCGGCCTGCACGCGGTCGGCGACCTCGCCATGACCGGCCCCGTCGAGATCACCCTGCGCACCCTCGACGAGCGGGGCGAGCAGCCCGCCCTCGTGGTCGGCTGCGACGGCAAGGACCTGTGGGTCACCGGGCCGGACGGCGCCCGCCTCGGCGAGACGGTGCTCGCCGGTCCCGCGGCGACGCTGCGCATCCTCACCGTCGGCGAGTACGTCGAGGTCTACGCCGACGGCGTCTTCGTCCTGACCACCCTGTGCTACTCGGGGCACCCCGCCCCGTGGACCGCGGTCACCGACGACGACACCCGCACCCTCCCCGTCCGCCCGATCCGCCTTCCCGACCCCGCCCGTGACGACGCGTCGGCCGTCTGGCCCGGCCCGGCACACCCCTGACCCCGCTCGGCCGGGCCGAGCCGGGGGGGCTGAGCCGGGCCGGCGGAGCCAGGCAGGCCCAGCCAGGCGGCCGAGCCAGGCAGGCCAAGCCTAGGGAGCGGAGCCGGACAGGCCGTGCCGGACAGGCTGAACCGGGCAGGCCGAGCCAGGCAGGCCGGGCCGAGCGAGCGGAGCCAGGCAGGCGCCGAACCGGACAGGCCGAACCGGGCAGGCGTTCCGGCCATCGCCGGGGACCGGTCGCCCGGCGGGCGCCGGTCCGGGTGTGGCCGTCGCCCGCACCGTCAGGAAGCAGCCGGTTCGTCCACGCGGACCGGGCTTCCCGTCGTGACGGAGCGGGCAGCGGCGAGGGCGCCGGGCAGAGCGGCGCGTGCGTCCGCGCCGGTGGTGACGCGCCCGGTACGGCCGGCGAGTTCGGCCGCGCAGGCGTCGCGGAAGAGGCGCTGGTCGTGGGTGACGCCCTCGGCGACGGCACCGTCCGGGCCGTGTGCGGTCGGACGGGTGCGGCGGACGTCGCCCGTGCTGGGCGGCGCCGACGGCTCCGCCCGCGCGACCGTGGTGGGCCCCACCGGCTACCGCTTCGCCCCGGCCACCGGCAACACGGTCGCCGTCTCCCCGCCCGGCGGCACCGTCCTGCGTCACCCGCCGCTGGCCGTCGGCGCCAACACCGGCCGGTCTGCGGGGCGGTTCAGCGAGGTGGAGGCGTATCTCACTCCACGACGTCGCGCCCGGAGAAGTGGAGTACCAGCTCCTGGGTGAACACCTGTGCGGCCGGTGCCGTCCACCGTCTGCGGTGGCGGGCCAGCCGCACGGGTACGTCCGCGAACCGCGGGCCGCGGACCCGCGCCAGCCGTCCCTGGCGCAGGTGCTCCCGCGCGGTCGTGAGCGGCAGCAGGGTCAGGCCCAGGCCGGCGGCGACGCAGGAGCGTGCCGCGTCCACGCTGCCGAACCGGGTCAGCCGCGGCCGTGCACCGGGCACGGCGAGCAGCCGCCGCTCCAGCTCGTCGCTGTAGGAACAGCCCTGCTCCAGGAGGAAGAAGGGCTCCGCCGCGAGTTCCGCCCAGGTCGCCGCACGGGCCCGCGCGGCGAGCGGATGGCCGGGAGCGCAGAGGAGGGCGAGGGGCTCGCGGGCGACCTGCTCGGTCGTCAGATCGGGGAAGTCCGCCTCCTCCTCCAGCAGCAGCGCCAGGTCCAGGCGTCCGGACCGCACCCCCTCGACGCACTCCGCGGTGCCGGCCGCGTCCAGCCGGACGTCCACCTCGGGGTGGCTGGTGCGCAGGGCGGCGATCAGGTCCGGCAGCCGGCTGGAGCACAGCGACTCAGGAGTGCCCACGACCACCCGCCCTCCCACCGCGCCGTCGCCGGAACCGGCGGCCTTCAGCCGGGCCACGGCGTCGAGCACCTCCTCGGCGCCGTCCAGCAGCCGTCGGCCGGATTCGGTGAGCAGCGCGCCCGTGGGCAGGCGGTCGAAGAGCCGGGTGCCGAGCTCCCGCTCCAGGGTGCGGATGTGCACGGTGACCGTGGACTGGGCCAGGTGAAGCTCGGCGGCGGCGGCGGTGAAGCTGCCCGTGCGGGCGAGTGCGGCGAAGGTGTGCAGCAGGCGGGTGTCCACGAACGCCATGCTATGCGACATCCCGATCGACGGGATCGGGCTTCATCGTTGGACTCGATGGACCCGGGATGGCAGCGTGGAGCCATGACCACCGACGTGAGCGGGACGAACCCCGTGAGCCACCCCGAGCCGCACGCCGACACCCTGCGCTACACGGCCTTCACCGACGACCCGGCGGGAGGCAACCCCGCCGGGGTCGTACTCGACGCCGCCGGGCTGGACGAGGCGGCGATGCTCGCCGTCGCCGCCGAGGTCGGCTACTCCGAGACGGCCTTCGTGACCGGCCGGGACGAGGTGGCGCGCCGTTTCCGGGTGCGCTACTTCAGCCCGCTCGCCGAGGTGGCCTTCTGCGGGCACGCGACCGTCGCGCTGGCGGTCGCCCTCGCCGAGCGGCTGGGCCCCGGGGAGATCGTCCTGGACACCGCCGCGGGCGAGATTCCCGTGGCCACCAGGGTGGACGGCGAGGGCGCGGTACTGGCCGCGCTCACCAGCGTCGCGACGCGATCGCGCCCCGCCTCGAGCACCGAGCTGGACGCGGCGCTGAAGGCCCTGGGCTGGGCCCCCGGCGACCTGGACCCGGCGCTGCCTCCGCATGTGGCGTTCGGCGGCAACGACCACCTGGTCCTGGCCGCCGCCTCACGGGCGCGGCTGGCGGACCTGGACTACGACTTCGACGGACTCGCCGAGGTGATGCGGCGGTACGGCTGGACGACCGTCCACCTCGTGTGGCGTGAGTCGCCGGAGCACTTCCACGCCCGCGACCCCTTCCCCGTCGGCGGCGTCGTGGAGGATCCGGCGACGGGGGCGGCCGCCGCGGCGTTCGGCGGTTACCTCCGCACGGTGGGCCTCGTCACCGGCCCGGCCAGGATCACGATCCGCCAGGGGGAGGACATGGGCCGCCCCAGCGACCTGCTGATCGAGGTGGGCCCGCGGGACCCGCGCGTCCGGGTCACGGGGCGGGCCGTGCCGATCGGCTAGGAGGGCGAGGGGGCGCGGGGTGCGGGTTCCTCCGGGAGGCCCGTCGCCCGCGTCGTCATGCCGCGCAGGAGCCGGTCGGCGTAGGCGTGGAAGCGGGCCGGCATGTCGAAGCCCTTGGGGTCGAGGACCCACTGGAGCTGCAGGCCGTCCATCACGGCGGCCGTCTCCTCGGCCACCCCGACGACATCCGTTCCCGGCCTCAACTCGCCGCTCTCCACGCCTCGTTGCAGCGAGGCCGACATGACCGAGACGAGTTCGGCGTAGCGCCGGACGAAGTAGGGGTGGGCGGGGTGTCCCGGGTCGCCCGCCTCCGCGGCGAGCACGTTGGACATACGGGTGCGGCCGAGGCGGGCGGCGTTGTACTCGGTGAGCCGGAGCAGGCTCACGTAGCACTCGGTGACGTGGAGAACTCCTCCCGGAAGAACCTCTCCGAGGGGCCTGGCCCGAACCGCTGGGCCTGGCCGCGATCGGTGATCCGGCGCTGGTGGAGAGGTTCGCCGACACGGTCCGCCGCGAGTACCTGGCGGTCGGCTTCCGGGTCGCCCCGCACCCGCAGATCGACCTGGCCACCGAGCCCCGCTGGTCCCGCCAGTCGGGCACGTTCGGCTCCAGCGCGCAGGTCAGCGGCGAGCTGGCGGCCGCGTACGTGCGGGGGCTGCAAGGCCCGCGCCTCGGCCCGCGGTCGGTCGCCGCGATGGTCAAGCACTTCCCCGGCGGCGGGCCCCAGAAGGACGGCGAGGACCCGCACTTCCCGCACGCAAGGAGCAGGTGTACCCGGGCGGCATGCGCGAGTACCACCTGGCCCCGTTCCGGGCGGCCGTGGAGGCCGGGTGCTCGCAGGTGATGCCGTACTACGGCCAGCCCGTCGGCACCGACTGGGAGGAGGTCGGTTTCGGCTTCAACAAGGATGTCCTGACCGGCCTGCTGCGCGAACGCCTCGGCTTCGACGGCATCGTCTGCACCGACTGGGGCCTGCTCAGCGACGCGGAGATCATGGGCCAACCGGCCGAGGCCCGCGCCTGGGGCGTCGAGCACCTGAGCGTCGCCGAACGCGCGGCGAAGGCGCTGGACGCGGGCACCGACCAGTTCGGCGGGGAGCAGTGCCCCGAGGTGATCGTCGAGCTGGTGCGCACCGGCCGCGTCGCGGAGGAGCGGATCGACGCCTCCGTACGGCGGCTGCTGCGCGAGAAGTTCGTGCTGGGGCTCTTCGAGAACCCGTACGTCGACCCGGACCGCGCCGAGGAGACCGTCGGCGCCCGTGAGTTCACCGCCCTGGGCGAGGCGGCCCAGCGGCGCTCGCTCACCGTGCTGGAGAACCGCGGCCTGCTGCCCCTGCGGGGCCGTCCCGAGCTGTACGTCCAGGGGATGAACCAGGAGGCGGCCGCGGCCTACGGCAACATCGTCACCGACCCGGCCGACGCGGACGTGGCCGTCCTGCGCCTGCGCACCCCCTACGAGCCACGCCCCGGCGCCTTCGAGTCGTTCTTCCACGCGGGTTCCCTGGCGTTCCCGACGAGGAGCTGAAGGAGATCCTGCGGCTCCTCGACACGGTGCCCACGCTGGTGTGCGTCAACCTCGAACGGCCCGCCGTCCTCCCGGAGATCGCGGAGCGTGCGGCCGCCCTGGTCGCCGACTACGGCGCCTCGGACGCGGCACTCCTGGACGTGGCCTTCGGCCGGGCCCGTGCCGAGGGCCGCCTCCCGTTCGAACTGCCGCGTTCCATGGCAGCGGTGGAGGCGTCCCGGCCGGACGTGCCCAACGACACGCAGGACCCTCTCTTCTCGTACGGCCACGGCATCGGACTCCCGTGAGCCGCTCCTGCGCCGCGTCCCGCCGGCGGACGGCGCCGCACCGTGTGCGAGACATACGGCCCGCGGCGGCGGATCACGTCGCGGGCGAGCCACCTTCACCGGCCCGTAGGTCCGTGTGCCCGTGCGGTCAGCGGGCGGCGAGGAGTTCGAGGGTGTCGATCACGCGGTTGGAGAAGCCCCACTCGTTGTCGTACCAGGCGACCACCTTGATGTGGCGGCCGTCGACGCGGGTGAGGGCCGAGTCGAAGATCGACGAGGCCGGGTTGCCCGTGATGTCGGACGAGACCAGGGCGTCCTCCGAGTATTCGAGGATGCCGGCGAGCGGGCCCTCGGCGGCGGCACGGTACGCGGCGAGCACCTCGTCGCGTGTCACGTCGCGGGCGACGGTCGTGTTCAGCTCGACGATCGAACCGACCGGGACGGGCACGCGGATCGAGTCGCCGGACAGCTTGCCGTCCAGGTTCGGCAGCACGAGGCCGATCGCCTTGGCGGCGCCCGTCGTGGTCGGCACGATGTTGACCCCGGCGGCACGGGCGCGGCGGGGGTCGCGGTGCGGGCCGTCCTGGAGGTTCTGCTCCTGCGTGTAGGCGTGCACCGTCGTCATGAAGCCGTGCTCGATGCCGGCGAGGTCGTCGAGGACCGCGGCCAGCGGGGCGAGCGCGTTGGTCGTGCAGGAGGCGTTCGAGACGATCGTGTGCAGGTCCGCGTCGTAGGCGTCGGTGTTGACCCCGTAGGCGAGCGTGACGTCGGCGCCGTCCGAGGGCGCGCTGACGAGCACCTTCCTCGCGCCCGCGTCGAGGTGGGCGCGGGCGGCCTTGGCGGAGGTGAAGCGGCCGGTCGCCTCCAGCACGATGTCGACGTCGAGCGCGGCCCACGGCAGGTTGGCCGGTTCGCGCTCGGCGAGCACCTTGATGCGACGGCCGTCGACGACGAGGGCGCCGTCGTCGACGGTGACCGGGCGGCCAAGCCGGCCGGCCGTCGAGTCGAAGGCGAGCAGCCGCGCGAGGGCGGTGGGCTCCGTGAGGTCGTTGACGGCGACGATCTCCAGGTCGCTGTCGCGTTCGAGGAGCGCGCGCAGCACGTTGCGTCCGATGCGGCCGAATCCGTTGACGGCGATGCGAGTCATGAGTGGTGTCCCTTCGGTTCGCCACCAGCCTCGCGTGCGGCGGGCGCCCGTGACCGGGGCGCGAGCGCCATGGTTCGCAAGGATCTCGCCAGCCAGGGCCGGCAAGCGGCTACGCGCCGCGGGTGAAGGTGCGGCGGTATTCGCTCGGGGTGGTGCCGAGGATCTGCTGGAAGTGCAGCCGCAGGTTCGCTCCGGTGCCGAGGCCGACGTCGTTCGCGATCTGTTCCACGCCGCGCTCGGAGCGTTCGAGCAGTTCGCGGGCCCGGTCGATGCGGGCGCGCATCACCCACTGCATGGGCGTGTATCCCGTGTCCTCGACGAAGCGGCGCGAGAAGGTGCGGGGCGAGACCGCCGCGTGCCGGGCGAGCGTCTCGAGGGTGAGGGGTTCGTCGAGCCGGTGCAGGGCCCACTCGCGGGTGGCGGCGAACCGTTCGCCCAGCGGCTCCGGCACGCTGCGCGGCACGTACTGCGCCTGGCCGCCGCTGCGGTAGGGCGCCGCGACCAGGCGCCGGGCCGCGTGGTTGGAGGCGGCCACGCCGAGGTCGCCGCGCAGGATGTGCAGGCACAGGTCGATGCCCGAGGCGGCGCCCGCCGAGGTGAGCACGCTGCCCTCGTCGACGAACAGGACGTTCTCGTCGACCCGCACGAGCGGGTGCTTCGCCGCCAGCGCCCGCGCGTAGTGCCAGTGCGTGGTGGCGCGTCTGCCGTCGAGCAGGCCCGTGGCGGCGAGCGCGAAGGCCCCCGTGGAGATGGCGGCCAGCCGGGCGCCCCGGGCGTGGGCGGCGAGCAGCGCGTCGACGACCGCCCGCGGCGGGTCCTCACGGTCGGGGGAACGGTAGCCGGGGATGAAGACGATCTCGGCCCAGGCGAGCGCCTCCAGGCCGTGCGCCACGTGGTACGACAACCCGTCGCCGCCGGTCACCAGCCCGGGCGCGGCCCCGCACACGCGTACCTCGTACGGCATGCTCGCGCGGGTCGTGAACACCTGCGCGGGGATGCCGACGTCGAGCGGCTTGGCGCCTTCGAGCACGAGGACGGCGGCACGGCGGAGGGGGGTGGGCGGCACGGGGAAAGGGTACGGGGCGTGAGCGGTACGGCCGCGACGCGCCGAACACGGCGGCCCGGCTCCCGGGGTGTCCGGGAGCCGGGCCGGCCGGGGGCCTGTCACCGGATGTCTCTCAGCCCTGGCGGGCCTTGAAGCGGGGGTTCCTCTTGTTGATCACGAAGGTCACGCCCCGTCGGCGGACCACCTGTGATCCCGGCTCGGCCTTCAGCGAGCGCAGGGATCTGCGGACCTTCACGGCGATGTCCTCCTTCGTACGGGCCCGCCGGCGGCGGGGATGTTCAGCGCTCCTCGCGGAACGCGACGTGGCGGCCGGCCACCGGGTCGTACTTGCGCAGGACGAGGCGGTCGGGGTCGTTGAGACGGCTCTTGCGGGTCACGTAGGTGACACCGGTACCGGCCGTCGACTTCAGCCTGACGACAGGGCGCGTGGTGGTGCGTGCCATGGCGTCCTCCCTTCGCTTTCGACTGACCCGAACATGTCAGTCGCGGGCTGCAACAAGGGACCCGGCCCCCGCATTCCCCGTGGATCGAGCACGTGCCCCCGGCATGCTCCCGTGCGCCTCCCCGGCGCCGGTACGTCTCCCCCCGTCGCGTCGTTCGCGACAGGGAAGGCGAACCGATCACGGGCACGGGGGTTCCGGCATGTGGGCAGCACTACGAGAGGCTCGGGTGCAGCGGTGCGTCGGCCTGGGCGCCGTCGCCCTGGCGCTGACCGCGCTGACCGTGGTCCTGGCGGCCGGGGGCGGGGACGCGGACGCGACATCGATGTGGATCTCGGCGGTCTCGGCGTTCGTCTCGGTCTGTGCGCTCGCGGCCGACCTGCTGCGGGAGCCGGCGGCGGACCCGGCCGCCGGGCCCGAGCGACGGCGACGGGCGACCGACGAACTCTCCCGGGCCGTGCTGGCCCAGTGGGCGCCGGAGGCCCGCAGGCGCCGGCTGCAGGACCCGGCGCCGCTCGACGTCCGCTGGACGCGGGTGGGTCCGCCGCTCGCCGACCACGAGCACAACGTCCGGCCCGGGCGGCCGCTGCCCGCTCCGCGCGACGGGGACCAGCGGCTCGACCGCATCGCCGGCACCTTCCGTGACATCCCGTCCCGCCGGCTGGTCGTGCTCGGCGAACCCGGCGCGGGCAAGACCGTTCTCGCCCTCCGGTTCGTCCTGGACCTGCTCGGCACCCGGCAGCCCGCGGACCCGGTCCCCGTCCTCCTCCCCCTGGCGAGCTGGGAACCCGGCGCCGTCGGCCTGCGCGCCTGGCTGGCCGAACGGCTGGCCGCCGAGTACCGGCCGCTGGCCGCCGTGCGAGGCGGCCGCACGCTGGCTCGCGAACTGCTGGACGAGGGGCTCGTCCTGCCGGTGCTGGACGGCTTCGACGAGATCCCCCGGGCGTCGCACGCTCGGGCGCTGAGCCGGCTCAACGCGGAACTCGACGAGCGGCTGCCCGTCGTGCTGACCTGCCGCGACGAGGACTGGGGCCGTGCACTGGGCGAGGCCGGAGGAGACGTCCTGACGGCCGCCGAGGTGATCAGGCTGCGTCCGCTGGACCCGGAGACCGCCAGGGAGTATCTGGAGAGCACCGCGCGCCCGATCGGGGGGACACGTCCGAACGGCCGTCCGGTGACCGTCTGGACGGCCGTCCTCGACGCGCCGACCGCCCCGCTGACCGCCGTACTGAGGTCACCGCTGATGGTGGCGCTGGCGCGCACGGTGTACGGGGACACCTCCCGCGACCCGTCCGAGCTCACGGAGCCCGCCCGCTTCCCCTCGGCGTCGGCCGTCGAGGGACACCTGCTGGACTCCTTCGTCCCGGCCGCCTTCGCCGACGAGGACGGGATCTGGCGCCCGGACGCCGCGCACCGGTGGCTGCGGTGCCTGGCCCGGCTCCCTTCGGGCGCCCGGGCCATGTGGCAGCTCGGCTGGTGGGAGCTGCCGTCCGCGATGCCGCCGTGGCTGCGCGTGCTCGGTCCCGCCGGCTCGGCCCTGCTCGCCACCGCCGCGGTGCTCGTGCCGCTGGCCCTGTACGGCGGTGGCGTCGTCGGCAACTGGGACAGCGTCCTGTCGGCGGTGCTCAACCTCGCGGGACTGCTGGCCGGCCTGTGCTTCGGACTGGCCCGGATGCTGCCCGCCGAGCCCGCGGCACCGCCCGGGCCACGGCAGCTGACGCGCACGGCGCTGACGATGACGGTCGCGGCGGCACTCCTCGCCCTCGTGACGGGCTGGTGCGTCCCGCCCCTCGTCGGCGCGCGGCTCGGGGCCGTGATCACGCCGAGGCCCGCCTGGTTCCTGAACGGGTGCGTCTTCGGGCTGGTCCTGTCCCTGATGTTCGCCGTCGGCGGGCTGCCCCGCCGGCCCCTGCCGCTGAGCCTGCCGTGGACGGGCAGCCCGAGCGGCCCGCGGGCCGTGCGCGCACTGGGCGGTGTGATCCTCTTCGCCGGTCTCGCGAGCTACGGCTATTTCCGGGCGGCCGTCCCGGCGGTGACCTGCTGCCTGGCCGGGCTGCTGCTGACGCTCGCCGGTCAACCGCGGCGCGGGGCCCGGGGCGTGGAACCGTACGCGGGTCCGGCCGCCGTCCTGCGCGGCTTCGCCCGTGGGCTGGGGCGGGGTCTGCTGGCCTGCACCCTGATCGGCGTCTGCGCCGGGGCCGTCGTCGGCGGTGTCACGGGCGCCTTCGCCGCGTACGAGATCCACCATCCGGCCGGGGCGCGGGTCACGGCCGGCGCGGAGGTCGACGGCTGGCGCCTCGGCATGACCGACGGACGGCGGTCGGTCGAGTCGGCACGGCCCCGGCGCGTCGAGCTGGTGAGCCGGACCGCGCTCGCCCGTCCGTTCGCCGTCCACGAGGGTGCCCGGATCTCGTGGGACGAGCGGCGCGGAACGTACGAGGGGACGGTGCGGATCCAGGCGCGGGGGGACCGTTGGGTGCTCGTGTGGCAGGGCACACCGCAGAGCTGGCGGGGCCGGGCCGTCGACGCCCACAACCTGGTGGTCGCCCTGCCGCGCGACGTCGAGCTCTGGCTCGTGCACCGCGGCACCGCGGCACCGGCGCGATCGTCCGGGACGCCGTGGAGCCGTTCGTGGCCTTCGGCGTCCTCGTCGGCGCGATCGGCGGCTGCGCCTCCGGTGTCTTCCTCGCCCTCAACACCCCTGCCGACACCATCCGTGCCGCCGACCCGCCGAGCACCCTGCGCACCGACCGCGCCGCCACCCTCGCGCGCAGTGCCGTCGCGGCGCTCGTGGCGGGCGGCGGCTGTCTGGCGTTCATCTCGGCCACCGGCCGGGGCACCACCCTGGGCACCATGCACACGGAGGTGTGGGTGCCGGTGGGCACCAGCGCGCTCGCGCTCAGCGCCTGGGGCCGGCTGGGCACGGCGCGGATCTGGCTGGCGGTCACCGGGCGGGCGCCCTGGCGGCTGATGCGGTTCCTGGAGGACGCGCACCGGCGGGGCGTGCTGAGGCACTCCGGGGCGCTCTACGAGTTCCGGCATGTGCGCCTGCAGGAACGGCTGGCGGCACGGACCACCGAGGAGACGGCCGCTGGGCAACCCGGCGGGCGGCCTCCCGCGCCCCGCCCGCAGGACTCCCCCGGACAGCACCAGCCACAGCCCTGACCGCGAGGCGGCGTGCGCCGGGTCCCACGAGGACCCGGCGGTGGCCGGCGGCGCTCGCGGTGTCCCGTGCCGGCTCGGCGGGGCGTCGGCCCGCGCGTTGTTTCGCACCGACTCGGCGGGCGTCGGCCCCCGCGCTGTCGCACTCCGACGGGCCGGTCGGGCAGCCGGGCGGCCGGAGGGCCAGAGGCGCGTGGTGGGGCGGCGGCCGGGCGTCGGGCCGTCGGGAGCCGTGCGCCCGGGTGTCGCCGCGGGGACAGGAACGATCCTTCCGTGTACGGAAGTTGAACACTGGGCGCGAGGCCCGTGGCCCGCCTCCCGGCGTCCTTACGCTGACGCGCGTGCGAGATCAGCGGCAGGCGGGCTACGACCGCCACGGCAGTCCCCGCGAGCAGTCCCCACGGACGGTCCCGGCACCCCGCGCGGCCGGTCCGAGCGGTCGCCCGAACCCCCTGCTGGGGCTTCAGCAGACCGCGGGCAACGCCGCCACCGTCGCGGCCATGAGCGCGGCGGGGCCGTCCACCGCCCGCAGGCGGTCCCCCGGGGCACAGCTGCCGACCGTGGTCGAGGAGGACGCCCTGCAACTCCCGCCGTATCTGCGGGACATGGAGGCGCCGGGACTGTCCACGGCATACGGGCTCACCGGCCACGAGTTCGTCACCGCGACACTGGCGGGCGTGGTCGGGCACCGCGACGGCGTGGTCGCCGGGATCGCCGCCGAGCTCGCGGGGCGGCCCGAGTCCTTCTACGGGAGCGGGCGGGCCTTCGCCGTCACCGGTGTACGGGGCACGGACCGCTACGACGTCACGGTACGGGTCTCCCCCGCCGACGACGACCGTCCCGGCCTCTTCTCTCCCGAGGGTCCCGACGCCGAGGGCGCCGCCACCAAGGTGGACGTGCAGCACCACACCGCCGCCACGGTCGCCCACGGCACGGGCTCGTCCGCGTCGAAGGGCGCCGCGTTCACCGCGTTCGGGCTGGCGCCCGTGGCGCCCGGCGTCTGGCTCGGCGGGGCGGCGACCGTCAACGCCCAGCCCTTCCAGTCGTCCCGGGACTCCCGCACCCAGCGGAACATGGCGGAGCCGCGCGTGCTGCGCAGCGACAAGGGGTCCGTCGAGGTCCCGCGCCGGGTCCGCTACGGCGTGCGGATCATGAAGGACGGCGAGCGTGCCGCTCGGGAGTCCAGTGGGGCCGGCACCCTCACCATGCGGGTGCCGGTGGAGCATCTGGTGCCGGCCGCCGCCGGGCCGGCGCCCCGGCCGGCTCCGGTGTCCCCCGAGACCGCCCGGGCGGTGTCGCTGGCCGACTCCATGGCCCCGCTCGCGGTCTCGGACACCGCCGCCCCGCACCAGGGCGGGGGCGGACTGTTCGACGCGGTCGCCTCGGCCCTGCACCCGTCGCTGACCTGGCCCGGCGCCCCCGGCCGGGCGCGTCTGTACGAGGCCACCGCCACCGCGACCGTGCTGGAGGACCTGCCGCGGCTGCTGCGGGACGGGGTGGTGGGCGAGGACCTGACCAGCCGGGACGGCACCACCACCGGCACCTACCGGATGCACGCCACGATCACCGGGCTGGCCCCCGGCTGGAGCACCGGCAGGACGCAGCTGCGTACGCACCAGCAGACCCAGCACGCGGTCACGGACACGGCGGGGAAGGGCCGCGGCGGCGCCTTCGGCATCGGCCCCGCGGCGGGGTTCGGTGTCCTGGGCAACGCGGCCGCCGTGCGCGGCACGGTCATGCCGGTGGCCGGGGCGCGGCAGACCCGGTTCAGCGTGGCCGAGCAGACCGTGGCCAGCCGGCAGGGCGCGGAGGTGCGCGGCGACAAGGTGCTCTACCTGGGGACCGTGCTCTTCACCGTCGAGGGCAGCGGGCCCTCGACGCCGCTCACCCGGGCGCGGGGCGGCGGCCGTACGGCGCACCACACGATGCGGGTCTGGATCAGCCTCCGTGCCGACGAGGCCCAGGAGCTGGGGCTGCCGCTGCCGGAGGGCGTGACGGCCGAGGAGTTCGTCAGACGTCCGCAACGGCCCCCGGGGGACACCGAGGGCGAGAGTCGGGGGAAGGGCAAGGGAAAGGGCGGCATCAGGTCCACGGAGGCCGCCGAGGCCGCCGAGGCCGCCGAGGCCGCCGAGGCCGCCGAGGCCGCCGAGGCCGCCGAGCGAGACGCTGCCGGGCGAGACGCTGCCGGGCAAGGGGCCGCCGGGCGGCAGGCGGCCGCAAGCGCGGCCCCCGGACATGTCGTTCGGCATCTGCCCTTCGGCGCGATGGGCTCCAGCGTGGCGATCAGCCGCCTGGACACCGCCCCGATGATGCGGGCCGTGCGGAACCTGTTCGCCACCGATCCCCGGCTCGGCGGCTTTCTGCCCGCCTTCGGGGAGGAGGCGCAGCCGCGCGAGCCGAGCCCGGAGGAGGCCGAGGTCCAGCGGCGCAACTACCGTGAGCTGGTCACCGTCCTGTCGGAGACCAACCTGCGCGTCCACAAGGACCAGTTGCTGTCGACGGGCATCCGGGTCCGGTTGCGCCGCAAGTCCCGTTTCCACACGCACGACGTGCAGCTGAAGGTGACCGGCTCGCTCCGGGAGACCGGCCATCTCGGCGACACCAAGGACTGGCTGGTGCGCAGCCACTCGGGGGTGACCAGCAACCTGCAGAGCGGGCGCGCCAGTTCGCGCAGCGTCGGCGGGACGGCACTCGGTCAGTTCCGGCTGATCCCCGGCGCCCTGACCCTGTCGGCGCGCGCCGAGAAGGGCCGTACGACGACCCGGCGCGGCCAGGCGGGGCCGACGCTGCGCACCGACGTCCTCACCAACGGCTCCGAGGACGCGAGCGTGTTCGGCGGGGCGCTGCGCCTGAACGTCGGTGTCACCATGACGACCCGGCAGCGCAAGGCGGCCCGCTCCCTCACCCCGGGTGCGCCGGGCCGGGACGTACCCACCGCCGAGGAGCTGGCGACACTGCCCCTCGACGCGCAGGACGTACGGCTGCTCACCCCCACCGCCTTCACCTTGGACGACGACGCCAAGCGGCGGCTGGACGCCGGGACCGCAGCGCGCACCGCTCGGCACCGCGACCTACGCACCGAGTTCGCGGCATCGGGGATCGGCGACCTGGCAGGGCTGACCCCACGGCAGATGGGCGGCCGGGGCGTGCGGGAGTGGACGCTGGTGGAGACGGTCGGCGACGGGCAGCCGGTGCGGGACCTGGCGTTCGAGCTGCTGGCGCGGGCGGCCGCCCGCAACAAGGAGGCGCGGGAGGACCGGGCGCTGCAGACGGAGGGGCTGGCGCCGCGGCTCGCGATCGAGGAGCGGTTCGCTCCGCAGGCGGTGACGGCGGCGCTGCGGCAAGCGGTCTCGGCGGGCTGGGTGGTGCGGAACCTGCGGTACGCGCGGCGGCTGGCCGGGCTGAACGGCGCGGTCGGCACCCGGTTCGCGCTGACCGCGCCGCGGATCGTGCACCAGGGCACGGGAGCGGGCACCGAGACCTTCGTCCTGGGCGGGCACCAGGTCACCGGACAGGAGGGCACGAGTCACAGCACCTCGGTGCAGGGCGGCCTGACGGGAGCGGAGAACGGCACCGACTGGCGCATCGCCGAGGGGGTCGCGGCCGGCCGCTCCCTGGGCAGCGGCGACACGACGGCGTCCACGCTCGTCGGCACCGTCGAACGCAACGCGCACACCTCGCGCAAGAGCCCGTTGTACCTGGTCCGCTGCGACCTGGTGGTGCGGATGGTGGCCGAGGTCGCGGTGACCGGCGGCGGTCCGTACGTGGCGCGGGGCGGCCGTACGGTGCCGGCGGCGGTCGGCGTGTGGCTGACCGAGCGCCAGCTGCGGGCGGCGGGACTGAAGGTGCCGGGCGAGGAGGAGCGGGAGGCGTCCGGGCCGGCGAAGGCGGCCGCACCGGGGAAGGCGGCCGGGCCGGCGAAGGGAGCCCAGGAGTCCTCGCGGTCCGCGCCGGCGCCGGCGGCGAGGGCCGAGGAGGAGCGCGCGGAGTCCTCCGGCGGCGCGCCGAAGAGCGGGTCCCTGCTGCCGCCGGCGCCCGTCCCCGCCCTGGCCCAGGCCCTGCCGCTCGGCTTCGGCATGGTCGAGGACCTGCCCGACTTCCTTCCGCTGCTGGAGCGGATCCGCGGCAGGCTGGGCGCGTCGCTCGCCGACGACCTGCTGCCGCGCACCCGGCTGACGGACCGCAACGACAATGTGCAGCGACTGCTGCGGGTGCTGGACCGGGACGGCTCGGCGGGCCTGCTGTCGAGCGCGATGGACGGTGGCGTGGGCGTAGAGCTGTTCGACGGGCGCACGCGGCCGTACCGGGCGGTGTTCAGTGTCCGCAGGACCGGTCGGGGCGGCTACGCCGAGACCGCCTCCGACGGCCGGGACATGGAGTACATCACCTCCGCCGCCGCACAGCGGGCCGCCGCACACGACGAGAGCGACAGCCGGGGTGTCGAGGCGGTCGTCGCCGGTTCCGGGAAACCCGACGGCGGCGCCGGCCCGCTCAAGAGCACCGGCGCGGCGGCCGGCCTCGGCCTCTCGGCGAGCGACTCGCGCCGCTCGGCGAGCGTCGGGCGGGCCCAGCTGGGCGTGAAGACCGTCGCCGAGGCGTCGTCCGCTCCGTCGGCCCGGATGCACCTACCGGTCGAGGCGACCTTGGAGATCTTCTCGGGCAACCGCCGGGTGGCCCTCGCGCGCCTGGACGGCCTGCACCTGACCCATCGTGTCCTGGCCGCCGACCTGCACGCGCTCTCCCGGCTCGCCCCGGTCCCGCCCGAGCAGGCCGGCCGGCGCGCGGTACCCGCCGAGGAGGGCGGCGCCGACCGGCTCGGCCCGTGGCGGCGCGGCGGGCTGCGGCTTCCCATGGAGGCCCAGGTCAACGGCTTCCGGGGGACGCCGAGGGTGCGGCAGGTGGTGGACGAGGCGGTCGAACGGGCGGGCGGGAACGCGCGCTTCCGGACCGGCGGCGAGGCGGCCTTCCATGTGCTGCGCGAGGCCGTCTCGACGGAGTGGCTGATCGCGGCGCTGCCCCTGCTGACCGCCGCGGGCGTGGATCTCCCGCCGGTGCACGCGACCGGTGCCTCCGGCCAGGACCTGCGCACCTCCCTGCACGCCCGGCTGCGGGCGGGACGGGTGCTGGGCGTCGGCGACAAGATGACCTTCGAGACGGTCGCGCAGAGCGGTCTGGAGGCGCCGCGTCCGACGGGTACGGACGGCCAGCAGGCGAACGAGCACGGCAACTCGGCGCGGGGCCTCTTCGGCGCGGGGGTGCTGAACGCCGACGCGTTCCGGTTGAACCAGTTCCTCGGTGTCGTGGACGGCTCCGGCAGTGCCGCCGCCACGGCGGCGAACGCGGCCGGCTCGATGCCGCTGCACAAGCCCAAGTCCGAGTCGGTGCTGGTGCAGTTCACGCTGGACGTGCGGGTGGTGGCGGAGGTGAGCGACCGGGTGCGGCCCGGACGGCGGTCGACGGCCGTGCGGGAGGTGACGCTGCCGGACCCGGTGGTCGTCCGCATGCCGGCACCCGCGGTACGCCGTCTGCTGGCCGACCCGGCGCACCGCGGTCTGCTGCGGGATCCGGAGGACCACCTGAGGCTCCGCGCCCGCCCGGACGGCGCGTGACGGGGCGCCCTCGCGCAGGCCGGTCCGGGTCGCCGGGCGCGTGTCACAACGGCGCGCGCTCCCGCGGTCGTTCGCCGGGTGTCCGGCCCGGGCGTGCGCGGCCGGTCCGGCTGCCGTCGGAAGCGCCGAAGGAGCAGCGGGTCCCCGGTCGCCGCGGTGCTGCCCGGTCGGGGGTACCGGTGCCGTGTGCGGCGGTGGCCGTCTCGCATGGTCGAGGGCGGCCGTCGGTGCGACGCTGGAGGTGAGAGGCGTCCTAGGAGAAGCCGGGAGGACCGATGGGACGCGATGTCCCGGCGCTGGTCTTCACCCGCGAGGACCGCCGCCGCTACCGGATCAAGATGCAGCAGTGCCTGGACGTCCTCGCCCAGATGCTGCGCGAGGACCGGTTCGAGTCCGAGCGACCCCGGGTGGGGCTGGAGATCGAGCTGAATCTCGTCGACGGCGAGGCCGAGCCGGCGATGCGCAACAGCGAGGTGCTGGAGGCGATCGCGGACCCGGCCTGGTCCACCGAGCTGGGTCGGTTCAACCTGGAGATCAATGTGCCGCCCCGTCGTCTGACGGAGGGCGGACCCGATGCCTGGGAGTCCGAGATCCGCGCCGCGCTCAACCACGCCGAGGAGCGCGCGACGACGGCCGACGCCCATCTGATCATGGTCGGTATCCTTCCCACGCTGCGGCAGGAGGACGTCGGCGAGGGGGCCCTGTCGGAGAACGCCCGCTACCGGATGCTCAACGACCAGGTCTTCGCGGCGCGGGGCGAGGATCTGCGGATCGAGATGGACGGCGTGGACCGGCTGCGCACCTACGCCGACACGATCACTCCGGAAGCCGCGTGCACCAGCACCCAGTTCCACCTCCAGGTCTCCCCGGACGAATTCGCCCGGTACTGGAACGCGGCACAGGCCATCGCCGGGGTCCAGGTGGCGCTGGCGGCCAACTCGCCGTTCCTGTTCGGCAAGGAACTGTGGCACGAGACCCGGATCCCGCTGTTCGAGCAGGCCACCGACACCCGCCCGCAGGAGATCAAGGCGCAGGGGGTACGTCCGCGGGTGTGGTTCGGCGAGCGGTGGATCACCAGCGTCTTCGACCTGTTCGAGGAGAACCTGCGCTATTTCCCCGCGCTGCTCCCGCTGTGCGACGAGCAGGACCCCGCACAGACCCTGGACGAGGGCGACATTCCCGAGCTGGGCGAGCTGACCCTGCACAACGGCACCATCTACCGCTGGAACCGGCCGGTCTACGCGGTCGCCCACGACCAGCCCCACGTGCGGGTGGAGAACCGCTGTCTGCCGGCGGGACCGACCGTCGCCGACACCCTCGCGAACGGCGCCTTCTACTACGGGCTCACCCGCGCCCTGGTCGAGCAGGAGCGGCCGGTGTGGTCGCGGATGTCCTTCCAGGCCGCCGAGGACAATCTGCACGCCGCCGCACGCTTCGGCATCGACGCGCCCCTGTACTGGCCGGGCATGGGCGAGGTGCCGGTCCCCGAACTCGTCCTGCGGCGTCTGCTGCCGCTCGCGCACCACGGGCTGGAGCAGTCGGGCATGGACGCGACGTGGCGGGAGCCGCTGCTCGGGGTCATCGAGCAGCGGTGCGTGACCGCCCGGAACGGGGCGGTCTGGCAGAAGGAGATGTTCCATCACATCAGCGCCGCCGATCACACGGACCGCCATGAGGCGTTGCGGCGTATGACCCGGCAGTACATCGACTACATGCATCTCAACGCGCCCGTCCACACCTGGCCGGTCGACTGATCCGGGCGCTTCTCGCTGACCGGCCGTCAGCACGGTCGCCGGCGTCCCGTGCGGGCCGGGGCGGCCGGGTGCGCGGGGCCCGGCTCGCGGGGCGGGTGCCGCGGGGTGACCATGGAGTGGGACCAGGCCGGGGGGGGCAGGCGCTGGGAGGCACCCGTGGCGCACACGCCGACCACCGAGGTACTGATCGCGGGAGCGGGCCCGGTCGGGCTGAGTGCCGCCGCCGAGCTGCGGCGGCACGGGGTGCGCTGCCGGCTCGTCGACCGGCTGCCGGCGCGGCTGCCGTACGCGAAGGCGGTCGGCCTCCAACCGCGCACCCTGGAGATCTGGGACCGGATCGGGCTCGCCCGTGCCGTGCTGGAGTGCGCCGCCGTGCTGCGCGGCCAGCTGGTCTACGTCAACGGGCGGGAGACGGCGCGTCTGGACCTGGTGCTGCCGCCCGAGGTGCCGTACGGCTTCGCCGCGTTGCCGCAGTACGAGACCGAGCGGCTGCTGGAGGACCACCTCGCCGGACTGGGCACGGTGATCGAGCGCGGCACCGAGCTGCTGTCGTTCACGCAGGACCCGGACGGGGTCACCGCCCGGCTGCGGACCGCCGCGGGTGCGGAGGAGGAGGTGCGTGCGGGGTATCTCGTCGGCTGCGACGGGGCGCACAGCGTGGTCCGCAAGGGGCTGGGGCTCGCTTTCGCGGGGGACGCCTTCGCCGAGGAGTACATGCTGGGTGACGTCGAGGCGGACTGGGATCTGCCGCACGGGTACGGCATACGGTCCAGTCATCGCACCGCCGACGGTGTCACCGACGACGCGCTGGTGTGCGTCCCGCTGCCCGGCTCCGGCCGTTACCGCATGTCGATGCTGGTCCCGCCCGAGCTGTCCACGCGGACGGCCGGCCAGGGGGCCGGGCCCGGCGGCGACGGTGTGGCGCACGGTCTGGAGGGCGGGCGTGCCCCGGAGCTGTCCCATCTGCAGGCCGTGGTCGACCGGCTCGCCCCGAAGCCGGCCCTCCTGTCCCGGCTGCGGTGGTCCTCCGTGTTCCGGATCAGTCATCGCATCGTGGACCGCTACGGCGACGGACGGGTCTTCGTCGCGGGCGACGCCGCCCACATCCACCCGCCCACGGGCGCCCAGGGCATGAACACGGGCATCCAGGACGCCTGGAACCTGGCCTGGAAGCTCGCCCTCGTGGTGCGCGGGAATGCGGGGCCCGGGCTGCTGGAGACGTACGACGCGGAGCGCCGGCCGGTCGGTGAGGAGGTCGTCGGGCGGACCGTGCGGCACGCCCGGGGCGGTTTCGAGGCCGACCCCGACGACGCGCGGACCGTCATGCTGCGGGAGGCCCAGCTCCTGGTCGGCTACCGGCACGGCCCGCTCGCCGGGCGCCCGTCCGGGCCCGCGGACGCGCCCCAGCCGGGCGACCGGGCGCCGGACTGCACGGGGCTGACGCTCACCGCGGCGGCCTGCCCGCTGCGTCTGCTCGACGTTCTGCGCGGCCGCGCCGGGCACGTGGTGCTCCTGTACGCGGCCCACCTCGACGACCTCGCCGGGGCGGCCGGCGCCGCCGAGGCCGTCGTGGGGACACCGGCAGCCGGCGGCCAGGGGCCGGGCGGTCCCGGGCGGTCCGCCCCGGGCCTGACGGAGTCCCCCGCCCTGCCCGGCACGGCGATCGTCGCCGTCCTGGCCCGGGAGGCCGCCGCGGCCGCCCCCGACACCCTCGCCGTCCCCGCGTACCGCGACGCGGCCGGGGAGTTCGCCCGCCTCTACCGGCCCGACGGCCCGACCGGCTTCGTCGTCCGTCCGGACGGGTACCTCGGCTCACGCTTCCCGCTCGCCGACGCCGCCGCCGCGCTGTCCGACCAGCTCGCCGCCCTCTCCGTGCGGACGGCGGTGCCCATGCGCTGACCTGGCGCGGGTCCTTGCGCCCGGTGGTCGTGTCCCGCTCCCCGCGGAAACAATGTTGTGCAGTTTCTTGACGAGAGTAATCACAGAGCCTAACTTCGCGGTGTCCTTCCCCCCCGGTCAAGGGAGACCGCGATGTCCCCGTCCCCCGTCGCTGCACCGTCCACCTCCCCCGAACAGGCCCGGCAACTGCGGAGGGTCGCCCTCTCCGGGCTGCTCGGCACCGCCGTGGAGTTCTACGACTTCCTCGTGTACGGCACGGTCGCCGCCCTCGTCTTCGGAGAACTGTTCTTCCCCGGCGCCGACCCGGCCGTCGGCACCATCGCCGCGTTCGGCACCTTCGCCGCCGGTTACGTCGCCCGCCCGCTCGGCGGCATCCTCTTCGGGCACTTCGGCGACCGGCTCGGCCGCAAGTCGATGCTGCTGCTCACGATGGGTCTGATGGGCGGTGCCAGCTTCCTCATCGGCCTGTTGCCCACGTACGACACCATCGGCGTGTGGGCGCCGGTCCTGCTGATCACCCTGCGGGTCCTGCAGGGCATCGCCATCGGCGGTGAATGGGGCGGGGCTACGCTGATGGTCGTCGAGCACGCCGGGGAGCGGCGGCGCGGCCTGTGGTCGAGCTTCACGCAGATGGGAGCTCCGCTCGGCTCCCTCGTCTCCGCCGCCGTCGTCGCCTTCGTCGTCGCCCTTCCCCGGGACGAGTTCACGGCGTGGGGCTGGCGTGTGCCGTTCCTGCTGAGCGTGCTGCTGCTCGGCGTGGGCCTGTTCGTGCGGCTCCGGGTGGTGGAGAGTCCGCTCTTCGCCGAGGTGAAGAAGGAGCGCACCGAGGCGCGGCTGCCGATCCTCGACGTGCTGCGGCACCCGCGTCCCGTGCTGCTCGCCTGCTGTGTCGGCATCGGCGCCTTCACCGCCCAGTCGCTGCTGACCAGCTATCTGATCGCCTACGCCACGGGCATCGGCTACGCCCGGCCGCAGGTGCTGACGGCCCTCACGGTGTCCGCCGCCGTCGCCCTGGTCGTGCTGCCCTGTGTCTCCGCGCTGTCCGACCGGGTCGGCCGCCGCCCGGTCGTGCTGGCCGGCGCCCTCGCCTCCGCGGCTCTCGCCTTCCCCGTCCTCGCCCTGGTGGACTCGAAGTCGCCGGGCCTGCTGATCCTCGCGGTCGTCCTCGGCCACGGCATCGCCCAGTCCACGATGTACGGGCCGCTGGGCGCCCTGTTCAGCGAGATGTTCGGCACCCGGGTCCGCTACACCGGCGCCTCCCTCGGCTACCAGGGCGCCACGCTGATCGGCGCCGGCTTCTCCCCCATGATCGCCGGCAGCCTGGTCGCCGGCAGCCACAGCAGCACCCCCGTCGCCCTGCTGCTCTGCGGCGGCTCCCTCATCACCGCGCTGACCGTGTGCTTCGTGCGCGAGACCAGCCGGGCGTCCCTCGCCGGCACCACGCAACGCCCGGCCGTCCCGCACACCCAGGAGGTCTCCGCGTGACGCGCACGCAAGGCGCCCGCACCGGCGGCCACCGGCGGGCAACGGTCACCGCATCCCCCGACTCCCTTCCGGTGGCGGCCGGTTCCCCTGTGCCCGACCGCTCCCGCGTGCAGCGCCCCGCGCCGTGCCCGCGGCCCCACGCCTTTGCCCGCCCCTCCGACGGCCAGTGACCTGGCACGACCGCCCGCCGCGCCGCCGGCGGGCGGTCGTACGCTTGCTCCCGTGGCGGACGACGACTTCCTGGACTCCTCGGACGGCGACACCCCGGACGGCCCGCAGCCGCGCCCGCAGTCGCTCATGCTGGCCTTCTTCGGCAACCACGTGCTGGACGAGGGGGAGCTGTGCGTGTACTCGGGCAGCATCATCGACGTCCTCGGCCGGGCCGGGGTCGGTGAGCAGGCCGTCCGGTCCACGCTGACCCGGATGGTCAACCGGGGTCTGCTGCGGCGCCAGCGGGAGGGCCGCAGGATGTACTTCGGGCTGACACCGCAGGCGACGCGCATCCTCGACGGCGGCCGCACCCGGATCTGGACGCAGGGCGCCGTCAACGACGACTGGGACGGCTCCTGGACACTGCTGGGCTTCTCCCTCCCCGACTCCTGGAAGCGTCAGCGCCACGACCTGCGTTCACGGCTGACCTGGTCCGGGTTCGGCGCGCTGTACAGCGGGCTGTGGATCGCCCCGGGGGACGTCGACGTCTCCGCCGTCGTCTCGGAGCTGGGGCTCGCCGACCACGTCAAGATCTTCCACGCCCGGGCCGACCAGGCCACGGACATCGAGCTGATGATCCGTGACACCTGGGACCTGGAGAGCATCGCCGCCCGGTACGTCACCTTCGACAAGCGCTGGACCGCCCACCTGGGCGGCGGCTCCGGGGACGATCCGATCGGGACCCGGCTGCGGCTGGTCAGCGAGTGGCTGGGGACCATCCGCACCGACCCCCGCCTCCCCGCCCGGCACCTGCCTCCCGCCTGGCCGGCCCGCGCCGCCCAGGAGACCTTCCGGCAGGTCGCGCGGCAGACCGAGGCTCCCGCGCTGCGCATGGCCCGCGACCTGCTGGAGACCGCACCCTTGCGATAGGGCCCGTCCGGCGGACCGTGCCGGACGGGCCCTGGGCGGCCCCCGCACCGCTCCTCGTCCGGCGACGGCCTCCGCCCCCCTCACTCCCGTGCCGGAAGACCGTCCAGGCCGGTGTCACGCATGACGCGGTCGACGGTCTCGGTGAGGGTGCTGTCGGCTCCGATGACGGTCTCGACGCCACCGGGCAGCAGATCGAGCTCCCGGTACCAGTCGCGCAGAGCGCTCTCGCCGACCTCGTGCGCGATCGGCTTGGTCCGGTGCCGGGCGAGGGTCTCCTCCCACGGCACGTGCAGGTAGTAGGCGTGGGTGGGGCCGCGGTGGTCGCCGCGCAGCCGGGCGAGCATGTCTCCGTAGCGGTCGGCGTACAGGATGCCTTCGAGTACGACGTGGTAGCCGGCGTCGAGGGCGTAGCGGGCCACGGTGTCGATGAGGCCGATGTTCGCCGCGCCCGGCCGGTCCCGCTCCCTCAGGACGGTCCGGCGGAGGTTGTCCTGGCCCACCAGGGCCAGCCCGCGTCCGAACCTTTCGCGGAGAGCGGCCGCGACCGAGGACTTCCCGGAGGCCGAGTTGCCGCGCAGCACGACGAGCCGGGTGTGTTCGGTGCCCACTGTCATCCCGGGCACACTACCGGCGGGCAGAAGGGGCGCCGGTGCTGTTCGAACCCACAGGAAACATGAACTGGTGTACGTAAACGGGTCGTTGGGACGTAAGTTGTGCGGTGACTGATCCACTCCTCGATGGGAAGACGGACGCTCCTCATGACCGACCACGTGACCACCCCCGGAGCGGCGGGGCACCAGAAGATCGACACATCCGTGCCGCACTCGGCCCGGATCTGGAACTACTGGCTGGGCGGGAAGGACAACTACCCCGTCGACGAGGAGGCCGGCGACGCGTACACGGCCGTGTTCCCCGGCATCGTGACCATCGCCCGCAGCAGCCGGGCCTTCCTGCAGCGCAACATCACCTACCTGGTGGCCGAGGCGGGCATCCGCCAGTTCCTGGACGTCGGGACCGGTCTGCCGACCGCCGACAACACCCACGAGGTCGCGCAGCGGATCGCCCCCGAGACCCGGATCGTGTACGTCGACAACGACCCGATGGTGCTGGCGCACGCCCGTGCCCTGCTCTACTCCTCCCCGGAGGGCGCGACCGCCTACGTCGACGCCGATGTGCTCGACCCGGACCGGATCCTGGCGGCCGCCGCCGAGACCCTGGACTTCAGCCGGCCCACCGCCCTCATCCTCAGCAACATCCTGGGCCACATCGGCGACTACGACCAGGCGCGCTCCGTCGTCGACCGGCTGATGGGCGCCCTGCCGTCCGGCAGCTACCTGTCCGTCAACGACGGTTCGCTGGGGATCGACCCCGTCTTCGAGCAGGCCCAGGAGGCCTACAACGCGAGCGGAGCCGTCCCCTACAACCTCCGTACGGCCGAGCAGATCACGTCCTTCTTCGACGGGCTGGAGCTGCTCGAGCCGGGCGTGGTGTCGGTCACCCAGTGGCGCCCGGACGTCTCCTCCCCCGCCCCCGTGGTCATCGCGGAACACGGCGGTCTCGCCCGCAAGCCGTAGCGGGAACCCGGTGCGCCGGTCCCCGTGAAGAAGCGGGAGCCGGCGCAGCGGCCGCTACTCCCCGGTGCCGAGGTAGTCGGCGACCGTCGCGGCGAACTCGTCCGGGGTGGCGAGGCGGATGCCGAGGGTCTCGGCCTTGGTCCGCTTGGAGCCGGCGCCCTCTCCGGCGACGACCAGCGCGGTCTTCTTGGAGACGCTGGAGGAGGCGCGGCCGCCCGCGCGTTCGATGAGCTCGTTCATCTGGTTGCGGCTGAGCTTCTCCAGCGGGCCCGTCATCGCGCCCGTGACCACCACCGCCATGCCGGCGAGCGGACCGGCGGCGGGCTCGGGAGCCGCGCCGTCGGTGCCGGCCGCGGTGTCCTCGGCGGGCGGCGGGGTGGCGCCCGGCTCCGTCATGTTGACGCCGGCCGCGACGAGTTTGTCGATGAGCGGGGCCAGGTCGGCGAGTTCGGCGACGATGGACGGCGCCTTCTCGGTGCCGATGCCCTCAACCCGCTGGACCGCTTCGGCGTCGGCCGCGCGCAGGGCGTCCATCGTCGCGAAGTGCCGGGCAATGCGGCGGGACATGGAGCGGCCGGTGCCGCGGACGCCGAGTGCGCACAGGACGCGCGACAGGGGCCGGCCCTTGGCTCTGGTGAGGGCGGCGAGCAGGTTGTCGGTGCTGGTCTCCCCCATCCGCTCCAGGCCGAGGAGCTGGTCGCGGGTGAGAGTGAACAGGTCGGCGAGATCGGCGACCAGGCCGGCCTCGACGAGCTGCACCACACGGGTGTGGCCGAGGCCTTCGATGTCGAGCTGGTCGCGGCCGGCGGCGTAGGACAGGGAGGCGACGAGATGGCAGTTGCGGCCGTTCTCGCAGCGCCAGCGCTGCTCGCTGCTGTCGATGCCGGAGCCGCACCGGGGGCAGGACGCCGGGAAGGCGATGGGCTGTTCGTCGCCGGTGCGCAGATGGGCAACGGGGGCTTCGATGCGGGGGATGACGTCACCGGCCCGGTGGACCATGACGTGGTCGCCCAGGCGCAGGTCGCGGCGGGTGATGTCGGCGGGGTTGTGGAGGGTGGCGTAGGTGATGGTGGAGCCGTCGATCTCGACCGGTTCGAGGACGCCGCGCGGGGCGATGATGCCGGTCCGGCCCACGTTCCACTCGACCGCGATCAGCCGGGTGATCTTCTCCACGGCCGGCAGCTTGTAGGCGATCGCCCAGCGCGGGGCGCGTGAGCCCGAGCCGGCGGCCCGCTGGTCGGCGGCCAGGTCGGCCTTGACGACGATCCCGTCGATGCCGAACGGCAGCCGGGCGCGCAGGGCGGCGATCTCCTGGACGCGGGCCAGGACCTCCTCGGCGGTCCCGGCCGTGGTGCCGGGCACGGCGGTGGTGGCGGTGGTGTTCACGCCGTAGGCGCCGGCGAGCGTCATCAGATCGCTGTGCGCGCCGTCCGCGAGGGTTTCGGCGAGGGCGGGTTCGGTGGCGGGCAGGGGCAGCAGTCCGTAGCCGAAGAACGTCATGGGGACCGTGTAGGCGCGGTCCTTGGCGCGCAGGGTGCCCGCGGCGGCGTTGCGGGGGTTCGCGAACGGCTGTCCGCCGTGCGCGGTGCGCACCTCGTTGGCGTGCTCGAACTGGGCGGTGGTCATGAGGACTTCGCCGCGCACCTCCACCGTGACCGGTTCGGTCAGCCGGTCCGGGAGGCCCTCTATCGTGCCCGTCGCGTGCGAGACGTCCTCCCCGGCCGTCCCGTCGCCCCGCGTGATCAGCCGGGTCAGGCGGCCCTCGGTGTAGCGGGCGGCGATCGCGAGACCGTCGAGTTTCGGCTCCACGCTGTAGCGGGTGACGTCGTGTCCGACGCGCCGGGCCAGTGAGGCGGTCCACGCGGTGAACTCCTGCGGCGAGAACACGTTGTCCAGGCTCAGCATCGCCACCGTGTGGGGCACGTCCCCCTCCGCGGCGCCGCCGGCCACCTTCCCGGTCGGCGTTGCGGGCAGCACGTCCTCGGGGTGAGCGGTCTCCCACTCGGCGATGGAGCGCACCAGGCGGTCGTAGGCGTCGTCGTCCAGCACCGATGTGCCGCCCGCGTAGTAGGCGGCGGCCGCCCGCACCGCGTCCTCGACCGCCTGCGCGTAGGCCACGGCGTCCACAATCACTGCACCAGGTGTCGTCATGTCCCTCATCCTGCCTGGCACCACTGACAATGCCCCTGCGCGCGGGGAGGGGCGCCGCACCGTCGTCCGGTCCGACCGGGCAGGGTGGGCGGGTGGACAACTCCGGGCCGGTGGAAGAGAACCGCGCTGCCGAGTGGTACGGCCGCCCGAGGATGCGCACCGACGACCTGGGCCCGGCGGGCCGGCTGACCCGCCGCACGCCGGGACACGGCGCCTTCGGCACGGTGGCGGGGGTCGCCGCGCCGGGCTTCGCGGAGCGGAGGGGCACCGGCTGATCGGCTGGGACCGCGACAGCCACGACGCGTCCGAGTACGGTCTGCCCGGCGTCTGGGACGAGCATCCCGCGGAGGGACCGGCCCCGCCGGAGGTGAGGCCCGCCCTCCCGGCAGCACGCGGTCGCCGGGCGCTGCTGGTTCGGACCCAGGGGCCGGGTCCCTCAGGCCACGCGGCGCAGCCGGGCCCGCACCGGGCGCACGGGCACGGGCGCGAGCCGCGAGGCCGCGGCCGGGACACGCACCGGCCGGACCCGGTACACCGTCCTGGAGGGGTCGGTGACGGGGTCGCCCAAGGCTATCCGGCCCGTCTCCTTCAACTGGTCGCACACGGCGGTGGGCAGGGCCACGTAGCAGCCGCCTCTGCCGGTGACCGAGTCCAGCGGCCGCCAATAGCTGTACCGGCGGCGCCCGTTCGCGTGCACGGTGACGTACACGGCGTGGCGTGCGTCGCAGATGATCCGCAGGACGTCGGCTTCGACGTGGGTCAGCGAGGCGTTGCGGGGTGGCTGGTCGGCGGCGAGCGGCATCGGCGGTGACCTCTTTCAGGGACGACGGCACATGACCGCCTACCCCGTGCGGGCGTAGTTGATCTCTATGCGGCACATTCTTCAACAGACCACTGACATTCCCCCAAGGGTTTCCCCTCAGCCGGTCGTGTCGTCGGGCCGGCACGCCGGATAGAACGGGGCCAGGCCGGTGTGCGGGAGCCTTTCCGGGCTGCCGTGGTCCGTGTCCTCCACGGTGAACTCGCCGGTGTCCGGACCGAGTCCGCGGGCGGATTCGCCGAGACGGGCCTGGGTCGCGTAGGTGCCGTCGCCGGTGTAGGTGTACGCCGCCAGGTCGGGGTGGCGGTCGTGGTCGTAGTCGGCGACGGCGATGTTCCGGGTGGGCCCCAGGTCGAGCCGGACGGTCTTCTGGCCCCGGCCGGTGTTGGAGAACGGACCGAGTCTCAGCTCGGCGAGCTCGGGGGGAACGGGGTCGTCCCCGGCCTGGTTCCGTCCCGCGACGACGACCAGGTCGCTCCACCCGTCGCGGTCGAAGTCGGCCACGGCGACCCGTACGTAGTTCTGGTGCTCCCCGGCGTGGTCGGCCAGGGCACGGGGCCCGGCCTTGTTCTCGTGGGCCGAGCCGGCGGCGAAGGTGATGGTCAGGTCGACGCCCTGGCCCGTCGGGTCGGCGACGCGGTCCGCACGGCCGTCGTCGTCGAGGTCGGCGATCAGTTCGCCGTGCGCCGTCACACAGGCCCTGACCGCGGACGGCCCGTCCGGCGGCAGGGGCGGTGAGCCCAGTTCCTCCTCGCAGCCGGCGCAGAGCAGGAGGCCGAGCCCGACGAGGACAGCGGCGTTCCTGCGCCGTCTTCCGCTCTCGGTCAGGGGCGGCAAGCCGTGTGCCACGGAGATCATGGCGCCCCACTATCGCACAGGGGTTCGCCGCCGATCGGGTGCCATTGCCTCGGCCGCTGCAACCGCGACGGCCGAAAACGTGTCTCAGGAGCCGTGACCCGACGCTCCTGGGGGTCACACGGGCGCGGGCGCGCCGAGGCAAGGGGGGATGGCGATGAGCACATGGGCGGTACCGGGGTACTCCGAGTCGCTCGAACTCGGTGCCGGGGCCAGTGGGCGGGTGGTGCTCGCCGTGCACGAGCCGACCGGTCTGCCGGTGGCGGTGAAGTACCTCAGTGAGTCGCTCAGGACACGACCGGGCTTCGTCCGCGGCTTCCGCGCCGAGGCGGAGCTGCTGGGCGGTCTGGACAGCCCGCACGTGGCGGGCTTCTACGAGTACGTGGAGGCGACGGAGGGCGCCGCCATCGTGATGGAACTGGTGGACGGCGTGTCCCTGCGCACGCTGCTCGCCCGGCAGGGCCCCCTGTCGCCGGAGTCGGCGCTGACCGTGCTGAAGGGTTCGCTGCTCGGTCTGGCCGACGCGCACCGGGCCGGTGTGGTCCACCGCGACTACAAACCGGCGAACGTCCTGGTCACGCCGGACGGCGTGTCCAAGCTCGTCGACTTCGGCATCGCGGTGGACGCCGGTCTCAGCGCGGGCGTGGCGGGCACGCCGGCCTACATGGCTCCGGAGCAGTGGACCGGTGCGCCCGCCTCTCCCACCGGGGACGTGTACGCGGCCACCGCCACGTTCTTCGAGTGCCTGACGGGCCGTAAGCCCTACCCGGGCGACAACATGGCCCAGTTGGCGCTGCAGCACGCGGAGGAGCCCGTCCCGGCCGAGGAGGTGCCCGAGGCCGTGCGCGCGCTGGTCCGGCGGGGGCTGGCCAAGACGGCGGCGGAGCGCCCCTCGGACGCGGCGGCCTTCGTGGCGGACCTGGAGCGGGCCGCCCTGGCGCACTACGGCGAGGACTGGGAGGAGCGCGGCCGGGGCCGGCTGGCCGCCGCCGTGGCGCTGCTGCTCTTCCTGCTCCCCTCCGGGCGCACGGCGTCCGGGGCCACCACCGACGAGGCACGGACCGTGCTCGGCCGGGACGCCACCCCCGGACGGCTGCACGCGTGGCGGCCCACCTGGCCGGGAGTGGCCGCGGCGACCGCCGCCGTGCTGGCCGCGCTCCTGCTGGGCCAGGGCGTCGGGCAGGGGGCGGGAGCCCAGTCCCGGCAGGAGACGCAGGCCCTGGCCACCACCAGTCCCACGCCGCCGGGCGGCGCCGGCCCGCTGCCGTCGGCCTCGGCGTCACCCACCCCGTCGGAGAGCACCGGCTCCCCGTCGCCCAGCGCCTCGCCCTCCGGTTCCGAGGGCGGCGAGCCCAGTTCGTCGCCGTCGGGCACCACCGACCCGGCGACCTCACCGGGTGCCTCGCCGAGCGACTCCACCCCACCGGCCTCGCCCAGTGCGTCGACGAGCGCGTCGGAGTCCCCCGCCGTCTCCACCGCCGTCAAGGACGTCACGGTGTCCGGTTTCCGGCAGACGGGCCCCGCCACGGCCAGCACCACGGTCACGGTCACCACGGACGGCACGGGCCCCGTCTCCGTCACCCTCGCCTGGTTCACCGGAGACACCGCCGGGCAGGCCGGGGCCGCGGACGGGGCGCCCGTCTCGTACCGGCGCGGCGGCGCCACGCAGTACACGCTGACCGTCGACCACACCTTCCAGGGAACGGGCTGCTACTGGACCGTGCAGGCCTCCACCAGCCCCGCCGCCGCGGACGGCGGCGCGTCCCAGCAGCTCCTCACCCGGCGGTGCGACATCCGATGACCACCCCTCACGACCACCGGCCCGCGCCCGGCGAGACGGCAGACCCTGTGCCCCTGGAGAGAACCAGGGTCGAGGACCAGGACGACTACAGCGCCACCGTGCTGGGCAGTCACTGGATCCAGCGCCCCGACGACGACACGGCGGCCCTGAGCCCCCACGGCGACCAGGCCCCGACGGCGCTGGGCCCGCCCGGCGACCAGGCTGCGACGGTGGTGAGCCCGGACGGCGACCCGGCCACGACGGCGCTGGGCCCGCGCACCTGCGACGGCACGACGCCGGTGCGTCCGGGCGACGGCCCGCCCGCCCCTGGTCCCGGCGACGGGACGGTCCTGCGCTTCGGCCCGGGCGTCACCGCCGCGCGGGGCCTCACCGCGGCCCTCCCGTCCGGGACCCACACGGTGCCGCACGTCCCCGCCGCGCCCGCGCCCGCCGGGCACCGCCGCCTGCGCCGGCACGCGCTGCCGGCCCTCGTGCTGATCGCCGCGCTCGTGTTCCTGCTGTGGAGAGACGCCGCACCCGGCCTCTCGGTGCGCGAGGTCACGGTGGCGGCCGCCCAGGACAGCACCGGCTGCGACGGCACCGCGGACGTCGTCGGTGTGGTCCGCACCGACGGCCGCGCGGGTGAGCTGTCCTACCGCTGGGTCCGCAACGACGGCACCGCCTCCGACGTCCTGCACGCGACGGTGGCCGAGGGCCGGCGGGTGGTGCGGCTGCATCTGCTGTGGACCTTCCAGGGGCAGGGCAGTTACGCCGCCGCGGCGGAGCTGCGTGTGCTGTCCCCGGGCGGTGGGACGGCGAGGACCGCGTTCACGTACGACTGCTCCTGATCTCCCCGATGCGCGGGAAGGCTCAGCGCGCACGCCCCGCGGCGCTTGCGCGCGCCTCGCGAGCCCATCGCTCGACCACCGGTACGCAGGTCTCGGCGAAGTGCTCGTAGTCCTCGGGGGTGTTGTAGACGTGAGCGGACAGTCTGAGGTAGCCGAGACCGCCGAAACTGGTGAACGCGGCCTCCACGCCCAGTTCGGCGGGGGCCCGGTCGCGGAGCGCGTCGGCGGCGATCCGGCTCGTGCCCAGACCGTCGGGCAGCCGGACCAGCCGCATGCCGGGGACGGGCATGCCGACGTCGACGGGGTCCGGAGGGGTTCCGGCGCGGGCGAAGGCGGCCGCGACGACGCGGGCGCCGTACTCGGCCAGTTCGTCCACGTGGCGGCGGGCCGTGTCCCAGCCCCAGGTGTCGTCGATGAACCGGAGCGCCGTGGGCGCGGCCAGGACGCCGGTGGCGTCGAGGGTGCCCTGATGGTCGAAGCGCTCGGGGAAGGGCTCGGCAGCTCCCCAGGAGTCGATCAGGGGGTGGAGTTCCTCCCGCAGGGGACCGCGGGCGACCAGCACGGCCGAGCCGCGCGGGGCGCAGCCCCACTTGTGCAGGTTGCCGATCCAGGCGTCGCACTCCAGGCCCGTCAGGGGCTCGGCGAGGAGACCGGGGGCGTGCGCGCCGTCGACGAGCAGGGTGATCCCGCGCCGTGCCGCCTCGGCGCCGACGCGCTCGACGGGCATCAGGCGGGCCGTGGCCGAGGTGATCTGGTCCAGGACGATGAGGGCGACCTCGTCGTCCACCTCCGCAAGCACGGCCTCGTAGGCTTGTTCGGCGTCGGCCGTCAGCGGTACGCGGGCCGTGCGCACACGGCTGCCCCAGCGGCGGGCGAGCCGCTCGGCTCCCATCGTGACGGCGCCGTAGCCGTGGTCGGTGACGACGATGTCCCCGCCGGGCCGTGCGGCCAGCGCGGCGTGGACGACGCTGGCGCCGGCGCCGGCGTTCGGGACGAGAGCGAGGTCCTTCGCGTCGGTCCGCAGGCGGCGGGCGATCTCGGCACGGGCCGCCGCGAGGCGCTCGGGCAGCGTCGCGAACCAGACGACCGGGGCGCGTTCCATCTCCGCGCGCAGCGCGTCCTGCCGCTCCTGTGCCGCCTTCGGGACCGCGCCGAACGACCCGTGGTTGAGGTGGCGCAGGCCGGGGTCGAGGGTCCAGCCCGCCATCGCGGGCCGGCCGTCGGGCAGGGTCAGCGGACGGGGCGCGGTGACGACTTCGCCCTCGCTCATGGTGATCCCTCTCCGGGCGGGGACGGCGTCAGGAGAAGAACGACCTCTGTGCGGGCAGGCCGGGAGTGAGCGCGGGGCCGCCGGTCATGACGCGGTCCAGGTCGCGCTTGATGCGTTCGGCCTCGCCGCGCACCTGGGCGGGCACGTCACCGCGTTCGGTGACGAGGCGGTGGTAGATCGGCGTGTCGTCGAAGACGGAGAACACGGGAGAGGCTCTGCTTTCGTGGACGGCCGGGCGGGCCCGACGCGGCGGAACGAACTTCGGACACGGCACCGACCCGGCGGGCGGATCCACGCTGCCGTGACGTCGCCGACGGCCCCGTAGCGAGAACGGTGTCGGCGACATCATCGCATTGTCCCCGCTTCGCCCCGTGCTCATGACCATGGATGACCGCCCACGACCATTCGGAGGGGTGCATTCCGGAACCTGGTGCACCGTCAGTGTGACCATGCGCTAAGCTGAAGCAACAGCTGAAGGGCGGAACCCCCGCTCCTCGGTGACGCGTTGGTGGTCCAAGGAAAGACGCCCCGCTTCCTGCGGGGAAATGCAGGTGCAAGGCCTGCCCGGCGCTCGGATGCGGACCCCGTACCCCTTCTGGTGGTGCGGGGTCCGCGCGTTTCCCGTGCTCATGCCTCCGGTTCGGGCGCACCGCCGTCGGCATCCTCCTCGGCCTCCTCGTCCACCGCCTCCAGGAGCGCGGGCGGCCGCAGCACCACGAGGCGCTGCACCTCGTACGACATCTCGGTGGTCCTGGGGGTCGGCGGCGGGTGGTAACGGCCGGCGCAGACCGACAGGTTGACGATGAGATAGGCGTGCCAGCCGCGCCCCACCCCCTGCCGGTCGGCGAACACCTGCCGGCCGTTCACCCACCAGACCACGGACCGTCTGCCGAACTCGACCCGCAGATCGATCCAGGCGCCCGGGCGGATCGCCGGGTCGCGGTGGTAGAGGCTTCCGCCGCGGACGTGGTTGCTCAGCTCCAGCAGGTCGGGGTTGTCGGGGTGGTACTCGAAGACGTCGATCTCCTGATCGCCGTCCCGCCAGGTCCAGATGGCCGGCCAGGCCCCGATCTCGTACGGCAGTCTCACCCGCGCCTCGAGCACGTCCCCCGTCCGGACGGTGAAGGCCTCCTCACTCCCCTCCGTGGTGAGCAGACCCGTGTTCCACCGCCCGTCCGGCCGACGGGTCGCCCGGAAGGTGCCCGAGCGGCTGTAGGCGGGATCGGACACCAGGTAGTCCAGTTTGTTGTCGCCGGGGTTGATCGGTCCGCCGTTCGGATACGCCCACGAACGCCCGGCCACCCACTGACGGGTGGAGGTGAAGTCCGCCGTGAAGACGGGCTCGGGTCCGCGCAGGGCCGCCTCCGTCGGCGGCGGGCTGTCGGATGCGGGATTCTCCATGGGCGGATGCTGCTCCGCGCCGGACCCGGACATGCGGGTGCGGGCTGATTCCGCCTCCAGGACAACCCGTGTGAGTGAACCACGCCCGGTGAGGGGCGCCTCCGGGCCCGCCGCAGGTCAGGCGATGCCGCCGTTGGCGAACAGGACCTGCCCGTTGACCCAGCGTCCCGGACCGGCGAGGAACGCGACCGTCTCGGCGATGTCGTCCGGGGTGCCCAGCCGCTCCAGCGGGGGCTGGGCGGCGAGACGGGCGATCGTCTCCTCGTCCTTGCCCTCGAGGAAGAGCGGGGTGGCGGTGGGGCCGGGGGCCACGGTGTTCACCGTGATGTCGCGGCCGCGCAGCTCGCGGGCCAGTACGGGCGTCAGGGCCTCCACGGCCCCCTTGCTCGCCGCGTAGGCGGCGTACCCGGGGAAGGACAGGCGGGTCACCGAGGTGGAGAAGGTGACGACGGCGCCGCCGGCGCGGACCCGCCGCGCCGCCTGCCGGGCCACCACGAAGGTGCCGCGCACATTGGTACGCGTCAGCCGGTCGAACGCGTCCAGGTCGTAGTCGGCGACCGGACCGAGGACCATGACGCCCGCGGTGTGCACCACGACGTCGATCCCGCCGAAGGCCCGCTCCACCGCGTCGAACGCCGCGGCCATGGCGCCGTCGTCGGCCACGTCCCCGGCCACCGCGACCGCCCTGTCGCCGCCGGCCTCGACCGCGGCCACGGTCTCGTCCGCCGCCGCCTTGTTGCCCGCGTAGTGGACGCCGACGGCCATGCCCGCGGCGGCGAGCCTGCGGGCGACGGCCCGGCCGATGCCGCCGGAGGCACCGGTGACGAGGGCGACCCGCGCGGTGCCGGTGGTCTCGGCGACCTCTGTGATCTCGGACATGATCTGCCTCCCGCTGAGTGATGAACGAGGTTCTTTATGAACGCCACGTTCATATAAACACGTTGTGGACGCCGCGTCCATATGTCAGGGTGGACCGGTCGGACGGAACTCGGGAGGTCGGCGCAATGCCGGAGCGGACGGAACGCGCAGGGGCCGCGCGGGTGCGGCGGGGCCGTGGACGGCGTCCGGCGGACGAGGTGCGCGCCGACGTCCTCGAGGCGGCCGGCGCCCTGCTGCTCGACGAGGGCATGGGCGCGTTCACGATCGAAGCGGTCGCCGACCGGGCCGGCGTCAGCAAGACCACGATCTACAAGTGGTGGCCGTCGAAGGGCGCCCTCGCGCTGGACGGCTACTTCCACGCCGTGGAGTCCGCGCTGGCCTTCCCCGACAGCGGCGACCTGGAAGCCGACCTGACGGCGCAGCTCCGGGCGTTCGTACGGGTACTCACCGGAACCCCGGCCGGGAGGGTGATCGCCGAGCTGATCGGCCAGGCGCAGACCGACCCCGACCTGGCCGCCGCCCTGCTGGAGCGCTACTCGGGCCCGCGCCGGGAGCTGGCGGTCCTGCGGATGCGGCAGGCACAGCGGCGGGGGGAGCTGCGTGCCGACGTGGATCCCGAGATCCTCGTGGACCAGCTCTGGGGCGCCTGCTACCACCGGCTGCTGCTGCCCAACCTCCCCCTCACCGAGGAGTTCGCGACGGGCCTGGTCGGCAATCTGATGCGGGGCGTCCGCACCTGATCACGACGGCGGCCGGGGGCCGCCGCGCGGGGGGCGGCTCAGCCGCAGGCTCCGGCGCTCGCCCGCCGTCATCGCGCCCCACACCCCGTCGGTCTCGTTGTGCCGGACCGCCCAGGCCCCGCAGGCCCTCATCACCGGGCAGCGGTGGCAGACGGCCCGCGCCCGCTCGATCTGCCGCCGCGACAGGCCGTCCTCGCCGATCGGGAAGAAGAGTTCGGGGTCCTCGGAACGGCAGGCAGCGGCTTCGCGCCAGTTCGTGGAAGGGAAGGACGTCATCGGTACCTCCGGCGATCACTTCGCCGACTTCGGCGGGGCAGCCCGGCTCAGCGACGCACGTCGCATCCCCGGACCCGGCAGAGGTAGAAAGAAATATAGGCACTTTCAACCGTTTCGGCCATGGCTGAGATGCACGGACCGGGGCGCGGGCGGCGAACGGGCACGCACCGCGGCCGCGTGAGCGCCAGGACCGGCCCAGAGGAGGTCACCGCACCCATGAGACGCACCGAAGCCGAGGGCCGCGGCCCCAGGGAGCGGCTGGGCCAGGGCCTCTTCAAGCGCGTCGCGGGACCGGACGGCCCCCGCGTCCGGGCTCGCATCCACGGCACTCCCGGCCCGCGCTGGTTCGGGCCGGAGCGCCCGGTCCGGCGGGTGCACGGGGATGCCTCCATGTTCATCGGCGGGCTGTCGGCGCTGCTGCTCCAGTCGCTGCACCCCCTCGCCATGGCGGCCGTGGCCGCCCACTCCGGCTACCGGGGCGACCCCTGGGGCCGGCTCCAGCGCACGAGCACCTTCCTCGCCACGACGACGTACGGCACCGCGGAGCACGCCGGGCAGGCGTGCGCCCGGGTGAGGGCGGTGCACGCGCGGGTACGGGGTCTGACCGAGCGCGGTGAGCCGTACCTCGCCTCGGATCCGCATCTGCTCGGGTGGGTGCACGTCGCCGAGACCGACAGCTTCCTGCGCGCGCACCAGCGCTACGGAGCGTGTCCCCTGTCGGACGACGAGTGCGACGGCTATGTCGAGGACATGGCGCGCGTCGCCGTCGAGCTGGGCATCCCCGATCCGCCCCGCAGCAGGGCCGAGCTCACCGAGCGGCTGGCCGCCTACCGGCCGGAGCTGGAGGTCACCGCGCAGGCGCGGGAGGCCGCCCGCTTCCTGCTGCTGCACCCGCCCGTGCCGCTCGTCGCCCGGCTGCCCTACGGGGTGCTCGCGGCCAACGCCGTGGCGCTGCTGCCCCGTTGGGCCACCGAAGAACTGCGGCTGCCCAGGCTGCCGGTGGTCGAGGAGGTGTGCCTGCTGCCGCTCGGCCGCGCCACCACCGCGACGATCCGGTGGGCGATGGCGCCGGCCCGGCAGCGGGTGACGACCGCCACCGGCTGACACCGGGGCCGGGCAGCGGATTCTCCTCGACTCCCCTCACCTCCCGCCTGAACGCGCGAACGTACTCCGTCACGCCTATGGCCCTCGCGGCCTACCCGGCGGTATACAAACTCCGGCGCACAGTACGGCGGCCGTAGGCGGCGCCGGCGCCGGCCCGGGTGGGCTCGGGGGGAGGAGCGCGATGGAGCGCGGAATACGCGGGGGAGCATCAGCCGGACGGCGCCGCAGAGGCGCCGCACTCGTGGCCGCACTGGGGGGCTGCGCTCTCGTCGCCGCTGCGCCGGTGCCCGCGGCGGAACACGGCCAGGGCGGCGGGAAGGCGAAGGAGTACGTGGCGCTCGGGGACTCCTACACCTCCGGTCCCCTCATCCCCCGGCAGGTGGACGCCCATTGCGCACGCTCCGACCACAACTACCCCTCCATCGTGGCCGCACGGCTCGGCGCGACCCCCTTCAAGGACGTCAGCTGCTCCGGGGCGACGACCGAGAACATGTGGAAGGCGCAGGGGACCAACGGCCCCCAGCTGGACGCCGTGCGCCGGAACACCGACCTGGTGACCGTGCAGATCGGCGGCAACGACATCGGCTTCGGCTCCATCATCGCCACCTGCGCCCAGCTGTCCGCTCAGGACCCGGCCGGCAACCCGTGCCAGCGGTACTACGGCTCCTCCGGAGTCGACGGGTTGAGCGTCGCGATCGCCCGGACCGCGCCCAAGGTCGCCCAGGTGCTGCGGGACGTCCACAGACGGGCGCCGCACGCGCGTGTGCTCGTCGTCGGCTATCCGGACCTGCTGCCCGACGACGGCAGCGGCTGCGCGCCCTCGGTGCCGTTCGCGGCCGGGGACTTCCCCTACCTCCGGGACACCGGCAAGCGCCTCAACCACATGCTGCGCCTGGTGGCGCGCTGGAACCGCGCGGAGTACGCCGACACCTACGGTCCCACCATCGGCCACGACATGTGCAAGCCGGAGGCGGACCGTTGGATCGAGCCGTTGCGGCCCACCTCCCCGGCGGCTCCCGCCCACCCCAACGCCCAGGGCGAGGCCGCCATGGCCGAGGCCGTGCTGGACCGCCTGGACCAGGGACGACACGGCCACTGACCGACGACCCCACCGGCGGCGGCCCACACCCGGGGCCGCCGCCGGCCCGCGAGCCGCCCGCGCCGGCGGCCCCGGTCAGCCGACCACTCTCCGGGCACAGGGCACCAGGCGGACCGGGCCCACCAGCCCGTGGTCCTGGCGGGGGACGGCGCCGAAGACGGCGGGCTGGGCGACGCGGAGGCGGTTGACGAGTGGCGTCGCCACCTCCACCTCGACGACGGGGTGGAGCCGGTCGACCACCGGCGCGTCCAGCCGAGCGGGACGCCGGTCGCGGTGAACCACGAGGCTCCGATGCCGGTGGCCGTGTGGCCGGTCTGGCGGAAGATCGCGACGTCCGCGCGGGCGGTGCCCGCCTGGAGGACGGTGTGGACGCGGCCCAGGTGGTCGGCGATGTCGTTCACATGCCGCCAGGTCGGCTGGCGCGGGCCCCATGCCGCGTCGAACCGGCCGCGCGGGGCGGCGGCCCCATGGTGCCGCCGTCCACGACCGTCGCCCCGCCGCCCTCAAACACGGCGCTGATCTCGGCCATCCGCTCCGGACTGACGGCGTTGGCGTCGACGTAGACGCCCCGGAATCCGGCCGCAGCGACCTGCCCGGCGACGTCGAGCGCGGCGGCGGGCGGGCACACGCTCAGCACGACCTCGCACGTCGCGGCCAGTTCCGCGAGGCTCCCCGCGGCCCGCAGTCCGAGTCGCCCGGCCCGCTCCCCGGTGGCGGGCGAGCGGCCCCGCGGCAGCCACCGGACCGTGGCACCCTCCGCCACGGCCTGCGCCGCCACGCCCGCGCCCATGGCGCCCGGATGCGGAATCCCCACGTCTCCCAGAACCATGGGCGGGCCCTGACCCGGCACCCGCGGGCCCGGCGACGACGGTCCGTCCGGCCCGGCGGCCCGGCGGCCCGGCGGCAGGAGGTTCCGGTCGCTGTCCCCCGACGCCCCACGACGGGACAGCCCCGCGAACACGCCGGCCCGGCACCCTCGTGCCCGCCGCGACTGGGGAAGGACGACCTTCCGGCACCGGTCCGCGGGGTGAGTCGAGCGGATCGGGCGTACGGCGGGCCCGGCGCCGTATCCGCGTCGCGCGGGCGTCTCCGCCGCCGCCGAACTCGCCGAAGGAGTCCGGTGCGGTTGCCGCGGGATCCATCCCGAGGAAACGGCCCTGTGTCCTGGGCTCCCGGGGCCTTCCGGGGTCAGACCCCCGCCGGAGGTCCCGCCCCGCCCTTGAGGCGCTCCAGGTCCGAGGGCCTTACCTGGATCACCACGATGGCGATCAGGGCGGCGACGACGGTGAAGATCGCCGCCATGACGAAGGCGGCCGAGACGCCGGAGGCGAGGACCTCGTCCGACCAGGGCGGGGGCAGTTCACCGGTGCGCTGGAAACGCAGGCGTTCGGCGGGGGTGGCCTGGGCGAGGAAGGCGGGCACCTGCTGGTCCGCCTCGTTGCGGCTGGCCGTGCCGAACATGGTGACCAGGATGGACAGGCCGAGCGAACCGCCCACCTGCTGGGTGGCGTTGAGCAGTCCGGAGGCGGCGCCGGTCTCGGGTGTGGGCACGTTGGACAGCGCCATGAGCGTGAGCGACACGAACTCCATCCCCATGCCCAGGCTGAAGACCAGCATCGGGCCGAGGATGCTGCCCGCGTAGGTGGAGTGGACGTCGGTGAGGGTCAGCCAGGCCAGGCCCGTCGCCGCGAGGATCGCGCCCACCACCATGAAGGGCTTCGGCCCGTACGTCGGCAGGAACCGGGAGGCCAGCCCGGCGCCCACCGCGATCACCGCGCTGACCGGGAGGAACGCCAGCCCGGCGGCCAGAGGGCTGAAGTCGAGCACGTTCTGGACGAAGAGCGTGAGGAAGAAGAACATGCCGAAGATCGCGGCGGCGAGGCACAGCATGATGCCGTAGGTGCCCGCACGGTTGCGGTCGGCGAACATGTGCAGGGGTGTGATCGGCTGCTTGGACCGGCGTTCGACCAGCACGAACACGGTCAGGACGACGACGGCCGCGCCGAACGAGGCCAGCGTGAGGGCGTCCCGCCAGCCCTCCTGGGCGGCGCGGATGAAGCCGTACACCAACAGCACCATGCCGACGGTCGAGGTCAGCGCGCCCGTGATGTCGAAGCGGCCGGGATGGCGCTCGGACTCCTTGATGTAGCGGGGTGTGGCCAGCGCGATGAGCAGGCCGATGGGGACGTTGACGAAGAGCACCCACCGCCAGTTCAGCCACTCGACGAGGATGCCGCCGGCGAGCAGGCCGATCGCGCCGCCGCCCGCCGAGACCGCGGCGAACACGCCGAAGGCGCGGTTGCGTTCGGGTCCCTCGCGGAACGTGGTGCTGATCAGGGCGAGGGAGGTCGGGGAGGCGATGGCCCCGCCGACGCCCTGCAGGGCGCGCGCGGAAAGGAGTTGGACCTCGTTCTGGGCGAGGCCGCCGAGCAGGGAGGCGAGCACGAACAACAGGACGCCCACGACGAACACGCGCCGCCTGCCGAGGATGTCACCGGCCCGGCCGCCGAGCAGCAGCAGCCCGCCGAAGGTGAGGGTGTAGGCGTTGACGACCCACGACAGGCTGGTCGTGGAGAAGTCCAGCGAGCGCTGGATGTCGGGCAGCGCGATGTTCACGATGGTGATGTCCAGGACCACCATCAACTGGCAGGACGCGATGACCAGCAGCGCCATCGCGTTTCCGCCGCCGCCCTGTTGCCGGGCGGAGGTCTGCGTCGCGGGGGTGGGCTGCGGAGCTCTGCTCATGACGTGTGCCGCCCGCCCGCAGGCGGGCCCGATGGGAGGCGCGGGGGACGGAGGGCGTCCACCGCCGTGTCCACCGCCCCACCGTACGCCCGGGGCGTGGCCGTCACCACTCGATCAACGGCCTGTCATGACGGCGGTGCCGAGCCAGGACTCCCCCGCGGTCCTGGCCCGGCACCGGGCCCCGCGGACGTCCGGTCCGCGGTGATCACCAGGATGCGACAGAGACCGCCGGTGTGTCGTTGGCGTACGGTCCACTGCTCGTTGGCACCGCGTCCACATCCGGCGCGCCGCCGTCCACGTCCGGCGCTTCACCGCGCCCGCACGGCTCGTACGGTCTGTCGAGCGTGGGGGTTCGAGCACCCGCAGTCATATTACTGAACCGTAACCTACCGGGCAGTACCCGCGGTAACCGTCCGGTCGGTACCGTCCTGACAGTTCGTCTAAGAACGGTACGGGGCAGCGGTTGGGACGACCGGGGCTCCGTGCCGTCCCCCACCCGAGCCGCAGAGGAAGGCTCGGGCCTCCCTTCTCCCCCGGAGGTCCGCCATGCCCGCCCCCACCAGACTGCTGGCCACGGCCGTGACCGTGGCGGCCTGCCTCGGCACGACGGCCGTCCCGGCCACCGCCGCCACCGACACGGACGCCGTGGTCTCCCGCGGTGTCACCATCCCGGCGTTCTACAACCCGCCCGCCACGCTCCCGGCGGCGGACGGCACGCTGGTACGCACCGAACCCCTCCCCCTCGCCCTGAGTCTGCCGGGCGTCGACGGCCCGCTCCCCGGCACGGCGACCCGCCTGATGTACAAGTCCACGGACTCCGCAGGGCAGCCCGTCGCGGTGACCGGCGCCTACATCGAACCCACGGCCGCCTGGAAGGGCAGCGGGGCGCGTCCGCTGGTCGTGGTCGCGCCGGGCACCATGGGACAGGGCGACCAGTGCGCCGCCTCCCTGGGACTGGAGCATCCGCTCACCGTCAACTGGCAGACCCTGTCGGTCGGTTACGAGGACCTGGCGATCTACCGCCTGCTCGCGCGGGGCATCGCCGTCGTGGTCACCGACTACGCCGGGCTGGGCGCGACGGACCGGCTGCACACGTACGTCAACCGGGTCGACGAGGCACATGCCGTCCTGGACGCCGTCCGCGCGGCCCGCTCCCTGCGCGGCACGTCGCTCACGGCCGGCTCCCGGGTCGCGCTGTACGGCTACAGCCAGGGCGGCGGGGCCACGGCGGCGGCCGCCGAACTCCAGCCCTCCTACGCCCCCGACGTCACCCTCGCCGGGACCTACACCGGGGCGCCGCCCGCGGACCTGGCCGCCGTCACCGCGGCCATCGACGGCAGCGACCTGGCCGGAGCGCTGGGCTGGTCGGTCAACGGGTTCGTGCAGTCCGACCCCGAGCTGAAGCCGATCGCGGACGCGCATCTGAACGCGGCCGGCAAGGCGGCCCTGAAGGACTTGTCGACCATGTGCGTGGGCGACGCGCTGCTGGCCTACAACTCGGCGCGCAGCACCTCCTGGACCACCGACGGGAGCTCCATCAGCGACCTCGTCCGGTCGGAGCCCGCCCTCTCGGCGTTCCTGGCCGAACAGCGCATCGGCACCATCAAGCCGGCGTCACCGGTGCGCCTGGCGACGGGTACCGCCGACGATCTCGTACCGCACGCGCAGGCGCGTGCGCTCGCCGTCGCCTGGTGCGCGAAGGGCGCCGACGTCACGTACAAGCCGGTGGTGCTGCCCAGCCTGGGCCGGTCGCTGATCAACCACTTCACTCCGCTGCTCACCGACCAGGGTGACGCGATCGCGTGGCTGTCCGACCGGCTCGACGGCAGGCCGGCGACGTCCAACTGCTCGACGCTGCCGCTGAGGCCCTGACCCGGGCCGCCGCGTCCGGAACACACGGCGCGGACGGCCGGCGCACCCTTCCGGGGCACCGGCCGTCCGCGTCCGCTCGCGGCCCGGAATGGGCCCTAGGCTGGATCCCATGACCGAGGTCGAGGTGGTGGAGTTGCTGGTGTCGTCGGCGCACCGGTTGGCGGGGCGTCCCTCGGACGGGCCGGCGGACGGGCCCACGGACGAACTGGTGCGGCAGGTGGAGGTCCGCGCCGGCCTCGGACTGGTCGGCGACCGCTACTTCGGCCGTCCGGCCCATCGCGACGCGGCGGTGACGCTCATGACCGCCGAGAACCTGCCGGTGCGCCTCAACGCCTCCGTCGGTCTGACGCACACTCGGCGCAACATCCTGCTGCGGGGCGTCGACATCGACTCCTTCGTCGGTTCGACGATCGTGCTGGACAGCGGCGCGGGCCCCGTGGTGTTCGCCGTGAACCGTCCGGCACGGCCCTGTGCCTGGATGGACGTGACGGTCGCGCCGGGGGCGCAGCGCGCGCTGCGCGGCAAGGGCGGTGTGCGGTGCACGCCGCTGTCCGACGGTGTGCTGGCCGTCGGGCGGGCCGCATTCGACGTCAGGGAGGCGTGACCCCCGCTCCGGTCAGAGGGCGAGGCGCGCGACGATCCGTTTGCCGACCGGCTCGCGTACGGCGTCGAGCCGCTGCGCCACGGCCCGGACGATCTCCAGGCCGTGCTGGCCCACCCGGGTCGGGTCGGGCGGGCGGGGCACGGGTAGAGCCGGGTCGGTGTCCCACACCGCGATCTCGACCGTGTCGTCGACGATGCGCAGGTGCAGCAGGACCGGGCCGGGCGCGTGTCTGAGCGCGTTGGTGACCAGCTCGCTGACCACGAGCTGGGAGAGGTCCACCACCCTGGCCGGCACCGGAAGGCCGTGCCCACGGCGCACGCGGGTGAGGAACTCGCCCGCCAGACGCCGCGCGCGGGCGATACAGCCGTCCTTGCCGTCCAGGGCCACCGTCGTCTCGAACGGGATGCCACCGGCCCCGATGGCATCCTCGCCGGACGGACCGGAATCCCGCCGGACCGCCTTCGCTGCCCCGTCCATGTCGGCGCGGCTACCCACGAACCCGTCACCTAAGCCCCAGGAGCACCACCCGCGGGGAGCGGTTCGCTCCGCCCCCCGCACTGCCTCCGGCCGGCTGTACCGGGCCAGGTCAGTCGAGGTGGTAGCGGTCGCCGTAGACCTTCCAGTCCAGGGGTGTGGCGAGGTCGAGGTTGCCCTTGCGGAGGAAGACGCGCTGGGCGGTGTCGACCCGGCTGGTGTCGCTGTGCGCCTCCTCCTGCTTCATCGCCCAGACACGCGCGTCGAGGAAGGCGTGGAGGTACGCGGTCTCGTCGCCGCCCTGGGCCGGCGGCTTCGCCTTGTTCAGCGCGCGCTTGCGGATGTTGCGGAAGCTGGTGGCGTCGGTGCCGTCGCCGTGCATGACGATCGCGTCGTAGTAGATGAACTGGCCCAGGGTGCGCAGGCCGTCCGCCCTGCCCTGCTTGACGGCCGGGTTGAAGTAGACGCGGTCGCGCTCGTCGTTCTGCGCCTGCTGGAACGCGGTGTCCTGGGCGGCCTTGCGCCAGTCCCTGGGGTAGTCCGGGTCGAGTCCGGCGTGCGAGTCGGTGCCGTCGACGGCGCGCAGGGCGGGAAGGTACCTGGCGAGGACGTTGCCCGGCCTGCGGCCGGCGTAGAGCTCCACGAGGTCGAGCATGTCGCCGGTGCCGGAGCAGAAGCCGATGATGCCGGCGGTGTAGCCGCGACCGTCGCCGATGTCCTCGATGTACTTGTACTGGGCCTTCCAGTCGAGCGAGGAGTTCTCCGCGCTCGACACCAGCTTCATGGCGATCTCCTTCTTCGCCGGGTCGTCGAGCCCGGCGGCGGCCGCCGTCGCCCGCGGGGAGGGGAGCAGCGGGGCGGCCGCCAGGGCCCCGGTCAGGGCTGCGGTGAGGGTGAGGAAGGTGCGGCGGGAGGTGGGTGTGTGCACCACAGTGGCTCCAGGTGGGAGTGGGGGGTGAGGTGGCTCTGTGTGCGAACTGACAGGAAAGTTTCCTATCAGGAGCGGGGGCGCAGAGGTAACCCACCGCAATGAGGTTCGTACGATCGAACAAACGAGCCACGCCACCACCCGGCACGACCGGGTGCCGGCGGCCGGATCAGGCGGTGCCGGGCGTGTCGCACCGCCAGTCGAACCGGCGGCCGTCCGCGTCGCGCCGTACGTACAGGGCCCGGCCGCCCGGGCCGTAGCGGCCTATCTCCGTGGTCAGCGCCACCTCGCGTGGTTCGTGGCCGGTGCGGCCCGTCACATCGAGCAGCAGACCGTCGAGCGGGCCGCCCACCAGCTCGGCGTACACGCGGTCGGGGCGGGGGCCCGCGTCGTCGTGATCGGCGCCGTAGACCCGGCCCCGCAGGAACTCAGCCTCGTCCATGACCAGCAGCCTGGCATCCCCCACTGACAACGCCCCCGGCGGACGACCCGGGCCCGCGCGGGGCAGGGCGGTCTTCGGCCAAAGTCCGCGGCGGAAGGGGGCGCATGGAGGCATGTACCGAATCCGCCCCTCCTCCACGGGTATGCCGCCCTCACTCGCACATCGCTGTGTACGGGCTGGGGGGCCGACCTTGATGGCAGGCGGGCGGGAGCGGGCGGCACACGGCGAGTCGGCGTGGGTCCGGCGCCGCCGGACCGTGCGGGAGCTGCGCGCGGCGGGCCGTTACGGGCCGAGGCTGCGGGAGGTGCTGCCCGCGCTGGCCCTGCTGGTCGTGGCCGTGTGCGCGGTGGTGGTGGGGCTCGCGCTGGTCTCCCGGGCCTTCGGGGGCTGGGCCTGCGTCCCGTTCCTGGTGGCGTTCGCCCTCGCCGCGGAAGCCCTGCGCCGCCGGTCCCGCCCGCTCGCCCGTCGGCGCGGCGGGCGCTACACCGCGAAGGAGCTGGCCGAGCTGGACATGCCGGCGCTGGTGCTGGCCGTGGCCCGGATGCTGCGGCGGGACGGCTGGCGGGTCCTGGCGCCGTCCCGGCACGACGCCCCGCACCTGGCCGCCCGTGACCGCCGGGGCCGGCTGCTCGATGTGGCGTTCCGTCCGGTGGCCGAGCCGCTGCCCGGCGAGGAGGACGCCTGTTCGTGCCGGGCGCGGCTGCCGGAGCGGGTGCGGACCGGGCCGGCGCTGCGGCTCGTCGTGCACCGGGGCACGTTCACACACCGCGACGAGGTGTGGGCCGCCCGCCAGGGCAACACCTGTCTGATCGACGGCCCGCGTCTGCTGCTGTGGGCGCGCGGCACACCACTGGCCCAGCTCGCCGTCGGCCCGGCTCCTCCGCCTCCGCGCACGTAGCGCCCTCATGACAACGGGCCGCCGCCCGGACCCTCAAGGCCCGGGCGGCGGTCGTCCGGTGCGGTTCTGCCGGAGATCAGGCGGTCACGGAGTCAGCTGCCAGCGCTGGATGTAGCCCACGTCGATCGACGCGCGGTCCTGGACGCGCAGCTTCCAGGTGCCGTTGAGGGGCTGGGCCGAGGCGTCGACCGTGAAGGTCTGGTCGACGTTGTCGGCGGAGGCGCCGCTGCGGTTGAGCAGGGAGTAGACGGTGCCGTCGGGGCCGACCAGGTCGACGGTCAGGTCACCGCGGTAGGTGTGGACGATGTTGACGTACACCGAGGTGGTGGCGGAGGCGTTGCCGTCCCGGCCGGCGATGGTGACCGGGGACTCCACGGCGGCGCCGTTGTCGGGGATGTCGACGCGGGTGGCGTTGGCGTAGACGTACGCGATCCGCCAGGTGAAGGTGTCCGTGACGGAGGCGCCCGTGCTGTCGGTGACCTTGACCGTGACGTCACTGGCGCCGAGGGTGGTCGGCGTCCCGGAGATCAGGCCGCTCGCGCTGATGTCCAGGCCCTCGGGCAGGCCGGTCGCCTCGTAGGTCAGGCCGGCACCGGAGTTGGTGGTGTAGGCGTCCACCTGGAGGCTGACGGCCTGGCCGATGCCGCTGGTCTGGTCGGCGATCGGGGCGACGTTGACGCCGAGGGCTATCCGGCTGCCCACGTTGACGGCGGCCCAGGCGTCGGCGACGGCCAGGTAGGTGGGGCTGTAGGCGCCGAAGAGGTCGGCCGCGGCCGACAGGGTGGCGGTGCGGGCGCCCGCGTAGTTCGTGGACGAGGTCATGTACGTCGTCAGCGCCCGGTACCAGATCGCCGCGGCGTTCTCGATGCCGATGCCGGTGACGGCCTGCCCGTCGTAGGTCGGGCTGTCGTAGGCGACGCCGTTGACGGTCTTGGCGCCGCTGCCCTCGGAGAGGAGGTAGAAGAAGTGGTTCGCGGGGCCCGAGGAGTAGTGGACGTCGATGCCGCCCAGGGTGGAGGACCAGCTGTCGCGCGAGGAGCCGTCCTTGGAGGGCTTGTCCATGTAGCGCAGCGGGGTGCCGTCGCCGTTGATGTCGATCTTCTCGCCGACCAGGTAGTCGCCGGGGTCGGCCGGGAGGTTCTCGTAGAACTCGACGGCGGCGGCGAAGATGTCCGAGGTCGCCTCGTTCAGGCCGCCGGACTCGCCCGAGTAGGTCAGGTTGGCGGTGGCGGCGGTGACGCCGTGGCTCATCTCGTGCGCGGCCACGTCGAGGGCGGTCAGCGGGTGGGTGTTGCCCGAGCCGTCGCCGTAGGTCATGCAGAAGCAGCTGTCCTGCCAGAACGCGTTGACGTAGTTGTTGCCGTAGTGGGCGCGGCTGTAGGCGGCGACGCCGTCGTTGCGGATGCCGTTGCGTCCGTACACGTTCTTGTAGTAGTCCCAGGTGGCGGCGGCGCCGAAGGCCACGTCGACACCGGCGGTCTGGCGGTTGGACGGCGTGCCGTCGCCCCAGACATCGTTGTCGTCCGTGAACAGGGTGCCGGTGCCCGAGGTGCCCTGGTTGAGGTCGTAGGTGCGCTGGTTCGCCCGGTCCGGGTCGACGAGCTGGTACGTCGATCCCGACAGGGTCGAGCCGAGCGGGACCGTGCCGCTGAACTGACCCGTGCCGGTGCCGGTGTGTACCTTCTCCGCGGCGAGGAGCTGCTTGCCCGTGGTCGCGTCGGTGACGACCTGGAGCTCGCTCGGGGTGCCGTCCCGCTGTACGCCCTCGACGAGGGTCTCCCAGGCCAGGACGGGCTTGCCCGCGCCGGCCCAGATGACGAGCCGGGGGGCGTCCTCGGCCTCGGGGCCCTTGACCTTGGCGTTCCTCGCGGCGGAGAGCGCCTTGTCGTCGGCGCCGGCCGCTGAGAGCTTCGGGGTGAGGGACGGCACCCGGAGGGTGGCCCCACTCGCCCTGCTCACGGTGGTGCGGCCGCTCTTGACGTGGACGACCAGGTCGCCGCCGAGGACGGGGAGTCCGGCGTAGGTGCGCTCGTAGCGGGTGTGGGTGGTGCCGTCGGCGTCCTGGATGACGTCCTTGACCAGGAGTTTCTCCTGGCCGCCGAGGCCGAGCCGCTGGGCCGTCGTACCGGCCGCGGTCTGCGCGCTCCTGATCAGCGAGGCGCGGCGGGCCGGGGAGAGCGCGGTGGGCTCGGCGCCGGCGCGGGGCTTGGCGGTGATCTTGGCGGGGCCGGGGTCGGCCGGCTTCGCGGAAGCGGCGCCGGTCTGGATCCCGAGGGTCAGCAGGGTGCCGGCGGTGGTGAGGGCGAGAAGCGCGGCACGTCTGCGCCGGGGGGTGGGGTGGTGTCGCCGGGGCAACGGGTTCTCCTTCGGTGCGACGGTCGGCCCCCGAGGGAGGCCGAGGGGGGTGGCCCGCAGGTGGGCCGGGTCCGGAGCGCTGCACGGCATGCGGGTGGAAGGAGGTGGGGGGTGGAGGGGGTGGGGGTGGAGTGGGGGGTGGACGGGCGTGCACCTCATGAGGCGCATGTGAAGGAAGGGTGAACGCCCGCAGAAGCGTGGCACCGCGTCCACAGGTTTGTCATGGGAATGCCAAAAGATCGGCTGGAAATGACCATGGCCGGCTGGGGATTCGGCCCGGTGGGCGCAGGTTTTCAGCCGCGGGTGCGCGGACCCGGCGGCCCGGCGCTACTCCGTTCGAGTGGTCCTCGTCCGCGCATCGTCGTAGCGTCGAAGTGCATCTCCGGGGGCGTCCCCGGGATGAGGACCGACGAAGACCGGCGGGTCCCGGGACGGGCGGCGGGAGCGGACATGCGACACATCACGAGGACAGCGGTGATGCTCTGTGCGGCGCTGGGACTCACCGCGGCGATCGGCACCGCCTCGGCCGCGCCCGGCGCGCCGCCGTCCGCCCCACGGCAGGTGGCCGTGCCCGTCCTGGTGGACTGCCTGTGGCATCCGAAGGTACGGCCGGTCGACTTCCTGCTGGCCTGCGGCGACGGCAACAGCCGTCTCGTCTCGCTGCACTGGACCCACTGGGGCTCCCAGTCGGCGCGGGCGACCGGGGTCAACGCCGTCAACGACTGCAAGCCGTACTGCGCGGTGGGCCACTTCCACCGGTACGCGGTGGCGGTGAAGCTGGACCACCCCAAGCCATGGAAGAAGCACCCCCAGGTGCAGCACTACACCCGGATGGTCCTCACCTACCCCGGAGACCGGCCGGAGCAGTTCCCGCGCGTGGTGACGTACCCCCTGTGGGACTGAGGTCCCGGCTCACTCCATGAGGCCGGCGGCCACCGTCGCCCCGAGTTCCCAGCAGGCCTCCGTGTCCGCCTTGCCCGGTTCCCCGGTGACCGTGACCGGCTCGGCCGCGCGCCGCCAGCCCAGACCGGTGGTGATGGCCTCGACGGCGCGTACGGCGCCGGTGACGTCGTTGCCGCCGTGCACGTAGTAGCCGAAGGGGCGGCCCCGGGTGGTGTCGAGGCAGGGGTAGTAGACCTGGTCGAAGAAGTGCTTGAGCGCGCCCGACATGTAGCCCAGGTTGGCCGGGGTGCCCAGCACAAGGGCGTCCGCCTCCAGGACGTCGGAGGCGGTGGCGGCGAGCGCGGCCCGCCGTACGACGCGGACGCCCTCGATCTCCGGTGCCGTCGCACCCGAGACGACCGCCTCGAACAGCGCCTGGCAGTTGGGGGACGGGGTGTGATGAACGATCAGCAAGGTGGCCACGCCACCGAACCCTGCCCGGTCGGTGGACCCCTCGCAAGCGGCGCGCGTCCGGGCGGCGGGGTGCCGGGACGCGGACGCCGGACGGGCAGGGGACGCCAAGACGCTCAACTCCCGTATGCGCACGGTCAAAAGATCGCGCGGATCTTCGTGTTTCGAACGTCCTTGGGCCAGTCCCGGAGCATGCCGTCTGCGCGGGGGGCGCGCTCCGTACGTTCGGAGCACCAGCGGGGCCGGAGGAGCCCGGGCCCGTGCAACCGGCAGGAGGAGCGCCATGGCGAATGTGGAGATCTCTCTGAAGGAGATGATGACCGCGGTGGAGGGTGCGATGGGAGCCGCCGTCGTGGACTACACGAGCGGTATGGCCCTGGGCACGATGGGCGGCGGCAAGGACCTCGACCTGGCCGTGGCCGCCGCGGGCAACACGGATGTGATCCGGGCCAAGGTCCGCACCATGGAACACCTGGGTCTGAAGGGCGAGATCGAGGACATCCTGATCACCCTGGGCAGCCAGTACCACCTCATCCGGCTCGTCAAGGGCCGGACGGGCAGCGGGCTGTTCATCTACCTCGTCCTGGACCGGGAGCGCTCCAACCTGGCGATGGCCCGTCACCAGCTCAAGCGCATCGAGAACGAACTCGAGGTGTAGGCACCTCCGTGGTCCGCGGCTTCGCATGCCCTCGAATTGAAGATTTCTTCATCTCGACACATCCAGATCAGCGCATCACACGGGTGTGCGGAGCCCGCAGCCACGAGGATCGTGACCGACGCAGGAACCTCACGCGCGGCGGCGGAGGCGGGCCGCCGCGCCGACGGGAACCATCCAGCGAACGCGGCAGGAGCGAGCGATTGACCATGCAGGTCCCCCTCTACCAGGCCAAGGCCGAGTTCTTCCGCATGCTCGGGCATCCGGTGCGCATCCGGGTCCTCGAACTGCTGCAGGGCGGCCCCGTCCCCGTACGGGACCTGCTCACCGAGATCGAGATCGAACCGTCCAGCCTGTCCCAGCAGCTGGCCGTGCTGCGCCGGTCCGGGATCGTGGTGTCGATCCGGGAAGGGTCGACGGTCAGCTACGCGCTGGCCGGCGGCGACGTCGCAGAGCTGCTGCGGGCGGCCCGCCGCATCCTGACCGAACTCCTCGCGGGGCAGAACGAGTTGCTGGCCGAGCTGCGCCAGGCCGACCCGCCGCTGCCGGTACCGCACGGTGGCGCCCGGCGGACATGACGGGCGGCCCGCGGCCGGCTTCAGGTTCCCTTCAGGTACGTCCAGAAGCCTCGGCCCCATGCACGGACACCGACCTCGTACCCCCGAAGCCGAACGCAGCCGCCGCTGGTTCATGAACAAGGCGCTGCTCGCCGGCGGAGTCGCCGCGGTGGCGACCATGACCGGATGCTCCTCGAGCTCCTCCGACACGGCGGGCAGCGCCGCCTCCTACGGCGGCCCGGGCGGCGGTGCGCCCTCGGGCATGCCCTCCGGAGGGCCCGGCGGCATGGGCCCCGGGGCGAGCGAGGTCAAGTACGCCGACTTCGTCGGGGTCACCACCGACGGCAAGGTCGTCGACGACCTCTACTCGATCCACTCCACCGACGTCTCCACCGACAAGGTCGTCAAGGCCGCACAGGCCTTCCTCGACGGACTGACCTCGAAGGAGCGCAAGGCCTCCGTCTTCGAGGTGGACGACGACGAGTGGCTGGCCTGGAGCAACGTCGACGGCTACCAGCGCGAAGGCGCCCGGATGGGCGACCTGACCGAGAAGCAGCGCGACCTCGGGTACGCCCTGCTCGGCGCCGCCCTGTCCGCCGACGGGCTCACCCAGACCCGCAACATCATGAAGCTCAACGCGTTCCTGGGCGACTACAACGGTGGCGGCCGGGACACGCTCACCGAGGGCGCGTACTTCTTCACGTTCATGGGCACCCCGTCGACCACCCGGCCGTGGGGTTTCCAGTACGAGGGCCACCACGTGGCGATCAACTACTTCGTGCTCGGCGACCAGGTCGTCATGACCCCCACCTTCATGGGGTCCGAACCCACCTCGGCCACCTACGGAGGCGAGAAGATCACCCTCTTCGAGAAGGAGACCAGGGCGGGCCTCACCCTGCTGCGCTCGCTCACCGCGGCACAGCGGGCCAAGGCCGTCTCCTCGGAGTCGAAGGCCGGCGACAACCTGAAGGCCGGCGCGGGCCAGGACAACCTCCGGCTCGCCTACCAGGGCCTGGTCGCCAAGGGGTTCACCGACACCCAGAAGGACAAGCTGCTGGACCTGGTACGGGTGTACGTCGGCAACCTGGCCGACGGGCACGCCGACGTCAAGATGAAGGAGGTGCAGGACCACCTCGACGAGACGTACTTCTACTGGATCGGCGAGACCGAGGATTCCTCCGCGTTCTACTACCGCGTGCACAGCCCGGTGGTGCTCATCGAGTACGACGCCCAGTCCCCGCTCGCCTACGGCACCGAGGACAGCAACGGGGGCGGCGGCATGGGCGGTCCGGGCGGGACACCCACCCAGCAGCACATCCACACCGTCGTCCGCACCCCCAACGGCGGCGACTACGGGGTGGACCTGCTCAAGCTGCACCTGGAGAACGACCACTAGACACGCGTCCCGGGGCAGCCCGACAGGCCGCCCCGGGGCAGGGTGCCGGTCAGCCGAGACGGCTGCGCAGCAACTCCTTGCCGAGTTCGGCGCCCTTGCGGCTGTCCGCCTGGGCCTTGCGGAACAGCTCCGCGACCGCGGAGTCGTTGTCCCGCTCGGCGTCCCGGATGTAGGTCTCCAGCCGGAGCGCGTTCTCCAGGCACGCCTCGACGTACCAGAGCAGGTTGTAGTCCTTGTCCCGGGTCCCGGTCACCTCACCGGTCTCGGTGTGCGTGGCCATGCGGGGCCTCCTCCCAGAGTGGTCTGCCTCGTGCTTGCGGGCCGGGTACCCCCGGATCACGTCCCATACCGGACATCGCCTGCCGAACAGGCACGCCAAACTCGAACGAAACAGACCCAAACGCCAGGGTTCGCCACCCCTTCCGCCATGTAGAAATATCTACCAACATGCATACGCCGAGGCCGCGATCATGGGCCGACGGCTGTTGCCCGGTGCCGCGCCCGCCCGCGCGCCGCCGGGTCCTGGGGACAGCAGACGGAGCCGGACGATGAGCGATGCGATGTGGGAACGCGGCGTGGAGTGGCTCTCCGCCGCCGCCAGGGACCCGAGGGTCTGCAAACGCGAGTGGGACCAGGGCGACGGGATCGCCCTGCTGCAGGCGGGCCGGTACTGGGACGTGCTCAGCGTCCCGGACCGGCTGGGCCTGCTCACCCTGGACCTGCTGTGGCAGTCGGCACTGCCGGTACCGGGGCCGACACTGGTGGACACCGCGGCCCACCGGGTGGGCTTCTTCCTGCCGCCCGATCCCGGCACCCGGTGGATCGGGGCCGGGCTTCGGCACGCCGGCCGGGGTTCCTGGGTGGCGGTGCCGCCGCCGTACCGGCCCGCCCGGTTCCTGGAGTGGCTCGTGCCACCGGACGGCACCGGCTCACTGCACGCACCGGTCACGCTGGAGCTGGCGCTGCGGCAGGCCAACGGCACGCTGGCCGTCCTGACGCCGCTGGGCGCCGACTAGCGCTCGGGACTCTCATCCGAGTCCCCCGCGCGGCGTTTCAACTGACCTGCCGCGCAAGGCATTTCAGGCACTCGGCGCAGAAGCGAACAGATGGCGGGCATTTTCGGCGCGAAGTCTCGCTCAACCGTGCGAGATCGATCAATGACAGTGTGTACTGTGCTGCGAGTACCCGATGCGACCCCCCTGGAATCCGAGTCGATGATCGAATTACCGGACCTGGTGGCGGGCGGCCTGGCCGCCGGCACACTGTCCGCGCTCGCCCTGGCCGGCGGGCTGCTGCGGCTGCGCCGGCAACAGACCCGGCAGCACGCGGAGATCGCCGCCCTGCGCACCCAACTGGACGGCACGGTGCGGGCGTTCACGGCCGAGGTCGAGCATCTCGCGGCGCACCGGGTGCCCGCCGCCGCCCGGCAGGTCGCCCATCCGCACCTCGAAGTGCCCGGCCCCCTGCAGCCGTTGACCGTCGGCACGCCCCTGGGCATCGCCCTGGAGAACGTGCTTCTCGCGCTGCAGTCCGAGGTGGTCGCCCAGCGCACCCGGGTCGACGCCGCCGCCCAGGCCGGGATGCGGGGCGCCACCCGGGAGATCCAGGCCGCCCTGTACCGGCTCCAGGACGCCCTGCGCGTCCTGCAACAGCGCTACGACGACCCGGAGCTGGCGCAGACCCTGTTCCGGCTCGACCACGAGAACGAGCAGTCGCTGCGCCGCGCCCAGGTCACCGCGGTGGTGTGCGGGGCCTGGGTCGGGCTGGCCCGCGAGGAGTCCCACGTCGTGGACGCGGTGACCGGCGGCCAGGCACGCCTTCCGGGCTACCGGCGGGTCCGGGTCCACAACCATCTGGAGCCCGGCACCGCCCTGGTCTCGCACGCCGTCGAGCCCGTGGCCATCATCGTCGCCGAGCTGCTGGACAACGCCCTGCGGCACTCCTCGCCCGACACCGAGGTCGTGGTCAGCCTGCAGCACGTCCACCACGGTGTGTGCGTCACCGTCGACGACGCGGGCCTCGGCATGACGCGCGACGAACGCGACCGCGCCCAGCGGCTGGTGGCCGGAAGCGAGCCGATCCTGCTCACCGCGCTGGGCGATCCGCCGCGCATGGGGCTGGCCGCGATCGGCCGGCTCACCCGTCAGTTCGACCTGGGCGTGGACGTCTCCTCCGCCTCCCCGTACGGCGGGGTGCGGGCGGTCCTGCGGATCGACAGCCACCTGCTCAGCCGCATCGATCCCGAGCTGCGGCCGCCGTCGGCCAGCGCCCCGCGTACGACCCGCAGGGCGGTCCCGGAGCGGCCCGCCCCCTCGCACACGTACGGAAGCGAGGACCCGGTCCTGGAGACCGCCGCCGGGCATCAGGGCGCGCCGGAGGCCGACGGCCTGCCGCAGCGCCGCCGCCGTACCCGCGCGGCCGCACAGGAGGACCCCGCCCCCACCCGCCCGGCACGCCGTCCCGAGGAGGCCGCGGCCGCCCTCGGCGCGCTGCAGTCCGGCACCGCGGCGGCCCGCTCCGGCAAGAGCGAGGCGACCGCCGCGGATACGGCGGTCCCGGAGACGGCTGACGCGGACCCGGCGGTCCCGGAGACAGCCGACCCGGGACCGGCCGTCCCGGAGACAGCGGCTGCGGAGACGGCCGCAGAAGCGGCGATTCCGGTGACGGCCGACGTGGGACCGGCCGGCACAGAAGCGGCAGACGCGGGAGCCGCCGTCCCGATGACGGCCGACGCCGGAGCCGCCGTCCCGATGACGGCCGACGCGGGAGCCGCCGTCACAGAAACGGCTGACGCGAACGCGGCCCTTGCGGGAGCGACCGTCGCGCACGCGGCCTCCGCGAACACCGCCCACGCGCAAGCAACCGACGCACACACGGCCACCGCACAAGCAGCCCACGCGGAAGCAGGCGACGCACGGGCGGCCACCGCGGGCGCGGCCGACGACACCGACCAGACCGACCACATAGAAGGGGGAGCGGCCCGATGACCAGCCGCGACACGGGCGACACCGCATGGGTGCTGGAACCGATCCTGCAGGTGCCGCACGTGGTGGCCGCCGTCATGCTGACCCGGGACGGACTCGTGACGGGGTACACCGACGCGCTGTCGCAGCCGTCGGCCGAGCGGGTGGCCGCCATCACCAGCACCGTGCAGGGGGCGTGCCGTACGGCCGCGGCCGCGTTCGCCGACCGGGAGCGGGCGGAGGTGCGGCAGATCGTGATCGAGTCCGACCACGGGTACGTGCTCATCGTGCCGACGGACCACGGCACCTGTGTGGCCGCGTACGGCGACGGCGAAGTGCGTCTCGACCTGCTGGCGCACCGGGTCCACTCCCAGGTGGCGCGCCTGGGCGAGAAGGCCATGGCGGCCGCGCCCCGAGGAGCCGACGACAACGCGCCGGCATGACCGCACGTCCGGCCGGCCGCCCCCTGGTTCCCGCCTATCTGTCGACCGGTGGGGTGGCCCGTCCCAGCCGCCCTCACATGGAGCGGCTGACGGTGCTCGCCCTCAGCGGCGAGCCGCGGCCCGGTGACCGGCCCGACGGTCTGCCCGCCGCCGGACTCGCCCTGCTGGAAGCCCTGGAGGGCGGCTCGCTGGCGGTGGTGGAGGCGGCGGCGCTGCTCCGGCTGCCGGTGTCCGCGGTGCGGGTGCTGGCGGCCGACCTCGCCGACCGGCAGCTGGTCCTGACCCGGCCGCCGATCCCGCCCGCCCGACGGTTCGACCCCGACCTGCTGAAGAGAGTGGCCGATGGCCTCCGCGCCCTCAAGCACGACTAGCGCCGCCCGTACGCCCCGTACGTCCGAGCGCGTCCATCTTCCCGACACCGCTCGCGACCTGGTGAAGATCCTGGTCGCGGGGCCGTTCGGCGTGGGCAAGACGACGCTGATCGACTCGGTGTCCGAGATCCGGCCGCTGCACACCGAGGAGCGGCTGAGCGAGGCGTCCGCGGCGGTGGACGACCTGGCGGGGGTGCGGGAGAAGTCGACGACGACCGTCGCCATCGACTTCGGCCGGCTCAGCCTGCCCGGCGGGGTGGTGCTGTACCTGTTCGGGACGCCCGGTCAGGAGCGGTTCCGGGCGTTGTGGGACGACATCGCCTACGGGGCGCTCGGTGCGCTCGTGCTGGTGGACAGCCGCCGGATCGACGCGTCGTTCGACGTGCTGGGGCTGGTGGAGGAGAGCGGGCTGCCGTACGCGGTGGCCTTCAACGAGTTCCCGGACGCGCCCCGGCACCACGGTGAGGAGCGGCTGCGCCGGGCCCTGGACCTGGAGGCGGGCACGCCGATGGTGACGTGCGACGCGCGGGACGCGAACTCCTCGATCGACGCGCTGCTGGCGCTGGTCGACCATCTGATCGCCCGTGACCCCGTGGAGGCTCCGTGAGCACCTATCCCCCGGACCAGCGGGACTTCTCGCGCTCGGCGCCGGTGCGTCTGTGGGAGGACGGTTTCGCCTCGGATCCGCGACGGTACTACGGCGCCCTGCGCGCCCAGGGGCCCGTCGGCTGGGCGGAGCTGGCCCCGGGGGTGCCGGCGTACGTCGTCACGGACCGGCGGGCCGCGCTGGACGTGCTGCACGACGACGGGACGTTCTCGCACGACCCGAGGGCGTGGGAGGCGACCGTTCCCGCCGACTCGCCGGTGCTCGGCATGATGCGGTGGCGCCCCAACGCGCTGTTCGCCGACGGTGCCGCCCATGTCCGCTACCGCACCACCCTGATCGACGTGTTCGACCTGGTGGAGCCGCACGATCTGCGTGAGCGTGTGCACCGTGCCGTGCGGCTGCTCGCGGGCCGGATCGGCCCGCGCGGTGAGGCCGACCTGGTCGGGGACTTCGCGCGACCGCTGATGGCGCTGGTGCTCAACGACCTGTTCGGGCTGCCGGACCACGAGGGCGACCGCCTCAACGAGGGCCTGGGCAAGATGATGGAGGGCGGCGCGCAGGCGGCCGAGGGCGAGGCCCAGTACGGCCAGTACGTGCTGGAACTGATCGCGGCCAAGGCCGCGCGGCCCGGCGACGACCTGCCGAGCCGGCTGCTGGACCATCCGGCCCGGCTCACCCGCGAGGAGGTCACCTGGCAGGTGTTCCTCACCCTCGGGGCAGGCTACGAGCCGACCGCGAACCTGCTGTCCAACACGCTGTCCCGGATCCTGGGCAACCCGGCCTACTACTCCACCCTCACCAGCGGCGCCCGCCCGGTCCTGGACGCGGTCGTGGAGGTGCTGCACCACGAGACCCCGCTCGCCAACTACGGCATCTACTACGCGCGCAGACCCGTCTCCTTCCACGGGGTGTGGCTGCGGGACGCGGTGCCGGTGGTCGTGTCGTACGGGGCGCTCGGGCTGCCCCCCGGTCCGCGGGGCACGGCCGGCACCCCCGTCTCCGGGCGGGAGGCAGGCGACGGCCGGCATCCGAACGACGCCTCGCACCTGTCGTGGGGCGCGGGTCCGCACGCCTGTCCGGTCAAGCAGCACACCTTGCTGCTCGTCACCGAGGCCATCGAGCGGCTCACCCAGTGGCTGCCCGACCTGGATCCGGTCCTGCCGCGGGAGCGGCTGGCCTGGCGGCCCGGACCGTTCCACCGCTCGCTGACCGCTCTGCCCGTCCGCTTCAGCCCTCGCTCCCCCTCTTCCGACCAGCCAGGAGTCCCGTCGTGACCGTGACCGACCGCATCGCCCTCGACCCCCTCGGCGCCGACATCGCCGCCGAGAGCGCCAGGCTGCGCGCCCTCGGCCCCGTCGTGCCCGTGGAGCTGCCGGGCGGGATCCCCGCCTGGGCGCCCACCGGCTACGACACGCTCAAGCAGCTGATCCTCGACCCGCAGGTCAGCAAGGACCCGCGCCTGCACTGGCGGCTCTGGCCGGAACTCGGCGAGCACCCGTCCTGGGGCTGGATCCTGGGCTGGGTCGGCGTGGTCAACATGCTCTCCACGTACGGCGCCGACCACACGCGGCTGCGGAAACTGGTGGCGCCGAGCTTCACGCACCGGCGCACCGAGGCGCTGCGGGATCGGGTGGAGGCCATCACCACCGAGCTGCTGGACGCCCTGGAGCGGGGCGGTGAGGTGGTGGACCTGAAGGCGGGGTTCGCGCATCCGCTGCCGATGCGGATCATCTGCGAACTGTTCGGCGTGCCCGAGGAGATGCGGGAGGCCACCGCCCGGCTGATCGCGGCGATCATGGACACCTCGGATCCGAGCCCGGAGCACGCCGCGTTCGTGCAGGAGCAGATCGGCGCGGTCCTGGGCGGGCTCATCGCCCACAAGAGCGAGCATCCCGGCGACGACATGACGACCGAGCTGATCCGGGTGCGCGACGAGGACGGGGACCGGCTGAGCGACGAGGAGCTGCTGTACACGCTGCTGCTGGTCATCGGGGCCGGGTTCGAGACGACCGTGAACCTCATCGGGAACGCGGTGGTGGCGCTGCTGGGCAGGCCCGAGCAGCTGGCGGCGGTACGCGGCGGGGAGATCTCCTGGGACGCGGTGGTGGACGAGACCCTGCGGGCGCACCCGTCGATCGCCTCGCTGCCGCTGCGGTTCGCGGTGAGCGATCTGAAGGTGGGCGACGTGACGATCCCGGCCGGGGACGCGATCATCACGACGTACGCGGCCGCGAACCTGGACCCGGGTCACTACGGTGCGGACGCGGACGTGTTCGACGCGACGCGCGCGGCGGAGGACCATCTGTCGTTCGGGATCGGTGTGCACCGGTGCATCGGGGCGCCGCTGGCCCGGATGGAGGCGCTGACCGCGCTGGAGGCTCTGTTCGAGAGGTTCCCGGATCTGACGCCGGCGCAGGGGGAGCTGACCCAGGTGCCCTCGTTCATCGCGTACGGCTGGCAGGAGATCCCGGTCCGGCTGCGCGGGTGACGGCCGCGGGGGTGCGACCAGTCCCCCGTGCCGGTCGCTCCCCCGCGGTCCCCCGAACGTACGTGCCTGGTGGTCGGCTTGTGAATCGTGCCGATGCCCGTTCCGGGGGCGGGAGGGCTCACCTGTGCACAGATGAGTCCGGATGGCCCGATTCCGGTACCGGCTGGTGGTCCCCGTGCAGGTCGGGGTGGTCGAGTTCGCGGGTGGCGAGGTGGGCGAGGACCACCTCGTAGAGGTCGCTGCCTGAGGCGAGGAGCTGGCGTTCGAGGACGGGTTCGGCGCTGCGGACGTGCTCGCGGACGGTCTGGGCGTGGACGCCGAGGAGTTGTGCGGCGCGTTCGGAGTTGCCGCCGGCGGCGATCCAGGCGCGCAGGGTGCCGCGCAGGTCGCGGCCGTCGGTGTCCAGGCGGGACAGCAGGTCCTGGGCCCAGGTGCGCAGGGCGGGGCCGGTGAGCAGTTCGCCGAGGCGGGCCGGGGCCGCCGTGCCGGCGGTGCGGTCCTCGGCGATGCCGACCTGGGTGTTGAGGGCCAGGTGGACGGTGGCCCGCACCCTGAGGTCGGAGAAGTCGGTGCCCAGCAGGGTCTCGACGCGGTCCATGCGGGCGCGGACGGTGTTGCGGCTGACGCCGAGCACTTTCGCCGCGCTGACGGCGGTGAACTCCAGGCCGAGCCGGGTGGTGGCGAGGAGTTCGGCCCGGGTGTGGTGCGGGAGGGTGTCGAGGGGGCGCAGCAGCCGGGTGGTCCAGGAGTGCAGCACCTCCGGGTCCATCAGGCGTTCGGGGTGGGTGCGTTCGGCGTAGACGGCCGTCTTGTCGGGGCGGAAGTGGGCGACGGCGAGGGCGCTGACGGCCTGTCCGTAGGCGGTGGCGGTGCGGGCGAGGTTCTGGCGGGCGCTGCCGCCGAGGAACACGCGGGAGTGGCGGTGGCACAGGGCACGCAGTGCGGCGCCGACGGCGTCGTCGGGGACGACGACGATGACATGGCCGTCCATGGCGGGGCAGCGGACGACGAGGGCCTCGTCGTGGGTGGCCGCCAGGCAGTCCTCGGCGAGCCGGTCGCGTTCCCCGGGCGCGCTCTCGACGACGTAGACGCAGGCGGTCTCGGTGTCGAGGAGGCCGGGCCACAGGCCGGCGGCCACCCGGCGGGCGGCCACGATGTCCTCGACCATGAGCAATTGCAGGATGGCCAGGCGCAGGTCGGAGGTGGCGCGGGCGAGGCGGTCCCCGGTGGCCGCGGTCTGCTGGGCGCGCAGCAGCAGTTCCAGGACGGTCGCGGTGTGGGTGAGGATGTCGGCGGCGCGCCGGTCGAAGGGGGCGGTACGGCTCACGGCGAGCACACCGGCCGTGCCCGGCCCCGGGAGTTCGACCCTGACGAGGCGCAGGTGGCGGCCGTCGCCCTCGCAGGCGGCGGAGGCGAGGCGGCCGCACACGAGGTCGGCGACCAGGTCCTGGTCGAGCGGCATCGGCGCTCCGGCGAGCGGGGTGCCGCTCGCGTCGAGCAGGGACACGGTCGCGTCGAGTGTCGTGGAGAGCCAGCCGGCGATCCTGCGGACGCCGGACCGGGCGGGGCGCAGGTGCTCGAGGAGTTCCTGCGCCCATGTCGGGTCGGCGCCGCCCGTCACCTCGGTGTGGCGGTTCCCGTCGTCCCGGCCGGCCATGTGCGTGCTCTCCTCGTCCCTCCCGGCCCCTCGCGGGCCGATCCAGTCATATCGGTCGGGGACGTTACCTCACACGGCCGGCGGGTCCGGCCTCAGTGGGCCGGGGTGGACCGCCGGATGCCGGCGGCGGCGAGGAGTGCTCCGAGGAGGCACAGCAGTCCGGTGACCACGACGGCCGCGTGCACACCGTTCATGAAGGCCTGGCCGCTGCCCTCGACGACGGCGGCGCGCAGGTGCGCGGGCATGGCGCCGGAGACGGGCGCGACGCCCATGGCGACGGCGTCCTCGGCCTGAGCGAGGCCGGCGGCCGTGGCGGCGGGGACCCCGGCGTCGGTGAGTTCGCCGCCGAGGGTGGAGCCGACCCGGGCGCTGATCACGGACACCAGGACGGAGGTGCCGAGCGCGCCGCCGATCTGCAGGGTGGTGGCCTGCAGTCCGCCGGCCACCCCGCCGTCCTGGACGGGGGCGTTGCCGACGATGGCGTCGGAGGAGGCGGACATCACCATGCCGACGCCGAGGCCGAGCGCGATGAACGGCGGCCACATGGTGGGGTAGGCGGAGTCGGTGGTCCAGGTGAGCATGCCGAAGCAGGAGGCGGCCTGGAGGATCATGCCGAGCGGCATGACGATCCGGGGGCCGAACCGGCCGGTGAGGGCGGCGCCGAGCGGGGAGGCGACGAGTGAGGCGAGGCTCAGCGGGAGGGTGCGGATGCCGGCCTCGACGGGGGTGTGGCCGCGGACGTTCTGCAGGTAGAGCATGACGAAGAAGATCGCGCCGAGCATCCTCTGCCGGCGCTCCAGGTCGCCCGCCTCGGTGAGCTGGGAGACGAGGGCGCTGACGTTGTTGGGCTTCATCAGCAGGGCCTCGGCGGCCTCGCGCACGGTGGCGCCCTCCTGCTGGGCGACGAACTTCAGCAGCAGAAGGCGGCCCTCGGGGGGCTTGGGGTGCGCGTAGGTGGACGCGACCCGGCGGTCCAGGGTCCGGTGCAGCGCGGGGAGGCAGTCCGCGAGCTCGGAGGCCACGCGGTCGATGCCCCGGGAGGGCGCGCTGGTGTCGGACACGTCAGCGAGGACAGGTATCTCGCCATAGGTATGTCAATCGAGGCAGGTCCCGGTCGGGGCGGGACGGGACCGAGCCAGGTCATGATCGAGGCGGGGCGGGGTCGACGCGGGCCCGGACCGGGCCGGCCGCCGCCGCACGGCATAAGCTCGGCCAATGGCCAAGTACTACGACGTGCACCCCGACAACCCCCAGCCGCGCACCATCGCACAGGTCGCGCAGGCCATCCGGGAGGACGCTCTCATCGCGTACCCGACGGACTCCTGCTACGCGCTGGGCTGCCGGCTGGGCAGCAAGGACGGCATCGACCGGATCCGGGCCATCCGCAAGCTGGACGACCGCCACCACTTCACCCTCGTGTGCCAGGACTTCGCGCAGCTCGGGCAGTTCGTACGGGTGGACAACGACGTGTTCCGCGCCATCAAGGCGTCGACGCCGGGCAGCTACACCTTCATCCTCCCGGCGACGAAGGAGGTGCCGCGCATGCTCCAGCACCCGAAGAAGAAGACGGTGGGGGTGCGGATCCCGGACCACGTCGTCACCCAGGCCCTGCTCGCCGAGCTCGGCGAGCCGCTGCTGTCCAGCACCCTGCTGCTGCCCGGCGAGGAGGAGCCGATGACGCAGGGCTGGGAGATCAAGGACCAGCTCGACCACGTGCTGGACGGGGTGCTCGACTCCGGGGACTGCGGCACCGAGCCGACGACGGTCATCGACTTCTCCGAGGGCGAGGCCGAGATCGTGCGGCGCGGGGCCGGCGACCCCTCGCGGTTCGAGTGACCTGCCCGCCGCCGGGGGCCGGCGGCGCGGGCGCGGACCTCCTTCCGGTGCGGCCGGGGCCCTCGCGGGCGGTTCGGTGGTGCGTGCAACGATGGGCGCGGACCGGCCCGGCCGGCCCGGTCGACCGCCCGTCGTGCACCGCGCAGAGAGGCACCCCCATGACCTCCGTACAGGGAACAGCCGTGGACATCCCCACCGAGGACGGCGTCGCGGACGCGTATCTGGCCCACCCGGGCGACGGGACGCCCCGGCCGGGCGTGCTGCTGTACCAGGACGCCTTCGGGCTGCGTCCGCACCTCAGGTCGATGGCCGACCGGCTCGCCGGGGCCGGCTACACGGTGCTGGTCCCCAACGTGTTCTACCGTCACGGGCGCGCCCCGGTCGTGGAGTTGCCCGAGTTCATCGACCCCTCCGCCCGCCCGGACGTCTTCGCCGGTCTGCGGCCGGTCATGGAGTCCCTGACGACCGACCTGGCCATGCGGGACGCGGGGGCGTATCTGCGCCGGCTGGAGGAGAGCCCGCTGGTCGCGGACGGGCCGGTCGCGCTCACCGGGTACTGCATGGGCGCCCGGCTCGCCCTGCTGACCGCCGGCACCCACCCGGAGCGGGTCGCGGCGGCGGCCGGCTTCCACGGCGCCCATCTCGCGACCGACGCTCCCGACAGCCCGCACCTGGTGGCCGGACGCGTCACCGCCGAGCTGTACTTCGGCCACGCCGACGACGACCCGTCGCTGCCGCCCGAGCAGATCCGCCTCCTGGAGGACGCCCTCACCGCGGCCGGGGTGCGGCACACCTGCGAGGTGTACACGGGCGCCCACCACGGTTTCACCCAGGCCGACACCGCCGCGTACAGCGAGGAGGCCGCGGAGCGGCACTGGGCGGCCCTGCTGGACCTGCTCGAGCGGACTTTCTGACCCGCACGGGAGCATCCGGGCGCGTCCGCGGCGCCTCCGAGGCCGCGGGCGCGCTCGTTCGTTCACGTCGCCTCTGTTCACATCGTTGACATGAGCACACCGCGGTGCGACTTTGAGAGCGCTCTCAAAGAGGTATGGACCAACCCCACAGGTCTACCCGCACGGAGGTGGAGAGTGCTCGCAAGGATCACCACGGCACTGCTCGGGGCGGTCGCGCTCGTCGGCGCGCTGCTCACTCTGGGACCACCGGCCGGGGCCGCCGTCCCCGACACGGTCCCGCTGAAGATCACCAACAACTCGGGCCGCGGCGAGGCCCTCTACGTCTACAACCTCGGCACCCTGCTGACGACGGGTCAGCAGGGCTGGGCGGACGCGAACGGGACCTTCCACGCGTGGCCCGCCGGAGGAATCCCGCCCACACCGGCGCCGGACGCCTCGATCCCCGGCCCGGCCGCCGGCCAGTCGGCCACCATCCGGATCCCCAAGTTCTCCGGCCGGATCTACTTCTCGTACGGCCAGAAGCTCGTCTTCAGGCTCACCACCGGCGGGCTGGTGCAGCCGGCCGTGCAGAACCCGAGCGACCCCAACCGCAACATCCTCTTCAACTGGTCGGAATACACCCTGAACGACTCGGGACTGTGGCTCAACAGCACCCAGGTCGACATGTTCTCCGCGCCGTACGCGGTCGGGGTGCAGCGCGCCGACGGCAGCACGGTCAGCACGGGGCACCTCAAGGCGGGCGGCTACAACGGGTTCTTCAGCGCCCTGCGCGGTCAGCCAGGCGGCTGGGCGAACCTGATCCAGACCCGGTCCGACGGCACCGTGCTGCGGGCGCTTTCGCCGCTGTACGGCGTGGAGACCGGCGCCCTGCCGGCCACCGTCATGGACGACTACGTCAACCGCGTCTGGCAGAAGTACGCGACCACGACGCTGACCGTGACGCCGTTCGCCGATCAGCCCGGCACCAGGTACTACGGCCGGGTCTCGGGCGGCGTCCTGACCTTCACCAACGCCTCCGGGGCGGTGGTCACCAGCTTCCAGAAGCCGGACGCCGCCAGCATCTTCGGCTGCCACCGGCTGCTGGACGCCCCGAACGACGCCGTGCGCGGGCCGATCTCCCGCACGCTGTGCGCGGGCTTCAACCGGTCCACGCTGCTGGTCAACGCCAGCCAGCCGGACACCACCACGGCGAACTTCTACCAGGACACGGTGACCAACCACTACGCCCGCAAGATCCACGCGCAGATGGCCGACGGCAAGGCGTACGCGTTCGCCTTCGACGACGTCGGACAGCAGGAGTCGCTCGTCCACGACGGTTCCCCGCGCCAGGCGTATCTGACCCTGGATCCGCTGAGCTGAACGCGACGACGTCCCGCACGCGGAGGGAGCCCGCGCGCGGGACGTCGGTCGGACGGAACGGATCAGCCGGTCGTGACGGCGGTGTCGTCGATGACGAAGCTGGTCTGGAGCGAGGAGTCCTCGACGCCGGTGAACTTCAGGGCCACCGTGGACCCCGCGTAGGAACCGAGGCTGAAGGACTTCTGCACATAGCCGGAGGCCGCGTTGAGGTTGGAGTACGTGGCCAGGGTGGTCGACCCGGCGGTGACCGTCAGCTTGTCGTACTGGGTGCTGGTGGAGGTCTCGGCCGTGTCGATGTGGAGGTAGAAGGTGAACGTGGTGTTGGTGCAGCCGCTCGGGATCGTCACCGACTGGGACAGCGTGTCGGTGTGGGTCGATCCGTAGCCGTCGAGCCACGCCTTGTAGGAGCCGGTGCGGGCCGCCTGGCTGCTGGAGTTGGTGATCACGCCGCTCGACGCCGTCCAAGTGGTGTTGCCGGACTCGAAGCCGTTGTTGCCGAGGAGCTGGGTCGAGGTGCAGGAACCGCCGCCGGTCGAGCTGACCGTCCAGGTGAAGGCCGCGGTGCCGGTGGCGCCGGTCGAGTCGGTCACCGTGACGGTGGTGCTGTAGGAGCCGGCCGTGGTCGGCGTACCCGAGATCAGACCGGTGGAGCTGCTGATCGACAGGCCGGTGGGCAGGCCGGTCGCGGCGTAGGTCAGGGAGCCGCTGTTGGTGCTGCTCGCCGAGATCTGCAGGCTCACCGCGGTGCCGACGGTGGCGGACTGGCTGCCCGGGTTGGTGACCGTGACGCCGGTCGACGGGACCGTGATGTGGCTGCCGACGTTGATGCCGGCGAAGGCGTTGCCGACCCCGGCGTACTGGGTGGAGCTGGAGCCGTACAGGGCCGCGGCGGCGTTGAGGGCGGCGGTGCGGGCGCCCGCGTAGTTGGTGCTGGACGTCATGTACGTCGTCAGCGCCTTGTACCAGATCTGCAGGGCCGCGGCCCGGCCGATGCCGGCGACGGCGACACCGTCGGAGGTGGTGCTGGTGTAGGTGACGCCGTTGATGGTCTTGGTGCCGCTGCCCTCGGAGAGCAGGTAGAACATGTGGTTCGCCGGGCCCGAGGAGTAGTGCACGTCGAGGTTGCCGACACCGGAGTACCAGCTGTCCGCGGACGAGCCGTCCTTGCTGGGCTTGTCCATGTAGCGCAGCGGGGTGCCGTCGCCGTTGATGTCGATCTTCTCGCCGATGAGGTAGTCACCGACGTCGGAGGAGTTGTTGGCGTAGAACTCCACACCCGTGCCGAAGATGTCGGAGGTGGCCTCGTTCAGACCGCCCGACTCACCCGTGTAGTTGAGGTTCGCGGTGTTGGAGGTGACGCCGTGGCTCATCTCGTGACCGGCGACGTCCAGCGAGGTCAGCGCGTGGGTGCCGCCGGAGCCGTCGCCGTAGGTCATGCAGAAGCAGTCGTCGTCCCAGAAGGCGTTGACGTACGACGAGCTGTAGTGGACGCGCGAGTAGGCGGCCACGCCGTCGTTCTTGATGCCGCTGCGCCCGAAGGTGTTCTTGTAGAAGTCCCAGGTGACCTGCGCGCCGAAGTGGGCGTCGACCCCGGCGGTCTGGGTGTTGGAGCCGGAGCCGGTCCCCCAGGTGTCGTCGGTGTCGGTCATCAGGGTGCCGGTGCCCGACGTGCCGTTGTTCAGGCTGTACGTCTTGTGACCGCCGCGCGTGGTGTCGTACAGCTGGTAGGTCGAGCCGGACAGCGTGGTGCCGATGGTCACCGTGCCGCTGTACTGGCTGTTGCCGGTGCCGGTCTCGACGCCCTCGAACTGGGAGAGCTTCTCGCCGGTGCGGGCGTCGGTGATGACGTGCAGCTTGCTCGGCGTGCCGTCGTCCTGCAGCCCGCTGACCACCGTCTCCCAGGCGAGCTTCGGCGTGCCCTCGCCCGCCCAGATCACCTTGCGGGCGCTCTTGGCGGCGGGGTCCTTCGCGTCGAGCGCCCTGGCCGCCTTCAGTGCCTTGGTCTCGGCGGACGCCTTGCTGTACGTCGCCTTCGTCGACTTGACCGAGACGGTACGGCGGTTGTTGTTGAACGTCGTGCTCACCGTGCCGGCGGCCAGCGAGGCCGGCGGCGTGTGCACGACGAGGTCGCCGCCGAGGACGGGCAGACCGGCGTAGGTGCGCTCGTAGCGCGTGTGCACCGTGCCGTCGTTGTCCTTCGCGACGTCCTTGACGACCAGCTTCTCCTTGGCGCCGAGGCCAAGGGTCTCGGCCGTCTGCGGCGTCTTCGCCTCGGCGCCCTTGATCAGCGTCATGCGCTGCGCGGGCGTGAGGTCGGCGGGCAGACCACCGGTGCGTAGGGGGCTGGGGTGGGGGGCCGCGGGCTTCGCGGCCGCCGGAACCGCCTGGACGCCGAGGGCCAGAAGGGCGGCGGTGGAGAGCAGGGCCGCTCCGACCGCGGTCCGCTTGCGGGGGTTGGGTCTCACTCGTTCTCCTACTGCGGCGGCCGCGGGGTACGGCCGGTGACAGACCGGGCAGACGGGTGTGCTGTCCGGGACGAGCTGAGTTGTGCGGGACCGTGCAACACGTGAGGGCAACATGCCGCTGGTGTGCGGCAGTTGGGAGGGAGAATGACAGGCTTGACAGTGGCATGTCAGCCAAAGCCGGGCGCTTCGAGGGTTATCCCTCGGTGACATGAGGGACCGGGGCCGTCCCGCCCGGCATTCCTGTGCGTGAGCTGTGCGTCTGCCGATCCGCCGCCGTCGGTCCCCGAAGTCGCGCTGCTCGGCGCGGCGTTGTGACCGGCGGCCGGGCTGTCGGCCGCGTCACCCGCCTCCTGACGCCACGTCGGTCATTGCTACGGTGCAGCCCGTGTCTGAATCCTCACGTGATACCGCCGAGGGTGCCGGCTGGGGCGAGGCCGAAGCCGGGGCGTACCGGCAGTTGATGCCGGACCGCGTCCGGAAGATCTCGTGGCTCGACCCCCGGATGCTGTGGGCCGCCCGCAACGGCGTGCTGGCCTCGTGGTTCGGGGACCCCACCGGGCGTACCCGCGGCCGGTGGGTGGCGCAACGGGAGGCGGCCGGGGCGCCCGCCGACAAGGTGATCCGGCGCTCGGACCCGGACCGGTTCTCCTTCATGGTCATCGGCGACACGGGAGAGGGCGACGATTCCCAGTACGCCGTCGTACCGGGCTTTCTGAAGGTGAGTCAGGGCACGGCGTTCACCGTCCTCGCCAGCGACGTCATCTACCCCGTCGGCGGCGTGGACGACTACGGCGCCAAGTTCTTCCGCCCGTACCGGGACTACCGGGCCCCCATCTACGCGATACCGGGCAACCACGACTGGTACGAGGACCTCGGCGGGTTCATGCGGGTCTTCTGCGACGACGCGCCACCCCTGACCGCCGAACCCGCGCCGCGCCCGCTCACCCGTGCCTGGCTGCGCTCCCTGCTGTGGCACCGGCCGCGCCCGCACGACGAGCGACTGCTCTCCGAAGCACGGGAGTTGCGACAGTCGGCGGACCAGCGGGCCGTGCAGCCGGGGCCGTACTGGGCGATCGACGCCGGGCCGGTGCGGATCATCGGCGTCGACACCGGCCTGCTGGGCACCCTCGACGCCGCACAGGGCGCCTGGCTGCGCGAGGTGTCCCAGGGGCCGAGGCCGAAGATCCTGGTCACCGGCTCGCCGCTGTACGTCGACGGCGAGCACCACCCGTGCGCCATCGAGGGCGGAGGCACGGTCGACGACATCGTCCGCGCGCCCGAGCACCACTACGTGGCGGCGATAGGCGGCGACATCCACAACTACCAGCGCTATCCCGTGCGGCTGGAGGACGGCCGCACCCTGCAGTACGTCGTGGCGGGCGGTGGGGGCGCCTTCATGCACGCCACCCACACCATCCCCCGGGTCTCCGTCGCCGGCGTCACCGAGCGGGACTTCCGCTGCTACCCGCTGCGCGGTGACTCGCTCGCCTTCTACAGCAGGCTGTACGGCCGCCGGCTGCGGCTGCGCCGCTTCTTCGCCCTCACCGCGGCCGAGGCCCAGGCGGTCGTCGCCGAGCGGCTCGGCATCCCGGCGACCCGCACGCCCGGCCCGGAGGTCAGGATCACCCGGCGGATCCGGCTGATCGCCGGCCTGCTGGGCACCGGAAGCCGCCCGGACCGCCGCAGACGCCTCCGGCTTCCCGTGCGCAAGATCTACACCCAGCTGTTCTCGCCGAGTTCGGCGACGTACAGCCCGCCCTTCTTCAAGTGCTTCCTGCGTCTGGACGTCACCCCGGAGGCGATCCGGCTGCGCTGCCACGCGGCCACCGGCAACCGTGCCCAGGAGCTCCGTCCTCCGGTCGAGGACGAGGTCCTCATCCCGCTGACCTGACCCCGGACTGCGCCAATCGGACAGGACCGCTGATCGGCCCGCCGTGGACGATGGAGGAAGCCCGTGCCGACGATCTCCCGCCCGCTGCGGAAGCTGGGCTTCCTCACCATCGGCCTGTTCGACGGGGACGACCCGGGCCAAGGGCACGAGACCACGCTGGAGATCATCGAGCTGGGCGAGCGGCTCGGCTTCGACAGCGCCTGGGTGCGACACCGCCATCTGCAGTACGGCATCTCCTCCCCCGTCGCCGTCCTGGCGGCCGCCTCGCAGCGCACCCGCCGTATCGAGCTGGGCACGGCGGTGACCCCGCTCGGCTGGGAGAACCCGCTGCGGCCGGCCGAGGACCTGGCGACGGTCGACATCCTGTCCGGGGGGCGGCTCAATCCGGGCGTGAGTGTCGGCCCGCCGATGCACTACGACCAGGTCAAGGAGGCCCTGTACCCGGACACGGCCGACGCCGAGGACTTCGGCTACGAGCGGGTGCGGCGGCTGCTGGACCTCGTGCGGGGCAAGCCGGCGACGGACTTCAGCGGGGTCGAGGGGTTCGAGGTGTTCTCCGACCGGGTCCAGCCGCACTCCCCCGGCCGCGGCTCATCCCCGGAGGACGGCCGACCGGCCGGGATCGACGCGCGGGAGGACGGCCCGGCGGCCCTGGAGGACGTTCCGGCACGGGGACTGCCCGGCGAGACCCGCTCCCGGGCGGAACATCGTCCAGGCAGGCGGCCGGCGCGGCCTTCACCCGCACGACAGCCCCCAGGCAGACTCCCCGGCAAGGACCCGCTCCCCCGCAGGCGGGCCGGCGGAGGTCGCGGCGGCCGGGGCCCGGTCCGGGGTCACCAGCGGCCGGGTCCGGGGCCGGTCAGGGGGGCGGACGGGCTGCCGTCCGTGCCGACGGGTACGTCGCCGGTGAGCATCACGCGGTGCATGGTGCGGGGGAAGCCGAGGTGGGCGTTGTCGCTGGGGGCGAGGTGGATGGTGGCCCTGTTGTCCCAGAAGGCCACGCTGCCCGGTTCCCAGCGGAAGCGGACGGTGTACTCGGGCCGTACCGCCTGGTCCAGCAGCATGTCGAGGAGCGCCCGGCTCTCCGCCCGGGAGACGCCGGCGATCTGCTCGACGTAGTAGCCGTTGACGTACAGGATCCGCTCCCCCGTCTCCGGGTGGACCCGCACCAGCGGGTGCAGTGAGGCGACCTGATGGTCGAGCAGGTGACGGACGTAGGCGTCCTCGCCCGGCCTCGGCTGGTACCCGACGCCGAGCCGGTGCTCGGCCCTCAGTCCGTCCACGAACTCCCGGACCGGCGCGGACAGTCCCGCGTACGCGGCCGCCAGGTTGGACCAGGTGGTGTCGCCGCCGTACGGAGGCACCGTCTCGGCGCGCAGGATCGTCGCGGCGGGTGGGTCGATGCGCGCGCCGTGGTCGCAGTGCCAGCCGCGCAGCAGGGTGTGCCGCCTGCGCTGGAGCCATTCGTCGTGTTCCATGCCGAACTTCCCGCCCAGCTCCAGCCGGTCGGCGGTCGTCTCGATCTCCGGGTGGTCCGGCGGCGAGGCGCCGCCGCGCCTGCGCAGGACGACCGGCTCGCCGAAGCGCCGCGCGAACGCCACGTGTCCGGCGTGGTCGAGTCGCTGCCCGCGGAAGAACACCACCTTCCAGCGCAGCACGGCCGCCCTGATCGCGGCGACCTGCGCGTCGTCCGGGCCGGCGGCCAGGTCGACGCCCTCGATCTCGGCGCCTATGTGCCCGGCGACGGGTTTCACCTCGACCCCGGCCGCCTCCGTCACCTGGCTGTCGAAGTCCGTCGTCATGCCCGCTCCGATCGTCGTGGGTACGCCTCAGGGAAGATCGTGACAGCGAATGGGGGGCGTGGCGACAGTGCCTCGGGAGGGCTCTGCGGGAGGTGTCGGTCACGGGTCCGCCGTCGAACCGGTCGCGGCGCCGGCCCGACGGCCGGGTGGCCCGCTTGATCGAACCTTCCTCGTCCCTGAGGCTGGAGTGACGAGACACAGTCCAGGGGAAGGCCAGACGGTGATCGACATCCCGGTGCACACGCTCAACGACGGTACGCGGCTCCCGGCCCTCGGACTGGGCACCTGGCCGATGGACGACGCGCAGGCGGAGGAGGCGGTGGCCGGGGCCCTCGGGCTCGGGTACCGGCTGATCGACACGGCGACGAACTACCGCAACGAGAGCGGGGTCGGCCGGGGAGTGGCGCGCGGCGGGGTGCCGCGCGAGGAGATCGTGGTCACGACCAAGCTCCCCGGCCGCCACCACGGCTACGAGGAGACCCTCGCCTCCTTCGAGGAGTCGCGTCGGCGCCTCGGCCTCGAGTACGTCGACCTCTACCTGATCCACTGGCCGCTCCCCCGTGTCGGCAGGTACGTCGACTCCTGGCGGGCGATGATCAAGCTCCGTGAGGAGGGGCTGGTCCGCTCGATCGGCGTCTCCAACTTCACGCCCGAGCACATCGAGCGCCTGGAGAAGGAGACGGGCGTCCTGCCGTCCGTCAACCAGATCGAGCTCCACCCGCTCTTCCCGCAGGACGCGCTCCGGGCCTTCCACGAGACGAAGGGCGTCGTGACGGAGAGCTGGAGCCCGCTGGGCCGCGGCTCGGCCCTCCTGAAGGACCCCGCGGTCGTCTCCGTCGCCGAGGCGCTCGGGGTCACCCCCGCCCAGGTCGTCCTGCGCTGGCACGTCCAGCTCGGCGCGGTGCCCGTCCCGAAGTCCGCCGACGCCGGCCGTCAGCGTGCCAACCTCGACGTGTTCGGCTTCGAACTCGGACAGCCCCAGGTGAGCGCGATCGCGGACCGGGCACACCGGCGGCTGGGCGGGGACCCGGAGACGCACGAGGAGTTCTGACCCCCGCACGGGCCCGACTGCCCTGGACGCGGAGGGGGTACCCGGGGCCCGCGGAAGGGAGGGTCCGGTGAGTGAGCGGCTGAAGGAGTACCGCGGCAGGCGGGACTTCCGCAGGACCCGGGAGCCGGCGGGGCCGGGGGCCGGGGCGGGGACGCGCGGCGGTTCGTCGTGCAGATCCATGACGCGAGCACCCCGCACTTCGACTTCCGGTTGCGGGTGGGGGACGTACCGAAGTCGTGGTCGGTCCCGAAGGGGCCCTCGGCGCGGCCGAAGGACAAACGGCTCGCCGTGCCGACGGAGGACCATCCGCTGGAGTACGAGGAGTTCGAGGGGGTGATCCCGGCGGGCGAGTACGGGGGCGGCACGGTGATCGTGTGGGACCGGGGGACGTACGAGCCGCTGAGCGGTGACGACGGGGTCGAGGAGGCTCTGCGGCGGGGGCACGTGTCGTTCCGGCTGCACGGGGAGAAGCTGCGTGGCTCGTACGCGCTCACCCGGTTCCGGGACGGGAAGGGCGGTGCGGGCGACGAGGCGGAGGCGTGGCTGCTGGTGAAGTCCGGCGGGAACGCCCGGCGCGACACCCCGGACCCGCGACGAGCCCGCTCGGTGCGGACCGGGCGGACCCTCGCCCAGGTGGCCGCCGGGAAGTGACGGGCGGCGGACGAGCGGCGGGGAACCACCCGTGAGAAGTACTGGAGACGGCGGACTCACCCCCGCGTCCCGACCCGCATCCGGAATCCGGAAACCGGCCCCAACTGCCGTGCTGTACCTCTATGTTCGCAGCCAGGCGTCGTCATCGCCCGCCCATGTGAGCACGAGCAGAGGGGACTTTTCCGTATGCGTGTCCGCATCCCGCTTCGAGCCGCGACGGCCGGGGCGATCGTCGTCGGTGCCGTCCTCGCCGGCCCGGCCGCCGCCCACGCCACCCCACCGGGTCCCGGGGTCACGGCCCGGCTTCTCGCCCAGAAGACCGTCGGGGACACCGACTACACGCTCAGGGAGATCACCATTCCGCCCGGTCAGGCGACCGGCTGGCACTATCACGACGGTCCGCTGTACGGCGTCGTGAAGTCGGGCACGCTCAGTCACTTCGCCTCGACGTGCGTCTCCGACGGCGTGTACCCGAAGGGCAGTGTCATCCGCGAGCCGGCCGGGCCGGGGAACGTGCACCTCGGCCGGAACCTGGGCGACACCCCGGTCGTCCTGGAGGTCCTGTACGTGCTGCCGCACGGCTCGCCGTTCTCCGAGGACGCGCCGAACCCGGGCTGCCCCTTCGAGTGAGCCCGGCGCTCACCGCGGCTCGAGCAACTGTTCCGCCCAGATCGTCTTGCCCCGGTCGGTCTGCCGGCTCCCCCAGCGCTGGGTGAGCTGGGCGACGAGCAGCAGGCCGCGTCCGCCCTCGTCGAAGGCGTGGGCGCGGCGCAGGTGCGGGGAGGTGGAACTGCCGTCGGAGACCTCGCAGATGAGGGTGCGGTCGCGGATCAGCCGGAGCTGGATGGGGGGTTCGCCGTAGCGGATGGCGTTGGTGACGAGTTCGCTGACGACGAGTTCGGTGACGAAGGCGGCCTCCTCCAGTCCCCACTCGGTGAGTTGCTCGGTGGCGGCCTGCCGGGTGGCGGCGACCTGGGCGGGGTCGGGTTCCACGTCCCAGGTGGCGACCCGGTCGGCGCCGAGCGCGCGGGTACGGGCCAGCAGCAGGGCGACGTCGTCGCCGGGTTCCTCCGGCAGGACGGCCTTGAGCACGGTGTCGCAGAGGGCGTCGAGGCCGGCGGCCGGTGCGGTGAGGGCGCTGCACAGTTCGCTGGTCGCGCGGTCGATGTCCCGGTCGCGGTCCTCGATGAGGCCGTCGGTGTAGAGGGCGACGACCGCGCCCTCGGGCAGTTCCAGCTCGACCGCCTCGAAGGGCAGTCCTCCGACGCCGAGCGGGGGGCCGGGAGTCATCCGGACCAGTTCCACCCGGCCGTCGGGCAGCAGGACGGCCGGGGCGGGGTGGCCCGCGGCGGCGAGGGAGAGCCGGCGGCTGACGGGGTCGTAGACGGCGTAGAGGCAGGTGGCACCCAGCTCCGCGACGTCGTCGCCGCCCTCCTCGTAGCCCGCGAGGTGGGTGACGAGGTCGTCGAGGTGGGTGAGGAGTTCGTCGGGCGGCAGGTCCACGTCGGCGAGGGTGCGGACGGCCATGCACAGGCGGCCCATGGTGGCCGAGGACGGGATGCCGTGTCCGACGACGTCTCCCACGACGAGGGCGACCCGGCTGCCGGAGAGCGGGATCACGTCGAACCAGTCGCCGCCGATACCGGCCGTGGAGCCGCTGGGCAGGTACCGGTGGGCGACCTCGACGGCGGCCTGTCCGGGCAGCCCGCGCGGCAGGAGGCTGTGCTGGAGGGCGAGCGCGGTGGTGCGTTCGCGGGCGAAGCGGCGGGCGTTGTCGATGCAGACGGCGGCCCGGCTGGCGAGTTCCTCGGCGAAGACGGCGTCGTCGGGCTCGTAGTCGTCGGCATGCCCGATACGGATGGCGACCAGGGCGCCGAGGGTGGTGCCGCGGGCCCGCAGCGGCACCGAGATCATCGAGTGGACGCCGCGCCGCAGCCGCCGTCCCTCGGGGGCGCGGGCGTCCCGCTCGTCGAGCCAGCACAGGAAGTCCGGCTCGCCCGCCTGGCTGAGGACCGCGCGGCCCTCCCGCAGGGCGCGCGCGGGCGGGCTGTACGGCGGATGGGTGTCGGTGCCGCCGAGGTGGACGGCGGCCTCGGGGGTGCCCTCGTGGACGGAGCCGTGGGCGACCCGGCGCAGCACGACCTCGCCCTCGGGCGCGGGGGGCGGCTCGTCGGCGCCGAGGACCCAGTCGAGGAGGTCCACGCAGGCGAAGTCGGCGAACCTCGGCACGAGGAGTTCGACCACTTCCTCGGTGGTGCGCACCACGTCGAGCGTGGTGCCGATGGCGGCCGCCGCCTCGTTCAGCAGGGCCAGCCGCTGGCGGGACAGGTACTGCTCGGTGCTGTCGAACGCCGCCAGGGCGACCCCGCCGACCTCGCCGGATTCGTCGCGCACGGGCCACATCTCGATGCTCCAGGCGTGCTCCCGGTTGAGGGAGGGGGCGCCGGTGAAGCTCTCGTAGCGGACCGGGCGGCCGGTCTCGGCGACATGGCGGAGGTGCCAGTTGAAGCCCCGGCTGTGCTCGGCGTCCTCGACGGTCTCCGGGAAGTGACGGCCGAGCAGGACGTCCTCGGACACGCCCATGACCTTGCAGGCGACCTCGTTCAGGCGCAGATAGCGCTGCCGGGGGTCGAAGACGGACATCGACATGGACGCCTGCTGGAAGGCGCGTCCCGCCAGGGTCGGTTCCGGGGCCGGGGGCCGTTCGGCGGTGAGGGTCCAGCCCGTGGGCTCCCCGCCGGGGCCGAGCACCGGGCACCCGGTGACGGCCAGGGTGACGGGGCGGCCGTCGTGGTGCCGGACGACGACCGGCCGGCTCCACGCCCGGGCCGGGAGCGGAGGGAGCTCCTCGGCGAGCAGTTCGGTCGCGGCCCGTCCCACGGCCCCGGCGGCGGAGTGACCCGTCAGCTGCCGGGCCCCCTCGCTCCACGCCGTCACGATGCCCCGGGCATCGATGACGGCCGCAGCGACGACATGCTCCATGTCGTCCAGAATCGTCCTTTTGCCCGGGTGCATCAACCGCGCGGAGCCGGGCGCGGAACCCGGGGCTCCGGGCGCTGTCGAGGGGTGCCCCGTGGTCCGCGCCGGGGGTCCTGGGCCCGGGCACGGTGACTGGGGGGTGGTTCGAAAGTCCTGTGCGGTGCCCGGGGTGGCCGGCGCGTGCTCTCGGCATGCCGGACGAGAGCCGACGTACTGGGCGTACTTGGGCTTTCGGCCGGTGCGGCGGTGGGGATACCTCCCGCTCGGGCGAAGCCGAGAGCGGGGGAGCGTGCCGGGCGCCGCGGGTGCTGTGCAGGACTCTCGCGACACCCGCTAGGCGCGGTGGGCGCGCAGTGCCTCCAGGGCGCGGTCGGCGTGGGTGTTCATGCGCAGTTCACTGCGGACGACCTCCAGGACGGTGCGGTCCTGGGCGATGACGAAGGTGGCCCGCTTGGTGGGCATCAGGGAGACGCCCCGCTTCACGCCGAAGCGTTCCCGCACGGTTCCGTCGGTGTCGGAGAGCAGGGTCATGCCGAGGGTGTGGCGTCCGGCGAACTCCTGCTGCCGGTCGACGGAGTCGCCGCTGATGCCGACGGGCCGGGCGCCCGCCGCCGCGAACTCGGCGGCGAGATCGCGGAAGTGGCAGGCCTCCGCGGTGCAGCCGGGGCTGAGGGCGGCCGGGTAGAAGAAGAGGACGACGGGGCCGTCGGCGAGCAGGTCCGTCAGGCTGCGGAGCGTGCCGGTCTCGTCCGGGAGGGAGAAGTCCTCGACCTTGTCGCCGGTCTGCGGCGTCTTCGTCATGACCGTCCCTCCGCGCTCCGCGCGACGCTGCGGGCCCACAGCACGAGGGGCACCTGCAGGGGCAGCCGGCCGAAGGCGGCCGTTCTGAGAGGGGTGGGCCGGTCGCGCCAGTCCAGCGCCATCTTGACGTTGGCGGGGAAGACGCCGACGAAGAACGCGGCGGTGGCCAGGGCCGCCGCCTTCCGGGTCCGGGGCAGCGCCACCCCGGCCGCCAGCGCCAGCTCGGCGACGCCGCTGCCGTACGTCCAGGCCCTGGGCGAGCCCGGCAGGGCGGGCGGGATGGTCGCGTCGAAGGAGCGCGGGGCGGCGAAGTGAGCCACTCCGGCGGCGGCCAGCAGTCCCGCCAGCAGCAGGGGTGAGCGTTCGGACCGGGGCAAGGTTCCTCCTCTGATGTCCTGGCGCCCGACATTACTGGACGGTAGTGGAGGGCCGGGAGGCGGGGGTGGGCCGGCGGGCACGGCCCAACTCCCTTGCTCCGGGGCGGGGGTGGGGTCCGGGTCAGCCCCCGCGCCCGTACCGGCCCGGGGTATGGCCGAAGGACCTGCGGAAGACGTCGATGAAGGCGCTCGCGGAGGACCAGCCGCAGCGCAGCGCGACCGTGGTGACGGGGGTGCCGTCGGCGAGCAGCCGCAGGGCGTGGTACAGCCGCGACTGGGTGCGCCACTGGGGGAAGGTCATGCCGAACTCGCTGCGGAAGAGGCGGCTGAGCGTGCGTTCGCCGGTGCCGGTGGCGGCAGCGAGCGCGGCGAGGGTGCGCTGGTCGGCCGGGTCGGCGTGGACGAGCGCGCACACCGCGGCGAGGCGGGGGTCGGCGGCGGTGGGCAGCCGCATGGGCTGCTGCGGGCAGGCGCGCAGCTGGTCGCGCAGGACGGCGAGCAGCCGGGCCCGTTCGGGGCCCGTGTCCTCGGGTGCGGCGGTGTAGGCGCGGATCAGTTCCCGCAGCAGGGGGCTGACGGCCAGGGCGGTGGGGGTGTCCAGGCCGAGCGGGTTGTCGTCGGCGGGCAGCCCGACCAGGTGCAGGTCGAGATGGCCGTACGCCCGGTGGGCGTGCGCGGTGCCCGCGGGCACCCACAGGGCTCGGGTGCCCGGCGCGAACCAGGTGCCGGCGTCGGTGGTGACGGCCAGGACACCGGAGCCGGCGTAGACGATCTGGTGGTCGTCGTGCCGGTGGGCGTCGATGCGCTCGCCGGGTGCCAGGACCCGTGCCCGGGTGGGGGCCTGCGGTGCATGGCGGATGTTCGACACAGATGGGCAGATTATCGGAAGCGCGACAGGCGCGGCGCTCGCGACGATCGCCGTGTGCCGAAAAACGTGCCGGCCGGCCGGCCTCTCGTCCTGATGTCCCTGGGCCACGCGTGCGTGGACGTCTACCAGGGGGCGGTGGCGGCCCTGGTGCCGTTCTTCGTCTCCGAGCGCGCCTGGTCCTACGCCGCCGCCTCCGGCGTCGTCCTGGCGGCCTCGTTGCTGTCGTCGGTGGCGCAGCCGCTGTTCGGTCTGCTCACCGACCGGTGGGCGATGCCCTGGCTGCTGCCGCTGAGCGCGGCGGCCGCCGGTACGGGCGTGGCCCTGAGCGGGGTCGGCGGCTCCTACGCGCCGACCCTCGTGGCGGTCGCCGTCTCCGGGGTGGGTGTCGCGGCCTACCACCCGGAGGCCGCGCGGGCCGCCCGTGCCGTGTCGGGCGGCAGCCATACGGCGATGGGCTGGTTCGCGCTCGGCGGCAACGCCGGTTTCGCGTGCGCCCCGCTGCTCGTCTCGGGCGTGGTCGCGTCCGGGGGCCTCGGGGCCTCTCCCCTGCTGGGCGTGCCCGCCCTCGTGGGGGTGGCGCTGTGCGCGGCCGCGGTGCGCTCGGCGGGCGCCCGGACTGTGGGCACCGCCTCCGCGGTGGGGCCGGGCCGCGACGACTGGCCGTCGTTCCTGCGTCTGTCGGGGGCCGTGGTGTGCCGCTCGATCGTCTTCGTCGGACTGAGCGCGTTCGTCGCGGTGTACGTGCGGGAGCGCACCGGCGGTGGGGCGACCGCGGGCACGGCCGCGCTGTGCGTGCTGTACGCGGGGGGCGCGGTGGGGACGCTGGCCGGGAGCAGGCTGGCGGAGCGGTTCGGCCGGCTCCCGGTGGTCCGCGGTTCGTACGGAGTGACCCTGCCGGCCGTCGCGGGGGTCCTGCTCGTGCCGGGTCCGGCGCTGTACGGCTGCGTGGCGCTCGCCTCGGCCGGTCTGTACGTGCCGTTCTCCCTGCACGTGACCCTGGGCCAGGACTGTCTGCCCCGGCACATGGGCACGGCGAGCGGCGTCACGCTGGGGCTGACGATGAGCGTCGGGGGCATGGCGGCTCCGGCCCTGGGAGCGCTCGCGGACGCCACGTCGCTGCGGACCGGGCTGGTGCCCCTTCTCGTTCCGCCCGTGGTGGCCTGGCTCCTGCTGCGCGGGCTGCGCGAGCCGGCCGGGGCGGCTCCGGTTCCGGCCGGCCGGGACCGGGTCAGCCCCTGACGGCCGGCTGCTCGGCCTCCTCCTCGACGGCGTAGGAGAGGAAGTCGTCGACCATGCGGTGGAAGAGCGTGGCGAGGTGGCCCAGCTCCTCGGGGGACCAGTCGGACAGGGCGAGCTGCATCCCCCGGGCGCCGGCGTCGCGGACGCGGTCGACGGCCTCACGGCCGGCGTCGGTGAGCTGGATCCGCTGGGCCCGGCCGTCGTCGGGGTCGGGGACGCGGGTGACATAGCCGGACTTCTGCAGCTGCTGCACCGTACGGGTCACGTGCGAGGCCTCGACGCCCAGGCGCTGGGCGAGCTCCCCCGGCCGCAGCGGCTCGGTGTCGGCGACCTGGCGCAGCAGGGCCACGGCGGCGCGGTCCAGGGGGACGCCGGCCATCGCCATCAGCCGGTCGTGCTGCCGGGCGCGGGTGCTCAGGTAGGTGATGCGCGTGAGCGCGCGCTCGATCTCGATCACTTCCGGGGAGGCGACGGCGGGCACGGGGAGCGGTTCGGTGGACATGCAACCCACTTTACCATCTCGTTGCGTAACTCAAGTAAGTTACGGCGTACGTGTACCGCGGATCCTGCCCCGAGACGACGCGCGACGCCCACTTCCGCGATACCCGGACGGTCGGACGGTACGCGGCCCCCTGCCCGCCGACCCGTCCCGCCACACCTCCCCCGCGTACCGGCGCAGCGCCGCCAGGGGCCGCAACCCCACCACCGCGCTACGCCGGGACGCGCACCCCGTCGCCCCAGGCCGCGCCGGACGCGATCGCCTGCCGCCACGGGCGGATCGCCTTCGGCGGCATCCCGACCGCCAGCGCCCCGCTCACCCGGTCACCGGTGCGGTACGCGGCGACGAACCGGCGGTCGGCGAGGCCGCCCTCCACGACGGCCACCTCGTCGTGTCCGCGCAGGAATCCGTACGCCTGGATCCTCATGTCGTACTGGTCCGACCAGAAGTACGGCACCGGCGCGAACGGCTTGCGCGCCTCGGGGGCGGCGAGCAGGTTGCGGGCGGCGGCCATGCCCTGCTCGGCCGCGTTCGTACGGTGCTCGATCCGCATCCCGGTGCCGAAGAGCGGGTGTACCAGCGGGCCACGTCCCCGGCGGCGTAGACGCCCCGCGCGGCCTCCAGGTACGCGTCGCAGACCACGCCGTCGCCGACCGTGAGTCCGCTGCCCGCCAGCCAGCCGGTGTTGGGCAGCGAGCCGACGGCGACGAGCACCTCGTCGGCCTCGACGACCTCGCCGTCCGCGAGCCGTACGCCGTCCTCGGTCACCTCGGTGACGTTGACGCCGCAGCGCAGGTGTACGCCCCGGTCCCGGTGGGCCTGCGACAGCACTCGTCCGACGGCCTCGCCGACGGCGTGGGCCAGCGGCACCGCGGCCGGTTCCAGCAGCGTGACCCGGGCGCCGAGGCGCCAGGCGACGGCCGCCGCCTCCGCGCCGAGGAAACCGGCGCCGACGACGACCAGACGGCGGCCCGGTGCCAGCCGCTCCCGCAGGGTGAGGGCGTCCTCCAGGGTGCGCAGGACGTGCGCCCCCTCGCCGGGCAGCCGGCGCGGGCGCACCCCGGTGGCCAGGACCAGTCCGTCGTACGGCACCGCACGGCCGTCGGCCAGCCGTACCCGGCGGCCCGTCAGGTCCAGGCCGGACGCGGCGACGCCGAGCCGCAGGTCCAGGCCGAGGGCGGCGAGGTCCTCGGGCCGGCGCAGCCGCAGACGGTCCTCTGCCCATGCGGAGGCCAGGAGTTGCTTGGACAGCGGCGGGCGGTCGTACGGGAGGTGCGGTTCGTCGCCGACGAGGGTGAGGATGCCGTCGTAGCCCTCGCGGCGGAGGGTCTCGACCGCCGCGAGTCCGGCGGCCGAGGCGCCGACGACCACGATGCGGTTCACTGCTCGACCAGGCGGATGGCGGCGGCCGGGCAGACCGCGACGGCCTCACGGACATCGTCGAGGAGGCCGGGCGCGGGCCGCTCCTCCAGCAGGATCGCGATGCCGTCGTCGTCCTGGTCGAAGACCTGCATGGCGGCGACCACGCACTGTCCCGAAGCCACGCACCTGTCGGCTTCCAGCTCCACCTTGTGGGAGGTCATGGGATTCCCCTTCGTCACGTTCTTCGCGTTCTTCGCGTTCTCGTCGCGGTCGGGCCGGGCGGGACGGGGAACCGTCACCAGGTCACGGGCAGCGCGTGGACGCCGTAGATGAAGGCGTCGTGCTTGAAGCGGACGTCGTCGAGGGAGCCGGCGAGCCGCAGGTTGGGGATGCGCCGGTACAGGGTGCCGTAGACGACCTGCAGTTCCATGCGCGCGAGCGGCTGGCCGAGGCACTGGTGGACGCCGAAACCGAACGCGACGTGGCGGCGGGCGTCGCGGGTGATGTCGAGCCGGTCGGGGTCGGGGAAGACCTCGGGGTCGCGGTTGGCGATCTCATTGGCCATGATCACACCCTCGCCGGCCCTGATGACCTGCCCGGCGATCTCGATGTCCGCGGTGACCGCGCGGCGTCGGCCGAGGTGAGTGATGTGCAGGTAGCGCAGCAGCTCCTCGACGGCGGAGGAGACCAGTCCCGGGTCGTCGGTCTGGCGCAGGAGAGCCAGCTGGTCGGGGTGCCGGAGCAGGGCCAGGGTGCCGAGCGCGATCATGTTGGCGGTGGTCTCGTGCCCGGCGATGAGCAGCAGCAGTGCCATCTCGGTGGCCTGCCGGTGGTCGATCTCACCGGCGGTGATGCGAGCGGCGATGCTCGACAGCAGGTCGTCGCGCGGGTCGGCGAGCCGTGTGCCGATGAGCCGGGCGAGGTAGGCGGCCACCTCGCGGCTCGCCCGGCCGCGCTGTTCGGGGGTGGCGTCCCGGTGGACCATCGTCTTGGTGTTGTCCTGGAAGAAGGCGTGGTCGTCGTAGGGCACACCGAGCAGTTCGCAGATCACCAGCGAGGGGATCGGCAGGGCGAACGCCTCGACCAGGTCCACCGGCCGGGGGCCGGCCAGCAGGTCGTCGATCAGGTCGTCCACGATGCGCTGCACGGCCGGGCGCAGGACCTCGACCTTCCTGATGGCGAAAGGGGCCGTCACCATCCGGCGAAGCCGGGCGTGTTCGGGGTCGTCCATCATGATGAAGCTCAGCTTGCCCTCGCCGCCCTCGGGGTTCGCCTTGGTGGGGTATCCGGGGCTGTCGGTGTCCGCGCTGACACGGGGGTCGCCCAGGAGCGCCCGCTGTTCGGCGTAACGGGTCACGAGCCAGGGCTCGGTGCCGTCCCAGAGACGGACCCTCGTCAGCGGCGCCCGCTCCTGCAGGTCCTTGAGGGCGGGGGGCGGGTCGAACGGACAGCGGGCCGCCCTCGGCATCGGGAACTCGGGGACCGCGTCCGGAGCCTGGGGCTCCGGGCCGGTCAGGATGTTGGCCATGGCTCTCCTCGGTGGTGGGGGGCTCCGGTCGGGCCGGAGCGCCGGGGGAAGGGGGTCGAGGCCTCGATGAGCGCATGCAAACAGAGGGGGCTGACGGCTGCCGGTCAGTTCCCTGACAGAAACCTGACGTGGCCTGGATCACATCGGGAGCCGGTGGGCTTCGGCGCCGTACGGCACCCGCGCACCCCAGCCCCTACGACGCCCTCCCGGCACCTCCTCGGTCCTCGCCCCGCACCCTCCCCAGCCAGTACCCGAAGCCCCGGCGCGTGTGGATCAGGGCCGGTGCGTCCCGGTCCACCTTGCGCCGCAGCCGTGAGACGAGTTGCTCGATGGCGTTGTCGCCACGGAAGTCGCCCCAGACGTACCGGCCGATCTGCTCCTTGGAGAGCACCCGGTGCGCGTTGACCAGGAGGTGACGGAGCAGGCGGTACTCGGCGGGGGTGAGGTCGAGGGTCCGGGATCCGCGCCGGGCGCGGCAGAGAGTGTCGTCCAGGACCAGATCGCCGTAGGACGGGGAGCGGCCCGGACGGCCGGGGCCGGTGCCGGCGCCGCTCAGGAGCACCTGGATCCGGGCCAGGACCTCGGCCACCCGGAACGGCTTGGTGACGTAGTCCTTCTCCCCGCCCTTCTCCCCCAGGCCGAGTTCGGGCAGGAGACTGCCGAGGGAGTCGTACGGGGTGAGATAGAGGACCGGGGGCCGGTGGGCGAGCACGGGGCGGCCCGAGCGGGCGACGCCGGCCAGGCCGGGCAGGGTGGTGTCGACGACGAGCAGATCGAAGCGGTGGCCGTCGAGCCGGGCCAGCGCGTCGGCGGCGGTGTCCGTGAGGCCGATCCGGTAGCCGGCCAACTCCAGGGTGGTGGCGAGCAGTTCGGCGGTGTCCGGCTCACCGGCGAGGATCAGCACATGCTGCCCGGCACCGCGGGCGAGTGACGGTTCCCCGTTCGGGCCGGCATCCGCGGGCGCGACCGCGCGTGGAGGGCCAGGGCGGGGTAACGGGCCGGAGGGGTCGCCGCCGGCGGCGACTGCGGGCGGTGAGAGGGACATGGGGCCCACCCTACTCGCCTACTTGCCTAACTCAAGTAAACCTCGTCGTTGCTTGACTCAAGTAATCCATATATGCTTGCCTGACTCAAGCAACCCCATCGGGGCCGTCCTGAGCGGAGACGGCTTCCGGGCGCCGCACCCGTGGGGACGGGACCCGGCGCCGTCCCCGGGTCCGGCAGCCGACTCGCTCCCCCCGACGGCACCGGACCCGGGGACACCTCCACCGGCCCCAGCCACCCGGACGCGGTGGACCCGCGCGTCCCCTCGCGCACGCATGTGGACCCGCGCGGGACGCCCCTCGGCGTGTGACCACCGCCGCTTTGGCGACCGATGACCGATAACCGATGAGCGACAGCCACACGTGAGAGAGGTTCTCCCCCATGAGCACGATGAAGTCCGTCCGGACCGGCGGAGTCGGCAGGATCGAGGTCGTCGGCGTCGAGCGGCCGGTGCCCGGTCCCAAAGACGCCCTGGTCCGGATCCGCGCCTGCGGGATCTGCGGCACCGACGTCACGTTCCTGCGCATGGGCGGTATGCCCGCCCGCGCCCATCTGGGCGGCGAGCTGGTGCCGGTGGCGCTCGGCCACGAGCCGGCCGGGGAGATCGTGGAGCTCGGGGCCGAGGTGGACGGCCTCGACATCGGGGACCGGGTGGTCGTCAACCCGCAGGACGCGCCCACCGGCATCATCGGCTGCGGCGGCGCGTACGGCGGCATGAGCGAGTTCCTGCTGATCGAGAACGCCGAGGTCGGCAAGAGCGTCGCCGTCTTCCCCGACACCGTCCCCTTCGACGTGGCCTCGCTCAACGAGCCGATGGCGGTGGCCCGGCACGCCGTCAACCGTTCCGAGGCCGGACCCGGCGACCGGGTCGTGGTGTTCGGCGCCGGGCCGATCGGCCTCGGCGCGGCGATCTGGCTGAAGCTGCGCGGGGTGGAACACGTGGTCGTCGTCGACGTCATCCCCTCCCGGCTGGAGAAGGCACTGGCCGTGGGTGCGGACGCCGTCATCGACTCGGGGCGGGAGGACGTGGCCGCGCGGCTGACCGAGCTGCACGGACAGAGCGCCAACGCCCTCGGCCAGCCCCGGCCGGGCACCGACGTCTTCGTCGACGCGGCCGGTGCGGCCGCCGTCTTCAACACCGTGGTGAACTCCGCCAAATGGGGCGCGAAGCTGGTGATGGTGGCGGTGCACAAGAAGGGCTCCGAGATCGACCTGGGCGGCATGCTCCGCAGCGAGCTGACCCTGATCGCCTCCCAGGGCTACCCGACCGAGATCTTCGAGGTGACGCCCGAACTGGTCGAGCACCAGGAGCGGTTCGCCAAGCTCATCAGCCACCGCGTCCCGTTCTCCGAGGCCGACCGCGCCTTCGAACTGGCCCTGACGCCGGGCGCGGCGGAGAAGGTCGTCGTCACGCTGGACGACTGAGCGGGACAGCCGGCCGCCGGGTGCTCCACCCGGCGGCCGGTGCCCCCTTCGCCCCTCCTTCACGACAGGAACGGCACTCCATGCGCGCCACCCTGCGACAGACGGCACGGGCCACGGTCCACCTCGCGCTGGCCGCCGCCATGGCCTTCGGGTCGTATCTCTTCATCACCGTGCTGCTCATCACCGCCACGGGCACGGTCGTCGTGGCCGGGTCTGGCTGCTGCCCGAGACCGTGCTGCTGATCCGCCGGGTGGCCGGGGCCAAGCGGCGGCTGACGGCTTCCTGGACCGGGCGGGAGATCCCCGAGGCGTACAGGCCCCTCACCGGTCCGGGGCGGGAGCGGCTGAGGACGGCCGTGCGCGACCCCGGCACACTCACCGACCTGCGCTGGATGGCCGGGTACTACGTCTACGGCTGGCTGACCGTGCTGATGCTGCCGCTGTGGCCGGCGGGGCTCGTCGTCGACGGGGTGTGGAGCGGACTGCTGGGCCGTCGAGCGGTCGTCCTGCCGCTGATCGTCCGGCTGGCCGACCTCGAGGCGGGCTGGTCGGCGGCGCTGCTGCGGCCCTCCCCCGAGGCGCTGCTGGCGCACCGGGTCGAGCAGCTCACCGCGACCCGGGCGGACGCGGTGGCCGCGCACGGCGCCGAACTGCGGCGCATCGAGCGGGACCTGCACGACGGCGCCCAGGCCCGCCTCGTCGCCCTGTCGATGCGGATCGGGCTGGCGCAGCGGGCGTACGGCACCGCCCCGGACACCGCGCGCAAGCTGCTCGAGGACGCGCAGGACCAGGCCGAGGAGGCGCTGGCCGAGCTGCGGCACGTCGTGCGCGGCATCCATCCGCCGATCCTCACCGACCGGGGGCTGGCGGGGGCCGTACGGGCACTGGCGGCCAGGTGGGGGTCGCCCCGCTCGGGCGAGGCCGGGAGCGGGGGCGGGCTGCGGGTGACCGTACGGACGGACGACCTCCCGCAGGTGCGGCGGGCGCCGGCCGCGGTGGAGGCGGCCGCGTACTTCGTGATCGCCGAGGCGCTCACCAACGCGGCCCGGCACAGCGGGTCCGAGCGGGCCGAGGTGGTGCTGGCGCGGTCCCGGACCGGGCTGAGCGCGCGGGTGCGGGACGAGGGGCGCGGGGGCGCGGACGAGAGCGCCGGGTCGGGTCTGCCGGGGATGCGGCGCCGGGTGGCCGCGCTCGACGGGACGCTGCGGGTGAGCAGCCCCGTGGGCGGGCCGACGGTGGTGGAGGTGGAGCTGCCGTGCGTGTGGTGAGCACCGGGCCCGGTCAGCCTGCCGGATGACGGGCGCGGGGCGCCGTACTGCGTTCTCGGTACGGCCGATTGTCGGCAGCCGCACGACGACGCGGGGGCGGTGCGGCCGGAAGTCTGGGGCGGTACCCGAGATCAGATGGGGAGACCTCCGTTCCATGGCCGCATATCTCTCTCGACTGGGCCGGCTGGCCTTTCGCCGACGATGGCTCGCGATCCTGCTGTGGGTGGCGGTGCTGGCCGGTGCCGGCGCCGCCGCGGTCACCGCGCCCGCCGTCGAGGAGCCGGGCACCACGATGCCGGGAATCGAGTCGCAGAAGGCGTTCGACCTGCTGGAGCAGCGCTTCCCGGGGACGAACGCGGACGGGGCGTCCGCGCGGGTCGTGTTCGTCGCGCCGGACGGGCGGAAGGTGACCGCCGCCGGCTACCGCGAGGGGCGTGGTGGGTCTGGGCGCCCTCGCGCTTCCCGCACCGGACCTCCAGCTCGGTATGCCGGGAGACGCCCAGAAGGCGACGTCCACCACGGAGCGCCGGGCCTACGACGCTCTCGCCGAGGGCTTCGGTCCCGGGTTCAACGGGCCGTTGACGATCGTCGTCGACGCCAGGGACGCGAGTGATCCGAAGGCGGCGGTCACGACGATCGCCGCACACCTGGCCGAGGAGAGGGGCGTGGTCTCCGTCTCCCCCGCCCGGTTCAACCCCGCCGGCGACACCGCGGTCTTCTCCGCCACCCCGGCCACCGGTCCGGGTGACCGGCGGACGCAGGATCTGGTCAACGCCATCCGCGACGGCCGTCCGGGCATCGACTCCGCCACCGGGGCGACCTTCGCGGTCACCGGCACCACCGCCGTGGACATCGACGTCTCCGAGAAGGTGCGCTCGGCGCTGGTCCCGTACCTGGTCGTCGTGGTGGGCCTGGCCTTCGTCCTGCTGCTGGTCGTCTTCCGGTCGGTCCTGGTGCCCCTGAAAGCCGCCCTCGGCTTCCTGTTATCGGTCCTCGCGGCCCTCGGCTCGGTGGTGGCGGTGTTCCAGCAGGGCCACGGCGCCTCGCTGCTGGGCGTCGAGGAGACCGGCCCGATCATGAACATCTCGCGGCCACCGCCGCCCTCTGTGCGGACCCGGACCTGTCCGGCACCCACGTGCTGATCCTGACCACCTTCGAGATCGACGAGTACGTGGCCCGCGCGCTGCGGGCGGGGGCCGGCGGCTTCCTCGGCAAGGACGTCACCGCCGAGGCGCTGCTGGACGGCATCCGCACCGTCGCCGCGGGCGGGTCCCTCCTCTCCCCGGCCGCCACCCGCTCCCTCATCACCCGCTTCCTCGCGTCCCCCGCCGAGGGCGCCCGCCTCGCCGCCCCCGCGGACCTCGCCGTGCTCACCGCCCGCGAGCGCGAGGTGATGGCCTGGGTGGCCGAGGGCCGTTCCAACGAGGAGATCGCCGCGAAGCTCTTCGTCAGTCCCTCACCGTCCGCACGCATGTGCACCGGGCGATGACCAAGCTCGGCGCCCGCGACCGCGCCCAACTGGTCGTCATGGCCTACCGGACGGGCCTGGCCCAGGCGCCGGCCCGGCCGGCCGGGGACCGGTGAGACCCCGGCGACCGGGCCGGGCCGCCGCCGTTCAGGGGAAACGGCGGTGCCCCGCGCGTGGCACGGGGCGGGCGTGTCGACAACTCACCCATGCCCCTCCCCCTCATCTCCCCCATGCTCGCCACTCCCGGCACCCTCCCTCCCCCCGCCCAGGACGCGCGCTGGGCCTATGAGACCAAGCAGGACGGTCAGCGGGCCGTGGTGTACCTCGCCGGGGACGGCGGCGTGAGGCTGCGGGCCCGGTCGGGGGAGGACATCACCGCCGCCTATCCCGAACTGGGTCCGCTGGGCGGGGTGCTCGGGCCGACGGCCGCCGTGCTGGACGGCGAGGTGCTGGCGCTGGACCAACAGGGCCGGGCCGACTTCCAGTTGCTGCAGTCCCGGATGGGTCTGGTCCAGGCGCCGGGCAAGGCGGCGCGGATGGCGGCGGCGGTCCCCGTGCACCTGGTGCTGTTCGACGTCCTGCACCTCCGCGGCCGGTCGCTCCTGCGGCTGCCGTACCTGGAGCGCCGGGAGCGGCTGGAGGCGCTCGGCCTGGCGGGGCCGTTCTGGTCGACGCCGGGCGCGCTCGTCGGCCACGGGCGGGAGGCCCTGGAGGCGACCCGCGCCCACGGTCTGGAGGGTCTGGTCTGCAAGCGGATCGACTCGGTGTACGAGCCCGGTGTGCGCTCCCGGGCCTGGATCAAGATCCGTAACATGCGCACCGCCGATGTGCTGATCGGCGGCTGGTCACCGGGGAAGGGCCGGCTCACCGGGCTGCCGGGGGCCGTGCTGGTCGGGCAGCGGACCGCCGCGGGAGGACTGCGGTACGTGGGCGGCGTGGGCACCGGCTGGAGCGAGGCCGAGCGCACCGAACTCGCCGCGCTGCTGCGGGCCGACGCCACCGGGGTGTGCCCCTTCGACACCGTCCCGCCGGCTCCCGGCGCCCACTGGGTCGTGCCCCGGCTGGTGGGCGAGGTCCGCTACAGCACCCGTACCCGGGTGGGGCTGTTGCGCCAGCCGTCATGGCTGCGGCTGCGGACGGACCTGACGCCCGAGCAGTCGGCGGCGGACCTTCCGGACACTTCCGCCTGACACGGCATCGAGGGGCCAACTTTTGGGGTGCGCTTCACCACGGATACGTCTGCGACCCCTTGGCGCGGAAGTGAAAACCGTGGAAGCTGAACCTCCTTTCAACTCCCCCATCCCCCACAGCCGTTCGGCTGCGCCCGGATCACCAGGAGGACGCAGTGTCGTCACCCACGTTCAAGGCCCACCGCAGGAGATTGCTCACCGGGTTCGCCGGTGCCGCCGTACTCGTGCTCGCCGTCCCCTCGGCCGCCTTCGCGGCCCCGCCCCAGGCGCTGCCGCAGAACGCCGAAGCGGCGGAACTGACGTACCAGCCCGCGTTCGACTACGACACGGACGGCTGCTATCCCACCCCGGCCATCGGCCCGGACGGCACGATCAACGGCGGCCTGAAGCCGACCGGTTCGCTCAGCGGCGACTGTCACGACGCCTCGGACCTGGACAACACCAACAGCTACTCGCGCTACAAGTGCAACAACGGCTGGTGCGCGTACATGTACAGCCTGTACTTCGAGAAGGACCAGGCGATATCGGGCAGCAGCATCGGCGGGCACCGGCACGACTGGGAGCATGTCGTGGTCTGGGTGCAGAACGGCCAGGTCCAGTACGTCTCGACGTCCAACCACGGCTCGTTCACCGTGCACGCCGCGTCCACGGTGCGTTTCGAGGGCACCCACCCGAAGGCCGTCTACCACAAGGACGGCATCAGCACCCACTGCTTCCGGCTCGGCAACTCCAACGACGAGCCGCCGGAGAACGCCGAGCACACCTGGCAGTACCCGCCGCTGGTCGGCTGGAACGGCTATCCGGCGGGCCTGCGGGACAAGTTGAGCGCGTACGACTTCGGCAGCGCCCACTTCGGCCTCAAGGACGGCAGTTTCGCGAACAACCTGTCGTCGGCGAAGCCCTCCGGGATCGCCTTCGACCCCAACGCGTAAGCAGGTGGCCCGGGTTCCGGGGTCCGGGACCCGGACCCCGGCCGGCTCCCGTCCCGCGGCCGGTCCGGCGGGCCGGCCGCTGGTCCGGACGCCGCGGGCACCGCATGATGGCCGGATGGATCTTCACGACGCACTGCCCGCGGCCGTCCGGGCCGAGCAACTGCTCGCCCTCGCCGAGGAGCATCACGCCCGTCCCGTCCGCGCGTTGGGCACGCACGAGGTCGCCGGGCACCTGGTGAAGGCGTACGCGCTCCAGGCGCCGGGCCGCACGGTCTCCGAGCCGTTCGCCGAGGAGGCGCTGCGCATCGCCGCCGGCCATCTGGCCCTCGGGGAGCAGCGGGGCTCGCTGGGCCTCGCCGTACTGATCGCGCACGCCGGCGGCGACGGCGACTACGTCCTGCTCCTCACCTGGATCGAGGGCGGCATGGCGGACCTGGCCGTGTTCACGGGCCCGGCCGGACGCCCGCGGGAGCTGCGGCCGGGCCGGGCGGGACTCGCGCCGTGCGTGTGGGAGGCGGCCGTGTTCGCCCGGGAACGCGACGCGTTCGCCCGCCGGATCCTGGACGGCACGGGCCCGCTGCCGGAGCGGCTGGCGGCCTGGAGCACGGACACGGTCGAGGGGGACCTCAGGTGACCGCCCCCGTCGTGCGGCACGCCGAGCGGGCCGACCTGCCCCGCGTCGCCGAACTCGCCGCGCAGCACGCGCGGTACGAGAAGGCCGCCCCACCCGCGCCCGGCCTCGCGGACCGGCTGGCCGTGCTCCTCTTCGACACGCCGGCGCCCCGGCTGCGCTGCCTGGTCGCCGAGCTCCCCGGCGGCGAGATCGCCGGCTACGCCACCTGCGCGCCCGAGCTGTCGACCTGGGACGGCGGCGAGTACCTCCACCTGGACTGCCTCTTCCTGACTCCCGGCCACCGCGGTCTGGGCCTCGGCGCCCGGCTGATGGATGCGGTGTACGAACAGGCCAGGGCACTGGGCCTGCCCGAGGTGCAGTGGCAGACCCCGGCGTGGAACGAGGGCGCGATCCGCTTCTACGACCGTCTCGGCGCCCGGGGCCAGGACAAGCGCCGCTTCTCGCTGCCGGTCGGGCCCCGACGGACGCCCGGCGGCTCGACGAGGACCTGAGCCGCGGCGGCCGGCCCGTCACCGTTCAACGGCCGCGGATCCTTACCCCTCCGACCGGCGGTCCACACCGTGCCGCCGGGTCCGAAAGCGGGAAGCGGCGCGGAACACGGGTCGTGAGGGTCTATCGTGTCCCGCATGTCCGTTCCGGAACTGATCCGCATCGTCTCCCGCGACTCCCCCATGGCCCTGGCCCAAGTGGAGCGTGTCCGCGCGGAGTTGGCCGCCCTGCATCCCGGTGTGCGCACCGAGGTCGTCCCGGTGAGGACGACCGGCGACAAGTGGATGGGCGATCTGTCGAAGGTCGAGGGCAAGGGCGCTTTCACCAAGGAGGTGGACGCGGCGCTGCTGGCCGGTGAGGCGGATCTGGCGGTGCACTGCGTCAAGGACGTCCCGGCGGACCGGCCGCTGCCGGCGGGCACGGTGTTCGCCGCGTTCCTGAAGCGGGACGACATCCGAGACGCGCTGATCCACCCCGGCGGTCTCACCCTGGACGAGCTGCCGGAGGGCACCCGGATCGGCACCTCCTCGGTGCGCCGGGTCGCCCAACTGGCCGCCACGCATCCCGGACTGGAGTGTGTGCCGTTCCGCGGCAACGCCAACCGGCGGCTGGAGAAGCTGGCGGCGGGCGAGGCGGACGCGCTGCTGCTCGCGGTGTCCGGTCTGGAGCGCATCGGCCGGACGGACGTGATCAGCGAGGTGCTGTCGCCGGAGACGATGATGCCGCCGATCGGCGCGGGCATCCTCGCGCTGCAGTGCCGCGAGGGCGACAGCGACCTGATCGACGCCGTCAGCGGGCTCGGCGATCCGGCCACCCACCGGGAGGCCACGGCGGAGCGGATGTTCCTGCACGTCCTGCAGGGGCACTGCAACAGCCCGATCGCCGGGTTCGCGCGGGTGGACCGCAGCGGCGAACTGTCCCTGCGGGCCTGCGTGTTCACCCCGGACGGCAAGGTGCGGCTCAACGCCCACGAGTGGGCGGGCCGGCTCGACCCGGCGACGCTCGGCACGTCGGTGGCGGTGGCGCTGCTGCGTCAGGGCGCCCGGGAGATCATCGACGGCATTCCGCACTGAGGGCGGGCACCGCGTCAGGCGGTGCCCTCTTCGGCCGCCTGGTCCCGCAGGAAGTTGCTCACCTGGCAGGCCAGGCTGTCCCGGACCGTTCCCGTCGGCACGGCCCCCTCCTGCAGTCCGATGCCTCCGGTCCACAGCCGGCGTTCGGCCCACTCGTCGTCGACGCGCAGCTGCACCTGCACGTCCACCTGGCCCAGCGCGGCCTCGGGGCCGGCGGCGTAGAGGACGGCGGTCGCGCGGCGCAGCGGGTACACGTCGAAGCCCTCGATGAACTGCGAGTTGCGCCAGTCGATGAAGGCGCTCTCCCCGTCGGGCCCGATGCGCACGTCGATCTGGCCGTCCTCGAGGTGGATGGTGGAGTGTCCGGCGCCCCGGTTCTCCACGGTCACCCGCAGACAGAAGTAGGTCAGTCCCTCGGCCGCGTCGTCGCGGCCTCTCGGCGGCTCGGACTGCTCCAGCCGGTGGACACGGACCCGCAGACCGGCATGCTCGTCGTACTCCTGCCAGTCCCCGACCACGTTCGGCTCGTACACAGTCCACCTCTCGACTTCTACGGGCTGCTTCCTATCCGTGGGCTCAGCGCACTGTCAAATGAGCGGAATGCGCTGTGGCCAGGTGGTTCACCCCTTTTGATCGTCGATCAAGCCGTGCGCAGGAAGAATCCGTCCGCGGTCGCTTCGGGGCGGTCCGCTGGCGTGCCGTACATCACGTCCGGGGCAAGATCAGCGGGCGGGCCGGCCGAGCGGCGCGGAGGCGGCGCCGACTCCGGGCGCGGCGGCCAGGACGAGCGGCGCGGAGGCGGCGCCGACTCCGGGCGCGGCGGCCAGGACGAGCACCCCGAGGCGCGGGCGAGCCCGGCCCGGGCGAGGGCGGCGGCATGACTCCTCGGCCTCCTCGTGCGGGCCGACGGCGAGCGAGCGCGGCGCCGGCAGGGCGGCACGGCACGCAGGGCCTCCTGGTCGGCGGCGTCGCGCGAGATCGCCTCTGACCCAGAGGCGACAACCCCCACGGGAACCCAAAATCAGCCCGAGCAAACCAGGACATCTGTTTCATAACGCCTCCCAGCGGGAAGGGGCAAGGCAGTGCTTCGGACAGGAGGCACGTCCGTGGGGCGCCCGCCGATCGGGCCGCCCCGGGCGATCTCTGTACCGTCCGAGCGCGCTCCCCCACGGTGTCCGTCCATCCCCCGGCACCCCTGAGGAAGGCGCGCGTGATGCGTACCACCGTCAGAACGAAGCAGCACCCGCACGACGACGCCCCCGACACCACCGAGTCGTTCGTCCGGCTGGCCGCGCTGCCCGACGGGCCGGAGCGCCGGCGGCTGCGGGACGAGCTGGTCCGGCTCTGGCTGCCCATGGCCGAGCGGATCGCCGTCCGCTTCCGGGGCCGCGGCGAGGCCCTGGAGGACCTCTACCAGGTCGCGGCCCTCGGGCTCGTCAAGGCCGTCGACCACTACGACCCGGAGCGCGGCCGCGCCTTCGAGGCGTACGCGGTACCGACGATCACCGGGGAGATCAAGCGCCACTTCCGGGACCACATGTGGACGCTGCACGTCCCGCGCCGGGTCCAGGACCTGCGCAACCGGGTGCGGCACGCGACGAAGGAACTCTCCCAGACGACACCGGGCCGGGCCCCGACCGTCGCCGAGATCGCCGCGTACGCACAGCTCACCGAGGACGAGGTGCACGCGGGCATGGAGGCGCTGGAGTGCTTCTCCGCCCTGTCGCTCGAGGCCGAGATGCCCGGCACCGACGGCTACGCCCTGACGGACGCCCTCGGCGACGCCGACCCCGGCTACGACACCGTCGTCGACCGCGTCGCCGTGGCGCCGTGTCTGCGCGCGCTGCCGGAGCGCGAGCGGACCATCCTCTACCTGCGCTTCTTCCAGGGGATGACACAGAGCCGCATCGCCGAGCAGCTGGGCATCTCACAGATGCACGTCTCGCGGCTGCTGAGCAGCTGCTTCGCGCGGCTGCGCGAGGAGATCGTGCCCGAGGCCAACTGAGTCCCGGGCGGGCCGGGCGCGAAGCGGTCGTCTCACTCCCATGGGGGCACGCCCGCAACCCGGTGCGGGCCGTACTGGTCCACACGCGCCTCCAGCTCCGCCCTGATCTCCTCGGGTATGTCTCCGCTGCGCACCCAGATGAGGATCAGCTCGGCCACATTGCGCAGCTTGATGTTCGTGTGCTGCGAGACGTCCCGCAGGATCATCCACCCCTCGTCCGGCGTCACCCGCCCCAGGGCCACGATCACGCCGATCGCCTGGTCCACCACGGCGTGCGAGGCGACCGCGCCCTTCAGCTGGTCGACCTCCCGCTGCAGCTGGAAGATCCGGGCCGTTTCGTCGCGGGGTTCGCGCGGTACTCGTGCCACCTCTCCATCGTGCCACCGGGTCACTCGGCAGGCGCCCGGGCCGGTCGCGGCCGGACACTGGTGGGAGACCGCCTGCCGGGCGACCGACACAGGAACGCGAGCACCATGAACGATCAGTCTTCCTCCGCCCCCGGTGCGAAAGAGGTCCTCTCCACGCACTCCGTGTTCGGCGCGCCGTGCTGGGTGAGCCTGACCAGCCGCGACCTCTCGGCCACTCAGGAGTTCTACGCGGCCGTCCTGGGCTGGCGGTGGCGTCGCGGCACCCTCGGCGACCACTTCCGCACGGCGTTGGTCGACGACGTCCCCGTGGCCGGGATCGCCGCCGTCGCCTCGATGTGGCAGATGGCGGTGGCGTGGACGCCGTACTTCGCCGTACCCAGCGCGGACGAGGCCGCCTCCCGGGCGCGGGAGCGCGGCGGGACCGTGGCGGTGGGACCGATCTCGCTGCCGCCGGGCCGGGCGGCGCTGCTCGCCGACCGGGAGGGCGCGACCTTCGGCGTCTGGGAGGGGAAGCTGATCGGCAACTGGGAGGCCTGGCGGCAGGCGGCCCCTGCCTTCATCCGGCTCCACACCCGCGACGCCTTCGACTCCGCGATCTTCTACGGCGAGATCCTCGACTGGGCCTCGGACCGCCCCGGCTGCTGCGAGGTCCGCTACGAGGGCGGCGAGGTCGTCCTGCGCAGCGGGGGTGACATCGTGGCCCGGATCGAGTCGGGTGCGCTGGAGGCGGCCCCCGATCCGACGATCCGGCCGCACTGGCAGGTCCACTTCGCCGTCGCGGACGTGCCGGGCTGCGCGCGGGCGGCCGAGAAGCACGGCGGCAGCGTGCTGCGCGAGACGGCCGGGGAGGCGATCCTGCGGGACCCGGACGGCGCGCAGTTCACGGTCACCTCGCACCGCCAGCGGTGACGCTCCGCGTCCTCGGGGGGTGCCGCGTGCCGCCTACGCGGAGCGTCGCGGGGGTCTCGTCAGCACGATCAGACCGCGGGACTCCACCGTCACCTCGGCGTCGGCCTTGTACTCCGTCTCGTCCCGGCCTCCGTCCGGGTCCGCCGTGTCCACGCACACCGTCCAGCGCTCCCCGTACGCCGCGCCGGGCAGTCGGAAGGCGACGGGCTCCCAGTAGCTGTTGAACAGCAGCAGGAACGAGTCGTCGACGACGGGCCCGCCCCTCGGGTCGGGTTCGGCGATGGCGTCCCCGTTGAGGAACACCCCGACGCTGTGGGCGTCGGAGCGCAGCCAGTCCCGGTCACGCATCTCGCGGGCGTCCGGCTGCAGCCACACCAGGTCGGGCAGCGGCTGCCCCGCCTCGGTCACGGCCGGGCCGCGGAAGAAGCGGCGCCGGCGCAGGACGGGGTGGGCGGCGCGCAGGGCGACGAGCCGGCCGCAGAAGTCGACGAGGCCGCGCTGCTCACCGGTCAGCCGCCAGTCGATCCAGGAGACCTTGTTGTCCTGGCAGTAGGCGTTGTTGTTGCCGCGCTGGGTGCGGCCGAGCTCGTCGCCGTGGCTCAGCATCGGGATGCCCTGGGAGAGCAGCAGGGTGGCGAGGAAGTTGCGCTGCTGACGGGCGCGCAGCTCCAGGACGTCCGGGTCGTCGGTGGGGCCCTCCACCCCGCAGTTCCAGGACCGGTTGTGGCTCTCGCCGTCCCGGTTGCCCTCTCCGTTGGCCTGGTTGTGCTTGTCGTTGTACGAGACGAGGTCGCGCAGGGTGAACCCGTCGTGCGCGGTGACGAAGTTGACGCTGGCGCGCGGCCGGCGCCTGCTGTGGGCGTACAGGTCGGAGGAGCCGGTCAGCCGGGAGGCGAACTCGCCGAGCGAGTGCGGCTCGGCCCGCCAGAAGTCCCGTACGGCGTCCCGGTACATGCCGTTCCACTCCGACCACAGCGGCGGGAAGTTGCCCACCTGGTAGCCGCCCTCGCCGACGTCCCAGGGCTCGGCGATCAGTTTCACGCGGCTGATCACCGGGTCCTGCTGGATCAGGTCGAAGAACGCCGACAGCCGGTCCACCTCGTGGAACTGCCGGGCCAGGGTGGCCGCGAGGTCGAAGCGGAAGCCGTCGACATGCATCTCCGTCACCCAGTACCGCAGCGAGTCCATGATCAGCTGAAGCACGTACGGGTGGCGCATCAGCAGGCTGTTGCCGGTGCCGGTGGTGTCGTAGTAGTGGGCCCAGTCGCCGTCCACCAGCCGGTAGTAGGAGGCGTTGTCGATGCCGCGGAAGGAGAGGGTGGGGCCCTTCTGGTTGCCCTCGGCGGTGTGGTTGTAGACGACGTCGAGGATCACCTCGAGCCCGGCCGCGTGCAGTGCCCGCACCATCTCCTTGAACTCGGTGACCTGTTGCCCCCGGGTGCCGCGGGCGGCGTAGGCGTGGTGCGGGGCGAAGAAGCCGATGGTGTTGTAGCCCCAGTAGTTGGACAGGCCGCGGTCCGTCAGCACGCCGTCCTGCACGTACTGGTGGACCGGCATCAGCTCGATCGCCGTCACGCCCAGCGAGGTGAGGTGTTCGGTCACCGCCGGGTGCGCGAGGCCGGCGTAGGTGCCGCGCAGGGCGCGCGGGACGCCGGGGTGGGTGCGGGTCAGCCCGCGGACGTGCGCCTCGTAGATGACGGTGTCGGCGTACGAGCGCCGGGGCGGGGTGTCGTCGCCCCAGTCGAAGGCGGGGTCGGTCACCACGCCGAGCAGGGTGTGCCCGGCGCTGTCCGACGGATCGGGCCGGTCCCCGGCCCGTTCGAAGAGGGAGGCGTGGTTGTCGGTCCGGCCGTCGACGGCGCGCGCGTACGGGTCCAGGAGCAGCTTCGCCGGGTTGCACCGGTGTCCGGCGGCCGGGTCCCAGGGTCCGTGCACGCGGTAGCCGTACCGCTGCCCCGGACCGACGTCCGGGAGACAGCCGTGCCAGACGAACCCGTCGACCTCGGTCAGCGGGACGGTCCGGTGGCTGCCGTCGTCCTCGACGAGGACCAGTTCGACCCGCTCGGCGACCTCGCTGAACAGTGCGAAGTTGGTGCCCTGCCCGTCGAACTCGGCACCCAGCGGGTAGGGGTGCCCGCTCCACACGGGCACCCCGGCCCTTCGGTACGCCCGTGAGGTCACCGGGCGTCCTCCAGGATCCCGGCCTCCTCGACCGCCGGGGCGGCCAGCACCGCCACCGGCAGTTCGCGGGGCACGGGGCGGCCCTCGCGCAGACTCGGCGCCGGTGCGGTCGGCACCAGCGGGACCCGCTCGCCGGCCCGTGCGCGCTGCGAGAACCAGATGACCTTGCTGCCGGTGTCGGTGGCGCAGCAGCCCCACCCGTCGCTCATCGCGGCGATCCGCTCCAGGCAGCCGCGCAGGTCCTGGTCCGGGCGCAGCTCACGGTCGTTGCCGCCGACGGCCGTGATCAGATGCTGGCCGTTCCACCACATCTCGATCGAGATGGACTTGTCCGTCGCGTGCTCGTCGATGGCCTCCAGCAGCATCCCGGTGCCGCCGCAGACGGGGTCGACGAGGTTCTCGAGGTCCCAGTACTTCAGGTGAGCGGCCAGGATGCGGTTGACCTGTCCGACGCGCTCCGGACTGACGTCCACGTCGAGGTGGTAGTAGCAGGGAACTGCGCTCTTCATCGTCGTTCGCTCCTCACCGGCGAGGCTCCCGCTCCGTGGGCCCCCGCGGGCCGAATATACGGAGGGTGAGCGCTGATCGCTTCTGAGTCACCTCCCACAGTGCGGGCGTTAGTCCATTCGTGCAACACGAGCGCACTCCTGAGGTGATTGAAGATCCAACAAGACGCTGAGTGTCGGCGCATGCACCATGAGTGAAACATTCATCGAGCCCGAAAGGTGACTGCGTCATGCTGCTACCGGCCAAGACCGAGGTCGCCAGGCAGTTGCGGCGGTACCGGGCATGGGAACGCGTGATGCTCGCGTCCCCTGCCGACCGCGCGGTGCGGGCCACCTTCGAGGACTCGGGCTACACCTTGTGTGTGCTCATGGGCAAGCGCTGCGCGCGCGAGGCCGCGGACGCGGCGGAGCGCTATCTGCGCACAACTCTCGCTGCCTACCTGCAGGAACAGGACGTGCGGCCCCGGGCGACCGGGACCGCGCGACGCGGCGGCCGGCCGGCGGCCCGGCTCTCCGCGACCGCGCGGTGAGCGTGCACCCGTTCCGGTCCCGGAGCGGGAGCCGGGCGGCGTCCCCGGCGGACCACACGACAAAAGGCCTGGCGGCGGGCCAGACGGATGACCCGGCGCAGAACCGCGCGGCCGATCCGGCCGTTAGCCCGGCCATGAGCACAACGAAGGTGAGACACATGAGTGCGACCCCTGTCATCGGCCGCATCCCGGTCCGCGACGTGCGGCCCGCGGTGGAGGGCGGCAGGCGCCCGGCCAAGGCGGTCACGGGGGAGAGCTTCCAGGTGACGGCGACCGTGTTCCGCGAGGGACACGACGCCGTCGCCGCCAACGTCGTCCTGCGCGGCCCCAAGGGCCGTCGCGGCCCGTGGACCCCGATGCGCGAACTCGCCCCCGGCACCGACCGCTGGGGCGCCGAGGTCACCGTGGACGCGCCGGGCCGCTGGACGTACACCGTGGAGGCGTGGAGCGACCCGGTCGGCACCTGGCGCCACCACGCCGGTATCAAGATCCCGGCCGGCGTCGACGTGGGACTGGTCCTGGAGGAGGGTGCCCGGCTCCACGAGCGCGCGGCGGCCGGAGTGCCGAAGGGCAGGGCCCGTACGACGGTTCTGAAGGCCGCGGCGGCGCTGGGCGACGACTCCCGTCCGGTCCCGGCCCGTCTGGCGGCGGCGCTGACGCCGGAGGTGGAGGCGGTCCTGGCCCGGTATCCGCTGCGGGAACTGGTCACCGCCTCCGAGCCGCTGCCGCT
>NZ_JBIAZE010000008.1:0-157989 GCF_042898825.1 Streptomyces sp. NPDC000345
AGTTCTCAAGGAACGGACGCTTCCTTTGTACTCACCCTCTCGGGCTTTCCTCCGGGCGCTTCCCTTCGGTCTTGCGTTTCCGACTCTATCAGATCCTTTCGGCGTCCGATTCCCGGTCGGCGGGATTTGTCTGCGGGCTTTGGGCTTTCGCCTGTCGGCCTTTCGACATTCACTACGTTAGCCGATTCCCGTGGCAACTCATAATCGAGTTCCCGCGCGTTCGAATTCGGGCATGGGGGCACGCCGAAATCGATCCCGCTGAGGGATGTCGTAGGTAGTGGGTTGGCCGCTTCCGGCTGCTGGCGAATGCCGTACCCGGTTCAAGCGGCTCGGGCCACGTTACGCCCCCGTCAAGGGCGAGTCAACTTCGGCGGCGCCTTGGGACATGGGCCCGGTACGGGCTCACCGTCGGGTCGTCGGCCACCCAGAAACGCCAGGGGTGGGCGTCCCCGTTCCCGCCCTCACCCGCGACGCCGGTGCGCGGACCGTTGCGTACCTGGTCAAAGGGCACGGGCGTGCCGGTCAGCATCCTCAGTGGTGTCTTCTCCGGGGCGCACGCGTCCGTGCCGTCGAGGGCCCGGTCCACGTCCAGGGCCGTGGCCAGGCGGGCAGGGCCTTTGGCCAGTTCCTTGTCGTCGCGGGCCGAGAGTCGGCGTGTGCGGGCCAGCTCGGCGCCCTCGATCACCTCGCCGGCGCGGAGCAGCACCGCGCTCGCCCGTCCCTCGGGGCCGCAGACGAGGTTCATGCAGTGCCACATGCCGTAGGTGAAGTAGACGTACACATGGCCGGGGGGACCGAACATCACGTCGTTGCGGGCGGTGCGGCCCCGGTAGGCGTGGGAGCCGGGGTCGTTCGGGCCGTCGTAGGCCTCGACCTCCGTGAGGCGGAGGGTGATCGGACCGTCGGGGGTCGTACGGACGAGGAGGCGGCCGAGGAGGTCGGGGGCCACGTCCAGGACAGGGCGGTCGAAGAAGGCCCTGGGCAGGGGCGTACGGTCGGGGGTCGCGATCATGCCCTCCGAGCGTAGTGGAGAACGGCCGGTGCGTCGGGGTGGTCAGCGGGCACTCGGCTTGCCAGGGTGTGGACGCGGAACCGGTCACGGCCGGATCGCGTTTCTAGGGATCAAGGGATCCCGTCAGTAGAAGTCGTAGAGGGAGAGACATGGCGTTCAAGAAGCTGCTCGCGAGTCTGGGGGCCGGCGGGGCTTCGGTCGAGACGGTGCTGACGGAGGTCAACGTCGTTCCGGGCGGTGTCGTCCAGGGCGAGGTGCGGATCCAGGGCGGGTCCGTGAACCAGAACATCGAGGGCCTGTCCGTCGGACTGCAGGCCAAGGTCGAGGTCGAGAGCGGCGACGAGGAGTACAAGCAGAACATCGAGTTCACGAAGCTGCAGCTCGGCGGTGCCTTCGAGCTCCAGGCGAACGCCGTGCACGCGGTGCCGTTCGGGCTGGAGATCCCCTGGGAGACCCCGATCACGACGATCGACGGGCAGGCGCTGCGCGGGATGAACATCGGGGTGACGACCGAGCTGGCGATCGCGCGGGCCGTGGACTCCGGTGACCTCGACCCCATCAACGTGCACCCGCTGCCGGCGCAGAAGGCGATCCTCGACGCCTTCATCCAGCTGGGCTTCCGCTTCAAGAACGCGGACATGGAGCGCGGGCACATCCGGGGTACGCGGCAGAAGCTGCCGTTCTACCAGGAGATCGAGTTCTTCCCGCCGTCGCAGTACCGCGGGCTGAACCAGGTCGAGCTGAGCTTCGTGGCCGACGAGCACGCGATGGACGTCGTGCTGGAGATGGACAAGAAGCCGGGGCTGTTCAGCGAGGGCAGTGACACCTTCCGCTCGTTCCAGGTGGGTCTGAACGACTTCCAGGGGACGGACTGGGCGGCGTACCTCAACCAGTGGCTGTCGGAGGTCGGCAGCAAGCGCAACTGGTTCTGAGCGGCCAGGAGGGCCCGGACCCCGCGTGGGGTCCGGGCCCTCTTCGTGTGAAGTCGTAGGCTCGCCATTGGATTTGGTTCCCGATCGATCAGGAGGTGTCGCGGTGACCGAGTTGAAGAGGCGGCCGCTGCCCCACGACTTCCATCCGCCGGTGCCGTCGTTCACGGTCACGAGTGAGGACGTGCAGGAGGGCGCGACGCTCAAGGACGCGCAGGTCCACTCGGAGGGCAACACCTCGCCGCAGCTGCGGTGGGAGGGCTTCCCGGCCGAGACCCGGAGCTTCGCCGTGACCTGCTACGACCCGGACGCTCCGACGGGCAGCGGATTCTGGCACTGGGTCCTGTTCGACATCCCGGCCTCGGTGACCGAGCTGCCGGCGGGCGCGGGCGGCGGCACGTTCGCGGGGCTGCCCGCGGGTGCCGTACACGCGCGCAACGACTATGGCAGCAAGGACTTCGGCGGTGCCGCGCCGCCGCCCGGGGACGGGCCGCACCGGTACGTCTTCACGGTGTACGCCGTGGACCAGGAGAAGCTCGGCCCGGACTCCGACGCCTCCCCTGCCGCCGTCGGGTTCAACCTGCGGTTCCACACGATCGCCCGCGCACAGCTGGTCGGTGAGTACGAGAATCCCTCGAAGGGATAGGTCAGCTCATCGTTCAGGGAACGTTTGCCCGCCTCTGGTCTTGGAAGTGATCAGGGGCGGGCACTTTTTTATTGCGTTGTCCATCTCGGCGCGCCCGTCCAGAGTTGATCCGAGCCCGCCGGGGGGTGGGCAGGTGCAAGGGGAGGTGGGCTGGATGCGTGACACGTTGGTCCTGAACGCGAGCTTCGAGCCGCTGTCTACGGTGACGTTGAACCGAGCCGTCGTTCTGGTGCTGCAGGACAAGGCCGTCGTCGAGCAGGCCCACCCCGAACTGCGTATGCGAGGCGCCGAGGTCGACATACCGGCGCCCCGGGTGATCAGGCTCTGCAGATACGTACGGGTGCCGTTCCGAAGACAAGCGCCCTGGTCGCGGCGGGGGGTGCTGGTCAGGGACCGGCACAGGTGCGCGTACTGCGGCAGGCGGGCGACGACCGTGGACCATGTGGTGCCGCGGGCGCAGGGTGGTCAGGACACCTGGCTCAACACGGTGGCCTCCTGCTCGGAGGACAACCACCGTAAGGCGGACCGGACGCCGGAGCAGGCGGGGATGCCGTTGCTGCGGCAGCCGTTCGAGCCCACTCCGCAGGACGCGATGCTTCTGGCCCTGGGCCGGGACGACTTGGCGGGGCTGCCGGAGTGGTTGTCGGTGGACGCGGCGTGAGCCGGTGATGTGAGTGGGGCCCACCTCCTGTCGGGAGGTGGGCCCCACTGACATCCGTACGGGGTCAGTCGATCGACGGCTTCTCCCGGCGTTCCGGGATCTTCTTCTCCGTGCCTCCGCCGTTCGAGCCGGAACCGCCGCCCATCGCACCGAAGTTGCCCATGGCGCCGGAGAGGCCCTTGAGGGCGTCGCCGATTTCGCTGGGGACGATCCAGAGCTTGTTGGCGTCTCCCTCGGCGATCTTGGGGAGCATCTGGAGGTACTGGTAGCTGAGGAGCTTCTGGTCGGGGTCGCCGGCGTGGATGGCCTCGAAGACCGTGCGGACGGCCTGGGCCTCGCCCTCGGCGCGCAGGGCGGCGGCCTTGGCCTCACCTTCGGCGCGCAGGATCTGGGACTGCTTCTCGCCCTCCGCGGTGAGGATGGCGGCCTGGCGCGTACCTTCGGCGGTGAGGATCGCGGCGCGCTTGTCACGGTCGGCGCGCATCTGCTTCTCCATCGAGTCCTGGATGGAGGTGGGCGGTTCGATCGCCTTGAGTTCGACGCGGTTGACGCGGATGCCCCACTTGCCGGTGGCCTCGTCGAGGACGCCGCGCAGGGCCGCGTTGATCTCCTCGCGGGAGGTCAGGGTGCGCTCCAGGTCCATGCCGCCGATGATGTTGCGGAGGGTGGTGACGGTGAGCTGCTCGATGGCCTGGATGTAGCTGGCGACCTCGTACGTCGCGGCCCGGGCGTCGGTCACCTGGTAGTAGATGACGGTGTCGATGTTGACGACCAGGTTGTCCTGGGTGATCACCGGCTGCGGCGGGAACGGCACGACCTGCTCGCGCAGGTCGATGCGGTTGCGGATGGTGTCGATGAACGGAACGACGATGTTGAGGCCCGCGTTGAGTGTCCGCGTGTAGCGGCCGAAGCGCTCGACGATGGCGGCGCTCGCCTGTGGGATGACCTGGATCGTCTTGATCAGGGCGATGAAGACCAACACCACCAGAATGATCAAGACGATGATGACCGGTTCCATCGTGTGTCCCCGTCCCCTTCTCCGCTTTTCCGCCTCGAGCGCTTGGGAAGATCTTATGGTTGTCGAAGATCTTGCTGGTCGAGTCTGACAGACCGTCGCCTGCCTCGGGAGGTCTTCGCCTCACTTGCGTGGTGCGGGAGTTGCGCAAGGTCAGATGACGATCGCCGTGGCCCCCTCGATGTCCACGACGTCGACTTCCTCCCCGACTTCGTAGGCCCGGTCGGTGTCGAGAGCGCGGGCCGACCAGATCTCTCCGGCGAGTTTGATCCGGCCGTTTCCGGAGTTGTCGACGCGCTCCAGCACGACGGCCTGCTTGCCCTTCAACGCGTCCACTCCGGTGGCGAGTTGGGGGCGCTGGGCGCTGTGGCGGGCCGCGATCGGCCGCACGACGGCGATGAGGGCGACCGAGACGACGATGAAGACGAGTACCTGGGCGACGGCGCCGAGACCGATGCCGGCGCCGATCGCGGCGGCGACCGCCCCGACCGCGAGCATGCCGAACTCCGGCATGGCGGTGACCACGAGCGGGATTCCGAGCGCTGCCGCGCCGACGAGCCACCACACCCACGCGTCGATGTCGTTCACACGGTCATGGTAGGGCCGCACGTCCTGTCGCGGACAGGGCGCAAAGGGGGCGGCACGGGGTCAGGACAGCGGCAGGCCCTGGGCGGTCCAGCGGTCGCCGACCTGTTCCACGACGAGCGGGAGGCCGAAGCAGAGGGAGAGGTTGCGGGAGGTGAGTTCGAGTTCGACCGGGCCCGCGGCGAGGACCTTGCCCTGGCGGATCATGAGGACGTGGGTGAAGCCGGGGGCGATCTCCTCGACGTGGTGCGTGACCATGATCATCGAGGGCGCGATGGGGTCGCGGGCGAGGCGGCCGAGGCGGCGGACGAGGTCCTCGCGGCCGCCGAGGTCCAGACCGGCGGCCGGCTCGTCCAGGAGCAGCAGCTCGGGGTCGGTCATCAGGGCGCGGGCGATGAGGGTGCGCTTGCGCTCGCCCTCGGAGAGGGTGCCGAACTTCCGGTCGAGGTACTCGCTCATGCCGAGGCGGTCGAGGAAGGCGCGGGCGCGCTGCTCGTCGACGTCCTCGTACTCCTCCTGCCAGCCGGCCGTCATGCCGTAGGCGGCGGTCAGGACGGTCTGCAGGACGGTCTGGCGCTTGGGGAGCTTGTCGGCGAGGGCGATGCCGGCGATGCCGATGCGCGGGCGCAGCTCGAAGACGTCGGTGCCGGGCTCGCCGAGGGTCTCGCCGAGGACGGAGACGGTGCCCGAGCTGGGGAAGAGGTAGGTGGAGGCGATGTTCAGGAGGGTGGTCTTGCCGGCCCCGTTGGGACCGAGGATGACCCAGCGCTCGCCCTCCTTGACCGACCAGGAGACCTGGTCCACCAGAGCCCGGCCCTCACGGACCACGGATACGTCCTGAAGCTCCAGAACATCGCTCATGAGCGCGTTGTCTCCCCTTGCAGTGTGGCCGGTCTCGGTTGTCGCGGGTGCCTGTGGCTCGGACCGCCGCGCGCGGGTGGGCGCGGCCCCTCGGGAAAATCTACGCCACTGGTCGGGTGGGCCGTTCCATCGGTCCGGTCCTTAGGGTGGGGGGATGTTCTCGGAACCGCGCTCTGGTCGCCTCGCCGCTTGGGGAAATGCCCTGTTGGCCGGACTTGTCTCTCCGGACGACGCCGTGCTCGCCGTGGTCGGTGAGGACGCCGTGCACCGGGTGGAGGGGCTGCCGGGGGAAACGGCGCCCGTCGGGCTCACACTGGCGCTGGGGCGGCTGCGGGCGCTCGGGGTGCGAGGGCTGCGGGTGGCGCTGCCCGCGCCGGGGCATCCGCTGGGGCTGAGCGGGCCGCCGGGGTTCAACGCGCGGGCGCTGGAGGCGGAGGAGGCGGTGATCTGTCACGGGGCCGCGCTGGGCCTGGTGCCGGAGGTGTACGAGGCCGGGCCCGCGGGCGACGTCCATGTCGAGGTGCTGTGGCACTGCCTGGCGGTGCGGGAGGCGCCGCCGGCCGATGTGCCGTCGCTGGGTGAGGCGGAGCGGGAGCTGGCGGAGGCGTTGCGGGAGGCGACGGCGGTGCTGTCGCGGCTGGACGTGGCGGGGTCGGGGCCGGTGGCGGAGGCTGCCATCGACGCGTACCGGGCGAGGGCGGAGCGCGGGCGGGAGGTGCTCGCGCCGGGGTATCCGCCCCGGGCGGTGCGGGTGCTGGAGCTGGCGCAGCGGGTGGCACTGCTGGTGTCCCTCGCCCGGGAGAACGGGCACGGGGGTGCGGTGAGCTCCGCCGAGATGGCGGCGCGTGCGGAGGCGCTGCGGCCTGTGGAGCGTACGGCTCGCAGGGCGCGGGTCGCCGCTTACAACGCGTATGTCGAAGAGTTGGAGCGCGGGGCGCGGTGAGGCGCGCGTGGGGAGTGCGTGAACCTGGGGGGCGCGCAGCCCGGCGCTGACGGGGCGCCTCCCGGCCCTCGGCTCACGCGGACAGTGACGAGGGGCTCCGTACGTCGTCCTCGACGTACGGAGCCCCTCGCGGGTCCCGGCTGGGTCAGCGGTTCACGCCCGTGTTGCCGAAGGCCGGGTTCATGGCGCCGACGCCGGTGACCGAGTTGCCGACGGCGTTGACCGGGATGTGGACGGGGAGCTGGACGAGGTTGCCCGAGCCGACGCCCGGCGACTTCACGGCCGCGCCCTCGGCACCGGCGTCGGCGACAGCGGCTCCGGCCGAGGCGCCGGCGGCGATGCCGGCGACGGTGAGGGCCACTGCGGCCTTCTTGGCGATGTTCATGGGTTGCGATCCTCCAACGTGTGCGGGTCCGACCCGGCCGGGGGTCGTGCACTGACCAACGCGGGAGTGATCGGGAACGGTGCGGGGCGTGGGCCCGGGACAGCCCGTTCGGATCATTGGGGTGACAGGAGTATGGCGTGACAAACGGACGGCCTCCCCCGGTGAGGGCCGGGGGAGGCCGGAGGTCGCGCCGGGTCCGGGCGGGACGTCAGCGGTTGAGGCCCTGGTTGCCGAAGGCCGGGTTCAGCACGCCGGACACGTTGACGCTGTTGCCGACGACGTTGACGGGCACGTGGACCGGGGCCTGGACGAGGTTGCCCGAGCCGACGCCCGGCGAGCCCTTGGCCTCGCCGAGGGCCGTGGCGCCGCCGTGGGCGGAGGCGATGCCGGCTCCCGCGGCCAGCAGACCGCCGGCCACCATCGTCACGGCCGCTGCCTTCTTCAGGTTCTTCACTTCTCGAGCCCTCCTAGCGATTGCCGGCGGCAGTCGCCGCGGCACGCACTGGAGAACGGCGGGGCTCCCCGGTGGTTGCGCCATCCGGGGGACATTCCCACGACGGTATGAATCTCAGCCCGGAAGGCGACACTCCGAATTGCCGTCAGCCGGTCACGCCATGGCGTACGGCCCACAGCGCGGCCTGGGTGCGGTCGGCGAGGTCGAGTTTCATCAGGATGTTCGAGACGTGGGTCTTGACGGTCTTCTCGGACAGGACCAGGGCACGGGCGATCTCGCGGTTGGAGCGGCCGTCCGCTATCAGGCCGAGCACCTCGCGCTCCCGCTCGGTGAGGGAACCTCCCCTGCCCTGGCCGGAGTTGGCTTCCTCCTGGGAGAGCAGGGCGCCGGCGACCTCCGGCTGGAGCAGGATGTGGCCCGCGTGGACCGAGCGGATGGCGCCGGCGAGGGCGTCGGGGTCCACGTCCTTGTAGACGTAACCGGCGGCGCCCGCACGCAGGGCCGGGACCACGGTGCGCTGTTCGGTGAAGCTGGTGACGATCAGCACGCGCGCGGGGTTGTCCAGTTCGCGGAGTCTGCGCAGGGCCTCGACGCCGTCCAGGCCGGGCATCTTGACGTCCATCAGGACGACGTCGGGTTTCAGTTCCTCGGCGCGCTCGACCCCCTCGGCGCCGTCGGCGGCCTCACCGACGACCTCGATGTCGTCCTGGACCTCCAGGAAGGTGCGCAGTCCGCGGCGGACGACCTGGTGGTCGTCGACGAGCAGCACCTTGATTGCGTCAGCCACCCGGGGCCTCCATCTCGATCGTGGTGCCCTTGCCGGGCGCCGATTCCACCGTCAGGCCGCCGCCGATCCCGCTCGCCCGGTCCCGCATGGACACCAGGCCGAGGTGACGGCCGGCCCGGCGGACCGCCGTGGGGTCGAAGCCGGTGCCGTCGTCCGTGACGCGCAGGACCGTGGCGGGGCCGCGCTTGTGGAGGGTCACCTCCACGTGCTGTGCGCCGGAGTGGCGCAGCGCGTTGTGCAGGGCTTCCTGGGCGACCCTGAGCAGGGCCTCCTCCTGGGCGGCGGGCAGGGCGCGCACGCCCTGGCTGGTGAAGGTCACGCGCGCGGTGTGGGCGCGGTCGAGGACCTGGACCTGGGTGCGCAGGGTGGCGACGAGGCCGTCCTCGTCCAGGGCCGCGGGACGCAACTCGACGACGGCGGCGCGCAGTTCGTCGGCGGCCTCGGCGGCGAGCGCGGCGACCTGCTGCAGCTCCCCCTTGGCGCGGGAGGGGTCGCGGTCGACGAGGGCGGCGGCGGCCTGTGCCGTCAGACGCAGGGAGAACAGCTTCTGGGCCACCGCGTCGTGCAGCTCGTGGGCCAGCCGCGAGCGTTCCTCCGCGATGGTCAGTTCGCGGCTGCGCTCGTACAGGCGGGCGTTGGTGAGGGCGATCGCGGCGTGCTGGGCGAGGATGGAAAGCAGTTCCTCGTCCTCTTCGGTGAAGCCGCAGCTCCCCTCCGGCTTCGGGCAGTTCTTGTTCGCGAGGAACAGGGCGCCGATGACCTCGTCGCCGTCGCGGATGGGCAGGCCCAGGAAGTCGGACATCTCGGGGTGGGCGGACGGCCAGCCCTCGAAGCGGGGGTCCTTGCGTACGTCGGCCAGGCGCTCGAAGCGGGCCTCCTGGAGCATCGCGGCCAGGATGCCGTGCTGGCGGGGCAGGGGGCCGATGGCCTTCCACTGCTCCTCGCCGACGCCGTCGACCACGAACTGGGCGAAGCCGCCGTGGTCGTCCGGGACGCCGAGCGCGGCGTACTGCGCGTCGAGCAGCTCGCGGGCGGAGGCGACGATCGTCTTGAGGACGTCGCGTACCTCGAGATGCCTGCTCATGGCCAGCAGCGCGGAGCTCACCGCGGCGAGGCCGGACCGGGGACCTTGGCTCATGTCTTCACGGTACCGGCGGGTGGTGACGGCGCGGATCCGACCTGTGACGGCCCGGGGTAGGGCGGAGGACCTAGGGCGGAAGTCCCCGGTACGGCGGCGTAGGGCGCGGGGAGGGGGTGCGCGGGCGTACGTCGAAGGGCCCCGCCGGACCCCGTCCCGCGTCCGAGGCGGGGCCGTGGGGCCGGTTCCTAGGTTGGGATCACCGCCGGACGGAGGCGGATCGATCGAGGGGACGGTTGTCATGCCGGTAGCGATCATCACGGGAGCCTCGAAGGGGCTGGGGCGGGCGCTGGCCGAGGCTCTGGCGGCGCGGGGCTGGGACCTGGTGCTGAACGCCAGGACCGAGGGCGTGCTGAAGGAGGCGGGTGTCTCGGTCGCGGCGCACGGGACGGACGTGCGGGTGCTCGCCGGGGACGTCACGGACCCCGCTCACCGGTCGGCGCTGGTGGCGGCCGCCCGGCGGCTCGGCGGGTGCGACCTGGTGGTGAACAACGCCAGCGCGCTGGGCGCCGAGCCCCTGGTGCGGCTGGCGGAGCTGCCCCTGGACGGGCTGCGCCGGGCACTGGAGGTGAACGTGGTGGCGGCGCTGGGCCTGGTGCAGGAGGCACTGCCGCTGCTGCGGGCGGCGCGGGCGGGCGCGGTGATCAACGTCAGCTCGGACGCGGCCGCCGAGGCGTACGCGACCTGGGGCGGATACGGGGCGTCCAAGGCGGCCCTGGACCAGCTCGCGGCGGTGCTCGGGCAGGAGGAGCCGGGGCTGCGGGTGTGGGCGGTGGACCCCGGGGACATGGCCACGGACCTGTACGCGGCGGCCGTACCGGACGACGACGATCCGCGGCCGGAGCCGGGCAGTGTGGTGCCGGCCTTCCTGCGGCTGCTGGAGGAGCGTCCGGCGAGTGGCCGCTTCGGGGCTCCGGCGCTGCTGGGGGGACGGCGATGACGCTGGCCGTACGGGTGCCGGAGGATCTGTCGGCGCGGGTGCCGGCCGAGCAGCGGGGGCCGGGACGGGGGCGGGACGACGTACGGCTGCTGGTCTCGCGGGGGACGGAGGTGGCGCACCACGTGTTCCGGGAGCTGCCGTCGCTGCTGCGGGCGGGGGACCTGCTGGTGGTGAACACCTCGCCGACGCTCGCGGCGGCCGTGGACGGGCGGATCGGGCACGCGCGCGTGGTGGTGCACTTCTCCACGCTCGGGGACGACGGGCGGTGGGCGGTCGAGCTGCGGGATCCCGACGGGAGGGGCACGACACGCGCGCGTGCGGGAGGGCCCGCGGGGACGCCGGTGCGGTTGGCCGGGGGTGTACGGCTGGTGCTGGAGGAGCCGCTGAGCCCCGGGAGCGGGCGGTTGTGGTGGGCGCGGGTGGAGGGCGGCGCGGAGGCGGGCAGGGCCGGCGGAGCCGGCGGGGGTGTGCCGGGGCTGCTGCGGGAGTACGGGCGGCCCATCCGTTACTCCTATACCGAGCGGGACCAGCCGCTGTCCGTGTACCAGACGGTGTTCGCGCTGCCGTCGGCCGACGGTGCGGGCAGCGCGGAGATGCCGAGTGCGGCGCGGCCCTTCACGGCGGGGCTGGTGGCGGAGCTGGTGAGCCGGGGGGTGCAGTTCGCGCCGGTCACGCTGCACACCGGGGTCGCCTCGGCGGAGGTGCACGAGCCGCCGTATCCGGAACGCTTCGCGGTGCCGGAGGCGTCCGCGCGGTTGATCAACGCGGCGCGGGCCGGGGGCGGGCGGGTGATCGGCGTGGGGACGACGGCCGTACGGGCGGTGGAGTCGGCGGCGGGGACGGACGGGGTCGTACGCGCGCGTGGAGGGTGGACGGAGCTGGTGGTCACCCCGGAGCGCGGGGTGGGGGTGGTGGACGGGCTGCTGACCGGGCTGCACGAGCCGGAGGCCTCGCATCTGCTGATGCTGGAGGCGGTGGCGGGGCGGGCCGCGATCGACCGGGGCTACGACGAGGCGCTGCGCGGGCGCTATCTGTGGCACGAGTTCGGGGACGTCCATCTCCTCCTCCCCTCACAGGGCCCTCACACAGAGCGTTGCTTCGGCAACCACGGGTGAGAAGGGATGGCGGGCGATGTGAGGCCTCGCATAGGGCCCACATCACGTACGAACGACATTAGGAGACAAACGGCCCCGCGGTGAACGGGACAGACGGTCTGGTCTGTCCCGTTTTGCCCTTCCCTGATCCACTACCGGGGATCGTAGGTCACACCTTTGCCTGGGCATTTTGCGGCCGCTAAGAATTGCTCACGTCGCTCAGCGCCGCGGGTTCCGCCTGCGGCGTCGTTCGTGCCGAGAGCACCGTGTCCACCGTCGGACGAGCGACCTCCGCGCTATTACGAAGAGGTCCTTCGCCATGCCCAAGAACACTCACAAGATCGCGATCGCCGGTGCCGGCGTGCTCGGTGCCGCCGCCCTCGCCTTCTCCGTGGTGCCGGCCGACGCGCACACGACGACGACGGACGCCGTCTCCTCGTCCCGTGTCGCCTACAGCACCGAGCCGGTGCGCGACGTGAAGGGCAGCGTGACCGACCGGCTCGCCGGTTCGAACGTGAAGGTCGAGGCGATCGAGGCGAAGAAGAAGGCCGCCGCGGAGGCCGTGGCCAAGAAGAGGGCGGCGGCCGAGGCCGCCCGGAAGGCCGCCGCCGCGAAGCAGAAGGCCGCCGCCGAGGCCGCCGCCAAGAAGAAGGCGGCAGCCGCGCACCAGGCCAGGGAGGCCGCGAGCCGCTCCGTGAAGCGCGCCGCCGTCAGGCCGGTCGCCGCCAAGAGCTACGCCAACAACCTCGACGGCTGGATCCGTGAGTCGCTCGACATCATGAAGAAGCACGGCATCCCGGGCTCCTACGACGGCATCAAGCGCAACATCATGCGCGAGTCCTCGGGCAACCCGAACGCCATCAACGACTGGGACATCAACGCCGTCAACGGCATCCCGTCGAAGGGCCTGCTGCAGGTCATCCCGCCGACCTTCAACGCCTACCACGTCGCCGGCACGTCCTGGAACATCTACGACCCGGTCGCCAACATCACCGCCGCCTGCAACTACGCGGCCGACAAGTACGGCTCCATGGACAACGTCAACAGCGCCTACTGAGATCGCGCGGACCTCTGTCGCGGCGGAAGACGCCGAAGGGCGGCACCCCACCTGACGGGGTGCCGCCCTTCGGGGCGTGCGCAGGCGACTACTTGCGCATGACCTCCGGCTCGTGGCGGCGCAGGAAGCGGGCCACGAAGAAGCCGCAGATCACGCCCAGGACGATCAGAGCGGCCATGTCCATGCCCCAGGCACCGACGGTGTGCTCCCACAGCGGGTCGGTGTCACCGCCGTCCTTGGGCGGGCTGATGTTGTTGAAGTCCAGCGTGGCGCCCGCGGCGCCGACCGCCCAGCGCGACGGCATCAGGTACGAGAACTCGTTGACGCCGATCGAGCCGTTGAGGGCGAACAGGCAGCCCGTGAAGACCACCTGGATGATCGCGAACATGACGAGCAGCGGCATGGTCTTCTCGGCCGTCTTCACCAGCGAGGAGATGATCAGACCGAACATCATCGAGGTGAAGCCCAGCGCCATGATCGGCAGGCACAGCTCCACCAGCGTGTTGCCGATGACCAGGCCCTCCTCCGGGATCTCCCGGCTGGAGAAGCCGATGACGCCGACCAGCAGCCCCTGCAGCACGGTGACCAGGCCGAGCACGAACACCTTGGACATCAGGTACGCCGAGCGCGACAGGCCGGTGGCGCGCTCACGCTCGTAGATGACCCGTTCCTTGATCAGCTCACGGACCGAGTTCGCCGCGCCCGCGAAGCACGCGCCGACCGCGAGGATCAGCAGGACCGTGGTGGCCGTGCCGTTGGGGATGACCCGGCCGGTCTTCGGGTTCACCGGGTTGGGCAGCAGGCTGTTGCCGGAGTCGATGAGCAGGCTCACCGAGCCGAGGACGACCGGCAGGATCACCGACAGGGCGAGGAAGCCCTTGTCGGAGGCGATCACCGACACATAGCGGCGCACCAGCGTGACGAACTGGGACATCCAGCCCTGCGGCTTCGGCGGCTTCATCGCCTGCATCGGCGGCATCTGTACGGACTGCGGCGCCACGGCGTCGATGTCCGCGGCGTACATCTGGTAGTGCTGCGAGCCCTTCCAGCGGCCCGCCCAGTCGTAGTCGCGGTAGTTCTCGAAGGCGGAGAAGACGTCGGCCCAGGTGTCGTAGCCGAAGAAGTTCAGCGCCTCCTCGGGCGGACCGAAGTAGGCGACCGCGCCGCCCGGGGCCATCACCAGCAGCTTGTCGCACAGCGCGAGCTCGGCGACGGAGTGGGTGACGACGAGGACCGTACGGCCGTCGTCGGCGAGGCCGCGCAGCAGCTGCATGACGTCACGGTCCATGCCCGGGTCGAGGCCCGAGGTGGGCTCGTCCAGGAAGATCAGCGACGGCTTGGTCAGCAGCTCCAGGGCCACGGAGACGCGCTTGCGCTGGCCGCCGGAGAGGGAGGTGACCTTCTTCTCCTTGTGGATGTCCAGCTTCAGCTCGCGCAGCACCTCGTCGATGCGGGCCTCACGCTCGGCGGGCGTGGTGTCGGCCGGGAAACGGAGCTTGGCCGCGTACTTGAGGGCCTTCTTCACGGTCAGTTCCTTGTGCAGGATGTCGTCCTGCGGGACCAGACCGATGCGCTGGCGCAGCTCGGCGAACTGCTTGTACAGGTTGCGGTTGTCGTAGAGGACGTCGCCCTGGTTGGCGGGACGGTAGCCCGTCAGCGCCTTGAGCAGCGTCGACTTGCCGGAACCGGACGGTCCGATGACCGCGATCAGCGACTTCTCCGGAACGCCGAACGAGACGTCCTTGAGGATCTGCTTGCCGCCGTCGACCGTGACGGTCAGGTGGCGGGCGGAGAAGGAGACCTCACCGGTGTCGACGAACTCCTCGAGCCGGTCGCCGACGATCCGGAACGTCGAGTGACCGACGCCGACGATGTCCGCCGGGCCCAGGAGCTGGGTGCCCCCCTTGGGGATGGGCTGGCCGTTGACGTAGGTGCCGTTGTGCGAACCGAGGTCGCGGATCTCCATGCGCCCGTCGGGCGTCGAGTGGAACTCGGCGTGGTTGCGGGAGACCTGCAGGTCCGAGACGACCAGGTCGTTCTCCAGGGCACGGCCGATGCGCATCACACGGCCGAGGGAGAACTGGTGGAACGTGGTCGGGCTGCGGTCGCCGTAGACCGGCGGCGCCCCCGCGCCACCACCGGGGATCTGCTGCGCGTACGGCTCGTTCGGCCCCTGCTGCTGCGGGACCTGCGCGGACTGCTGCGGCTGCTGCCAGCCGGCCTGCGCCGGCTGCGGCTGGGGTGCCTGCTGGCCGGCCCAGCCCGGGTTCGCGGCCTGGGCGGCGTAGGGCTGCTGGGGCTGCGCGACGGGCGCCTGCGCCCCCGACAGGCTCACGCGCGGGCCGTCGGTCGCGTTGCCGAGGTGCAGCGCCGAGCCGGGACCGACCTCCAGCTGGCTGACACGCCGGCCCTGCACGAACGTGCCGTTCGTGCTGCCGTGGTCCTCGATGACCCAACTGCGGCCGTTGAAGCTGACCGTGGCGTGGCGCCAGGAGACCCTGGCGTCCTCGAACACGATGTCCCCCTGCGGATCGCGTCCGAGGGTGTATGACCTGGACGGATCGAGCGTCCAGGTGCGTCCGTTCAATTCCAGTACGAGTTCCGGCACTCCATGCCCCACTGAGTAGTCCCCCGAGTTACCCCCATCACAGGGAGTCTAGGGATGTCGAACATCGTCGGGAACTATTTCAGTAGCGGCCCCCTGTCCGAAAGTCGGGCCTCGCGAAGAGCTTGCACGAGCACATCGGCCGTTCCCGTTGACGGGGTTGAAATCGCCCCGGAGAGTGGTAAACGCACGCGAGGGGGACGGATGCGGCGATCTTCGCCGAACCGCGCCGCGGATCGGGGGGTCTGCATGAGTGCCGTCACAGGGGTCGAGAGCAACGGACGCGCGGGGCACGGCAGGAGCGTGCCGTGGGTGGACGTCGCCCTGGCCGCGGTCGCCGCGGTGAGCTGGGCGTTGATCGGGATGGCGGGGACGGCGGCGCTCGGTCTGCATCTGCTGGGGGCTGACACGGCGGGCTCGTTGGGCCCGATGACGGCGGCGGTGGTGGCCCTGGGTGCGGGCGGCTCCGTCACGCCGTCGGGCGACGTGTCGGCCTTCGGCCTCACGGGAGCCGAGGCGGACACCGCCATCGAGATCGCGCCACTGGGTGTGAGCCTGGTCGGCGCCCTGCTGCTGTCGTGGTTCTTCCTGCGGTCCCTGCGGGCGGCCGCAGTTGTGGTCGCGCCCGCCGAACTCCTCGCGCGGGCGGGCGCGGTGGTCGTGCTGTTCGTGGTGATGCTGGGCGGGCTGGCCTGGGCGGGGCACGACGTCATCACGCTCGACGGCGGCTCGCTCGGGCTGGACGACGTGCCCGGCATGGGCGGGGGTGGCGGGGGCGGGGGCCTGGAGATCCCCGGGCTCGGGGACGTCGGCGACATCGGGGGCCTGCTGCCCGACCGGCTCGGCGACCTCGTCGACGCGAAGGCGGCGGTCGGCTTCACCGTCGACACGGTGCCCACCCTGCTCGGCGGGCTCGTCTGGTCGGCGGCGGTCCTGCTGATCGCCCTGCTGGCCTCGCGGCGGACCCCGCTGCCGCCCGGCTGGGACGCCGTGCACCGGGTGGTGCGGCCCGCGGTGTCCGCCGTCGTCACCGTGCTGCTGGTGGCCGTGGCGGCCGGGCTCGCGGCCGCGGCGTACGCGGCGACCGGCGACGACCGTCCGGGGCGGATCGCCGGAGCGGCGCTGCTCGGCGCGCCGAACGGGGTGTGGCTGGGCGTCTCGATCGGCCTGTTCGTCCCCTGGGACGGCCGGGCCACCGGCGCGCTGACGAACCTGCTGCCGGACCCGCTCGACGACCTGCTGCGGGTCGGGACCGACCAGCCGGTGACGCTGGGCCGACTGGCCGAACTGGACGGGCGGGTATGGCTGCTGGGGGTGGCCACGGCCGTGACGACGCTGTTCGCGGGGGTGTTGGTGGCGGTGCGGACGCCGGTGGGGGTGGCGTCGGCGGGGGTGCGGGGGGCGGATGTACGGGGAGCGGGGCTCGGGGGTTTCGTCGGGCGGTGCGCGGTGCGGCTGGCCGTGGTGACCGCGGTGGCTCTGCCGTTGCTCGGCCGGCTGGCGGGGCTGTCCGTGGACGCCTCGCTGTCCGTGCTGGGGTTCGACGCGTTCGGGGCGGGGATCGAGCTGCACGGACACCTCGGAGCGGCGGTGCTCCTCGGTGCCGTCTGGGGGGCCGGGGCAGGGGCCGCGGGTGCGCTGCTGGCGTGCGCCACGGGAGCGGCCGGGCGACGGGCGGCCCCGCTGGCACTGGGTGACGTGACGGCGGGAGCCGCGCGGCGGCCCGGTGGGCGTCCGGAGCAGGCGGGCGAGGGCGGCGGTGTCCAGCACACCGGCGCGGAGGCGGGGCCGTACGCACCGAGTGCCTCGTACCGGGCACCGAACCCCGCGACCAATCCGTATCTCCGGGTCCCGGAGGAGCTGCGGGAACCCGAGGACGCGCGCCCTGACGGCGGGCCCGGCGGGTCGGAGCGGCCGGGTCGGCACGGGGGTGACAGGCCGGACCGGTACGGAGGCGACAGGCCGGGCGGGCGCTCCTCGGGTGCGAGTGAGGGGCGTGGCGGGTCCGGCCGGGGGGTCCCGCACGGGGGCGGTGGGCCGGGCCGGGCCGCAGGCGGGGAGGGGCCTGGCGCGGGCGGGGCGCGGGGGGCCGGTGGCGAGGGCCGGGCGGGCGGGCGGCCGTCCGGGGGCGCAGCGGGGGCCGGGGGGCGGGGCGATGTGTACGGTGCGCCGACCGTCGTGGGACCGGTCGGGCCCGGGCCACGGCGGCCCGGTGACGCTTTCGGGGAGGACCGGCCGCCTCCCCCTCCGCCGCCCCCTCCCCCGCTCCCGCCGAAGCGGCCCGAGCGGCCGCGGTGACCGGTTCGGCGGACAGGCGACGGGCGGCCTTCGCCTGCCCGACATCACCGGTTCGCCCAGTGTTCCGTGTCCGCTGGACGGACCTCTGAGGCGAAAGGCACGGGGTGCCGGATACGGTGGGATACATCATGAGTGCTTCGCAGACTTCGCCGACCTCGTCCTCTGATGTCCCCACCCTCCTTGTCAAGATCTTCGGCAAGGACCGGCCGGGCATCACGGCCGGTCTCTTCGACACCCTCGCGGCCTACTCCGTCGACGTGGTCGACATCGAGCAGGTGGTCACCCGTGGCCGCATGGTGCTGTGCGCGCTCGTGACCGCGCCGCCGCGATCGCTGGAGGGGGACCTCCGCCGCACGGTCCACAGCTGGGCCGAGTCGATCAAGATGCAGGCGGAGATCATCTCGGGCCTCGGTGACAACCGTCCGCGCGGCGTCGGCCGCTCCCTGGTGACCGTGCTCGGCCACCCGCTCACCGCGGAGGCCACGGCCGCGATCGCCGCCAAGATCACCAAGGCCGGCGGCAACATCGACCGTATCTTCCGGCTCGCCAAGTACCCCGTCACGGCCGTCGAGTTCGCCGTCTCCGGTGTGGCGGCCGAGCCGCTGCGCACCGCGCTGGTCACGGACGCGGGCGCGCTGGGTGTGGACGTCGCCGTCGTGGACGCGGGTCTGCACCGGCGGGCCCAGCGGCTCGTGGTCATGGACGTCGACTCGACCCTGATCCAGGACGAGGTCATCGAGCTGTTCGCCGCGCACGCCGGCTGCGAGGACCGGGTCGCCGAGGTGACGGCGGCCGCGATGCGCGGTGAGCTGGACTTCGAGCAGTCGCTGCACGCGCGCGTGGCGCTGCTGGAGGGGCTGGACGCCTCGGTGGTGGACAAGGTGCGCGCCGAGGTGCGGCTGACGCCGGGCGCGCGCACGCTGATCAGGACGCTGAAACGACTCGGCTACCAGGTGGGGGTCGTCTCCGGCGGCTTCACCCAGGTCACCGACGATCTGAAGGAACGGCTCGGGCTGGACTTCGCCCAGGCCAACACGCTGGAGATCGTCGACGGGAAGCTGACCGGCCGGGTCACCGGAGAGATCGTGGACCGCGCGGGCAAGGCGCGGCTGCTGCGCCGCTTCGCCGCGGAGGCCGGCGTACCGCTCTCGCAGACCGTGGCGATCGGTGACGGCGCCAACGACCTGGACATGCTCAACGCGGCCGGGCTCGGGGTCGCCTTCAACGCCAAGCCGGTGGTGCGCGAGGCGGCGCACACCGCGGTGAACGTGCCGTTCCTCGACACCGTCCTGTACCTGCTGGGCATCACCCGCGAAGAGGTCGAGGCGGCGGACACCCACACCGAGTAGCGCCCTGGTCCGAGGGCGAGTCCCGTACGACGTGGAGGGCCCGGTGCCACTGGGGTGCCGGGCCCTCGCGCGTGCCGGACGGTTACTCGGAGGGCTCCCAGTAGTCGGTGAGCCTGGCCACGGCCGGCTCCAGGGCCTTCCAGGAGCCGTCGAAGGTGAGGACGGCGTAGGAGGAGGCCGGGAAGCCGCGGCGCGTCATCCGCTCGCGTGCGTCGCTCTCGGCCGAGTCGGCGAGGATGTCGGCGAGGGCGTGGACGCCCGGGTTGTGGCCGATCAGGATGACGCTGTGCACGTCGTCCGGGGTCTCGTTGAGCAGGGCGATCAGCTCGCCCGGGGAGGCCTCGTAGATCCGCTCCTCGTAGACCGTTTTCGGCCGGTGCGGGAGTTCATGGACGGCGAGCTTCCACGTCTCCCTGGTCCGGACCGCGGTGGAGCACAGAGCCAGGTCGAGCGGGATGCCGCTGTCGGCCAGCTTGCGTCCGGCGACGGCGGCGTCCTTCCGGCCCCGCTCGGCGAGCGGTCGGTCGTGGTCGTTCACCTGTGGCCAGTCGGCTTTCGCATGCCGGAAGAGGACGATCTTGCGGGGTTCTGCGACGCTCATGCGTCCCAGCTTCGCATGAAACAGGCCATGGGGCGCAGGGAGTTGACATGCGGCTTCACCGGTCGCCCCCGGGGTGCGGAGCGTCTTCGGGGCGTGCCGGTCACTGCCGGCGCGCCAGCAGCTCCTGCACGCGCTCGATGAGGTGGGTGATCGCCGGGTCCCCGGTCGCGGCGTGCGCGTCGGACGGGTTGGCCATCAGGACGAGCAGCACGACGAAGGCGAGCGTGGGAAGGGCGAGGGCCCACCAGGGCAGCCGGGTGTCGACGCGGGCCGGGGCGGTTGCCGGGCGGCGGGGCCGGGTGAGCGCAGGGGCCGACATGGGTGCCTCCGGTCGTCTCCGAGGGGTCCGTGGTCCGTCTCGCGCGGCCACATCTCGAAGCTACGGAACCGGCGGCCCGCGGCCCATCCGGTGATCCACCCACTTGACCCTGACCCTCACCCCCTAGGGGACAGGGGGTTAACCCCACCATCACCGTGGAGGCCCGGGCCGTCCGGGCCGTCGCCGGCAGGTCAGGGCGAGGCGATCGTCGCGATGACGGCGATGATCACGAAGATGGCGAGGAACGAGCCGAAGACGATCAGCATCTTCTTCTGGCCGTTCTGGGGGTTAGGGTCGAGCACTGGCATGCCCCCAGTCTCGCACCCACCACCCGTCCCCCGGCCGCCGGGGTCGGGGCCGCGGCGGGTGCGGCGGGCACTGAAACCGACGGCCGACCGCCGGGCGGCCGACGGGTGTGGCCGCGGAGGTCAGGGGGTCGCGGGTTCGTCCTCGATGGTGCGGGGGCGGCCTGCCAGGATGCCGGCGATCGTCTGGGGGAGCATGAGCACCGCCATCAGGGCGAGGGGCAGGCCCCAGCCGCCGCTGTGCTGGTAGAGCACGCCGACCAGGAGGGGGCCCGGGATCGAGATCAGGTAGCCGGTGCTCTGCGCGAAGGCGGAGAGCCGGGCCACGCCCACGCCGGTCCTGGCGCGCATGCCGACCATCGTGAGGGCGAGCGGGAAGGCACAGTTGGCGATGCCGAGGAGCACGGCCCAGACCCAGGCTCCCTCGGCGGGGACGAGGTACAGGCCCGCGTAGCCGGCGAGGCCGCAGACGCCGAGCGCGACCACGATCGGGCCCTGCTGCGGCAGCCGGGTGGCGACGCGCGGGATGACGAAGGCCAGGGGCACGCCCATCACCATGGTGACGGCGAGCAGCAGCCCGGCCTCGCCCGCGGGCACCCCCGCGTCCCGGAAGACCTGGGCCATCCAGCCCATGGTGATGTAGGCGGCGGTGGCCTGGAGTCCGAAGAAGACCGCGAGGGCCCAGGCGGTGGGGCTGCGAGTGATGCGCGGCCCGGCCGACGGCTCCGCGCGTGCGTGCGTGCGCGGGGCGGGTGAGGTCTCCGGGAGCCGTACGGACCTCTCGGCCTCCCCCGCCGCATCCCGCCGCCCGCGGAGGAACGGCAGCCACGGCGGCACGGCCACCGCCGCCAGAGCCGCCCAGAGCGCGAGCCCGGGCTGCCAGCCGCCGCCCAGTGCCCCGGTCATCGGGACGGTGACCGCGGCGGCGGCCGAGGTGCCGAGGGCGAGGGCCATCGAGTACAGGCCGGTCATGGAACCGACCCGGTCGGGGAAGTGCCGTTTGACGATGACCGGCATCAGGACGTTGCTGACGGCGATGCCCATCAGGGCCAGGGCGCTGGCGGCCAGGAACCCGGCCGTGCCGCCCGTGTACGGCCGTACGAGCAGCCCCGCGCCGATCGCCGCCATGCCCGCGCACACCACCGCGCCCGCGCCGAAGCGGCGGGCGAGGCGCGGGGCCGTGACCCCGAAGACGGCGAAGCAGAGCGGGGGCACGGAGGTGAGAAGCCCGGCCACGCTGCCGCTCATGCCGAGGCCGTCGCGGACCTCCTCGAGGAGCGCGCCGAGGCTGGTGATGGCCGGCCGCAGGTTCAGCGCGGCCAGCACGATGCCGGCCATGAGCCATCGGTCGTGCCACGCGCGCGTGGCCGTGCCCGAGGGCTCGGCGGCCGCCGGCGTGCCGAGGGGCGTGCGTGTCGTCGTCCGGATCTCCTCGCCTGACATGCGACCCATCATAGAATCATGGGATGATTGCCTGTCCATCCCCGGGTGCTCCTCCCCCGCCCCGCCCGTGCGAAGGTGTGCCATGCCCCTGAGCCATCCCCGTCGCTCGGCGCTCTCCGAGCAGGTCATCGCCGCGCTGCGCACCCAGATCACGTCGGGCGAGTGGCCGGTCGGCTCCCGCATCCCCACGGAGCCCGAGCTGGTCGAGCAGCTCGGCGTCGCCCGCAACACGGTCCGCGAGGCCGTCCGCGCGCTCGCGCACAACGGGCTGCTGGCCATCCGGCAGGGCTCGGGGACGTACGTCGTGGCGACCAGTGAGCTGGCGGGCGTGATGCACCGCCGGTTCGCCGACGCGGATCCCCGGCACATCGCCGAGCTGCGTTCGAACCTGGAGTCGGGAGCGGCACGGCTGGCGGCCGAGCGGCGCACGGAGAAGGACCTCAAGCAGCTCGACGCGCTGCTGCTGCGACGCGAGGAGGCCTGGGAGTCGGGCGACAAGGAGGCCTTCGTGACGGCCGACGCGACCTTCCACCTGGCGGTGGTGGCCGCCTCCCACAACGACGTCATGACGGCGATGCACGCGGACCTGGGCGAGGTGCTGCGGGACTGGCTGCGGGAGGACGTCGGCGAGGAGCTGACGCCGGAGACGTACATGGACCACACGCGGCTGGTGGACGCGATCCGCGCGGGCGACGCGGAGACGGCCGCGACGGAGGCCGCCGGCTATCCGCTCGTGTGCCGGCCGGGCCGGTTCACCGCGTCCGGCGACCGGTGACCCGGCCCGGCGGCGGGGCGGTGGCCCGGCCCCCACGGCCCGCCCCGGCCGGGTTCACGGCTTCTCGTGGCTGACCCAGGCCGAGCGGACTTCCTTCCAGCAGCGGCCCGTCAGCCGGACGGTCATGGCGGGCCCGGCGTCGACGGGGGCGCCGTCGGTGTCGAGGTCCCACCAGCGCTCGCACTCGATGTGCAGGCGGACGCGGTCGGTGTCGGCGTAGGGGTTGTGGCAGTGGGCGACGACGTGGGAGCCACGGACGCCGGTGCGGCACTCCGCGCCGAACGGCTGTGGGTGGTCTCCCACGCGCGCGTGGGGAAGCGCCTCGTACGGCAGACAGAAGACGAGGGCGACGGCGGCGGTCACTGGGGCGAGGCTACGGAACAGGCGCACAAGGGAACCTCCTCGGCAGAGCTGGGGAGGGAAGCGCGTGAAGGAACGCGCACTTCAGAGTGCCTGGCCGGAGCACTCCACCGCCTGGCCGGCTACGCCGGACGAGTGACGCCCCGCCTCCCGCGCGGTGCGGGAGACGGGGCGTCGCAAGCGCAACCGCAGATCAGGCGCCGATGGCGTGCAGACCGCCGTCCACGTGGATGATCTCGCCGGTGGTCTTCGGGAACCAGTCGCTCAGCAGGGCGACGATGCCGCGGCCGGCCGGCTCGGGGTCCTTCAGGTCCCACTCCAGCGGGGAGCGGGTGTCCCACACGGAGGCCAGCTCGCCGAAGCCCGGGATGGACTTGGCGGCCATGGAGCCGAGCGGGCCCGCCGAGATCAGGTTGCAGCGGATGTTCTGCTTGCCCAGGTCACGCGCGATGTAGCGGCTGGTGGCCTCCAGGGCGGCCTTGGCCGGGCCCATCCAGTCGTACTGCGGCCACGCGAACTGCGCGTCGAAGGTGAGGCCGACGACCGAGCCGCCGTTCTGCATCAGCGGCAGGCAGGCCATGGTCAGCGACTTCAGGGAGTACGCCGAGACGTGCATGGCGGTGGCGACCGACTCGAACGGCGTGTTGAGGAAGTTGCCGCCGAGCGCGTCCTGCGGGGCGAAGCCGATGGAGTGCACGACGCCGTCGAGGCCGCCGAGTTCCTCGCCGACCAGGTCGGCCAGGCGGCCCAGGTGCTCGTCGTTGGTGACGTCGAGCTCGATGACCTTGGTGGGCTTGGGAAGCTTCCTGGCGATGCGCTCGGTCAGCGTGGGCCGCGGGAACGCGGTCAGGATGATCTCGGCACCCTGCTCCTGGGCCAGCTTGGCGGCGTGGAAGGCGATGGAGGACTCCATCAGCACACCGGAGATCAGGACGCGCTTGCCCTCGAGAATTCCGCTCATGGTGATCAGTGACCCATTCCCAGTCCGCCGTCAACGGGGATGACGGCTCCAGTGATGTACGAGGCGTCGTCCGAGGCGAGGAACCGCACCGTCGCGGCGACCTCCTCCGGCTTCGCGTACCGGCCGAGCGGGACCTGCGAGACGATGCCCGCGCGCTGCTCGTCGGTGAGCACCTTGGTCATGTCGGTGTCGACGAAGCCGGGCGCGACGACGTTGAAGGTGATGTTGCGCGAGCCCAGCTCACGGGCGAGGGAGCGCGCGAAGCCGACGAGGGCGGCCTTGGAGGCCGCGTAGTTGGCCTGCCCGGGCGAGCCGTAGAGCCCCACGACCGAGGAGATCAGGACGACCCGGCCCTTCTTGGCGCGCAGCATGGCGCGGTTGGCGCGCTTGACGACGCGGAAGGTGCCGGTGAGGTTGGTGTCGATGACCGAGGTGAAGTCCTCCTCGGACATGCGCATCAGGAGCTGGTCCTTGGTGATGCCGGCGTTGGCGATCAGGACCTCGACGGGGCCGTGCTCGGCCTCGATCTCCTTGTAGGCCTGCTCCACCTGCTCGGGGTCGGTGATGTCGCACTTGACGGCAAGGAAGCCGGCCGGCGGCTCGCCCGAGCGGTACGTGACCGCGACCTTGTCGCCGGCGTCGGCGAACGCGCGGGCGATGGCGAGGCCGATGCCCCGGTTTCCTCCGGTGACGAGAACCGAGCGGCTCAACGGATCACCCTTTCGAATAGGGGTCTGGCACACCTGCCCGGGACCTTGGCGGCAGGCGGCTTCCTCCGAAACCTATCGGTCCGCCCCCGCGCGAGGACATTCGGGCACCGACAGTGGGTTACGGGACTGACTGTGGGGTCTCTACAGAAATTTGCCGACGCCGGTCGGAAAGGGTGTGGTCCGGGGGCCGCTCGGCGCGACATGATCGGAGCCTCACAGGCGACGACATCAGGGAGATATGTAGGTGCCTCATACCATCGATGAAAGTTTCACGGCCCTACCCCTGCGCGCCCTCGCCGACGCCGCCCTCGCACGCGCGCGTGCGCTCGGGGCCGAGCATGCGGACTTCCGGTTCGAGCGGGTGCGCAGCGCGTCCTGGCGGCTGCGGGACGCCAAGCCCGCCGGGTCGTCGGACACGACCGACCTGGGGTACGCGGTGCGGGTGGTGCACGGCGGTACGTGGGGGTTCGCGTCCGGTGTGGACCTGACGATGGACGCGGCCGCCAAGGTGGCCGCGCAGGCCGTGGCGATGGCCAAGCTGTCCGCGCAGGTGATCAGGGCGGCCGGGTCGGACGAACGGGTGGAGCTGGCGGACGAGCCGGTGCACGCCGAGAAGACGTGGGTGTCGTCGTACGAGATCGACCCGTTCACGGTGCCCGACGAGGAGAAGGCCGCGCTGCTCTCGGAGTGGAGCAGGCGGCTGCTGGCGGCGAACGGCGTGAATCACGTCGACGCCACGCTGCTCACCGTCCACGAGAACAAGTTCTACGCCGACACGGCCGGCACGGTGACCACCCAGCAGCGGGTGCGGCTGCATCCGTCGCTGACGGCCGTCTCGGTCGACGAGTCCAGCGGCGAGTTCGACTCGATGCGGACGATCGCGCCGCCCGTCGGGCGCGGCTGGGAGTACCTCACCGGGACCGGCTGGGACTGGGACGAGGAGCTGGAGCGGATGCCCGAGCTGCTCGCCGAGAAGATGCGCGCCCCCAGCGTGGACCCGGGGCTGTACGACCTGGTCGTCGACCCGTCCAACCTGTGGCTGACCATCCACGAGTCCATCGGGCACGCCACCGAGCTGGACCGCGCGCTCGGCTACGAGGCCGCCTACGCCGGCACCTCGTTCGCCACCTTCGACCAGCTCGGCAAGCTGCGCTACGGCTCCGACCTGATGAACGTCACCGGTGACCGGACCGCCGAGCACGGCCTGGCGACGATCGGGTACGACGACGAGGGCGTCGAGGGGCAGTCCTGGGACCTGGTGAAGGACGGCACGCTCGTCGGCTACCAGCTGGACCGGCGGATCGCCAGGCTCACCGGGCTCGGGCGCTCCAACGGGTGCGCCTTCGCCGACTCCCCCGGGCATGTGCCGGTGCAGCGCATGGCGAACGTCTCGCTGCGGCCGGACCCGGCGGGGATGTCGACCGAGGATCTGATCGGGAGCGTCGACCGGGGCATCTACGTCGTCGGTGACCGGTCCTGGTCCATCGACATGCAGCGGTACAACTTCCAGTTCACCGGCCAGCGGTTCTTCAGGATCGAGAACGGGCGGATCACCGGGCAGCTGCGGGACGTGGCCTACCAGGCGACGACCACCGACTTCTGGGGCTCCATGGCCGCGGTGGGCGGCCCCCAGACGTACGTCCTCGGCGGCGCGTTCAACTGCGGCAAGGCCCAGCCGGGTCAGGTCGCGGCCGTGTCGCACGGCTGCCCGTCGGCCCTGTTCAAGGGCGTCAACATCCTCAACACCACGCAGGAGGCCGGCCGATGAGCGCCCGTACCAACAAGCCGCACGAGGTCGTCGAGCGCGCCCTCGAGCTGTCGCGGGCCGACGGGTGTGTCGTCATCGCCGACGAGCAGTCGACGGCGAACCTGCGCTGGGCCCGCAACGCGCTGACGACCAACGGCGTCACGCGCACGCGTACGCTCACCGTGATCGCGACGGTCGACGGCAAGGAGGGCACCGCCTCCGGGGTCGTCTCACGGGCCGCCGTCACCGCGGACGAGCTGGAGCCGCTGGTGCGGGCCGCCGAGGCCGCCGCGCACGGCGCCGGTCCCGCCGAGGACGCGCAGCCGCTGGTCAGGGACGTGGCGGCGTCCCCCGAGTTCACCGAGGCACCCGCGGAGACCTCGTCCGCGGTGTTCGCCGACTTCGCGCCCGCGCTGGGCGAGTCCTTCGCACGCGCGCGTGCCGGCGGCCGCGAACTGTACGGCTTCGCCAACCACGAGGTGGTGTCGACGTACATGGGCACGTCGACGGGGCTGCGGCTGCGGCACGACCAGCCCAACGGGACGCTGGAGCTCAACGCCAAGTCCCCGGACCGTACGCGCTCGGCCTGGGCGGGGCGCTCGACCCGGGACTTCAAGGACGTCGACCCGGCGGCGCTCGACGCCGAGCTCGCCGTACGCCTCGGCTGGGCGGAGCGGCGGATCGAGCTGCCGGCCGGGCGGTACGAGACGCTGCTGCCGCCGACCGCCGTGGCGGACCTGCTGATCTACCAGATGTGGTCGGCGTCGGGCCGGGACGCGGCCGAGGGCCGGACGGTGTTCTCCCAGCCCGGCGGTGGCACCCGGCTCGGCGAGAAGCTGTCCGAGCTGCCGCTGACCCTGCGCAGCGACCCGAACGAGCCGGGCCTGGAGTCGGCGCCCTTCGTGCTCGCCCACTCCTCCGGGAGCGACTCGTCGGTGTTCGACAACGGGCTGCCGCTGGCCGCCACCGAGTGGATCAGGGAGGGCGAGCTGAAGCACCTGCTCACCACCCGGCACACGGCGGGCCTGACCGGGCTGCCGACGGCCCCGGGGATCGACAACCTGATCCTCGACGGCGGCGAGGACCGCTCCCTGGAGGAGATGGTCGCGAACACCACGCGCGGGCTGCTGCTGACCTGCCTGTGGTACATCCGCGAGGTGGACCCGGCGACCCTCCTGCTGACCGGTCTGACCCGGGACGGCGTCTACCTCGTCGAGGACGGCGAGGTCGTGGGCGAGGTGAACAACTTCCGGTTCAACGAGTCGCCGGTCGGCCTGCTGGGCCGGGCCACGGAGGCGGGGCGCACGGAAAAGACGCTGCCCCGCGAGTGGAGCGACTGGTTCACTAGGGCTGCGATGCCCTCGCTGAGGGTGCCCGACTTCAATATGAGCTCTGTCAGTCAGGGCGTATAACCTCGTAGCCGGCGGTCGCCCGACCGGCCGAAGAGCGTCAAGAAGATCATCAAGGAGATACGAGAACCGTGACGGACATCGTCGACGAGCTGAAGTGGCGCGGGCTGTTCGCCCTGTCCACTGACGAGGACGCTTTGCGCAAGGCGCTCGCGGACGGTCCCGTCACGTTCTATTGCGGCTTCGACCCGACCGCGCCGTCCCTGCACGTCGGGCACCTGGTGCAGGTGCTCACCGTGCGCCGGCTCCAGCAGGCCGGTCACCGGCCGCTGGCACTGGTCGGCGGGGCGACGGGCCTGATCGGCGACCCGCGGCCGACGGCGGAGCGCACGCTGAACGACCCGGAGACCGTCGCCGGCTGGGTCGGCAAGCTGCGCGCCCAGATCGAGCCGTTCCTGTCCTTCGAGGGCGAGAACGCCGCGGTGATGGTCAACAACCTCGACTGGACCGCCGGTCTGTCCGCCATCGAGTTCCTGCGCGACATCGGCAAGCACTTCCGCGTCAACAAGATGCTGACGAAGGACTCCGTGGCCCGGCGCCTGGAGTCGGACCAGGGCATCAGCTACACCGAGTTCAGCTACCAGATCCTCCAGGGCATGGACTTCCTCCAGCTCTACCGGCGCTACGGCTGCACGCTCCAGCAGGGCGGCAGCGACCAGTGGGGCAACCTCACGGCCGGCCTGGACCTGATCCACCGGCTGGAGCCGCACGCGTCGGTGCACGCGCTGGCGACGCCGCTGATGACCAAGGCGGACGGCACCAAGTTCGGCAAGACCGAGGGCGGCGCGGTCTGGCTCGACCCGGAGATGACGACGCCGTACGCGTTCTACCAGTTCTGGCTGAACGTGGACGACCGGGACATCTCGAAGTACATGCGGATCCTGTCCTTCAAGTCCCGTGAGGAACTGGAGGAGCTGGAGAGGCAGACCGAGGAGCGGCCGCAGGCGCGGGCCGCGCAGCGGGCGCTGGCCGAGGAGCTGACGACGCTGGTGCACGGCGCCGGCCAGACGGCCGCCGTGATCGCCGCGAGCCGTGCCCTCTTCGGGCAGGGCGAGCTGGCCGAGCTCGACGACCGCACCCTGGCCGCGGCGCTCTCCGAGGTGCCGCACATCCAGGTCGCCGAGCCGGGCCTGGTGGTGGATCTGTTCGCCGAGGTCGGGCTCGTCGCCAGCAAGTCCGCCGCGCGGCGGACCGTGAAGGAGGGCGGGGCCTACGTGAACAACGTGAAGGTCACGGCCGAGGACGCGGTGCCGGATGCCTCGGAGCTGTTGCACGGGCGGTGGCTGGTGCTGCGGCGGGGCAAGAGGAACCTCGCCGCGGTCGAGGTCACGGGCTGAGCGCAGGGCGGTACGTGGGGCGGGGGGGGGGCGGCCGGGGGGGGGGGGCCCCCCCCCCCCGTCCCCCCCGCCCCCCCCCCCCCGCCCCCCCCGGGGCCCCCGGGGCCGGGGGGGGGGGGGCCCCCCCCCCCGCGGGCGGGGGGGGCGCGCGCCGCGCGGGGGGGGGGGGCGGGGGGGGGGGTGGGGGGGGGGGGGGGGGGGGGGGGGGGGGGGGGGGGGGGCCCGCGCGCGCGCGCCCCCCCCCCCCCCCCGCTCTCGTACGTCCGCTCAGGCCCGCTCGCGCTTCCGCTTGCCCCAGGTCGCCATGTAGGCGGCGTCCCCCAGAGCCACGATGACGATCGCGGCGACGAGCTGGAAGATGTGGCGCCACCAGTCGATGCCCGAAGTCGCCTCGACGCCGAATCCGCGGGCGATGGCGTTGCCGGCGATCGCGCCCAGCATGCCGAAGATGGTGGTCAGCCAGAGGGGGCTGTGCTGCTTGCCGGGGATGATCGCCTTGGCGAGCAGACCGAGCACGAATCCCACGATGATCGCCCACAACCAGCCCATGGCTGCCTCCTCGTACGGCTCGACGTGAGCATTGCCCTCAGTCTGGTTCCGCGCCTCGTACGGCGCATGTCGGGTGCGGCCGTACGCGGTAGGGCGCAGGACGTTCGTCCGGGCGGGAGGCAACCCGGTCTCGAAGGCGGCGCAGCCCCGGCGTAACGTGGAGTGCCGGGGAGAGTTCGAAGCTGGCGGACGGTGGAATGTGATGCGGAAGCAGGGTGGCGGCGGCAACGTCCAGGTGTTCCGGATCACCGGTGCCCGGCAGGGGCTCCAGGAGGACGTGCGCGGCAGGCAGCGGCGGTACGTGATCTCGATGACGATCCGTACGGTGTCGGTGATCCTCGCGGCGACGCTCTGGAACGTGGAACGTCATGTCGCCCTCGTGGCACTGGTGTTGGGGGCGGTCCTGCCCTACATCGCGGTGGTGATCGCCAATGCCGGGCGGGAGAACGCGCCCGGGTTGCCCTCCACGTTCGTCGCGGCCCCGGTGCGGCCCATGATCGCGCCGCGGGCGGACGGGCCGGCGGAATCGGTTCCGGAAGAGGAGCGCTTCACGGAATCCGCCCGCGGGAGATCGGAGTCCGGACAGGCTGAGCGCCGGCCATGAGAGGGCTGTGCGCCAAGCTCAGGAAAAGCTCAGATCAATCATGCTGTTCCGGTGCCCCGCGACGGGTCGGCCGTGACATACTTCGTACGCGCTCCGCATCCCCCGTCGGAGCGACGGACCGACGCCGGGCAGCTCCCCCCGTGGCTGCTCGGCGTCGCCTTTTGCGCGCATCTGTGAGACGAAACTGTGAGTGAGACTCCCCTCTGTTCCGCCAAGGGCTGCCGCGTCGACGCGGTGTGGGTGCTGGCGTGGAACAACCCGAAGATTCACACGCCGGAGCGGCGCAAGACGTGGCTCGCGTGCGAGGAGCATCGCGAGCATCTGTCGCAGTTCCTCGGTGTCCGGGGGTTCCTCAAGGATGTCGTCGCCTTGAGGGAATGGGAGCAGCAGAACGGCTGAGGCCGTGGGCCGACCGGCCTCGGACCCCTCACGTGTGCCGCCCTCAGCCCCCGATGGCGGACATGGGTCGGTCCGGCTGGACGAACGACGGGTCGTCCAGGCCCGCGCCCGCCTTCTTGCCCCACATCGCCAGGCGCCAGATGCGGGCTATCTCCTCGTCGGGGGCGCCGGAGCGCAGGGCCGCGCGCAGGTCGGTCTCCTCACGGGCGAAGAGGCAGGTGCGGATCTGGCCGTCGGCGGTGAGGCGGGTGCGGTCGCAGGCCGCGCAGAACGGTCGGGTGACGGAGGCGATGACGCCGACGCGCTGCGGGCCGCCGTCGACCAGCCAGCGTTCGGCCGGGGCCGAGCCGCGCTCGTCCTTGCCCTCGGCGGTGAGGTCGAAGCGGGTGCGCAGCGAGGCGAGGATGTCCCCCGCGGTGACCATGCCCTCGCGCTTCCAGCCGTGCTGGGCGTCCAGGGGCATCTGCTCGATGAAGCGCAGTTCGTAGTCCTGCTCGACCGCCCAGGCGAGGAGGTCGGGGGCCTCGTCGGCGTTGAGGCCCGGCATGAGGACGGAGTTGACCTTCACCGGGGTGAGCCCGGCGTCGCGGGCGGCCTGGAGGCCGTCGAGGACGTCCTGGTGGCGGTCGCGGCGGGTGAGGGCCTTGAAGACGTCCGGGCGCAGGGTGTCGAGGGAGACGTTGACCCGGTCGAGGCCTGCCGCCTTGAGGGCGGTGGCGGTGCGCTTGAGGCCGATGCCGTTCGTCGTCAGGGACATCTGGGGGCGCGGGGTGAGGGCCGCCACCCGCTCGACGATGCCGACGAGACCGGGGCGCAGCAGCGGCTCGCCGCCGGTGAAGCGGACCTCCTCGATGCCGAGCGTGGTGACGGCTATGTCGATGAGGCGGACGATCTCGTCGTCCGTGAGGAGGTCGGGCTTGGCCAGCCACTGCAGGCCCTCCTCGGGCATGCAGTACGTACAGCGCAGGTTGCACCGGTCGGTCAGTGAGACCCTCAGGTCGGTGGCCACTCGGCCGTAGGTGTCGATGAGCACGTGGGCCCCCTCCCCCGTAGCGGATCGCGTGTTTCTGTCGTCACCTGCGAGCCTACGTGACGCCGCTGACATCAACAGTGCCCGATCCCGAGACGTAGGACACGGCCGCGTCGCAGGGATCTACGACGCGGCCGCGAAGGGCGCTGTCCGGGCTGTTCAGTGGGCGCCGGTGCCGGTCAGGGAGCGCACCTCCAGCTCGGCGTACTTCCCCTGGTCGGGCTCCTCCTTCGACAGGAGGGTGCCGACGACGCCCAGCAGGAAGCCGACGGGGATGGAGATGATGCCGGGGTTCTCCAGCGGGAACCAGTGGAAGTCGGCCTCCGGGAACATCGAGGTGGGCTTGCCGGAGACGACCGGGGAGAACAGCACCAGGCCGACCGCCGTGACCAGGCCGCCGTAGATCGACCAGAGGGCTCCGGAGGTGGTGAACCGCTTCCAGAAGAGGCTGTAGAGGATGGTCGGGAGGTTGGCGGAGGCGGCGACCGCGAAGGCGAGGGCGACCAGGCCCGCGACGTTCAGGTCGCGGGCCAGTGCGCCGAGGACGATCGAGACGGCGCCGATGCCGACGGTGGCCCAGCGGGCCGCGTTGATCTCCTGCTTCTCGGAGGCCTGCCCCTTCTTGATGACGTTGGCGTAGATGTCGTGGGCGAAGGAGGAGGACGACGCCAGGGTGAGGCCGGCGACGACCGCGAGGATGGTGGCGAAGGCGACCGCCGAGATGGTGGCCAGCAGGATCGCGCCCCAGTTGGAGTCGACGCCGCCGAGGTGGAGGGCGAGCAGGGGTGCGGCCGTGTTGCCCGCCTTGTTGGACGCGATGATCTCGTCGGGCTTGATCAGCGCGGCGGCGCCGAAGCCGAGGGCGAGGGTCATCAGGTAGAAGGCGCCGATCAGGCCGATGGCCCAGATGACCGACTTACGGGCGGCCTTGGCGGTGGGGACCGTGTAGAAGCGGATCAGGATGTGCGGCAGGCCGGCGGTGCCCAGCACCAGGGCGATGCCGAGGGAGATGAAGTCCAGTTTGGTGGTGCCGGTGGCGCCGTACTTGAGGCCGGGCTCCAGGAAGGCGGCGCCCTTGCCGCTGTGGTCGGCGGCCGAGCCGAGCAGGTCGGAGACGTTGAAGTCGAACTTCAGCAGGACCAGGAAGGTGAGCAGGAGGGCGCCGGCGATCAGCAGGACGGCCTTGACCATCTGGACCCAGGTGGTGCCCTTCATGCCGCCGATGGTGACGTAGACGATCATCAGGACGCCGACCAGGGCGACGATGCCGATCTTGCCGCCGTCGCTGGTGATGCCGAGGAGGAGGGAGACCAGGACGCCCGCGCCCGCCATCTGGGCCAGCAGGTAGAAGATCGAGACGACGATGGTGGAGGTGCCGGCGGCCGTGCGCACGGGGCGCTGACGCATGCGGTAGGCGAGGACGTCGCCCATCGTGTAGCGGCCGGAGTTGCGCAGCGGTTCGGCGACCAGGAGCAGGGCGACGAGCCAGGCGACCAGGAAGCCGATGGAGTACAGGAAGCCGTCGTAGCCGAAGAGGGCGATGGCGCCCGCGATGCCGAGGAAGGACGCGGCGGACATGTAGTCGCCGGAGACGGCGAGGCCGTTCTGGAAGCCGGTGAACTGGCGTCCGCCCGCGTAGAAGTCGGCGGCGTCCTTGGTCTGGCGGCCCGCCCAGACGGTGATGACCAGGGTCGCGGCGACGAACACCGCGAACAGGGTGATGATCAGCGGCCGGTGTTCGCTCGCCTCACCGGCGGCGATCAGGGTGTGCTGTGCGGGGCTCATGCGCCGCCCTCCATCCGGGACTTGATGGCGTCGGCCTTGGGGTCGAGCTTGGCGGCGGCGTGCCGCGCGTACCACCAGGCGATGAGGAACGTGGTGAGGAACTGGGCGATGCCCAGGGCGAGGGCCACATTGATGTTGCCGAAGAGCTTGGTGCCCATGAAGTCGCCCGCGTAGTTGGAGAGCAGGACGTAGAGCAGGTACCAGGCGATGAAGGCGAAGGTCAGGGGGAAGGCGAAGCCGCGGTGGGAGCTGCGCAGTTCACCGAACTCCGCGCTCTCCTGCACCGCGACGAACTCCTCGGTGGAGGGGAGGTGGGCTTGGGTTTTCGAGGGGGGCGGTGTCTCGGTGGCCACAAGGTCTCCTCGCGTTGCGGACGGCGGGTCGGCGGGGGCTCGATGGTGCACGGGCTCCCGTCCAAGGGCACGGCGGCGCGCTCGGGCCGGTTCAACTCGGTCGGGCTCTTTCGGAAGTCGTCGCCATAAGTCATTGCTGGCCAGCGAGTTCGGGAGATAGCTTCGGGCTGCACAACCCGTCATGTACCTGCCCGAGCACACCGCCGCCCTCGGGCCGGTTTCGTTTTCCGGATGATGTGGAGACCCCATGGCTCATCTGCCTTCCAGACGCCGCCTCGCTCTCGCGGTGCCCGTCGTGCTGTCGCTGACCGCCGCCGTCGGTTTCCTGCCGACGGCCGCCACCGCGGCTCCCGTCACGACGTCGACCTCCCAGGCGGCCGACGCCGGGACGCTGGCGTACGTCGTCAACACGAAGGTGGACCACCGCACGATCGAGTCGGTGAAGAAGGCGATCGCCACGTCGGGCGGCACCCTGGTGGCGTCGTACGACAGGATCGGCGTGCTCGTCGTGCACTCCGCGAACCCCGACTTCGGCGCGCAGATACGCGCGGTGCGTGGGGTGCAGTCGGCGGGCGCCACGCGTACCGCGCCGCTGAGCGCCGCGGGGACCACCGACGAGGGGGCCGCGCAGGTCCTGTCGAAGGCGGAGGCCGCGAAGATCGAGAAGGCGTCCGACGCGGCGGGCCAGAGCGAGCCGCTCGAGGCCGACCAGTGGGACCTGCGGGCGATCGGCGCCGACAAGGCCGCCGGGATCAACCCGGGCAGCAAGAAGGTGACGGTCGCCGTGATCGACACCGGCGTCGACGACACCCACCCGGACCTCGCGCCCAACTTCTCCGCGTCCCAGTCCGCGAACTGCGTGGGCGGCGTCGCGGACACCAGCGAGGGCGCCTGGCGGCCGTACACCGCGGACGACTACCACGGCACGCATGTCGCCGGTGAGATCGCGGCGGCCCGCAACGGCATCGGCGTGGCCGGTGTCGCTCCCGGTGTGAAGGTCGCCGGCATCAAGGTGAGCGACCCGAAGGACGGCCTCTTCTATCCGGAGAACGTCGTCTGCGCGTTCGTGTTCGCCGCGGACCACGGCGTCGAGATCACCAACAACAGCTACTACGTCGACCCGTGGCTGTACAACTGCATGGACGACCCCGACCAGAAGGCCATCGTCGACGCGGTCAACAGGGCCCAGCTGTACGCCCAGAAGAAGGGCACGCTCAACGTGGCCTCGGCGGGCAACTCCAACCACGACCTCGACTCCGACGCCCTGGTGGACTCCTCCAGCCCCGACGACTCCACGCCGGTGACGCGGACGGTCGACCCGCACGAGTGCTTCGACGTGCCGACGCAGCTGCCGGGTGTGGTGACGGTCAGCGCCACGGGCGTCAAGGGCGCCAAGTCGTACTACTCCACCTACGGCCTGGGCGTCGTCGACGTGGCCGCTCCGGGTGGCGACAAGTACCAGATCCCGGACACCCCGTCGGCCAACGGCCGCATCCTGTCGACGCTGCCGAACAACACGTACGGCTTCCTCCAGGGCACGTCGATGGCGTCCCCGCACGTGGCCGGCGTGGCCGCGCTGCTGAAGTCCACCCACCCGTACGCCTCCCCGGCGCAGCTGCAGGCGCTGCTCAAGGCGCAGGCGGACAACCCCGGTTGCCCCGCCGAGCCGTACGACGGCAACGGTGACGGCGTGGTGGACGCGACGTGCGCGGGCGCCAAGCGGGTCAACGGCTTCTACGGCTTCGGCATCGTGAACGCGCTGCGCGCCGTGAAGTAACCCCCAGCGGGCGGTACGGGACAGGGCCGGGCGGAATTCTCCGTCCGGCCCTGTCCATGTGCATGATCCGGGCAGGGCCCGGGCGGGGCCGGGCTGGCTGGCTGGGCTGGGCTGGATCAGGCTGATCCAGAGGGACGTATATTGATTGAATCAATACTGCACAATACAGTCATGACTTCCATCAAGTTCGTCTGGTCGGCGCTGGGCGGTGACCCCGCTCTCCACGCGCGTGTGTCGGCCGTCGTCCGTGAGGGGGCGATGGCGGCGCGGCTGCCCGTGCGGGAACTGGCGCGGGCCTGTGTGGGGGCGTGTGCGCTCGCCGGTGCGGAGCTGGGGGCGCGGCGGGCGGGGCTCGCTCGGGTGCCCGGGGTGCGGGTGGACGACGGGGCGGTGGCGGCCGCGTTCACCAGTGAGCGGCAGCTGCTGGTCGACGGGCGGGCGCCGGTGCTCTTCGCGCCGCTGTCGCGGTGGTGGCGGACGGCCGACGGCTGGGTGCGTACGCACGCCAACTACCCTCATCACCGGGAACGGTTGCTGAAGGCGCTGGGGGTGCCCGGGGACCCGGCCGCCGTGGAGTCCGCCCTGGCCGAGCGGTCCGCGCGGGAGGTCGAGGACGCGGTGTACGCGGCCGGGGGTCTGGCCGTGGCACTGCGCACGCCCGAGGAGTGGGCCGCGCACGAGCAGGCGGCCGAGGTCGCCGCGCGGCCGCTCGTCGAGCGTGGCCGGTCGGACGGCGCACCCACGCGCGTGTTCCCGTCCCTCCAGGGCGCTCCCCTGCTGCCCGCCGCCGGGCTGCGCGTCCTGGACCTCACCCGGGTCCTCGCCGGGCCCGTCGCCACCCGCACGCTCGCCCTGCTGGGCGCGGACGTCCTGCGCGTCGACACGCCTCACCTGCCCGAACTCCCCGACCAGCACGCCGACACGGGCTTCGGGAAGCGCTCGGCCCTGCTGGACCTGACGGCCGACCGGCGCCGTTTCGAGGAATTGCTCGCGGCGGCGGACGTCGTCGTCACCGGCTACCGGCCGGGCGCCCTGGACCGGTTCGGCCTCTCCCCCGAGGCGCTGGCCGAGCGCCGGCCCGGGCTGGTGGTGGCGCAGGTGTCGGCGTGGGGCGCGTACGGCCCGTGGGGCGGGCGGCGCGGCTTCGACAGCCTCGTACAGGTGGCCACGGGCATCGCGGCCCTCGAAGGGTCGGCCGAGCGGCCCGGGGCCCTGCCCGCGCAGGCCCTCGACCACGGCACGGGCTACCTGCTGGCCGCGGCCGTGCTGCGGGCGCTGACGGAGCAGTCGTACGACGGCGGGAGCCGGGTCGTGCGGGTGGCGCTGGCGCGGACGGCGGCGTGGCTGCTGGAGGGCGCGGGGGCCGAGGAGGCAGTCGAGGAGGCGTGCCCGGGGCCTGAGGCATGGCTCGCGGAGACCGACAGTCCCCTCGGCCGGCTCCGGTACGCGCTGCCGCCGGTGTCCTTCGAGGGCGGGCCCGGCGACTGGGCCCGGCCGCCGGGCGCGTGGGGAGCCGATCCCGCGGACTGGGCGGCACGGGGTGGATCCCCGGGTTGATCGACTTGATCGGGTTGACGGGCCTGCCCGTCGCCGTCCGGTGCGGGCCTGCCCGTAGCCGTCCGGTGCGGGCCTGCCCGTCGCCGTCCGGTGCGGGCCTGCCCGTAGCCGTCCGGTGCGGGCCTGCCCGTCGCCGTCCGGTGCGGGTCAGCCCGTAGCCGTCCGGTGCGGGTCAGGGGGACGGCGGGGATCAGGGCGTGGTCGGGGCTACTTCCCGGTGCGCCCTCGGCGGCGCCGTCCGTTCGCCGAGGGTGCCCCGGGCCAGCAGGAACTGCGCGGCGGCGTAGGTGAGCATGATCCACAGGTCGGGGCGGGGGAGCTGCGGCCAGTCGGCGACGCCCGTGGCGATGAGGGTGTCGGAGAGCAGGAACAGCACCCCGCCGGCACCGGCGACGGGGCCGCTGCGGGCGGCGGCGGTGTACGCCGTCGCGGTGAGCAGGGTGCTGTAGCCGGCGACGGGGACGCGCAGGTCGGGCGGGAGGTCGGGCCAGAGCAGCGCGACGGTGGTGATCAGGGCGGCGGCGTAGCAGGGGGCGAGGACGAGGGCACGCGCGCGTGGGCGCCCGTTTCTGCCGGGTCCGGTTCCCGGGAAAGCGGGTCCTCTCAGGAACAGGGTGAGATAGCAGATGTGTCCGGCGGCGAAGCAGGCCATGCCGGCGAGGAAGGCGGGGTCGGCGTCGGAGAGCAGCAGGACGTCGCCGCCCCAGCCGCACAGCAGGGCGGCGACGAGGAGGCGGGGGGCGCCGCGCCGGGCCGCCCAGGCCGCCAGGAGGGGCATGAGGAGCGGCTTGGCGAGGGTGTGCCCCGGGCCGTAACCGAACGCGAGGGAGACGAGGTCGGCGGCGGTGGCGAGACCGAAGGCGAAGAGGAGCGTCGGGGGCCTCACGCGGCCGTGCTCTCCTCGACGGGCGCCTGTCCGGCCGCGGGAGCGGACGCGGACGCGGAAGGGGGCGCGGACGCGGAAGGGGGCGCCGGCTGCCATCCCGGGCCGCGGAACACGCGCCCCGCGCGCTCGCGCCAACTGGCCGCCGCCTTGATGTCCTTGGCGATCGCGACGTACTCGTGCGTGGCGACCTTGATCGGGTTGAACGTGTTGATGTTCTTGGTCAACCCGTAGACGGGCCGCTCCACCTCGGGCACGAACGAGCCGAAGAGCCGGTCCCAGACAATGAGGATGCCGCCGAAGTTGCGGTCCAGGTAGCCACCCTGGGAGGCGTGGTGGACACGGTGGTGCGAGGGCGTGTTGAACACGAACTCGAACCAGCGGGGCATCTTGTCGATCCGCTCGGTGTGGATCCAGAACTGGTAGACGAGGTTGGCGGAGGAACAGAACGCGAGCGCGGCCGGGTGCACGCCGGCGGCGACGAGGGGGACGTAGAACGGCCAGACGGTCAGGGTGGTCCAGGGCTGGCGCAGGGCGGTGGTGAGGTTGAACTTGCGGCTGGAGTGGTGGACCACGTGGCAGGCCCACAGGATGCGGATGACGTGGTGACCGCGGTGGGACCAGTAGTAGAAGAAGTCCTGCGCGAGCAGCATGAGCGGGACGGTCCACCACAGGACGGGCACGCGGAGGGGAGTCAGTTCGTAGACCGCCGTGTAGACGGCGACGATCGGGATCTTCCAGAGGAAGTCGAAGACGAGGCTCCCGAGCCCCATGCCGACGCTCGTCACGGCGTCCTTCGCCTCGTATCCGGCCGCGTCCTCGTCGGGATGGATGCGGTAGCTGATCACCTCGACCACGGTGAGCAGCACGAAGGCGGGTATCGACCACAGCACGACATCGGGCAGGTTCGGCATGTGGGCACCGTAGAACCGCAGGTCGTCCGGGGCTAGACGTTGTTACCCACAAGTATTACCGAGGGTATGCGCTTGCTTCTTGGTGATCTCCGCCAAGAGCGGGGCGACGGGGCGGCGTCGACCGTCCCGTCCCCCGGCCGACGGGCCGTCGGTCACACCCCCGCCGCCCCCAGCAGGGCGCCCACCGCGTACGTCACCCCCATCGCCAGCGCACCGCCCCCCACGTTCCGGAGCACCGCGCGCGACGGTGCGGCCGCTCCCAGCCGGGCACTGCTCCAGCCCGTGCAGACGAGGGCGACCAGGACCGACACCACGGTCACCGGCAGGCGCCAGGCGGCCGGGGGCAGCACGATCGCGAGCAGCGGCAGCAGTGCGCCCACCGTGAAGGCGAGGAAGCTCGCCCAGGCGGCGTGCCAGGGGTTGGTGAGGTCGTCGGGGTCGATGCCGAGTTCCACGCGGGCGTGGGCCCGCAGGGCGTCGCGCTCCGTCAGCTGCACGGCGGCCTCGCGGGCCACCTCCCGGGTGAGGCCGCGTTCCTCCAGGAGCCCGGTGAGTTCCTCCAGTTCGGCTTCGGGCTCTTCGCGCAGTTCCCGCCGCTCCAGCGCGAGGGCCGCCTTCTCGGAATCGCGCTGGGTGGACACGGAGACGTACTCTCCCGCCGCCATGGACATCGACCCGGCCAGCAGCCCGGCCAGACCCGCCGTCAGCAGCGCCGCGCGGTCGTCGGTCGCGCCGGCCACGCCGACGACCAGGCCGGCGGTGGAGACGATGCCGTCGTTGGCGCCGAGGACGGCGGCGCGCAGCCAGTTCAGGCGGGAGCCGAGGGTGCCCTCGTGCGCCTCCCCGTGGGCTCCGTGGGGTGGTTCCGCCGCTGGTTCCGTCTCACGTTCCGTCACGGACGGAGGATGACATCCGAGACGTCACCCGCGCAGCACCGACGCTCCACGCACGCGTGCGCGAGCGAGTGCGGCACGCATGCGTGCGGGCAGAGGGGTGTGCGGGCAGGGGTGTGCGGGCGCGGCGGCGAACTCCCGTGCGGTCCGGAGGCCTTCCGCGGTCCGGTCTCCGGGCATCCGCACCCGGTGTCGGTGGCGCCCCGTATCCTCAATGACCATGCTCGCAGACCACACGACGACAGTGTCCTCCCCCACGGAGTGGCCGGCCGCGTATCCCCAGGGATACGCGGTCGTTGACGTGGAGACCACCGGGCTGGCCCGGGACGACCGGATCATCTCCGCCGCCGTCTACCGGCTGGACGCGCGCGGTGAGGTCGAGGACCACTGGTACACGCTGGTCAATCCGGAGCGCGATCCGGGGCCGGTGTGGATACACGGGCTGACGAGCGAGGTGCTGGAGGGCGCGCCCCTCTTCGGGGACGTCGCCGAGGAGTTCGCGGCGCGGCTCGCGGACCGGGTGCTCGTCGCGCACAACGCGGTCTTCGACTGGCAGATGATCGCGCGGGAGTACGCGCGTGCGGAGCGCGAGGCCCCGGTGAAGCAGCGGTTGTGCACCATCGCGCTCTCCAAGGAGCTGCAGCTTCCGCTGCCCAACCACAAGCTGGAGTCGCTCGCGGCCCATTTCGGTGTCGTGCAGCGGCAGGCGCATCATGCCCTCGATGACGCCCGCGTGCTCGCGGAGGCCTTCCGGCCGAGTCTGCGGGCCGCGGCGGCCGGCGGGGTGCGGCTGCCGCTGCACGAGTGCCGCCCGCTGACGGAGTGGAACGACCGGCCCGCGCCCCGCATCGGCCGCCAGGGCGGTGGCGACCACGGCGGCTACCGGCCGACCAGTTGGCGGCCGTCCCGCAGGCGGCCCGCCTGCCCGTATCCCAACCCCGGGCGGTACGAGGACGGCAAACGGCTCAAGCAGGGCATGCGGGTCGCCTTTTCGGGCGACACGTCCGTCGACCGCGAACTGCTGGAGGACCGTGCGACCGAGGCGGGACTGCACGTGGCGACCAGCATCTCCCGGCTGACGAGCCTGCTGGTCACCAACGACCCGGACTCCGGTACGTCGAAGGTGGTGAAGGCGCGGCAGTTCGGGACACCGGTCGTGGACGAGGCGGCCTTCGGGCAGTTGCTGCGCGACGTCGAGGCCGCCGACGAGTGACCCCCGCGTTCGGGTGAGCCGTACGTACGGGTGATTGCCGTGCGACTCGCCCACCGCCCGCTCGCCCGGGCGGGGGCGACGGCTCACCCTGTGGCGCATGGCGAGATGCGAAGTTTGCGGCAATGACTACGGAATGACCTTCGAGGTCCACGCCCAGGGCGCGGTGCACGTCTTCGACTGCTTCTCCTGTGCGATTCATCGCATGGCCCCGATCTGCGAGCACTGTCGGGTCCAGATCATCGGTCAGGGCGTCGAGGTCGAGGGCCACTGGTACTGCGGCGCCCACTGCGCGCGGGCGGAGGGAAAGGCGGGGATCGTCGACCGCGTCTGACCCGTCCGTCCCCACCCCCTGCGACAACACCCCGCGGCCCGAGAGGTACGGTCGTGGGGTGTACCGCTTCCTGTTGTCCCGGCAGTGGGTGATCCTCACGCTGGTCGCCCTCCTCCTCATCCCCACGATGATCCGCCTGGGCTTCTGGCAGATGCACCGCTACGACGAGCGCACCGCGCGCAACCAGCTGGTCTCCGACGCGCTGACCGCCGAGCCGGTGCCCGTGGAGCAGCTGACGTCCCCGGGTCACACCGTCACCCGCGGCGAGCGGTACCGAGGGGTGACCGCGACCGGCACCTTCGACACGGCGCACGAAGTCGTCGTACGCCGCCGGGTCAACTCCGACGAGACGGTCGGCTTCCACGTCCTCACCCCGTTCGTGCTGACGGACGGCAAGGTCCTGCTGGTCAACCGGGGATGGATCCCCGCGGACGGTCCGAGCCAGACGGCGTTCCCCAAGATCCCCGCGCCGCCCTCCGGCAAGGTCACCGTGACCGGGCGGCTGATGCCCGACGAGACGACCGCGGCGAGCGGCATCAAGGACCTCAAGGGGCTGCCGGACCGGCAGATCATGCTGATCAACAGCGCGGAGCAGGCCAAGCGGCTGGGCGCCGAGGTGCTCGGCGGCTACATCGCGCAGACCGCTCCCGAGCCCAGGGGCGACACCCCGGAGCTGATCGGGAAGCCCGGCCGCGAGGACGCCGCGCTGAACTACGCCTACGCCATCCAGTGGTGGCTGTTCGCCGCGGGCGTCCCCGTCGGCTGGCTGGTCCTGGTCCGCCGCGAGCGCCGCGACCGAGCGGCGGCGGCCGCCGCGGCGGAGGACGAGAAGGAAGCGGCACCCACTCCGGCGTAGGGTGCCGCCCGCGCGTCCGGCAAGGCCGACTTCGATCGGTCCCGGCAGAGCCGACTCCGGACGGCAGGCAGGGCCGTCCTCAGGTGTGGCCGCCCCCTCCCGCACGGCGGGCCGCCTCTCAGGTCCCGCGCTGCCCGGTCAGGCGGTCCCGCCAGTAGACGAAGGTGCGTTCCGGCTCGGGCAGCAGGTCCCACGGGTGGCGGGTCATATGGCGGCCGATGCGCCGGAAGACGGGGGCGGCCTCGTCCGGAAGGTGCGCACGGGTCAGCGCGAAGGCGAGGACGTTGAGGTCGGTGACGGCTTCGGCGTGGGCCGCGGCGGCGCTGTGGAACCAGCCCTGCAGAGCCACGTCGATCTCCTGGACGGCGCGCGGCTCGTTCCAGTTGCCGCTCGCGCCGAGGGCCGCGAGCCGGGACTCCCCCTGGCGATGGGCCGTCAGCTCGACGCGGGCCGCCACGGGGAGCAGGGCCACCGGCGATCCGTGCGGTGCGCGGGCGGCGGCCTGCCAGGCGAAGTCCATCATGTCCGGGAGCGTGCCGTGTCCGCGCGGGGACAGGTACTCCAGGAGCCGGTGGTAGGCCGTCCGATGCCACGGCGCACGGTGGACCGCCTCGGTCCACACGGGCACCGCGTCCTTCACCGGTACGGCGCAGGAGTACATCAGGGACAGCAGGGCGAGCCACGGCGTCGGGTCCTCGGGGCAGGCCTCGGCGGCGCGCAGACAGGTCCGCTCGGCGGCGCGAACGGCGGCGTGCCCCTCGGCGGGCGCCCGGATCGTCTCCACGCAGGCCCGCAGGACCAGGGCGTCGCCCTCGCCGGGCCGATCGGCGGTCCAGCGCTGTGAGACCACGGCCGGCAGGCTCCGGGCCAGGACCGAGACCCGGTGCGCCCTGCGGTCCCAGTCCCGTCCGGTGGCGCGCAGCAGGTGGGCCGCGGGCTCCCAGACGGGACGGGTGCTGCCCGCTCCGAGCCCGTGGAGCTGCCGGGACGGCCGGAGTTCGAGAAGGGTCCTGTGCAGAGGTTCGTCGTCGAGCTCGGGGCGGATCAGCAGGGAGGGTCGGCGTCTCAGCATCTCGGTCCCGGAGCGAAGGGGCGGAGGCGCGGGGCGGGCGTGCCGTCGGGGCTGGGGAGGGGCACGCCCGCCGCGCGGTCGGGCACCGTGCGGTCACCCGCCCGGGGGGGCGGTACGGCACGGGTGGGGATGCGGTACGGCGCGGACGCCGTACGGGCTTCAGCAGCAGCGGCCGGGGGACTCGCACTCGCGCTGTGCGGTGCGCGTCCGCTGGTACTCCCGGCGGCTCGGCACGGGCGCGTCCGGGTGGTGGCGGCGGTGCCGTGCGCAGTAGCGGTCGTACTCGGCCTCGCCGGTGAGTTCGCGCGCGTACCAGAGCACGGTGTGCAGCAGCTTCCGGACGGCGGTCACGACCCCGCTCCCACCAGCGGTTCGCCGGCGCGCTGCTCCGGGACGTCGATGCGGGACTCGACGTACGGGGTCTCGCTCGTCGGCAGCGGCCCGGTGGCCCGCAGGGCGCGGACGCACACCGCCGCGCAGTTGACGAGCACCGTGAGCACCAGCAGCAGGAAGATCGCCATGAGCACGCCGTCGACCGTGTTGTTGAGGACGATGGTGTGCATGTCGTCCATGGTCGTGGCGCCCGGCAGCAGCTTGCCCGCGTCGATGGCGTCCGCGTAGGCGTCACGCTGGGCGAAGAAGCCGATCTTCGGGTTGCCGGAGAAGATCTTCTGCCAGCCGGCGGTGAAGGTGACGGCCACGTCCCAGGCCAGCGGGATGCCGGTGACCCACGCCCAGCGCACCTTGCCGGCCTTGACGAGCATGGTGGTGGTGACGGCCAGGGCGACGGCGGCGAGCAGCTGGTTGGCGATGCCGAACAGCGGGAACAGCTGCTTGATCCCGCCCAGCGGGTCGGTGACGCCGGCGTACAGGAAGTAGCCCCAGGCGCCGACGACCAGGGCGCTGGTGATCCAGATGCCGGGCTTCCAGGTGACGCGGCCGATCGGCTTCCAGACGTTGCCGAGCATGTCCTGGAGCATGAAGCGGCCCACGCGCGTGCCCGCGTCCACCGTGGTGAGGATGAACAGCGCCTCGAACATGATCGCGAAGTGGTACCAGAACGCCTTGAGTCCGCTGCCGAACACGCTGGAGAAGATCTCCGACATGCCGACGGCCAGTGTGGGAGCGCCGCCCGAACGGCCGATCAGCGTCTGCTCCTCGACGGCCCTGGCCGCCGCGGTCAGCTGGTCCGGGGTGACGGCGAAGCCGAGGCCCCTGACCGCCTCCGACGCGGTCTGCGCGGTCGGGCCGAGCAGTGCGGCCGGGGAGTTCATCGCGTAGTACAGGCCCGGTTCGAGGACGCAGGCGGCGATCAGCGCCATGACGGCGACGAAGGACTCCGTGAGCATGGAGCCGTAGCCGATCAGCCGGACCTGGGACTCCTTCTGGATCAGCTTCGGAGTGGTGCCGGAGGAGACCAGCGCGTGGAAGCCGGAGAGGGCGCCGCAGGCGATGGTGATGAAGAGGAAGGGGAACAGGGACCCGGCGAAGACCGGCCCCGCGCCGGTGGAGGCGAACTCGGTCACCGCCCCGGCCTTGAGGGTCGGAGCGGCGATCACGACGCCGACGGCCATCAGGGCGATGGTGCCGACCTTCATGAACGTCGACAGGTAGTCGCGCGGTGCCAGGAGCATCCACACCGGCAGCACGGAGGCGACGAAGCCGTAGCCGACCAGGCAGAAGACCAGCGTGGTGGGGCTCCAGACGAAGTACCCGGCCAGGGACGAGTTCTGGACCCAGCCGCCGCCGAGGATGGCGAGCAGCAGCAGGGCCACGCCGATGAAGCTGGTCTCCACGACCCGGCCGGGCCGCAGGTAGCGCAGGTAGAAGCCCATGAAGAGGGCGATCGGGATGGTCATGGCGACCGAGAAGGTGCCCCAGGCGGACTCCGCCAGCGCGTTGACGACGACCATCGCCAGCACCGCGAGCAGGATGATCATGATGGCGAAGACGCCGATCAGCGCCGCGGCACCGCCCACCCTGCCGATCTCGTCCCGGGCCATCTGGCCGAGGCTCTTGCCGTCCCGGCGCATGGAGAGGAAGAGGACGATCATGTCCTGGACCGCGCCGGCGAAGATCACACCGGTGATGATCCAGATCGTGCCCGGCAGATAGCCCATCTGCGCGGCCAGCACCGGGCCCACCAGCGGGCCGGCGCCGGCGATGGCCGCGAAGTGGTGGCCGAACAGCACCCGGCGGTCGGTGGGGTGGTAGTCGACCCCGTCCTCCAGGCGCTCGGCCGGCGTGGCGCGGGTGTCGTCGACCTCCAGGACCCGGCGGGCGATGAACCGCGAGTAGAAGCGGTAGGCGATGGCATACGAGCCGAGCGCGGCCACCACCAGCCAGACGGCGGAGATCTCCTCACCGCGGGAGAGCGCGAGGACGCCCCAGCCGACCGCGCCGAGCAGGGCGACCGTGGCCCACAGCAGGACGGACTTCAGTGATGTACGTGACTTTTCCGGCACTGGACGGCCGTTTTCGGGCAGGGTGGACACAGGCATGGCGGCTCCTCACCTGGGCGGTGCGCGACACCTCGAGATCCGAGGTGGGCGTGGATCAGCGGCGGTGGCTCTCCCGTCGGCGGCGGCAGCTCTCCCCTTCGCTGTCGGTCTGTGCAAGAGTTGCCCACCCCCCGGGACCGGTTGACAGCGGATGTCCAGAAGATTTCCCGCCGGTTCCGTGTCATCCGAAGCGGCCGTCCGCGCAACCAAGAGGCGAGGGCTCAGGCACACCAAAGGCGGTGACCCATGGCCGACGGCGCCATGACGACGACGTTCCTCGCCGTGATCGGCGGGGCGTCGCTGCTCGCCGTGACCGCGCGCAGGCTGCGTCCGAGCGACCGACTGCCCTCCCTGGAGGGCTGGGCACTGGCCGACCGCTCCCTCGGTCCGGTGTGGACCTGGCTGCTGCTCGGCGGCACGATCTTCACCGCGTACACCTTCACCGCCGTACCGGGACTGGCGTACGGCAACGGCGCGCCCGCGTTCTTCGCGGTGCCGTACACGGTGATCGTGTGCCCGCTCGCCTTCGTCCTGCTGAGCCGGCTGTGGGAGGTGGCCCGGCGCCACGGCTACGTGACCGCCGCCGACTTCGTCCGCGGCCGGTACGGGTCGCCGCCGCTGGCCCTCGTGGTGGCCCTGACCGGGATCCTCGCGACGATGCCGTACCTGGCGCTGCAACTGCTCGGGATACGGGCGGTGCTGACGGCCGGCGGCGTCTATCCGCGCGGCGCGGCCGGGGACCTGGTGATGGTGGCGCTGTTCGCGGGGCTGGCGGTGGCGACCTACCGGCACGGGCTGCGCGCGCCGGCGGTCATCTCGGCGCTGAAGGCGGTGGCGGTGTTCGTGTCGCTCACCGCCGTGTGCTGGCTGGTGCTGCGCCGGCTCGGCGGGCCCGGCCCGGTCTTCGAGGGCGCGGCCCGCCGGCTGGGCGGCACGGACGTGGCCCACTCCCCGCTGGTCCTCTCCCCCGGGCAGCAGCCGGCGTACGCCACGCTCGCCCTCGGCTCCGCGCTGGCCCTGCTGATGTACCCGCACGTGCTCACCGCCGGGTTCGCCGCGGACGGGCCGCGCACCCTGCGCAAGGTCTCCGTGGCCCTGCCCGCCTGGACCGGACTGCTCGCCCTCTTCGGTTTCCTCGGCGTCGCCGCCCTCGCGGCGGGCGTGCGGGCTCCGCAGGGCGGCGCCGAGGCCGCCGTACCGATGCTGGTCGACCGGCTGATGCCGGCGCCGCTGGCCGGGCTGGTGTTCGCCGCGATCACGGTGGGGGCGCTGGTGCCGGCCGCCGTGATGTCGATCGCGGCCGCCACGAGTTTCGTCCGCAACGTCTACGTCGAGTACGTGCAGCCGACGGCCACGCCCAAGCGGCAGGTGCGCATCGCCAAGGCGGTGTCGCTGACCGCGAAGGTGGGGGCGGTGGCGTTCGTGTTCGGGCTGCGCGACCAGGACGCCGTCAACCTGCAGCTGCTGGGCGGGGTGTGGATCCTGCAGATCTTCCCGGCCGTGGCCGTCGGGCTGTTCACCGGGCGGCTGCATCCGCGCGCGCTGCTCGCCGGGTGGGCCACGGGCATGGCGGCCGGGACCGTCCTGGTCGTGCGCGAGGGGTTCTCCTCCATCGTGACCCTCGGGTTCGGACCGCTGGAGATCTACGCCGGCCTGATGGCCCTGCTGCTCAACCTGACCGTCGCGGTGGCCGGCACCGCGGCCCTGGAACGCCTCGGCGTCCCGCGCGGCGCCGACACCACCGACCTGCCCTCCCGCCTGACCGTCAGGCGGCGTCCCCGGACGGGAGCGAACAATCCGTGAGACGCAGACAGCCGATGCCCGTGCAGGAGGCCTGTGCCGAGCCGCTCGCGCTCGCCGTGACCGACCCGGCGGAGCTGGAACGCGAGGCCGGGCTCGCCCGGCTGTTCGAGCAGCACTACTCCTCCATGCTGCGGCTCGCCGTGCTGCTCGGCGCCGACGACCCGGAGAACGTGGTGGCCGAGGCGTACTACCAGATCTACCGGAAGTGGCGGAGGCTGCGGGACACACAGGCGGCGGAGGCCTATCTGCGCTCCACCGTCTGCAATCTGACCCGGATGCGGATACGCCACCTCCAGGTCGCGCGCAGGCATGTGGAGACCCCTCCGGAACTCCTCGACGAGACCGTCGCCTCCGCCGAGAGCACCGCGCTGCTCCGCGACGACCAGCGTGTGCTGATCGACGCGCTCCAGCAGCTGCCGGCCCGGCAGCGCGAGGCGCTCGTGCTGCGGCACTGGCTCGGGCTGAAGGAGAGCGAGATCGCCGCCGCGATGGGCATCTCCTGCGGATCCGTCAAAACCCACACCTCACGCGGCCTCGCCGCGCTGACCCAGGCGATGGAGGCCCGGCGATGAACGACACCGGACCCGACCGCACGGAGCGGGACCGCATGAAGCGGGACCCCGCACCCGACCGCACGACGCCGGCCTCCCTCCCGCGGGAGACCGCGGCCGCCGACCGGACCGAGCGGGAGCTGCGCGAGGCCCTGGAGGCGCTGGCCGGCGGGGTGCGGCCCGCTCCCGACGCCTACCGCACGGCGCGCGGCGAATGGCTGCGCCGCGAACGCCGGCGCAGGCTCGTCCTCGCCGTACTGATCGCCGTGGTCTTCGCGCTGGCCACCCTGATCGGCCTGTGGGTGCTGAACCAGGCGCCCGCGCATCCGGGAGTCGTCTTCTCGGGCACCGGCGGCGGGGCGGCTCTGCCGTCACTCCCCCGGCCGCAGCCCTGATTGCCTCCCGACCGCGCCGGGAACCCGGAACCCCGTGCACCCTCCCATCGAGGACTACGCCCTCATCGGCGACGAACAGACCGCCGCCCTGGTCGGCCGGGACGGTTCCGTCGACTGGCTGTGTCTGCCCCGCTTCGACTCCGGGGCCTGCTTCGCCCGCCTCCTCGGCGACGAGGAGAACGGCCACTGGCGCATCGCCCCCAAGGACGTCGAGGGCTCCTGCACCCGGCGCGCCTACCGTCCCGGCACCCTCGTCCTGGACACCGAGTGGGAGACCGGCGAGGGCGCGATCCGGGTCACCGACCTGATGCCCCAGCGCGACCGTGCCCCCGACGTCGTCCGGGTGGTGGAGGGGCTGCGCGGGCGGGTCACCGTGCGCAGCACCCTGCGGCTGCGCTTCGACTACGGCTGGGTCGTCCCCTGGATGCGCCGGACCGACGGCCACCGGGTGGCGGTCGCCGGGCCCGACGCGGTCTGGTTCCGCAGCGAGCCGCCCGTGCGCACCTGGGGCGAGGACTTCAGCACCCACTCCGAGTTCACCGTCGCCGAGGGCGAGTCGGTCGCGTTCGTGCTGACCTGGCATCCCTCGCACGAGTCCCGTCCGCCGCTCGTGAACCCGTGGGAGGCACTGCGCACCAGCGTCGAGGACTGGCAGGCGTGGGCGTCCCGCTGCCGCTACAGGGGCCCCCACCGGGACGTCGTCGTCCGCTCCCTGATCACCCTCAAGGCGCTCACGTACGCCCCGACCGGCGGCATCGTCGCCGCGCTCACCACCTCCCTGCCCGAGGAGATGGGCGGCGTGCGCAACTGGGACTACCGCTACTGCTGGTTGCGCGACTCCACCCTCACCCTGGGCGCCCTGCTGGCGGCCGGGTACCTGGAGGAGGCCGAGGCGTGGCGCAACTGGCTGCTGCGCGCGGTCGCGGGAGATCCGGCGGACCTGCAGATCATGTACGGGCTGGCGGGCGAGCGCCGGCTGCCCGAGTACGAGCTGCCGTGGCTGTCCGGCTACGGGGACTCCACGCCCGTACGCATCGGCAACGGCGCCGTGGGCCAGCTGCAACTGGACGTCTACGGCGAGGTCATGGACTCCCTGTCGCTGGCCCGGTTCGCGGGCCTGTCGCCCAGGCCGCACATGTGGTCGCTGCAGTGCTCGCTGATGGAGTGGCTGCGCGAGAACTGGCGCCAGCCGGACGAGGGGCTGTGGGAGGTGCGCGGTGGCCGGCGCCAGTTCGTGCACTCCAAGGTGATGGTGTGGGTGGCCGCCGACCGGGCGGTCCGCGCGCTGGAGCAGTATCCCGACCTGCCCGGCGACCTCGCGGGCTGGCGGGCGCTGCGCGACGAGGTGCACCGCGAGGTGTGCGAGAAGGGCTACGACGCCGACCGCAACACCTTCACCCAGTTCTACGGGTCGGCCGACCTCGACGCCTCCCTGCTGCTCATCCCGCGCGTCGGCTTCCTCCCGCCGGACGACCCCCGGGTGGCCGGCACCGTCGACGCGGTGCGCGAGGAGCTGGGGCACCACGGTCTGCTGCGCCGCTACAGCACCGACGGCACCACCGTCGACGGTCTGCCGGGCGACGAGGGCGCCTTTCTGGCGTGCTCGTTCTGGCTCGCGGACGCGCTGCACATGACGGGCCGGACCGAGGAGGCACGCGAGCTGTTCGAACGGCTGGTGGGGCTGGTGAACGACGTGGGACTGCTGGCGGAGGAGTACGACCCGGTGGGGCGCCGGCACCTCGGCAACTTCCCGCAGGCGTTCAGCCACATCGGACTGGTGAACACCGCCCTCGCCCTGTTCGGGGACGAGAAGGCAGGATAGGGGCCATGGATCTTGGACTGAAGGACCGGGTGTACGTCGTCACCGGAGCCACGCGCGGCCTCGGCAACGCGGCGGCGCGCGAACTCGTCGCGGACGGCGCGAAGGTGGTGCTGACCGGGCGCGAGGAGAAGCGGGCGGTCGCCGCGGCGGCCGAACTGGGGCCGAACGCGGTCGGCGTCGGCGTGGACAACGGCGATCCGGAGGGCGCGGCACGGCTGATCGCCACCGCGCGGGAGGCCTTCGGCGGGTTCGACGGGGTGCTGGTGAGCGTGGGCGGGCCGCCGCCGGGGTTCGTCGCGGACAACTCCGACGAGCAGTGGCAGTCGGCGTTCGAGTCGGTGTTCCTCGGGGCGGTGCGGCTCGCGCGGGCGGCAGCGGCCGAGCTGGAGGCCGGCGGCGTGATCGGGTTCGTCCTGTCCGGGTCGGTGCACGAGCCGATTCCGGGGCTGACGATCTCCAACGGTCTGCGGCCGGGGCTCGCGGGGTTCGCGAAGTCGCTCTCCGACGAACTGGGGCCCCGGGGGATCCGGGTCGTGGGGCTGCTGCCGTCGCGTATCGACACCGACCGGGTGCGGGAGCTCGACGGGATGTCGGCCGACCCCGAGGCCACCCGGGCCGCGAACGAGTCCCGGATCCCGCTGCGGCGGTACGGGACCCCGCAGGAGTTCGGCCGTACGGCGGCCTTCCTGCTGTCACCCGCCGCCTCCTACCTGACGGGAATCATGCTGCCGGTGGACGGCGGAATGCGACACGGCTTCTGAGCCTCCGGTCGGCGGGGTCCGCCGCAAGGGCGGGCCGCCGGATCTGCCGGAAAGCCGGTGTGAGGGCTCCGGAAGGAGCGCCCGAGGGGGCTTCAAGGGGGGCGAAGGGGAGCCGGGAGGGGTGGTGAGGGGTCAGTTGACCCTTGCTGCCTTGTGTTTGGCCGCCTTCATCCACACCTCCGCGGGCAGCGCCTTCAGGGCCGCCGAGTCCTTCGCGTGGGTCAGGGCCCGGGTCGTCAGCTGGTGCAGCGCCGTCGCGGGGTCCACATGGGGTTCCAGCCGCAGTCGCAGGCGGGTCGCGGGGGCGTCCCTGCGGCCCGTCAGGTGGACATGGGCGCGGGACACCCCCTCCACCTCACCCGCCTCGCCCGCCAGGACGGACTGCAGGGCCTTGCCCCGCAGCAGCGCTCCCGCGCCGTCGCCGGTGTCGACCAGAACCTCGCCGAGCCGGTGGCGGCGCAGGACCGAGGTCAGCCACCACAGGGCGAGCAGGACGAGGAGCGCCAGAACGGCGATGACCGTCGGCCACCACCATGTCTCGTCCCGCCGGCGGGTGCGTTCGGCGGTGCTGAGCAGCACGTCGTGGGGGCCGTCGTGGATCCACCAGGACGGCGGGGAGGCGCCGAGGCCGACGGCGAGGACGGCGCCGCCGACGGCGATCAGCACCAGGCCCACGACCCCGGGCAGCACGCGGTTGACGGTCCTGAGCACGAGGCTCACCCCTTCCTTCCGGGACGCCGCACCCGCAGTGTCAGGGCGGGCGGGCGGACCAGCCCGAGACCCTCGACCGCCTCATGGAGCACGCCGTCCAGGTCGGCGCGTACGTCGTCCAGGTCGCGGAAGTGGGCGAGCGCGCGGACGTCGGCCCGGCGGCGGCCGGCGCGGACCTTCACGGACTGCACTCCGGCGACCTCCATGGCCCGGTCGCGCAACACCAGCGCGACGGCGCCCCGGTGGAGGCCGGCGCGCACGTCGGGATGGGTGCGGCGCATCGGCAGCACGTCCCGCAGGCCGGGGGTGACGGCCAGGACGACGAGCCACAGCCCCAGGGCCGCGGTGACGCCCGCGCCGACCAGGACCCAGGTGTCGTCGAGGGGGCGTTCGGCGAGTTGCCCGGCCAGTTCGCGCCGCCAGGTCAGGGCGGACCGGCCGGCGCGGACGGCGACGACGTCGTAGAGGAACGCGCCCGCGACGACGAAGAGCAGGGCCGCGACGACGGCCGCAGGGACGCGGCGGGCCGACCAGAAGCGGCGGCCTCCGCCGGGACCGGGCGCCTCGGGGGCCGGGGCATCCGTCGGTTTCTCCAGTTCGGGCAGGGTGGTGGTGCCTTCCGAGCCCCGGGGCTCGCTCATCGCGTCCTCCCGTGCGCCACGCCGGGGGCCGCCGTCAGATGGAGCCGTTCGACCTCGACGGCGACCTCCGGAACCTGCATTCCCACCAACGCGCCTACCCGCTCGGTGACATGTCGACGCACTGCGTGACAGCGGGGGCCGATGTCGGTGGGGTAGCCGAGTTCGAGGTGGACGCGGATGTACGCGGCGTCGACCGGGCCGTCCTCGCCCGACCGCTGGTGGGAGTGGGGGCGCACGACGACGGTGGCGTGCGCGGGAGCGGCTGCGGGCGGCAGCGGACCGACCGCCTCGCGCGCGGCCTGCGCGGCGATCTTCGCCACGACCCGGTCCGCGATGCGGGTCGCGCCGCGCTCACCCCGGGGGACGCCGGCCGGTCCGCCGCCGGTGGCGCCTCCTTCGCTCACCCGCGTCACCTGCGCCGGTTGTCACGTGCGCGGAAGAAGTCCCCGAGTTCCAGGTCCCCCTCCAGCAGCCGGCCGACGACGAATCCGACGGCGCCCAGGGCGGCCACCAGAAGAAAGGCACCGAACCCGCCGAAGTATCCGGCGAAGCCCAGCGCCATGCCGGCGACCATCCCGATCACGGCCATGCTCATGCTGTGTTCCTCCGCTCGTCGGCCGACGCGTCACTGGATGCGGGGCTCCGGCTCCTCGTCCTCTTCCTCGGGCAGCTTCACGTCGCTCACCGCGATGTTGACCTCGACGACCTCGAGACCCGTCATCCGCTCCACCGCCGCGATCACGTTCTCCCGGACGTCCCGCGAGACCTCGGTGATCGACACTCCGTAGTCGACGACGATCTCCAGGTCGAGCGCGGTCTGCACCTCGCCGACCTCGGCCTTGACGCCGCGGGCCACGGACTTCGCCCCGCCGGGCACCCGGTCCCGCACGGCGCCGAAGGTGCGGCTGAGGCCGCTGCCCATCGCGTGCACGCCGACGACGTCCCGGGTGGCGAGGCCCGCGATCTTCTCCACGACCCCGTCGGCGATGGTGGTCCGCCCACGGGCCGCCGGGTCCCCACCGCCTCGTCCGGTGGCCTCGCGGGCCGGTACGGACTCCGTGCCGCCCCCCGCGTTCTGCGCCCGGCTCTGCTCCGTTGTCTCTGTCATGGCCGTACGTCCTTTTCGGTCGTCGTCCCTTCGACCACGGTAAGCGCCGTTGCGCCGCCGCGCCCCGGGGATGCGGCAGGCTGGAGGAATGGACGGGTGGACGAGTGCGGTACGGCATCAGCTCGGTCTGGGCAGGCTCCTCCCCCTGGGCGGGCCGCGCGACGGGGCGTGGATCGCCGAGGGCGCGGCGGAGCGGGTGCTGAGGGAGGCGCTACGGGGGCTGCCGGGGGTGCGGCTCGGGGTGCTCCGGATCGCTCCGGCGGACCCGGCGGGCGCCTCCGAGCCGGTCGTACCGCCTCCGCCGAGTGGCTTGCCGCCGGCACCCCTGCGGGTGACGGCGGACTTCGCGGCGGCGGTCTCCGAGCCCCTGCCGAGCGCCGCGGCACGCGTGCGCGGCGTGCTGGCGGCGGCTGCCGAGGGGCGGCTCGGGCTGGTCGTGGCGGAGGTGGACCTGCGGGTGACGGACCTGCTCGGTGCCGAAGTGCCGGAACCGGAGGCCGTAGGGCCACGGGACGCGCACCCGGCCGGGCCGGCGCTCACCGGTGAGGAGGCCCTCGCGGCCGAGGCGGCCCTTTCGGTGCCGGGGGTGACCGGCATGACCGGCGTCCTGGGCCGGGCGGTCCGTCTGGAGAAAGTCCAGGGCGCGGCCGCCGCCCTGCCGCACCGGCACGCACGCGTGGAGATCGTGGTGCGCGCGGACCACCGGGCGCTGGATGTGGCCCGGGAGGTCCGCGCGGTGGTGGGAGAGGCCCTGCCGGATCACCCCACCGTGGCGGTCCTGGTCACCGAGGTGAGCTGACCGCAGGCGGCCGCGCCCGGCCGGACCGGGCACGGCTCGGCCGGGCCGGGTCACGAGGCGTGCGCGCCACGCCAGCGACCGACAGGGCGGGGCCAGACCCGGCAGAACCCGGCCCGCCGGACCCCGCCACGGCAGAACCCCCCACGGCAGAACCCGGCCCGCCGGACCCCGCCACGGCAGACCCCTGCCCGCCGGACGCCGCCACGCCAGAACCCGGCCCGCCGGACCCCGGCCCGCCGGACCCCGCCACGGCAGAACCCGCCACGCCAGACCCCGCCACGCCGGCGCCTCACACCGCAGGGTTCATTCGCCCAGGCCGGCCAGGTCCCGCAGCCGCCGGGCCTGGGCGGCGCGCTCGGCGGCGCGCTGCTCGTCGTACGTCCGGTCCCCGGCGCCGCGCAGCAGCGCCTTGGTCTCGATCACGGCCTCACGGGGCGCGGCCAGAATCGCTGAGGCCAGCTCCCGTGCGGTCGCGTCGAGTTCCGCCGCGGGTACGGCGACGTTGGCGAGCCCCGACGCCACGGCCTCTTCGGCGCCCACGAACCGCCCGGTGAGGCAGATCTCGGCCGCGCGGCCGTAGCCGACGAGGGAGACGAGGGGGTGGGTGCCGGTGAGGTCCGGTACGAGGCCGAGGCTGGTCTCGCGCATGGCGAACTGCACGTCGTCGGCGACGACGCGCACATCACAGGCGAGCGCCAGCTGGAAGCCCGCGCCGATGGCGTGGCCCTGGACGGCGGCGATGGACACGACGTCGTTGCGCCGCCACCAGGTGAAGCCCTCCTGGTACCCGGCGATGGCGTCGTCGAGTTCGGCGTCGCCGCTGCGCGCGAGGTCGATGAAGGACGGCTCGCCCTCGATCCCCTCGGGCGTGAACATCTGCCGGTCGAGGCCGGCGGAGAAGGACTTGCCCTCGCCGCGCAGCACGACCACGCGGACGGAGCCCGGCAGCAGCCGCCCGGCCTCGGCGAGCGTCCGCCACATGGCGGGGCTCTGCGCGTTGCGCTTGGCCGGGTTGGTCAGCGTCACCGTGGCGAGCGCGTCGTCGACGGTGAGCCGTACGCCGTCCTTGTCGAGCAGGGGAACGAGTTCCTGGTCCGGCGTGGCCATGGGGCGCCTCCGATGCGTGCGGTCGACAGAGCGATCAATGGAGCGATGCTAAGTGACTGCACAGTAACCACCCGGCCGATCGGCCGACCGACCGGGTGGTCACCATCGAAGCCGACGGGCCGCCCGGATCAGGACGAGGCGGCCTTCTTGCCCCGCGTCGCTCCGCCACGCCCACGCAGCGTGACGCCCGACTCGCTGAGCATCCGGTGGACGAAGCCATACGAGCGGCCGGTTTCCTCGGCCAGTGCCCGGATGCTCGCACCGGAGTCGTACTTCTTCTTCAGGTCTGCCGCGAGCTTGTCGCGCGCGGCGCCGGTCACCCGGCTGCCCTTCTTCAGAGTCTCGGCCACCCGTGCCTCCTCATGGGAAGTGCGCTCTGGTCTCCTCATGATCACCCCTCCGGGGCGTGATGGCCACCCATTCGGCAAGGTCCGTGCGAGAGGGTTTTGACGACAGGAGCGCGTCCCCACAAGTGGAACCTGTGATTCCACCCGGTGATGTTCGTGGGGCCGAACGGGTTGTTGAGCGAAGTGCCAGGTCAGGGACGCGCGACGGCCGACCCCTTGTCGACAAAGGGGTCGGCCGCGAAATGGATGTAGGACACACCTCGATACGAGGAGATCTCACACAGATGATGGATCACCGATAGGCCGAATGATCCATACGCCGGGGATCACGCATTCGATCAAGCCGGGGTGACCCGGGTGCCGGAGATCAGGCCAGGGCGACGAGATCCGCGTAGTCGGCGCCCCACAGGTCCTCCACGCCGTCGGGCAGCAGGATGATCCGCTCGGGCTGGAGCGCCGCCACGGCACCCTCGTCGTGGGTGACCAGGACGACCGCGCCCTTGTAGGTGCGCAGCGCGCCGAGGATCTCCTCACGGCTGGCCGGGTCGAGGTTGTTGGTGGGCTCGTCGAGGAGCAGGACGTTCGCGGACGACACCACCAGGGTGGCCAGGGCGAGGCGGGTCTTCTCGCCGCCGGACAGGACACCGGCGGGCTTGTCGACGTCGTCGCCGGAGAACAGGAACGAGCCGAGCACCTTGCGGACCTCGACCAGGTCCATGTCGGGGGCGGCGGAGCGCATGTTCTCCAGGACCGTGCGGTCCGGGTCGAGGGTCTCGTGCTCCTGGGCGTAGTAGCCGAGCTTGAGGCCGTGACCGGGCCGGACCTCGCCGGTGTCGGGCTGCTCCACACCGCCCAGCAGCCGCAGCAGGGTGGTCTTGCCGGCGCCGTTGAGGCCGAGGATGACGACCCGGGAGCCCTTGTCGATGGCGAGGTCGACGTCGGTGAAGATCTCCAGCGAGCCGTACGACTTGGACAGGCCCTCGGCCATCAGCGGGGTCTTGCCGCAGGGCGCGGGCTCCGGGAAGCGGAGCTTGGCGACCTTGTCGGAGACCCGGACCGCCTCGAGTCCGGCGAGCAGCCGGTCGGCGCGCCTGGCCATGTTCTGCGCGGCGACGGTCTTGGTGGCCTTGGCGCGCATCTTGTCGGCCTGCGAGTGCAGGGCGGCGGCCTTCTTCTCGGCGTTCTGCCGCTCGCGCTTGCGGCGCTTCTCGTCGGCCTCGCGCTGCTGCTGGTAGAGCTTCCAGCCCATGTTGTAGACATCGATCTGGGAACGGTTGGCGTCCAGGTAGAACACCTTGTTGACGACCGTCTCGACCAGGTCGACGTCGTGGCTGATGACGATGAAACCGCCGCGGTAGGTCTTGAGGTAGTCGCGCAGCCAGACGATCGAGTCGGCGTCGAGGTGGTTCGTCGGCTCGTCGAGCAGGAGCGTGTCCGCGTCGGAGAACAGGATGCGGGCGAGTTCCACGCGGCGGCGCTGACCGCCGGAGAGCGTGTGCAGGGGCTGGCCGAGCACCCGGTCGGGCAGGTTGAGCGCGGCGGCGATGGTGGCGGCCTCGGCCTCGGCGGCGTACCCGCCCTTGGTGAGGAACTCCGTCTCCTGGCGCTCGTACTGCCTGAGGGCCTTCTCCCGGGTGGCGCCCTGGCCGCCCGCGATCCGCTGTTCGTTGTCCCGCATCTTGCGGATCAGCACGTCGAGGCCGCGCGCCGAGAGGATGCGGTCGCGGGCGAGGACGTCGAGGTCGCCGGTGCGGGGGTCCTGCGGGAGGTAGCCGACCTCGCCGGAGCGGGTGACCTGTCCGGCGGCGGGGATGCCCTCGCCGGCCAGGACCTTGGTCAGGGTCGTCTTGCCCGCGCCGTTGCGGCCGACCAGGCCGATGCGGTCGCCCTTGGCGACACGGAAGGTGGCGCTCTCGATGAGGACGCGGGCGCCGGCGCGCAGCTCGATGCCGGAGGCGGAGATCACGGTCAGACTCCTGTGCGGGGTCGGAGGCGGGTTGGGCGGCTGAGGACGTTCCCGCCGTCTAATGCGCGAGGAGAATGGCCATGGGGCCAGTCTAACGGCCCAGTGCAAGCACTTTTTCTGGGTTCGGGTGTTCGATCTCTCCCGGGCGCGGTGTCAGCGGCCGCTGCCAGACTGGGCCGTGGGTGACATGTCCGGCGGTGGTCACAGGGGAGTGATCGGTATGGCAGGCACGAACGGCGCACGTCCGAGCATCTGTCCGACGCTGCTGTACGCCGACGCGAAGGCGGCGATACGCCAGCTCACGGAGGCCTTCGGGTTCACGGAGCTGTCGGTGTACGAGAGCGACGAGGAGAGGGCCGGCACCGTGATGCACGCCGAGCTGGTGTACGGCAACGGCGCGGTGATGCTCGGCTCGAAGGGCCGCGGCGGCGTCTTCGACGCGGCGATGGAGGGCGCGGGCCCGGCGGGGGTGTACGTCGTCGTGGACGACGTCGACGCACACCACCGGCGTGCCGTGGAGCACGGCGCCGAGATCCTGATGCCCCCGACGGACCAGGACTACGGCTCCCGCGACTACATGGCCCGGGACCTGGAGGGCAACGTCTGGAGCTTCGGCACGTACGCCCCGGACATACAGGCCTGACCCCGGCCCCCGCGGGGCTCAGCCTCCCGTGTGCACCTGGAAGGCGGCCCGGCGCACGGCCTTGGCCAGCGCCGGGTCGGGGTGCGCGGCGGCGAGCGCCACCAGCACCTGCACGGTGCGGGGGTGTCCGACGGCGCGCACCTCGGCCAGCAGCGCGGGCACGGTCGGCTGCAGCGCGGACTCCAGGTGGCGCACCAGCATCGGGGCCTCGCCGTGGTCGGCGACGGCCGCGGCCGTGTCGACCCAGAGCCAGGTGGCCTCCTCGCGGGTGAGCACCTCGTGCGCGTCCTCGGGGTCGACGCCGTCGTGCTCGGCGAGCCAGAGCAGGGCGTACGGCCTGAGGGCGGGCTCGTCGACGACGGCCCGTACGTCGGGTTCGGCGGGCGCGCCGACGACGCGCAGCGCCTCGAAGGCCAGGCCGCGCAGCAGGGCGTCCTCGCCGCGGGCGGCGGCCAGCAGCTCGGTGACGGCGCTGCCGACGGGGCGGGCGGCGAGCCAGGCGCGGTACTCGGCGCGGGCCGCGTTGGGGCGCAGCTGGGCGCAGCCGCGGAGCATGTCCTCGGCGGCCTGCTCGATGTTCCCTGCCGGGCTCTGCGCGGCGACGCAGATCTGCTCCAGCTTGACCCACACCGCCCAGCTGCCGAGGGGGGTGAGGGTGGCCTGGCCGTCGCCGCAGGTGAGGGCGCCCACGGAGGCGAGGGCGCGCAGGGCCCAGTCGAGGAGGGGGGCCAGTTCGGCGTCCTGGGCCGGCTCCGCCGGGTCGGCGTCGGCGGAGGGCTCGGGAGCGGTGGGGGCCGGAGGGCCGGCCGCGTCGGCGGCGTAGGGGACCTCGCAGCGCTCGGTGCGCAGTTCGGTGACGCGCTGGCGCAGCAGGTCGAGAAGCTGGTCCACGGGGACGGGCCCGGCGGACAGCTGCAGGAAGGAGAGCACCTGGGGCATGGCCGAGACGACCTCGGCGACGGTGGCGGGCTCCTCGTCGGCGGGTTCCGGGGTGGCGAGCGACCAGGCGTCGAAGAGGGCGACCCAGCCGCGCAGCACGGCGCTGTCGTCGCGGTCCCAGGCGCGCAGCCGCCAGCCGGGGCGTGCGCTGTCGCCGTGCACCTCGACCAGACCGGCCAGGCGGGCGGTGTCCCAGTCGTGGCGGACCTGATCCAGGGTCAGGCCCAGATCGCGGGCGGCGCGTTCGGCGGTCGCCTCGGAGAGGGTGGCCTTGCCGTCGGCGGTGGCGGCGTCGCGGCCGGGGCCGAGGGCGCTGTCGGCCCAGCGGGCGACACGGGCCGCGGCGGCCAGACCTGAGCGTGCCATTCTGGCCAGCTCCGCCGGGGCCGGGGTGCCTTCCGGGGGGCGGGGCGCGGGGCGGCGCGGGCGCCGCTGGTTCACAGCTGTGGGGGCGGCGGCCAGGGGTCGCGGGCGGACGAGTCGAAGCCTGGAGTCGCGCGGGATACGGGACGTCACGGGTGCAGTCTTCCGGTTGACGGTCCGAAAACCCAAACGGAATGTCACGGCGGGCTACGGGACTGGCCAACGCACGGGGTGCGGAGAGCGGTGAGGAGACGGGTTCAGGCCAGTGGTACGGGCTTAAACGGAACCTTCGGCACCGGTGGATCGAGGGGACGTGGAGCGGTTCAGCTCAGCGGGGTGAGGAAGCGCCGGAGGGCCTCTTCGTAGGCTGCGGGGCCGGCGTTCCACATGGCGCCGTGCGGGGCCTGCGCGACGGTGTGGAGGGCGACCAGATCGGGGCGGCGGGCGGCGAGGCGGCGGGAGACGTCCCAGGGGGCCACGGTGTCGTCGGGGCCGTGGAAGATCAGCGTGGGGACGGTCAGCCGGGCCGGGTCGGCGATCTCGTCGCCGTGGCCGTCCGCGGCGCCGTGCAGTCCGGTGCGGCCCTGGGCGGCGCGGACGGCGAGCGGCAGCAGCACGCCGGGGATGTGCCGGGCGGAGGCGAGGGCGCGCAGAGTGGACTGCCAGTTCAGCACCGGGGAGTCCAGGACGAGTCCGGCGACGAGGTCGCGCGGTCCGCTGCGGGCCGCGGCGCGCAGCGCCATGGTGGCGCCGGTGGACCAGCCGTACAGGACGAGGCGTTCGGCGCCGTGGCGGACGGCGTGGCGCATCGCCGCGTCCAGGTCGCGCCACTCGGTCTGGCCCAGGTGGTTCAGGCCGTCCGGGGGGCGGGGTGCGCCGAGGTCGCCGCGGTAGGCGAGGGCGAGCACGGGGAAGCGGCGGTGGTGCAGGAAGGCGAGCAGGTTCAGGGTGTGTTCGCGGGTGGTGCCCAGGCCGTGCACGGCGATGACCCAGGTGCGGCGGGCACCGGGGACGAACCAGGCGGGCAGGGTGCCGAGTTCGCCGGGGATCTCGACGTCGGTGTGGTCGAGGCCGAGGGTGTCGCGGGGGTTGCCGACGTACAGGTTGGGGGTGAGCCAGACCGCGTCGCCGGGCTCGAGGGCGCCGTGCGTGACGCGTTCGAGGCGGCGTACGACGGTGTCCGCGGAGTGCGGGGCGTCGGGCAGGACGGGGCCGACGACCGCGTGGGTGCCGTTGCCCGCGAGGCCGTAGGTGCCGGGGCGCAGGGCGGCGAGGTGACGGGTGAGGGTCACCTGGCCGGCGGCCGTGCCGTGCACGGTGAGCCGGGGTTCGGTGGGCAGGGGCCGGCCGGGCGGCGCCTTCAGCGCGGCGTCGCTGGCGAACCGGCCGGCGGCGACGCTGGCGGCGCCGGCGGCCAGGGCTGCGGTGACGGCGGCGGCCGTCGCGGTGACAGTGCGCACCCGTCCAGTGTCCTGGCCATCCTTCCTCGCGGCCAGTGGTGACGGGGTGGAGGTCGGGGGGCGCGGGGGCCGGCACCGCCTCGGTGCCGCGCCGGGCCCGGGGTGCGGGCGGGGTCAGGGGCGCTGACCGTAGGTGCGCAGACGCTCGCCCGCCTCCGCCAGCTGGGCGTCCGTCAGCAGGGTCGGAGCGCGGCCGGGCACGGAGGAGGCCGTCAGCCACAGGCGGCACATCCACTCCAGCTGGGCCGTGCGGTCCAACGCCTGGTCGAGGGTGGTGCCGTAGGTGAGGGTGCCGTGGTTCTGCAGGAGGCAGCCGGTGCGGCCGTCCAGGGCACGGAGGGTGTTCTCGGCCAGTTCCTCGGTGCCGTAGGTGGCGTAGGGGGCGACGCGGACGGGGCCGCCGAGGGCGCCGGTCATGTAGTGGACGGACGGCAGCTCGGTGACGAGGGTGGAGACGGCGGTGGCGTGGACGGCGTGGGTGTGGACGACGGCGCGGGCGTCGGTGCGGCGGTGGACGGCGAGGTGCATGGGGAGCTCGCTCGTCGGGGTGAGGGTGCCGAGCACCTGCCGGCCGGTGAGGTCGACGCCCGTGATGTCGCCGGGGGTGAGGCGGTCGTAGGGCACCCCCGAGGGGGTGACCAGCACGATGTCGCCGACGCGCGCGGAGACGTTGCCGGAGGTGCCGACGACCAGGCCGTCGGTGACGGTGCGGCGGGCCGTCGCCACGAGTGCCTCCCAGGCCCGCGCCTCCTCCGGGAGCGCGCGTCTTCCCGGCGCCCCGCCCGCGTTCTGTATGCGGTCCGGGGTGTCCCGGGCCTGCCGTCCGTCACGCCGCTGCTCGCCCATACCCCCGATCCTGCCAGGGGGACGCCGGGTCGGCCGGAGGGCCGCCGATCAGGTGACCAGGATCTCTTTCCGCGGCTCCGCGGACCGCCCGGCGGGGTTCGCCGGCGGCGCGGGGCAGGCCCCGCTTGGGGTGACGTGCCGGACAGAGTGGCGGCGCTCACATTTGGACACCCCGATGCCTGCCCCAGTTCACCTTCCGTTCACCCAGATTGCCTACCTTCAACAAGCCAATGACCTCGAACGATTGCCTGGGTAAATGGAAAACTTCTCGCTGATCCTCGCGATTGTGGTGGTAACCGCACTCGCGTTCGATTTCACGAACGGTTTTCACGACACCGCCAACGCGATGGCCACGACCATCTCCACCGGTGCACTCAAGCCCAAGGTCGCGGTGGCCATGTCCGCCGTGCTCAACCTTGTGGGCGCATTCCTCTCGGTGGAGGTCGCCAACACGATCTCCAAGGGTCTCGTCGACGAGACCGGCATCCGTCCCGAGGTCATCTTCGCCGCCCTGGTCGGCGCGATCCTCTGGAACCTGCTGACCTGGCTGGTGGGCCTCCCCTCCAGCTCCTCCCACGCCCTCATGGGCGGTCTGATCGGCGCCACCATCGCCTCCGCGGGCATGGGCGCGGTCCACGGTGACGTCCTGGTCACCAAGGTCCTGATCCCGGCGGTCGCCGCCCCGCTGGTCGCGGGCATCGCGGCGATGCTGGCGACGCGCCTGTCCTACACCCTCGGCAAGAAGGCCGACGGCAAGGCGGCGGACAAGGGCTACCGCGCGGGCCAGATCGCCTCGGCCGGCCTGGTCTCCCTCGCGCACGGCACGAACGACGCGCAGAAGACGATGGGCATCATCACCCTCGCCCTGGTCGCCGGCGGTGCCGTCGCCCCCGACTCCGACCCGCCCACCTGGGTCATCCTCTCCGCCGGCCTGGCCATCGCGCTCGGCACCTACCTCGGCGGCTGGCGCATCATCCGCACCATGGGCAAGGGCCTGACCGACCTTCAGCCGCAGCAGGGCTTCGCCGCCCAGACCAGCGCGGCGACGGTCATCCTGGCCTCCTCCCACCTCGGCTTCTCCCTCTCCACCACGCACTCCGTCTCCGGTTCGGTGATGGGCGCGGGGCTGGGCCGCAAGGGCGGCGTGGTCCGCTGGTCCACGGCGACCCGGATGTTCGTGGCCTGGGGCCTGACGCTCCCGGCGGCCGCCCTGGTGGGCGCGCTGGCCGAGTCGGTCACGAACCTGGGCGACTGGGGCACGGCGGTCGTCGCGGTCTTCCTCGTCACCTCCAGCGCGGCGATCTGGAAGATCTCCCGCCGCGAGGTCGTGGACGCGTCGAACGTCAACGAGACCGAGGAGCCGGCGGGCGTCGTCACCACGGCGATCGCCGCCGTCGCCCCGCCTCCGGCCGGCACGGTCACCGAGGGCCTGACGGCCACCATCCCCTCCCCGGCCGCCACGGCCACCGAGCCCACGGCCCCCGCGGTCTGAACCCGCCCACCCGGTACGAAGGAAGAGAAGCAGCATGAAGATCGACTGGGCGGCCCTCGGCTCCGTCTTCGGCGTCAGCCTCGTGATCACCGTGGCCCTGGTGGCCCTCTTCACCCTCGGCATCATGGGCCTGTCCCGTCAGGAACGCGCCGCGGAACAGGGCGGCTCCGCCACCCTCGCGGTCACCGGCGCCTACGCGTGCTTCGCGGCCTGCGCGGCGGCGGTGGCGTACGGGATCTCCCTGATCGTGGCCTGACCCACCAGCTCGGACACCTCGGGGTGCGGGACGGATCGCCGTCCCGCACCCCTTTTCCGTGACCTCCGGAACCACCCCTGTGTGGGGCTCAGCACACTCCAGCCTCGCAGGTCAACGGCAAGTTGACGGCCCTTCCGGGGCCATGGTGGACTGCCGGAGCCATGTACGGCGGCAGAAGAGGAAGCCGGTGCGAATCCGGCGCGGTCCCGCCACTGTCACCGGGGTGCACCACCCCGGGAGCCAGGAACTCTCGCCGCCGGTCTCGTCGAACCAGGGCGTGGACACCCTGAGTGAGGACATATCGCCATGCTCGCTCGGCCGTTGAGGTACAGCACCAGCTCGCTGCCCGACCCCGCGGCCGGCTGAGCCGATGCGTGCCGATCGCGTTCACGCGTACGGCGCCGCCCTCGGCCTCCTCGGTGACCTGCTCCTCGGTGATCCGCGCCGGGGACATCCGGTCGCCGCGTTCGGGCGGGCCGCCGGAGCCGTGGAGCGGGTGCTGTGGCGGGACCACCGCGGGTGGGGCGCCCTGCACACCGTCGTCTGCGCCGGTGGGGCCGTGGTCCTCGGGGCCGTCGCCGACCGGGCCGTACGGCGTTCCCCGGCCGCTTGCGTCGCTCTCGCCTCCGCCGCCACCTGGGCCGTGGTGGGCGGGACCTCGCTCGCCCGCGAGGCCCGCGCCGTCGGGCGCGCCCTGGAGGCGGGGGACGTCGAGGGCGCGCGGGCCCGGCTGCCCCATCTGTGCGGGCGGGATCCGCAGGCCCTCGACGCCGACGGGATCGCACGGGCCGTCGTCGAGTCCGTCGCCGAGAACACCTCCGACGCCGTGGTGGGCGCCCTGGTGTGGGGCGCCGTGGGCGGGGTGCCGGGGCTGCTCGGGTTCCGGGCCGTCAACACCCTCGACGCGATGGTCGGGCACAGGTCGGCCCGGTACCGGCGGTTCGGGTGGGCCTCCGCGCGGCTCGACGACCTCGCCGGGTGGCCGGGGGCGCGGCTGACCGCCGTCCTCGCCGCCGTCGCCGGCGACCGGCCGCGCGCCGCCGTACGGGCCTGGCGGGACGACGCCCGCCTGCATCCCAGTCCCAACGCCGGTCCCGTGGAGGCCTCCTTCGCCGGTGCGCTCGGGGTGCGGCTGGGCGGGACCCTGTCCTACGGCGGGCGGGTGGAGCACCGGCCCGTGCTCAACGGGACGGCGGGACGTGCCGTCGTCGTCCACGACATCGAACGCGCCGTACGGCTCTCCCGCCGTGTCGGCCTGCTCGCGCTCGGCGTCACCGTCGCCGCGCGCCACATCGCGAAGGGGCGGAGCTCATGAGCGGGGGTCTCCTGGTCGCCGGTACCACCTCCGACGCCGGCAAGAGCGTCGTCACGGCGGGCATCTGCCGGTGGCTGGTGCGGCAGGGGGTGAAGGTCGCCCCCTTCAAGGCGCAGAACATGTCCCTGAATTCGTTCGTGACGAAGGAAGGGGCCGAGATCGGTCGGGCGCAGGCCATGCAGGCGCAGGCCTGCCGCGTCGAGCCGACCGCGCTCATGAATCCCGTGCTGCTCAAGCCCGGTGGCGAGCAGAGCAGTCAGGTGGTGCTGCTCGGGAAGCCGGTGGGCGAGCTGAGCGCACGGGGGTATCACGGCGGGCGGCAGCAACGGCTTCTCGGGACGGTTCTCGACTGTCTGGCCGAGTTGCGGGGCACGTATGACGCGGTGATCTGTGAGGGGGCCGGTTCTCCCGCCGAGATCAATCTGCGGCGGACCGACATCGTGAACATGGGGATCGCCCGGAACGCCGGGCTCCCCGTGCTCGTCGTCGGCGACATCGACCGCGGTGGGGTCTTCGCGTCGTTCTTCGGGACCGTCGCGCTCCTCTCCCCCGAGGACCAGGCGCTCGTCGCCGGATTCCTCGTCAACAAGTTCCGGGGGGACGTCGGTCTGCTGGAGCCGGGGCTCGACATGCTGCACGGGCTCACCGGGCGGCGGACCTACGGCGTGCTGCCGTTCCGGCACGGGCTCGGGATCGACGAGGAGGACGGGCTGCGGGTCTCCCTGCGCGGGACCGTGCGGGAGTCGAACGTCGCCCCGCCCGTCGGGGAGGACGTGCTGCGGGTCGCCGTCTGCGCGATCCCCCTCATGTCGAACTTCACCGACGTCGACGCGCTCGCCGCCGAACCCGGTGTCGTCGTGCGGTTCGTGGACCGGCCGGAGGAGTTGGCCGACGCGGACCTCGTCGTGATCCCGGGGACCCGGGGGACGGTCCGGGCGCTGGAGTGGCTGCGGGAGCGCGGACTCGCGGACGCCCTGGTCCGCAGGGCCGCGCAAGGGCGCCCGGTCCTCGGCATCTGCGGCGGCTTCCAGGTCCTCGGCGAGCACATCGAGGACGAGGTCGAGAGCCGGCGCGGGCACGTCGACGGGCTCGGGATCCTGCCCGTGCGCGTGCGGTTCGCCCGCGAGAAGACCCTCACCCGGCCGGAGGGCGAAGCCCTCGGCGAGCGGGTGGAGGGGTACGAGATCCATCACGGGGTCGCCCAGGTGAACGGCGGGGAAGCCTTCCTGGACGGCTGCCGGGTCGGCCAGACCTGGGGCACGCACTGGCACGGCTCGCTGGAGTCGGACGGTTTCCGGCGGGCCTTCCTGCGCGAGGTGGCCGCCGCCGCGGGCCGCCGCTTCGTGCCCGCGCCAGACACCTCGTTCGCCGGGCTGCGCGAGGAGCAGCTCGACCGGCTCGGCGACCTGATCGAACAGCACGCGGACACGGACGCGCTGTGGCGGCTCATCGAGTCCGGCGCGCCGCAAGGACTGCCCTTCATTCCACCGGGAGCACCCGCATGAGCACTGTGTTGTTGTTGTCGACCGCCGACACCGATCTGCTGGCGGCCCGCGCCGCCTCCGGTGCCTCCTACCGGATCGGCAACCCGACCCGGGTGGACGTGGCGCGGGAGCTGCCCGGCCTCGTCGCCGGCGCGGACATCGCCGTCGTACGCCTCCTCGGCGGCAAGCGTGCCTGGGAGGACGGGCTCGCCGCGCTGAAGGCGTCCGGCATCCCGACCGTGCTGCTGGGCGGCGAGACCGTGCCGGACGCGGAGTTGATGGCCGAGTCGTCCGTCCCGGCCGGCGTCGTGGCCGAGGCGTTGCGCTACCTCGTCGAGGGCGGGCCCGCCAACCTCACGGAGCTGGCCCGGTTCCTGTCCGACACCGTGCTGCTGACCGGTGAGGGCTTCGTCGAACCGCAGAAGATGCCGGAGTACGGGGTTCACGGCGAGCGTGTCGTCGTGGACGGCCGTCCCACCGTCGGCGTGCTCTTCTACCGGGCCCATGAACTCAGCGGCAACACCGCCTTCGTGGACACCCTGTGCGACGCGATCGAGGCCCGGGGCGCCAACGCCCTCCCCGTGTACTGCGGTTCGCTGCGAGGTGCCGACGCCGGTCTCTTCACGATCCTCGGCAGGGCGGACGCCCTCGTCGCCACCGTCCTCGCCGCCGGCGGCACCCACGCCTCGCAGGCCTCCGCGGGCGGCGACGAGGAGTCCTGGGACGTCGGGGCGCTCGCCGAGCTGGACGTCCCGGTGCTGCAGGGGCTCTGCCTCACCTCCTCGCACGCGGCCTGGCACGAGTCCGACGCGGCCCTCTCCCCCATGGACGCGGCGATGCAGGTCGCGATCCCCGAGTTCGACGGACGTCTCATCACCGTCCCGTTCTCCTTCAAGGAGCAGGGCCCCGACGACGTGCCGGTGTACGTCGCCGACCCCGGCCGGGCGGCACGGGTCGCCGGGATCGCCGAACGGCACGCGCGGCTCAGGCACACGGCGAACGCCGACAAGAAGATCGCGCTCGTCTTCACCGCCTACCCGACCAAGCACTCGCGGGTCGGCAACGCGGTCGGGCTGGACACGCCCGCCTCGGCGGTCCGGGTGCTGGACGCTCTCAGGGAAGCCGGCTACTCGCTCACCGAGTACCCCGACAACGGCGACGAGCTGATCCACCGGCTCATCGAGGCCGGCGGTCACGACGTGGAGTGGCTGACGGAGGAGCAGCTGGCCGCCGCGCCCGCGCGGGTGCCGCTCGCCGACTACCGGGCGTGGTTCGACACGCTCGACCCGGAGCTGCGGGACGGGATGCTCCAGGCGTGGGGCGAGCCGCCGGGCGGCCTCTACGTCGACGGCGACGAGATCGTGCTGGCCTCCCTGCGGTTCGGGAACGTCGTCGTGATGATCCAGCCGCCGCGCGGCTTCGGGGAGAACCCGATCGCGATCTACCACGACCCCGACATGCCGCCGTCCCACCACTACATGGCCGCCTACCGCTGGCTCGAGAACAGCTTCGGCGCCGACGCGATCGTGCACATGGGCAAGCACGGCACGATGGAGTGGCTGCCGGGCAAGGGGCTCGGGCTGAGCGGGGGGTGCGCGCCGGACGCCGTCCTCGGCGACCTGCCGCTGATCTACCCGTTCATCGTCAACGACCCCGGTGAGGGCACCCAGGCCAAGCGGCGCGGGCACGCCACGGTCGTCGACCACCTGGTGCCGCCGATGGCGCGCGCCGACACCTACGGCGACCTGGCCAAGCTGGAGCAGCTGCTCGACGAGTACGCGCTCGTCTCCGACCTGGACCCGACGAAGGCCCCGGCCGTCCGCGCGCAGATCTGGACGCTGGTGAAGGCGGCCGAGCTCCACCACGACCTGCACGTGGACGAGCAGCCCGGCGACGACGACTTCGACGAGTTCGTCATGCACATCGACGGCTATCTGTGCGAGATCAAGGACGTGCAGATCCGGGACGGGCTGCACATCCTGGGCGGCGGTCCGGTCGGCGAGCCGCGCGTCAACCTGGTGCTGGCCGTGCTGCGCGCCTCGCAGGTGTGGGGCGGCAAGGCGAACGCCCTGCCGGGTCTGCGGGCCTCGCTCGCCGCGCACTTCGGGCTGGTGGAGAAGGAGCTGCTGGCCGAGCCGGGCGCGCCGGTGAAGCTGCCGGTGGAGCTGACGGACCTGGTCGAGGGGCCGTCCCGGACGGCGGCCGACGCGATCGACCTGCTGGAGCAGCTGTGCCGGCGGGTCGCGGAGGGCATGGAGTCGCGGGCGTGGGACGTGACGGCGGTCCCCGCCCTCGTCCGTGCGGTGCTGGGCACCGAACTCCCGGACGCGGTCGCGGTGCTGGAGTTCGCCTGCACCGAGGTCGTGCCCCGGCTGGAGCGGACCACCGACGAGATCGGGCACATCCTGCGCGCCCTCGACGGCGGTTACGTCCCGGCGGGTCCGTCCGGTTCGCCGACGCGCGGTCTGGTCAACGTGCTGCCGACGGGCCGGAACTTCTACTCGGTCGACCCCAAGGCCATCCCGTCGAGGCTGAGCTGGGAGGTCGGCCAGTCGCTCGCGGACTCGCTGGTGCAGCGCTACCTCCAGGACACCGGCGCGTACCCGACGTCCGTCGGCCTGACGGTCTGGGGCACGTCCGCCATGCGCACCCAGGGCGACGACATCGCCGAGATCCTGGCGCTGCTGGGCTGCCGTCCGGTGTGGGACGACGCGTCGAGGCGCGTGACCGGCTTCGACATCGTGCCGCTGGAGGAGCTGGGCCGGCCGCGCATCGACGTCACGGTCCGTATCTCCGGGTTCTTCCGGGACGCCTTCCCGCACGTCGTCGGGCTGATCGACGACGCAGTGCGGGCGGTGGCCGAGCTGGACGAGCCCGGTGACCGGAACTTCGTGCGGGCGCACGCCGACGCGGACACCGCCGAGCACGGCGACCGGCGCCGGGCCACGGCCCGCATCTTCGGCTCCAAGCCGGGCGCGTACGGTGCGGGTCTGCTGCCCCTGATCGACGCCCGCAACTGGCGCTCCGACGCGGACCTCGCCGAGGTGTACGCGGTGTGGGGCGGCTACGCCTACGGGCGCGGGCTCGACGGACGGGCGGCGCGGGGCGACATGGAGACCGCGTTCAAGCGCATCGCCGTGGCCGCCAAGAACGTCGACACCCGTGAGCACGACCTCGTCGACGCCGACGACTACTTCCAGTACCACGGCGGCATGGTCGCGATGGTGCGGCACCTGACGGGCGCCAGCCCCGAGGCGTACGTGGGCGACTCCGCCGTGCCGGACCAGGTGAAGACCCGCACGCTCGGCGAGGAGACGCACCGGGTGTTCCGCGCCCGGGTGGTCAACCCGCGCTGGATGGCGGCCATGCGGCGGCACGGCTACAAGGGCGCCTTCGAGATGGCGGCGACCGTCGACTACCTCTTCGGGTACGACGCCACGGCGGGCGTGGTCGACGACTGGATGTACGAGAAGCTCAGCGCCGAGTACGTCTTCGACGCGGAGAACCGGGACTTCATGAAGAAGTCCAACCCGTGGGCGCTGCGCGGGATCACCGAACGGCTCCTGGAGGCCGCCGACCGCGGGCTGTGGGCGGAGCCGGACGCCGACACGATCGAGCGGCTGCGGACCACGTACCTGGAGCTCGAGGGCGATCTGGAGGGCGACGAGAAGTGAGTACCCCGTTCCCGTTCACGGCCGTCGTCGGCCAGGACGACCTGCGGCTCGCGCTGCTGCTGAACGCCGTGTCACCGGCGGTCGGCGGGGTGCTGGTGCGGGGCGAGAAGGGCACCGCCAAGTCGACGGCCGTGCGCGCCCTTTCGGCGCTGATGCCCACGCTGGACGTGGTGTCCGGCTGCCGGTTCTCCTGCGACCCGGACTCCCCCGACCCGGCCTGCCCGGACGGGCCGCACGAGCCGGGGGCGTTCGAGACGCGGCCCGCGCGGATGGTCGAGCTGCCGGTGGGCGCCTCGGAGGACCGGCTGGTGGGCGCGCTCGACATCGAGCGGGCGCTGTCCGAGGGCGTGAAGGCCTTCGAGCCGGGCCTCCTCGCCGACGCGCACCGGGGAATCCTGTACGTCGACGAGGTCAACCTCCTCCACGACCACCTGGTCGACCTGCTCCTCGACGCGGCGGCGATGGGCGCCTCGTACGTCGAGCGCGAGGGCGTCTCCGTGCGGCACGCCGCGCGTTTCCTGCTCGTCGGGACCATGAATCCCGAGGAGGGCGAGCTGCGGCCGCAGTTGCTCGACCGGTTCGGGCTGACCGTGGAGGTGGCCGCCTCCCGGGAGCCCGACCAGCGGGTGGAGGTCGTACGGCGCCGGCTCGCCTACGACGACGACCCCGCCGGCTTCGCCGCGCGCTGGGCGGACGAGGAGGCCGCCGTCCGGGCGCGGATCGTGGCGGCGCGTGAGCTGCTGCCGTCGGTGCGGCTGGGCGACGGGGCGCTGCGGCAGATCGCGGCGACCTGTGCGGCCTTCGAGGTGGACGGCATGCGCGCCGACATCGTGATGGCGCGTACGGCGACCGCGCTGGCCGCCTGGGCCGGGCGCACGGACGTGCTCGCCGAGGACGTCCGGCAGGCGGCGCTGCTCGCGCTGCCGCACCGCCGGCGCCGCAATCCCTTCGACGCGCCGGGCCTCGACGAGGACAAGCTGGACGAGACGCTGGAGGAGTTCTCGGGCGAGGACGACCCCGGTCCCGACGACGACGGGCCCGGTGGCGGCGGTGGCGGTGGCGGACAGCCGTCGCCGGACGCGGGTCCGCGGGACGGCGGTAACACGGGTGCGCGGACCGAGGCCGGTGAGGGCGGACAGCCGCAGGCCTCCGGCTCGGGCGAGCAGTCGGCCGTACGGGCCGCCGAGCCGTTCCGTACGAAGGTGCTGAGCGTGCCCGGGATCGGTGAGGGTGCGGCCGGGCGGCGTTCGCGGGCGCGGACCGAGCACGGGCGGACCACGGGGGCCCGGCGGCCCCGCGGGGCCCTCACGAAGCTGCACCTGGCGGCGACCGTGCAGGCCGCCGCGCCGCATCAGCGGGCCCGGGGGCGGTCGGGGCCGGGGCTGGTGGTACGGCGGGACGATCTGCGGCAGGCGACCCGGGAGGGGCGTGAGGGGAACCTCGTGCTGTTCGTGGTCGACGCCTCCGGTTCGATGGCGGCCCGGCAGCGGATGAGCGCCGTGAAGGGGGCCGTGCTGTCGCTGCTCCTGGACGCGTACCAGCGGCGGGACAAGGTGGGGCTGGTGACGTTCCGGGGGGCGGCCGCCGAGGTGGCGTTGCCGCCGACGTCCTCGGTGGATGCCGCGGCGGCCCGGCTGGAGTCGCTCCCGACCGGCGGGCGGACCCCGCTCGCGGCCGGGCTGCTCAGGGCGCACGACGTGCTGCGGGTGGAGCGGCTGCGGGATCCGGCGCGGCGGCCGCTCGTCGTGGTGGTGACGGACGGGCGGGCCACAGACGGAGGGGCGGCGCGAAGCGCCTCCGGCCGGGGTGCTGGTCGGGCGACGGGTGGGACCGAGCCGGTGGCGCTCGCGGGGCGGGCCGCGCGGCTGTTCGCCGTCGAGGGCGTCGCGTCGGTCGTCGTGGACTGCGAGTCGGGGCCGGTGCGGCTGGGACTCGCCGGGCAGCTCGCGGGTGAGCTCGGCGGAACGGCGGTGACGCTCGACGAGCTGCGGGCGGACTCGATCGCCGGGCTGGTGAAGGACGTACAGAGGAGGGCCGCGTAATGCCGCAGGGACAGCCAAGTGTCGTGCCGGACGACGGACTGACGACCCGTCAGCGCCGCAACCGGCCGCTCGTGGTCGTGCACACGGGCGTCGGAAAGGGCAAGTCGACCGCCGCCTTCGGGCTCGCGCTGCGGGCCTGGAACCAGGGGTGGCCCATCGGGGTGTTCCAGTTCGTCAAGTCGGCGAAGTGGAAGGTCGGCGAGGAGAACGCGCTGCGGGTGCTCGGCGCCTCCGGCGAGGGCGGGAGCGTCGACTGGCACAAGATGGGCGAGGGCTGGTCCTGGGTGCAGCGGGATGCGCAGATGGACAACGAGGAGAAGGCCCGGGAGGGCTGGGAGCAGGTCAAGCGCGACCTGGCGGCCGAGACGTACCGGCTGTACGTGCTCGACGAGTTCGCGTACCCGATGCACTGGGGGTGGGTGGACACGGACGAGGTGATCGACGTGCTGCGCGACCGTCCCGGGACGCAGCACGTGGTCATCACCGGGCGGAACGCGCCCGGGAAGCTCGTCGACTTCGCCGACCTCGTGACCGACATGTCCAAGGTCAAGCATCCGATGGACGCCGGGCAGAAGGGGCAGAGGGGCATCGAGTGGTGATGTCCCACGTCCCCCGGCTGGTCATCGCCGCGCCGTCCTCCGGCAGCGGCAAGACCACCGTCGCCACCGGGCTGATGGCCGCGTTCGCCGCGCGGGGGCTCGCCGTGTCCCCGCACAAGGTCGGGCCGGACTACATCGACCCCGGGTATCACGCGCTCGCGACCGGGCGACCGGGGCGCAACCTCGACGCCTACCTGTGCGGGCCGGAGCTCGTCGCCCCGCTGTTCCTGCACGGGGCGCGGGGGTGCGACCTCGCGGTCGTCGAGGGTGTGATGGGGATGTACGACGGGGCCGCCGGGGAGGGTGAGCTGGCGTCCACCGCTCATGTCGCGAAACTGCTGCGGGCGCCGGTGGTGCTCGTCGTGGACGCCTCGTCCCAGTCGCGGTCGGTGGCGGCGCTGGTGCACGGGTTCGCGTCCTGGGATCCCGAGGTGCGGGTCGGGGGCGTGATCCTGAACAAGGTCGCCTCGGACCGGCACGAGGAGTTGCTGCGGGACGCACTGGACCACTCCGGGGTGCCGGTGCTCGGTGCCTTGCGGCGGGCCGAGCAGGTGAACACGCCTTCTCGGCATCTCGGGCTGGTTCCCGTCGCCGAACGGCGGGGGGCCGCGGTCGAGGCTGTCGCGGCGATGGCTGCGCAGGTCGCCGACGGGTGTGATCTCGCGGCGTTGGAGGCGCTCGCCCGTGCTGCGGGTGCCGTCCCGGGGGGCGCTGCCCCCTGGACCCCCGTCCTGCCCGCCCAGGGCCGCCCGTCCCGGTCGGACCAGAAGCGGGCGCCGCTCGTCGCCGTCGCCGGCGGGGAGGCGTTCACCTTCTCCTACGCCGAGCACACCGAACTCCTGACCGCCGCCGGCGCCGAAGTGGTCACCTTCGACCCGCTCCGGGACGAGTCCCTCCCCGAGGGCACCGCCGGGCTCGTCGTGGGGGGCGGCTTCCCCGAGGTGTACGCCGGCGAGCTGTCCGCCAACGAGCCTCTGCGCAAGGCCGTCGCCGCGCTCGCGGAGTCCGGTGCGCCGGTCGCCGCCGAGTGCGCCGGGCTGCTGTACCTGTGCCGGGAGCTGGACGGCCGGCCGATGTGCGGGGTGCTCGACGCCACCGCCCGGATGTCCGAACGGCTCACCCTCGGCTACCGGGACGCCGTCGCCGTGAGCGACAGTGTGCTGGCCCCGGCCGGAACACGGATGCGGGGGCACGAGTTCCACCGCACGGTCGTCGAGCCCGGCGCGGGGGCGGCCCCCGCGTGGGGCGTACGCGCCCCCGGCCGGCGGGTCGAAGGCTTCGTGCACCAAGGTGTGCACGCGAGTTATCTGCACACGCACTGGGCGGCCGAGCCCGGTGTGGCCCGTCGGTTCGTGGAGAGGTGCCGGACGTCATGAGCGACAGCAGGCTGGTCGGAGTCGGGGTGGGTCCCGGGGATCCGGAGCTGGTGACCGTCAAGGGGGTCAACGCGCTGCGGGCCGCCGATGTCGTCGTCGTCCCCGTCATGGCCGCGTCCGACGGAAAGGACGGCGGTGAGCCCGGGCGGGCCGAGGCGACGGTGCTGCACTACGTGCCGCGGGAGAAGGTCGTCCGGGTCGTGTTCGCGCTCAACGAGCGGACGGACCGGGCGCGGCGGGAGGCCGCCTGGGACACCGCCGGGGAGCGGGTCGCCGGGCTGCTGAAGCGGCACGGGACCGTCGCCTTCGCCACCATCGGCGACCCGAACGTGTACTCCACCTTCACGTATCTCGCGCAGACCGTCGTGGAGCTGGTGCCGGGGACGGTCGTCGACACCGTTCCCGGGATCACCGCCATGCAGGATCTGGCGGCGCGTTCCGGGGCCGTGCTGACCGAGGGCACCGAGCCGCTGACGCTGGTGCCCCACACCGCCGGTTCCGCCGTGCTCAAGGAGGCGCTGGCCGGGCCGGGGACGGTCGTGGCGTACAAGTTCGGGCGGCAGGCCGCCGAGGTCGCCGAGGCGCTGCGGGAGACCGGGCGGCTCGGGGACGCCGTGTGGGGGTCGGCGCTCGGGCTGGCGGAGGAGTTCATCCGGCCGGCCGCCGAGCTGGACGGGGAGCCGCTGCCGTACCTCTCGACGCTCATCGCTCCCCCGCGGCGCGACGGCGGGCGGGGCGGCAAGCTGTGAGACCCCCGTCGTCAGGCCGCGATGCCCACCACCAGCCAGATGAAGGCCGCGCCCGCGATCGTGCACAGCACGGTCGAGCGCGCGGGGTGTTCGTGGTGGGCCTCGGGGAGGATCTCGGCGGCCGCCAGATAGAGCAGGGCGCCGCCGAAGAGGCCGAGATAGGCGCCGAGCAGTGGCTCCGGGATGGTGACGACGGTCGCCGCCGCCGCGCCGGCCACGGGTGCCGCCGCGTCCGCGAACAGCATGAACTGGGCTCTGCGGCGGGCGTTCCCGTACAGGCTCGTGATGGTGTACGTGTTGAAGCCGTCCGCGAAGTCGTGGGCGATCACCGCCAGGGCCACCGCGACGCCCATGCCGTGGCCCACCTGGAAGGCCGCGCCGATCGCCACGCCGTCCATGGCGCTGTGGCCGACCATCGCCGCGGCGGCCGTCAGGCCCACCTCGGGGGCCCGGCCGTCCCGCTCCTCGGCACCGTGCGCGGCCTGCCGCACCGCGAGCAGGCGTTCCACCAGATGGGCCAGCAGGAAGCCCGCGACGAACAGCAGGAGCGCCGCCGGGACGCCGAAGACCTCCGTGCCGGCCGCCTCCAGCGCCTCGGGCAGCAGGTCCAGGCCGACGACCCCCAGCATCAGGCCACCGGCCAGGCCGAGGACCAGATGGCGGCGGTCGGTCACCCGTTGTGCCGTCCACCCGCCGGCCAGCGTCATGAGGAACGCGCCGAGCGCGACGAAGACAGCCATGGGCCCTTCGTATCCGATCAGCCCCCGGCCGCGCACATCCGGCCACTGCCCTGACCCCGTTACGACCCGTTGCGACCCGCTATGGACCCCGCTATGAGAGGACCCGAACCCATGGCCGATGCCCCCACCGGCAAGGTGACCTTCGTCGGTGCCGGCCCCGGCGCCGCCGACCTGCTGACGTTCCGTGCCGCGCGCGCCATCGCCGAGGCCGACATCGTGATCTGGGCCGCGAGCCTGGTGCAGGCGGAGGTCCTCGAACACGCCCGGGAGGGCGCGGAGATCCTCGACTCGGCGACGATGTCCCTGGAGGACGTGGTGGCCGTGTACGAGCGCGCCCGCCGGGAGGGGCTGAAGGTCGCCCGTATCCACTCCGGCGATCCCGCGCTGTGGGGCGGCACCCAGGAGCAGCTGGACCGGTGCGACGAGATCGGCATCGGGACCGAGGTCGTCCCGGGGGTGTCGTCCTTCTCCGCCGTCGCCGCGCTCGCCCGGCGCGAGCTGACCATCCCCGAGGTCGCGCAGTCCGTGGTGCTCACCCGGCTCGGCGGCGGCAAGACGCCGATGCCGCCCGGTGAGGAGGTGCGGGAGTTCGCCCGGCACGGCACGACCATGGCGGTCTTCCTGTCCGCCGCCCGCAGCGGGCAGCTGGTGCGGGAACTGCTGGAGGGCGGCTACCCGACGACCACCCCCGTCGTCGTCGCCCATCAGGCCACCTGGCCGGAGGAGCTGATCGTGAAGTGCACGATCGGCACCCTGGAGGAGACGGTCAAGGAGCACAAGCTCTGGAAGCACACCCTCTTCCTGGTGGGCGCGGCCCTCGACGCCCACGGCACCCGCTCGCACCTGTACCACCCCGGTCACTTCCACGGCTACCGCAAGGCCGACCCGGAGGCCCGCCGGGCGCTGCGCGAGCGGGGTGCCCGTACGTGAGCCGGCCGATCACCGTCCTCGGTACGGGGACGGGGGCGCCACCCGGCCCCGGTGAGCTGACCGGCGCCGAGCTCGTCGTCGGCGGTCGGCGCCATCTGGACGCCGTACCGCTGCCCGCGACCGCCGAGCGGCTCGTCCTCGGGCCGCTCGCACCGGCCCTCGACGTCGTCGGGGAGTACGTCGCCAAGGACCGGCGCGTGGTCGTGCTGGCCTCGGGCGACCCGGGGTTCTTCGGGATCGTGCGGGCACTGGCCGAGCGGTTCGGACCGGAGCGGCTGGAGGTGCGTCCCGGTGTCCCCTCCGTCGCCGCCGCCTTCGCCCGGCTCGGGCTGACCTGGGACGACGCCGTCGTGGTCAGCGCGCACGGGCGGGACCCCCGGACGGCCGTCAACGTCTGCCGGGCGCATCCGAAGGTCGCCGTGCTCACCGGGCCGGGCGCCGGACCGGCCGAGCTGGGCGCCGCCCTGGCCCGTACCGTGCCCGGCCGCGTCCTCGTCGTCGCCTCCGCGCTGGGCGATCCGGTGGCCGAGCGGGTGGAGCGGGTCTCCCCCGCCGAGGCCGCGGGCCGCGACTGGGGTACGGCGGTGAGTGTCGTCCTGTGTCTGGACGAGGCGCGGGCGCTCGGTCCCGTACGGACCCTCGCGGGCGGCGGGCGTCCCGCGGGATGGGCGCTGGACGAGGGCGAGTTCGCCCACCGCGACTCGATGATCACCAAGTTCGAGGTGCGGGCGCTGGCCCTGGCCCGGCTCGGTCCGCGCCCGGGCGATCTGGTGTGGGACGTGGGCTCGGGGTCGGGGTCCGTGGCCGTGGAGTGCGCGCGGCTCGGCGCCGCCGTCAGCGCGGTCGAGAAGGCCCCGGACGGGGTCGAGCGGATCCGCGCCAACGCCGGCGCGCACGGCGTGGACGTGCATGTCGTGCACGGCACGGCCCCCGGGGCGCTGGACCGGCTCGACGATCCCGACGCCGTGTTCGTCGGCGGGGGCGGGCGGGAGCTGCCCGGCATCGTGGACGTGTGCGCGCGGAGGGCCCGGCGGACCGTGGTGGTGGCGATGGCCGCCCTCGACCGGGTCCCGGCGGTGCGGGCCGCGCTCGCGGACGCCGGGTTCGGCGTCGACGGCGTGCTGCTGCAGTCCTCACGGCTCGCACCGCTGCCGGGGGAGGTCACCCGGCTCGCGGCGACCAACCCCGTCTTCCTGCTGTGGGGGACCAGAGCCCCCGTCCATCGAGTACCTGAAGAAGGAGTTGCCCAGTGATCGGCCTCATTTCCGCCACCGTGGCGGGGGCGGCGGCGCGGGACCGGCTGGCCGTGGCGTGGCCGGACCGTACGCGCGTGTACGACGGGCCCGTGGGGGAGGCCGTACGGCGGGCGTTCGCGGAGTGCGAGCAGCTCGTGTGCTTCCTGGCGACGGGCGCCGTCGTGCGGCTCGTCGCGCCCCTGCTCGGCGACAAGGCGTCGGACCCGGGCGTGGTGTGCGTCGACGAGGGCGGTCGGTTCGCCGTGTCGCTGGTCGGCGGGCACGCCGGCGGCGCCAACGCGCTCGCCGCCGAGGTGGCCGGGCTGCTGGGGGCCGCGCCCGTGGTGACCACGGCGACGGACGCCGTCGGCATCGCCGGTCTGGACACCCTCGGCCTGCCCGTGGAGGGCGACGTCGCCGGGGTGAGCCGGGCCCTGCTGGACGGGGAGCCGGTCGTACTGGACGCGGAGGTGGCGTGGCCGCTGCCGCCGGTGCCGTTCGCCGGTCGGGGCGCGTACACCGTGCGGCTCACGGACCGCGCCGTGGAGCCCGCCCCGCGGGAGGTGCTGCTGCGGCCGCCGTCGCTCGTCGTCGGCGTCGGCGCGTCCAGGGGCGCCCCGGCCGAGGAGGTGCTGGAGGTCGTCGAGGGCGCCCTGCGGGACGCGGGGCTGTCTCCCCGCAGCGTCGCGGAGTTCGCCACCGTCGACGCCAAGGCGGAGGAACCCGGCATCCTGGAGGCCGCGAAGCGGCTCGGGGTGCCGGTGGTGACGTACTCCGCCGCGGCGTTGGCCGCCGTGGAGGTGCCGAACCCCTCGGACGCGCCGCTCGCCGCCGTCGGCACGCCCTCCGTCGCCGAGGCCGCCGCGCTGGTCGGCGGGGGTGAACTCCTCGTGCCGAAGCGGAAGTCGGCCGGGGTCCCCGCGACGGCGACCTGTGCCGTCGTACGGCGTCCGGTGCGCGGGCGGCTCGCGGTGGTCGGGCTGGGGCCCGGGGCCCGGGACCTGCTCACGCCGCGCGCGGAGGACGAACTGCGGCGGGCCTCGGTGCTCGTGGGACTCGACCAGTACGTCGACCAGATCCGCGACCTGCTGCGGCCCGGCACCCGGATCCTGGAGTCGGGGCTCGGCGCCGAGGAGGAGCGGGCGCGGACGGCTGTCGCGGAGGCCCGCAAGGGGCACGCGGTCGCGCTGATCGGCAGCGGGGACGCCGGTGTGTACGCCATGGCCTCCCCCGCGCTCGCCGAGGCGTCCGACGACATCGACGTGGTGGGGGTGCCGGGCGTGACCGCCGCGCTCGCGGCCGCCGCCCTCCTCGGTGCGCCGCTCGGCCACGACCACGTGTCGATCAGCCTGTCCGACCTGCACACGCCGTGGGAGGTCATCGAGCGGCGGGTGCGGGCGGCGGCCGAGGCGGACCTCGTGGTCACCTTCTACAACCCCCGCTCCCGGGGCCGCGACTGGCAGCTGCCCAAGGCGCTCGCGATCCTCGCGGAGCACCGGGAGCCCTCGACGCCCGTGGGTGTCGTGCGCAACGCCTCGCGCCCCGACGGCACCGCGCGGATCTCGACCCTGGCCGGACTCGATCCGGCGACGGTCGACATGATGACGGTCGTGACCGTGGGCAACACGGCGACCCGGAACATCGCGGGGCGCATGGTGACCCCGCGCGGCTACCGCTGGCAGGAGGAGCCCGCGTGAACCGCCCCCTGCCGGACCACCCTGTTCTTTTCGCTGAGGAGAAACCGTGACCACCCCGCCGCCCGCCCTGCTCATCGCCGGCCACGGCACCCGGGACGACGCCGGAGCCGAGGCGTTCCGCGCCTTCGTACGGGAGCTGGGCCGCCGCCACCCCGAACTGCCCGTCGCGGGAGGTTTCATCGAGTTGTCCCCGCCCCCGCTGGGCGAGGCCGTGACCGAGCTGGTGGAGCGGGGGGTGCGCAGGTTCGCCGCCGTTCCGCTGATGCTGGTGTCCGCCGGGCACGCCAAGGGAGACATCCCGGCGGCGCTGGCCCGTGAGAAGGAACGGCACGCGGGGATCTCGTACACCTACGGCCGTCCGCTGGGCCCGCACCCGGTGCTGCTGTCCGTCCTGGAGCGGCGCCTCGACGAGGCGCTGGGCTCCTCCGGGCGCTCGCCCGGGGACCGCTCCGACGTCACCGTGCTGCTGGTCGGGCGCGGCTCCACGGACCCGGACGCCAACGCCGAGGTGTACAAGGCGGCGCGGCTGCTGTGGGAGGGCCGCGGGTACGCGAGCGTGGAGACGGCGTTCGTGTCGCTGGCGGCGCCGGACGTGCCGAGCGGCCTGGACCGCTGTGTGCGGCTGGGGGCGCGCCGGATCGTCGTTCTGCCCTACTTCCTGTTCACCGGCATCCTCCCGGAGCGGGTGCGGCAGCAGACCGAGGGGTGGGCGGCCGCGCACCCGGAGGCGGAGGTGCGGTCGGCGGACGTCATCGGGCCCGAGCCGGAGCTGCTCGACCTGGTGATGGAGCGGTACCGGGAGGCGGTCGAGGGCGATCTGCGGATGAACTGCGACTCGTGCGTGTACCGGATCGCGCTGCCCGGGTTCGAGGACAAGGTGGGGCAGCCGCAGCAGCCGCACTTCCACCCGGACGAGGACGGTCACCACCACCACGGGCACCACCATCACGGCGGACATGCCCATGCGCACTGACGGGCACGACCTGCGCCACCACGGGGACGCGGAGGTGCGGGACGACGGCTCGGCGCTCGTCGATCTCGCGGTGAACGTCCGCGCGGACACGCCGCCGCGCTGGCTGCGCGAGCACATCACCGCGTCCCTGACCGGCCTCGCGGCCTACCCGGACGGGCGGGCCGCGCGGGCGGCGGTGGCGGCGCGGCACGGGCTGCCGCTGGAACGGGTGCTGCTGACGGCGGGCGCCGCGGAGGCGTTCGTGCTGCTCGCGCGGGCGCTGAAGGTCCAGCGGCCCGTGGTGGTGCATCCCCAGTTCACGGAACCGGAGGCGGCGCTGCGGGACGCCGGGCACAGTGTGGACCGGGTGGTGCTGCGGGCCGGGGACGGCTTCCGGCTGGATCCGGCGGCGGTTCCCGAGGACGCCGACCTGGTGGTGATCGGCAACCCGACCAATCCCACCTCGGTGCTGCATCCGGCGGAGACGATCGCGCGGCTGGCCCGGGCCGGGCGGACGCTGGTGGTCGACGAGGCGTTCATGGACGCGGTGCCCGGCGAACGCGAGAGCCTCGCCGGGCGCGCGGACGTACCCGGTCTCGTCGTGCTGCGCAGTCTCACGAAGACCTGGGGTCTGGCCGGGCTGCGGATCGGGTACGTCCTCGCCGCCCCGGAGACGATCGCCGAGCTGGAGCGGGCTCAGCCGCTGTGGCCGGTGTCGACGCCGGCGCTGGCCGCGGCCGAGGTGTGCGTGTCGCCCCGGGCGCTGGCGGAGGCGGCCCACGCCGCGCATCGCGCCGCCGCGGACCGGGCCCATCTCGTCGCCGGCCTGGAGGAGTTCGCCGCCGACGGGGTCTGGGTCGCGGGGCCCGCCGAGGGCCCGTTCGTCCTCGTCCGGCTGCCGCGGGCGGCCGCCGTGCGCCGGCATCTGCGGGACCTGGGGTTCGCGGTCCGGCGCGGGGACACCTTCCCCGGGCTCGACCAGGACTGGCTGCGGCTGGCGGTGCGGGACCGGGCGACGGTCAACTCGTTCCTCCAGGCGCTGGACCGGGCGATGACACTGTCCGACCACTGAGCGGCGCCCCCGCCCAGGGCGCCACCCGGCACGCGTCGGCCCCCTCCCAGCAGACGCACGCAGACCTAGTCACGACGCCGGACCGCCACGATCACCACCCCGCCGGCCGCCAGGCGACGACACCGGCCGACCGCCGAACGACGCCACCCGCCCCGGGGCGCCACCCGGAACGCGACGGCCCACTCCCCCGGCCGCGCAGCCGCACACGGACCTAGCTGCGGCGCCGGGCCGCCGCGATCACCGCGCCGCCGGCCGCCAGCAGCGCCACCGCTCCGCCCGCGAGGTACCGCGTGACCGGGCTGCCGCCGGTCCGGGCGAGGTCGGCCCCGGCGGGGGCGGCCTGCGGCCTGACGTCGGCCTCGGGTGTCGCCGAGGACCCGGCCGGCTCCTCGGAGGCGGGCGGGGTCTCGCAGCGCGCTTCGGCCAGGGTGAGGGTGCCGGTGACCTCGGCGACGTTCAGCTTCAGCGGGTTCACGCGCACGGTGAGCCGGAGAGCGGTCGCGGCGGCCGTGCGGGAGGTGACCTCACGCCGGGACAGGTCGAGCCGGACCTCGCCGACGCCGGGCACCTCGACCTCGGCCGGGCCGTCGGCGCTCACCGAGACCTTCCGGCCCAACACCGTCACGGTGCCGGGCAGGGCGGAGGTGGCGACCGGGGTCTTCCCGGCCTCGCAGGTCGCCCGGGAGGTGAGCGCGTCGATCTCGATCAGGGAGAGCAGGGGCAGACCGGGGACGTGCAGCCGGGCGCGGGCGAGGCGGGTGGACGCCTCGGCCTTCGCGTCGTCGACGGTGGCCTTCGCCTCCGCGACGTCGGCGCGCAGGACGCTGAAGGGCTGTCCGCCGTCGACGCCGTCCAACCGGGCCGTCAGCGCGGTCTTCCCGGCGCTCCGCGGTGCCCGCACCTCGTTGAGAGCGACGGCGAGCGGCACCTCGACCGTTCTGCTGACGAGGGCGACGTCGAGGCCGGTGCGCAGGACGGCCGCGCTCGCGCCGCCCCCGCCGTCGGCCGCGTGCGCCGGACCCGCTCCCGCGAGGGTGGCGGGGCCGGCGGCCAGCGCGGTCGCCGCCGCGACGACGGCGAGACGGCGTGCGGGCAGGCGGAAGTGCACGGTACTCATGGGTGGGACCCCCAGAAGAGATGCTTCGGGACCCCGCAAGAATCGCGTACGAGGGGTGAACGGTCAGCGAGCCGACCGGAGTTCACCCCATCGTGAGATTTCCGCGCAGGGATTCGAATCACCCGGTACGCATGTTCCCCGCGGCCGCCGGGGCGACGGCTCCCTCAGCCCCGGACCTTCCCGTTCACGACCACCCGGCGAGGTGCCGCGAGCACGCGGACGTCGGCGCGCGGGTCCGCCTCGTAGACGACGAGGTCGGCGGGGGCGCCCTCGTCGAGCCCCGGGCGCCCGAGCCAGGCGCGCGCGCCCCACGTGGTCGCCGACAGCGCCTCCCGGGGCGGGATCCCCGCCGTCACCAGCTCCGCCACCTCCGCGGCCACGAGGCCGTGCGGAAGGGTGCCGCCGGCGTCCGTGCCGACGAAGACGGGGATGCCGGCGTCGTACGCGGACCGGACGGTGTCGTAGCGGCGCTCGTGGAGCCGGCGCATATGGGCCGACCAGCGCGGGAACTTGGCCTCGCCGTTCGCCGCGAGCCGCGGGAAGGTCGCGATGTTGACGAGGGTCGGCACGATCGCGACGCCGCGCTCGGCGAACAGCGGGATCAGGTCCTCGGTCAGACCCGTCGCGTGCTCGACGCAGTCGATGCCCGACTCGACGAGGTCCCGCAGGGAGTTCTCGGCGAAGCAGTGCGCGGTGACCCGGGCACCGAGGCGGTGCGCCTCGGCGATGGCCGCCTGGGCCGCCTCCCGGGGCCAGCTGGGGGCCAGGTCGCCCACCTCGCGGTCGATCCAGTCGCCGACCAGCTTGACCCAGCCGTCACCCCGCCGCGCTTCCCGGGCGACGTACGCCACCAGGTCGGCGGGCTCGATCTCGTGGGCGTAGCCGCGGATGTAGCGGCGGGTGCGGGCGATGTGCCGGCCGGCCCGGATGATCTTCGGGAGGTCCTCGCGCGCGTCCACCCAGCGGGTGTCGGAGGGCGAGCCGGCGTCGCGGATCAGCAGGGTGCCGGCCTCCCGGTCGGTCAGTGCCTGCTTCTCGGCGACCTCCACGTCCACCGGGCCGTCCGGCCCCAGGCCCACATGGCAGTGGGCGTCGACGAGGCCGGGCAGCGCCCAGCCCGTCACGCTCCGCACGTCGCGGGCGCCGACGGGACGGTCGTAGGAGATCCGGCCGTCGACGACCCACAGCTCGTCGCGGATGTCGTCGGGTCCGGCGAGGACCCGGCCCTTCACGTGCAGCACCGGCTGATCGCTCATGTACCGCACCCTAGTGACCGGCTAGTCGCTCCCGCCCACCTGGTCGGAGGTCTCCTCCTCCACGTCCGCCATCGCGGGGTCGAGGAGGCGGGAGAGGAAGTGACGGGTGCGTTCGTGCCGGGGGGCGCCGATGACCTGGGCGGGGGTGCCGTCCTCGACGATCACTCCGCCGTCCATGAAGACGACCCGGTCGGCCACCTCGCGGGCGAAGGTCATCTCGTGCGTGACGACCATCATGGTCATGCCCTCGTGCGCGAGCACGCGCATGACGGCCAGGACGTCCCCCACCAGCTCGGGGTCGAGCGCCGAGGTCGGTTCGTCGAACAGCATCACCTCGGGCCCCATGGCGAGCGCCCGGGCGATCGCGACGCGCTGCTGCTGGCCGCCGGAGAGCGAGGAGGGGTAGGCGTCCGCCTTCTCGGACAGGCCCACGCGCTCCAGGTTCTCGGCGGCCACCTTCGCGGCGGTCGCCTTGTCGCGCCTGAGCACCCGGCGCTGCGGGAGCGTGAGGTTCTCGGTGACCGAGAGGTGCGGGAAGAGGTTGAACTGCTGGAAGACCATGCCGATACGGCGGCGTACGGCGTCGATGTCGACGTCCGGGTCGGTGACCTCGGTGCCGCCGACGAAGACCTGGCCGCTGGTCGGCTCCTCCAGGAGGTTGACGCACCGCAGCAGGGTCGACTTGCCCGAGCCGGACGGGCCGATCACACAGACGACCTCGCCCTGGCCGATCTCCAGGTCGATGCCCCGCAGGACCTCGTTGGCGCCGAACGACTTGTGCAGGTCCCTGACCTGGATCTCCGGTCGGTTCATCGCACGGCCTCCTGGGCCTTGGCCTCCATGCGGCGCACGACGAAGCCGAGCGGGACGGTCACCAGCAGGTAGCACAGGCCGGCGACCAGGATGGGCGTGGAGTTGGCGGTCTGGCTGGCCAGGTCGCGCCCGTACTTGGACAGTTCCCGCTCCTCCAGGGTGACCCCGAGGAACAGCACCAGCGAGGAGTCCTTGAACAGCAGGACCAGCTCGTTGGTGAGCGGCGGCAGGATGATCCGGAACGCCTGCGGGATGATGATCGAGACCATGGCCCGGGCGGGCGAGAAGCCCAGCGACCGGGCCGCCTCCAGCTGCCCCTTCGGCACGGCCTGGATGCCCGCGCGGATCGTCTCCGCCATGTACGCGGCCGCCACCAGACCGAGCGCGAGGGCGACCTTGCCGTAGGTGCCGCCGACGATCTCCGTGCCCGGGAAGGCCAGCGGCACGGCCACGCCGATGAAGATGAAGATCAGCAGGGCGGGCAGGCCGCGGAAGATCTCGATGTAGACGCCGGCGAACCAGCGGTAGGGCCCCACCGACGACAGCCGCATCAGCGCGATCACCATGCCGAGCACGAGTCCGACGGCGAAGCCGGACAGCGTGTACAGCACGGTGTTCTTCAGCGCCAGCGTGATGACGTCGGGGAACATCTGCCGCGCGATGTCGCCCTGGGCGAACTGGTTCTTCAGCCGGTCCCAGTCGGCCGAGACCGCGAAGGCGATCACGGCCGCGACGAAGACGACGTACTGGGCGCCGCGCGAGAGCCGCCGCTTCTGGCGCCTGGTCAGGCCCTTTTTCCGGGGCTGGAGTTCTGCGCCGGTTCCGGTCATGACGCGGAGGGCGACGCGGCCGACTCGTCGTAGGGGCCGATCCACTTCTCGTACAGCTTCTTGTACGTGCCGTCGGCCTTCGCGTCGGCGAGGGCCTTGTTCACGGCGGCGAGAAGCTCGGCGTTGCCCTTCCTCACCGTGAACCCGTACTGCTCACCGGTGTTGAGGTTGTCGACGACCTTGAAGGCGTCGGCGTTGGCCTTGTCCTTCAGCCACCCCTGGACGACCGGGTAGTCGATGATCACGGCCTTGACCTGGCCGGTGCGCAGGCCGTTGAGGACGGCGTCGGAGGACTCGAAGGAGACCGGGTCGAAGCCCTGGCTCTTGGCGTAGTCCTCGCCGGTGGTCTGGGCCTGGGCGCCCAGCTTGACCTTCTCCGACTTCACCTCGGCCAGGGAGCCGACGCCGGCGTTCTTGTCGACCAGGACGGCCTGGGTGGCGTCGAAGTACGGGTCGGAGAAGTCGACGTTCTTCTTGCGCTCCTCGGTGATGGTCATGCCGGCCGCGGCCAGGTCGCACTCGCCGGAGTTGAGGAAGGCGCCGGTCTTGAAGTTCTCGAAGGGCGTGTCCAGGATCTGCTGCTTCACGCCGAGGTCCTCGGCGACGAGGTCGATCAGCGAGACGTCGAAGCCCTGCACCTTGCCGTCGATCTCCGACTGGAAGGGCGGGTAGGGCAGGTGGGTGCAGGTGGTGAGCCGGCCGGCCTTGACGAGCTCGACCCCTCCCGCCGCGGTCTTGGAGCCGCTGCCTCCGTCGTCACTGGAGGTACAGGCGGCCACGAGCATCAGCCCGGCCGTCGCGGTGGTGGCGGCCAGGACGCGGGTCCGTCGCCCGGGGAGCGTGTTCACGGCGGGCCTTCCTGTAAGGGAACTGTGGGTTCCGATTATAAGGAGAAGTTTGGGTGTCTCAAACCAAACCGATGGCTGCGAGGCGGTCTGACCTAAGAAGTCATCGCCGGGAGTGGGGGCGGGAGTCGGAAGGGTCGTGCGGGATCTGCCGGTTACTCTCGTGACCTCTACCCCCTGAGTGAAGAGAGAGCACCGTCGTGACGCACCCGTTCCTGGACCTGGCCCCGCTGAGTGCCGCTCGCTTCGCGTCGATCGAGGACCGGGTCGCGTGGCTGCTGGGCACCGAGCAGGACGTCGTGATCATGCAGGGCGAGGCGCTGCTGCCGCTGGAAGGGGCGATCCGGGGGACCGCCGGCCCCGGCACGACCGCGCTGAACGTCATCACCGGCCCCTACGGGCAGACCTTCGGCGACTGGCTGCGGGACTGCGGTGCCACGGTGATCGATCTGGCGGTGCCCTTCCACACGGCGGTCTCGGCCGCGCGGATCCGGGACGCCTTCGCCGAGCACCCGGAGATCGACTTCGTCTCGCTGGTGCACGCGGAGGCGGCGACCGGCAACACCAACCCGGTGGCCGAGATCGGCGAGGTGGTGCGGGAGCGGGGCGCGCTGTTCTACCTGGACGCCGTGGCCTCCGTCGGGGCCGAGCCGGTGCTGCCGGACGCGTGGGGTGTGGACCTGTGCGTGATCGGCGCCCAGAAGGCGATGGGCGGGCCCGCGGGGGTGTCGGCGGTGTCGGTGAGCGAGCGGGCCTGGGCGCGGATGGCGGCCAACCCGAGGGCGCCGCGTCGCTCGTACCTCTCCCTGCTGGACTGGAAGGAGCGGTGGGTCGACGGGGGCCGCACGGCGCTGCCGCACGCACCGGCGCAGCTGGAGATGCTGGCGCTGGAGGCGTGTGTGCGGCGGATCGAGGCGGAGGGGCTGGACTCCGTGATGGGCCGGCACGCGGCCGCCGCGGCGGCGACGCGCGCGGGGGCGGCGGCGCTGGGCGGCGGTCTGGAGCCCTACGTGTACGAGGCGGCGGAGGCGGCGCCGGTCGCCACCACGCTGAGGGCGCCCTCGGAGGTGCCGGCGTCGGAGCTGGTGGCCCGGGCGCTGGCGATGGATCCCGCGCTGCCGCTGGCGGCGGGTGGGGGCGCGCTGGCCAAGGAGATGATCCGGGTCAACCACTACGGCGTGGCCGCGGCACCCGGTGCGGTGCGGGGCAGCCTGGTGGCGCTGGGCGCCGCGCTGGCGGAGAAGGGACTCGACGTGGACGTGGCGGGGGCGCTGCGCGCGGCGGAGGAGGCGTGGGCATAGCCCTTGCCCACCCCGTGAGCCCCACCCCCGGGAGCCCCACCCCCGGGAGCCCCACCCCCGGGAGCCCCGCCGTCGGGGGCTGCGCCGGCTGGCGTGACATGCTCGCCGGATGAGCAGCGACACGTCCCAGAGGCTTCCCGACGGCCGCCCGGTCCCCCTGCTGACCGGTGAGGAACGTCCCATGCTGGAGAGCTGGTTGGACTTCCACCGGGCCACGCTGGAACTCAAGTGCGCGGGGCTGGACGACGAGCAGGTGCGGACGGCGTCGGCGGCGCCGTCCGCACTGACGCTGCTCGGGCTGGTCCAGCATCTCGCCGAGGTGGAGCGGAACTGGTTCCAGCGGGTGTTCGCCGGTCTCGACGTACCGCCGGTCTTCGAGGAGGAGACCGGGTACGCCCTGCACCCGGAGCGGGGGCTCGACGAGGCCCTGGAAATCTGGCGGCGCGAGGTCGCGCGGGGGCGTGAGCTGATCGCCGGGCGGTCGCCGGAGGAGCCCGGGCGGATCACCGACGGGCCGATGGCCGGGACCGTGGTCAGTCTGCGCTGGGTGCTCATTCACCTCGTCGAGGAGTACGCCCGGCACAACGGTCACGCGGACATTCTCCGGGAGCGCATCGACGGGGTCATCGGAGCCTGAATTCACCGTTACTCATTCAATTCCGCTCCGGGATGGCTTTCCCAAGTTCTCCTGCCCGGATCGCCTGCGGCTAAACGCAGAAGATTTCCGACCGATTACCCGCGCGTGACGCATTGCACAAGCGAGGCGTTATGCGGCTTTTGCCCCACCGCAAAAGCCGCATAACGACACCCAGCCCCAGGGGCACCACGGAATCCCCACGCCCTCTCCATGCGTTTTTGAATTTCGCTGGGTAGGTTCCTTCCGCATGACTGCCGCACAAGCAGACCTCCGCATCGACCGCCCCTCCGTGGCAGACGGGGCCGCACTCTGGCGTATTGCCAAGGAATCCGGAAACCTGGATCTGAACTCGTCCTACAGCTATCTGCTGTGGTGCCGCGACTTCGCCGGCACCTCGGCCGTGGCGCGCGCCGAGGACGGCACTCCGGTCGGCTTCGTCACCGGATACGTACGGCCGGCGGAGCCCCACACCCTGCTCGTCTGGCAGGTGGCCGTCGACGCCGCGTACCGGGGCCGCGGTCTCGCCGCCTCGCTGCTCGACGGGCTGACGGCACGGCTCGCCGCCGAGCGTCCGCTCACCGCCGTCGAGACCACCATCACGCCGGGGAACACCGCCTCGGAGCGGCTGTTCACCTCGTACGCCGCCCGGCACGGGGCGGACGTCACCCGTGAGGTGCTGTTCGGGGCCGGACTGTTCCCGGACGGGCCGCACGACCCCGAGGTGCTGTACCGCATCGGCCCCCTCTCCCACGCCCGCTGACCCCTCCCTCCCCCACACCGAGGAGCGATTCGTCGTGACCATCACCCAGCCCGATCTCAGCGTCTTCGAGACCCTCGAGTCCGAGGTGCGCAGCTACTGCCGCGGCTGGCCCGCCGTCTTCGACCGTGCGCAGGGCAGCCTCATGTACGACGAGGACGGCCACCGGTACCTCGACTTCTTCGCCGGCGCCGGGTCCCTCAACTACGGCCACAACAACCCCGTGCTGAAACGGGCGCTGATCGACTATCTGCTGCGCGACGGGGTCACCCACGCGCTCGACATGTCGACCGTCGCCAAGCGGTCGTTCCTGGAGACGTTCCAGGACCTGGTGCTGCGGCCGCGCGACCTGCCGTACAAGGTCATGTTCCCGGGGCCGACCGGCACCAACGCGGTGGAGTCCGCGCTGAAGCTGGCCCGCAAGGTGAAGGGGCGCGAGGCGATCGTGTCGTTCACCAACGCCTTCCACGGGATGTCGCTGGGCTCGCTCGCCGTCACCGGCAACGCCTTCAAGCGGGCCGGGGCCGGGATACCGCTGGTGCACGGCACGCCCATGCCCTTCGACAACTACTTCGACGGGACCGTCCCCGACTTCCTGTGGTTCGAGCGGCTGCTCGAGGACCAGGGGTCCGGGCTCAACAAGCCCGCCGCGGTGATCGTCGAGACCGTGCAGGGCGAGGGCGGGATCAACGTGGCGCGGCCCGAATGGCTGCGCGCCCTCAAGGAGTTGTGCGAGCGGCAGGACATGCTGCTGATCGTCGACGACATCCAGATGGGATGCGGGCGCACCGGGGCCTTCTTCTCCTTCGAGGAGGCCGGGGTCACGCCCGACATCGTCACCGTGTCCAAGTCCATCAGCGGGTACGGCCTGCCGATGTCGCTGTGCCTGTTCCGGCCCGAGCTGGACATCTGGGAGCCGGGCGAGCACAACGGCACCTTCCGCGGCAACAACCCGGCCTTCGTGACGGCGACGGCCGCCCTGGAGACGTACTGGGCCGACGGGTCCGCGATGGAGAAGCAGACCCGGGCGCGCGGCGAGCAGGTGGAGCAGGCGCTGATCTCCATCACCGAGGAGAACCTCGCCGATGTGAAGGAGTACCGGGGCCGCGGTCTGGTGTGGGGCCTGGAGTTCCACGAGAAGGAGCGGGCGTCGCGGGTCGCGCGGCGCGCCTTCGAGCTGGGGCTGCTGATCGAGACCTCCGGTCCGGAGAGCGAGGTCGTCAAGCTGCTCCCCGCCCTGACCATCACCCCGGAGGAACTGGACGAGGGGCTGAGCATGCTCGCCCGCGCCGTCCGCGAGACCGTCTAGCAGAGAGGGACCCATGATCGTCCGTTCCTTCAAGGACATCGAGAACACCGACCGGCATGTGCGGGCCGCGTCCGGCACCTGGGAGAGCAAGCGGATCGTGCTCGCCCGGGAACGCGTCGGATTCTCCCTGCACGAAACGATTCTGTACGCCGGCACCGAGACGTCGATGTGGTACGCCAACCACATCGAGGCCGTGGTCTGTGTGGAAGGCGCCGCCGAGCTCACCGACCACGAGACCGGGAGGACCCACTCGATCACTCCCGGGACCATGTACCTCCTGGACGGCCATGAGCGGCACACGCTGCGTGTCCTGGAGGACTTCCGCTGCCTCTGCGTGTTCAACCCGCCCGTGACGGGCCGGGAGGACCACGACGAGAACGGCGTCTATCCCCTGCTCACCGAGCCCGAGCTCACCGAACCCGAGGAGGTGTGACCGTCACATGACCACCGTCACCGATCTCTATCCCACCCGCGGCACCACCGAGGTGTCCGTCCCCCGCCAGGACCCCGTCGTCTGGGGCTCCCCCAGCACCCCGGGCCCGATCCCGGCGGCCGATCTCCAGGCGTACGAGCGCGACGGTTTCCTCTCCGTCGAGCAGCTCATCAGCGACGACGAGGTCGCCGTCTGCCGGCGGGAGCTGGAGCGGCTGGTCGCCGACCCGGAGATCCGGGCGGACGAGCGGTCGATCGTCGAGCCCCGCTCCAAGGAGATCCGCTCCGTCTTCGAGGTGCACAGGCTGAGTCCGGTGTTCGCGGCCCTGGTGCGCGACGAGCGCGTGGTCGGACGGGCCCGGCAGATCCTCGGCTCGGACGTGTACGTCCACCAGTCGCGGATCAACGTCAAGCCGGGCTTCGGGGCCGGCGGCTTCTACTGGCACTCCGACTTCGAGACCTGGCACGCCGAGGACGGTCTGCCGAACATGCGGACGGTGTCGGTGTCGATCGCGCTGACGGAGAACCTCGACACCAACGGCGGCCTGATGATCATGCCGGGCTCGCACCGGACCTTCCTCGGCTGCGCGGGCGCCACGCCCGAGGACAACTACAAGAAGTCCCTGCAGATGCAGGACGCGGGCACGCCCTCGGACGAGGCGCTGACCGCGCTGGCCGGCGAGCACGGCATCCGGCTGTTCACCGGCCGGGCCGGCTCGGCGACCTGGTTCGACTGCAACTGCATGCACGGCTCCGGCGACAACATCACGCCGTACCCGCGCAGCAATGTCTTCATCGTGTTCAACAGCGTGGAGAACACGGCCGTCGAGCCCTTCGCGGCCCCCGTGCGGCGGCCGGAGTTCATCGGGGCGAGGGATTTCACCCCGGTCCGGTGAGCCACGGCCGCCCGCCCGCGGGCCGTCAGCCCGAGAGCACGTCCAGCAGGCGGTCGACGTCGGCCGGGGTGTTGTAGAGGTGGAAGGAAGCGCGCAGGTTGCCCGCGCGGTCGGAGACCTCGATGCCCGCCTCGCTCAAGTCGGGCTGGCGGTGGCCGAGTCCGGGCACCGAGACGATCGCGGAGCCGGGCGAGGGCAGCGGCTCGTGGCCGAGGGCCGCGAGTCCGGTGCGGAAGCGGTCGGCGAGGGCCAGGTCGTGGGCGCGGACGGCGTCCACGCCGAGTTCCTCGACGAGTTCGAGGGAGCGGCGCAGGCCGGCGTAGGTGAACAGGGCGTGGGTGAGGTCGAACCGCCGTGCGGAGTGGGCGAGTTCGGTCACGGGGCCGTAGCAGCTGTCCCAGGGCCGCTCGCCCGCGACCCAGCCCGCCAGCACCGGCGTCAGTCCGCCGAAGTCCTCCGGGACGACGAGGAAGGCCGCCCCGTGCGGGCCGAGCAGCCACTTGAAGCAGACCGCGGCGCTGTAGTCGTACGCGTCGGCGTCCATCGGAAGCCAGCCGGCGGCCTGGGAGAAGTCGACGTAGGTGCGGGCTCCGTGCTCCCGGGCCGCCTCGCGCAGGGCGGGCAGGTCGGCGATCCGGCCGTCGGCGGACTGCGCCGCGCTGACCGCGACGAGCGCGGTGCCCGGGCGGACGGACTCGGCGATCCGCTCCAGGGGCACGGCGCGCACCTTGAGGTCGCCGCGGACGTGGAAGGGGTTGAGGACGGACGCGAAGTCGTCCTCGGCGGTGAGGACCTCCGCGCCGGCGGGCAGGGAGGCGGCGATCACCGCGGTGTGGGCGGCGACCGAGACGCCGGCCGCCACCCGCTCGGCCGGCACCCCGGCGAGCCGCGCGTAGGAGGCACGGGCCTCCTCGACGTCGGCGTACAGCGGGCCCAGCGGCCTGCCGTCGGCCCGCAGCCGGACGGCCTCGTGCAGGGCCGCCACGGCACGGGCCGGCAGCAGTCCGTTGCTCGCGGTGTTCAGGTAGGTGTTCTTCGGGGTGAACTCGGCGCGGACGAGGCTCTCGAAGGTCTCCATGCGTCCACTGTGGGGCCCGCGGAACTCCCCGTCCATTGCTGATTTCTTCGTCGTTGTGCCAAGCAACGCTTATGGATCCGCCCCGACCTGCGCGTTCAGTGCTGCGGCACCGCGCACCCGTCCGGCCCGCACGCCTGCGCGCCGCCCTCGTCGACCAGCGTCAGCGGGGAGCGGTCGCCCCAGGCCTGGGTGAGGGCCTGGGCGAAGACCTCGGCGGGCTGGGCGCCGGAGACGCCGTAGGCGCGGTCGAGCACGAAGAAGGGCACTCCGTTGGCGCCGAGCTGCGCGGCCTCGCGCTCGTCGGCGCGGACGTCGTCGGCGTACGCGGCCGGGTCGGCGAGCACCGCGCGGGCGGCCTCGGCGTCCAGGCCGGCCTCGACGGCCAGTTCCACGAGCCGCTCGTCGCCCTCGGTGAAGAGGGACCGCTCCTCGGCGAAGTTCGCCCGGTAGAGAAGCTGGATGAGCGCGTCCTGCCTGCCGTGCTCCTTGGCGAAGTGCAGCAGCCGGTGCATGTCGAAGGTGTTGCCGTGGTCGCGGTCCCGGGTGCGGTAGTCGAGGCCCTCGGCGGCGGCCTGCGCGCCCAGGTTCTCCTCACCGGCCTGCGCCTGCGCCTCGCTCATGCCGTACTTCCGCGTGAGCATCGTGATCACCGGCTGGACGTCGTCCTTGGCGCGTCCGGGGTCGAGCTCGAAGGAGCGGTGCACGACCTCGACCCGGTCGCGGTGCGGGAAGGCCTCGAGCGCCTTCTCGAAGCGGGCCTTGCCCACGTAGCACCAGGGACAGGCGATGTCCGACCAGATCTCGACGCGCATGTTCTCGGCTCTCTCCAGCTCGTACGGGGACGAAGGCTCCCTCCGCCGAGTGCATGAACGTTCAAGCAGCGGGGTTCATTCCCCGCTCACGGAGAAGCGCAGGAACAGGTGGTGATCTCCCTCGGCGGGCGGGTTCTCCGGGTCCGGGAACCAGCCCTGGCGTGCGTAGAAGGCCTGGGCGCGGCGGTTGCCGGCGTGCACGTCGAGCACGGCGGTACGACGGCCGTCCGCCCGCCACTGCTCCACGCACGCCGTGTGCAGGGCCGTGCCGATGCCGGAGCGCCAGTGATCGGGGTCGACGTGGAACTGGAACAGCTTGACCGTTTCCGCACCGGTGTCCTCCGGCACCCGGAAGGAGGCGAGGCCCACGATCCGGCCCTGCTCGACGACGCAGAGCACGGTGCCCTCGGGCCGCTCGATGGCCGTGCGCCAGTTGGCGAGCCAGTCGGTACCGTCCTGCGGGGTCCCCTCGGGGTAGTAGGTCGCCCGGGCGCGCGCGTGCAGGGCCACGACGGCCTCGGCCTCGGCGGGCACGACGGTACGGATCACCCTGCCTGCGGGGGTGCGGTGTGCGATCATGCAACGAAGGACGGGGAGGCAGCCGTTCCGGTTCCCCGGCCCCCGGCCCCCGGCCCCCGGCCCGCCGGCCTAACAGACGAAGGTCCGGTGGTCGGTGCTCGTGCTCAGCCTGCATCTGCCGTCCAGGAGGTCGCCGGTCCGGTCACGGAAGGCGAGGTTCCAGGTCGTGCCGTCATAGCGCAGGTCCGCGTATCCGAAGATCCCGAGGCCCCCGGAACGCAGCTTGGTGACCGACTCATGGACCTGCTGCGACGGCGTGCCGACGGACTGCTGCTCCGCGTTGGTGTCGACCGGGCCGTCGTCCAGGGGCCCGCCCGAGTTCCCCACGGTCAGCTGGGGCGGACGGGCGCTGTTGAAGTCGAGCTCCTGGGCGAGGTGGAAGTGCCCGAGAGGACCAGCCCCACCGTGCGGTGCAGCTCCTTCATGTGCCCCGGACACCGGCGTACGTCATCGCCGGACGGGCACCCATGGAATCGTCGGCACCACTGCGGGACCGCGCACCACGGCACCGGCGAACGGCCTGTACGGTGTGCCGGGCCGGCACGGCGGCCCGGCGGGGATCCGGGTGCGGACGGGAGGACGAGTCCTTCTCAGCTGCCGTCTCTGAGGTCGTCCGGCCAGCTGTCCCGGAACTCGATGTGGTCGTACGTCACCACACAGCCCTCCCCCATCGGCGACTGGGTCATGAAGCCGACCAGGGCGGCACCGGTCTCCTTCTCCTCGCCCAGGGTGAACAGCCGGACGAAGGTCCAGCGACGGCCGTCGCGGGAGGCGTGGAAGGCGAAGGCGCGGCCGGTGCGGCTCACCCGCAGCCAGACCGAACTGCCGTCCACGGTGAAGGAGTTGGCGTCGTCGGAGTGCCCCCGGGTGACGACCGTGCAGACGGTGGCCACGTCCGGGGAGTACTCCAGACAGAGCTTGGCCCAGGCCCGTTCACCGACGTGGACGTACAACACCCCCGCGTCGAAGGCCGAGTTGAAGCCGACCGTGACCCGGGCGATCAGCTGGAAGTCGCCCTCGGGCGCCCCGAGCAGCCGGGGCGCGTCGGCCGCGGGCTCCAGGCCCTCCCCGGTGGGCGGCACGAACCGGTCCTGCCGGGGCCCCGCCCACCCGGTGAGCACCCCGTCCTCGTGGGACCAGTGCCCGTCGGGCCCGTAGGTACGGAGGGAGAAGGGGAGTTCGGGAAGCTCGACGTCCATGCGCAGAGTTTCCCAGTCCCCCCTTCTCCTCGCGCCACCCGGGGTCAGCGCTCGAGGCGGTTGTCCATGCGCCGGGGGAGGCCGAGCGGGTTGTCGTCGCGCAGCTCCGGCGGGAGCAGCGCCTCGGGGGCGTTCTGGTAGACCACCGGCCGCAGCCAGCGCTCGATGGCCGTCCCGCCCACGGAGGTGGACGTGGAGGTGGTCGCCGGGTACGGGCCGCCGTGGTGCTGGGCCGGGGCGACCGCGACACCGGTCGGCCAGCCGTTCACCAGGACCCGGCCCGCCAGCGGCGTCAGCTCGGCGAGGATCTCCCCGCCCCGCCCCTGCCCGGCGGCCTCGTCGTCGGAGAGCTGCACGGTCGCCGTGAGGTTGCCCGGCAGCCGCGACAGAACGGCCTTGACCTCGCCCTCGTCCTCGTAGCGGGCCACGACGGTGACCGGGCCGAAGCACTCCTCCAGCAGCAGGTCGTGCTCGCCCTCGGCGGCCAGCCGGGCCGCCGGCACCGTCAGGAAGCCCGCGCTGACGGTGTGCTCTCCGCCCGCGCCGGGCGTCACCGGCGACTCGACGTCGGGAAGCTCCGCGCGCTCGGCGACCCCGGAGATGAAGTTGTCCCGCATCCGGTGGTCGAGCAGGACGCCGGCCTCGGTGTCGCTGACCGCGTCCGTGAGCGACTTGACCAGCCCGTCACCGGCCGCGCCGGAGGGCACGAGGACCAGCCCGGGCTTGACGCAGAACTGGCCGACGCCCAGGGTCATCGATCCGGCGAGCCCGGCGCCGATGGCCTCCGCGCGCTCGGCGGCAGCCGCCTCGGTGACCACGACGGGGTTCAGCGACCCCAGCTCGCCGTGGAAGGGGATCGGCACCGGCCGGGCCGCCGCCGCGTCGAACAGCGCGCGTCCGCCCCGGATGGACCCGGTGAAGCCGGCCGCGGCCACCAGCGGATGCCTGATCAGCTCGACGCCCGCGTCGAAGCCGTGCACGAGACCGACGACGTCCGCGGGGATGCCGTGCGCGGCCGCTGCCGTCCGCAGCACCTTGGCGACCAGTTCGGACAGCCCCGGGTGGTCGGGGTGCGCCTTGACGACGACGGGGTTGCCGGCCGCCAGCGCGCTCGCGGTGTCGCCGCCGGCGACGGAGAAGGCGAAGGGGAAGTTGGAAGCCGAGTAGACGGCGACCACACCGAGCGGCACCTTGTAGCGGCGCAGGTCCGGGACGGGCGGGGTGGCGCTGTCGTCGGGGTGGTTGATGACGACGTCGAGGAAGGCGCCCTCGTCGACGATGCCGGCGAACGCGCGCAGCTGGTAGCAGGTGCGGGCGAGCTCGCCGTTCAGCCGTACCGGGCCGAGCGCGGTCTCGGCGTCGGCGACCTCGACCAGCTGGTCCTTGGCCGTCTCCAGCCTGTCCGCGGCCGTGCGCAGGAAGGCCGCGCGGACGGTGCGGTCGGCGAGGGAGTCCCGGACGGCGTGCGCGGCGCGGACCACGGTGTCCACCTCCTGGGCCGTGGCCTCCACCGCAACCTGTTCACGCTGCTTCCCGGTACGGGGGTCGACACTCCAGACTGGTGCTGCTGCCACCGCGGGTCCCTCCACGCTTGCTTACTGGCCACGTCAGGTACTGGCTCATCCACCAGGGATGTTCGATATACTGAACAGCGTCTCTCATGGTGAATATGCTGTTGGAGACTATAACTTCAGCTTCTCGTCGAACGAAGGGGTCAAGGGCGATGTCGGCTGGCGAGACGGGGGGCGGGTCCCAGGTCAAGTCCGCGGTGCGGACGGTTGAGCTGCTCGAATACTTCGCCGGTCGCCCCGGCATGCACTCCCTCGCGGCGGTCCAGGAGGCCGTCGGCTACCCCAAGTCCAGCCTCTACATGCTGCTGCGCACGCTCGTGGAGCTGGGCTGGGTCGAGACGGACGCCACCGGCACGCGGTACGGCATCGGGGTGCGGGCGCTGCTCGTCGGCACCTCCTACATCGACGGCGACGAGGTCGTCGCGTCGGCCCGGCCGACCCTGGACCGGCTCTCGGACGACACGACGGAGACCATCCACCTGGCCCGGCTCGACGGCACCAACGTCGTCTACCTCGCCACCCGCCAGTCCCAGCACTATCTGCGCCCCTTCACCCGCGTCGGCCGCCGGCTGCCCGCCCACTCCACGTCCCTGGGCAAGGCGCTGCTGAGCACGTACACCGACGAGCAGGTCCGCAAGATGCTCCCGGAGACGCTCCCGGCGCTCACCGAGCACACGATCACGGACCGCGAGAAGCTCATCGAGGAGCTGCACCAGGTCCGCGAGCAGGGCTTCGCCGTGGACCGCGAGGAGAACACCCTGGGCCTGCGCTGCTTCGGCGTGGCGATCCCGTACCGCACCCCGGCCCGGGACGCGATCAGCTGCTCGGTGCCGGTGGCCCGGCTGACCCCGGCGCACGAGCAGTTGGTGAAGGACGCCCTGTTCGACGCGCGGGACCGGCTGACGCTGGCGACCCGCCGGCTCTGAGCCGGACGGACGTAGGCTCTGGGGCATGGAGATCGCCCTGCGCCCGGTCCACGACAGTGATCTGCCGGTGTTCTACCGGCAGATGAACGACCCCGAGGCCCTTCGGATGGCCGCGTTCACCCCGGAGGACCCCGCCGACCAAGCCGCCTTCGAGGCCCACTGGAAACGGGTCAGGTCCTCCGCCCTGGTCCGCACGGTGCTGGCCGACGGGGACGTCGTGGGGCACGCGGCGGTCTACGGCGAGCCCGGCGAACGCGAGGTCACGTACTGGGTGGACCGCGCCTACTGGGGGCGGGGCGTGGCGACGGCCGCGCTGCGCGCCCTGCTCGCCGAGGTGCCGGAGCGGCCGCTGTACGCGCGGGCGGCGGCGGACAACGCCGGCTCCCTGCGGGTGCTCGGCAAGTGCGGGTTCCACCTGACCGCGCGGGCCACGGGGTACGCCGCGGCGCGCGGCGAGGAGATCGACGAGGTCGTGCTGCGGCTGGAGAACTGACTCCGCCCCGATGAACATACGATGAGAAAGCCGGGCGGATGGAACGATCCCGTTCGCCCCGCTCGTCTTCCTGGTCGCAATGAACAAGACGATCAGGCGCGCCTCGGTCTTCGCGCTGCTGCTGGTGTTCGCCCTGCTGATCCGGGCGACCTGGGTGCAGTTCTACGAGGGCCGGGCACTCGCGGACGACACGGACAACCGGCGCAACGCGATCGAGACGTACGCGGAGCCGCTCGGGAACATCATCGTGGCCGGGAAGGCCGTCACCGGCTCCGCCGCCACCTCGGGCGGCGACCTCAGATACAAGCGCACGTACACCGACGGCGAGCTCTACGCGGCGGTGACGGGGTACGCCTCGCAGGCCTACGCCCCCACCCAGCTGGAGGGCATCTACGCCGACCTGCTCAACGGGACGGACAGCCGGCTGAAGACCGTGATGGACACGGTCACCGACCGGCGCGCCGACCCCGGCGACGTGATCACGACGATCGATCCGGACGTGCAGAAGGCGGCGTACGACGCGCTCGGCGACAAGAAGGGCGCGGCGGTCGCGATCGATCCGGCGACCGGCGAGATCCTCGCGGTCGTGTCGACGCCGTCGTACGACCCGTCCTCGCTCACCGACGCCAACACCGCCGGCACGGCCTGGAAGAAGCTGAACGCGGACTCCGGCAAGCCGCTCGTCAACCGGGCGCTGCGGCAGCCGCTGGCACCGGGTTCGACGTTCAAGCTGGTGGTGGCGGCGGCCGCGCTGGAGGACGGGCTGTACTCCTCGGTGGACGAGAGGACGGACAGCGAGGACCCGTACACGTTGCCGGGCACCCGGACGGTGCTGAAGAACGAGAACACCTCCGCGCCCTGTGAGAACGCCTCGATCCGGGTGGCGCTGCAGTACTCCTGCAACAACGTGTTCGCGCACATGGCCGTGCAGCTGGGGCAGGACAAACTGAAGGCGATGGCGGAGAAGTTCGGCTTCAACGACGACGGCCAGGACGTGCCGGTGCGGGCGTACCCGAGCGTGTACCCCTCCGGCATGGACGAGTCGTCCACGGCGCTGACCGGCATCGGCCAGTTCGACGTGACCGCGACGCCGCTGCAGATGGCCATGGTGTCGGCCGCGATCTCCAACGGCGGGGAGCTGGTCGCGCCGCACATGGTCGCGCAGATCACCGACAGCGGTGGTGACGTGCTCGAGGACTACGACGACGAGGCGTCCACCACACGGATCGTCAGCTCCTCCACCGCCGAGCAGCTGCAGTCGGCGATGCAGACGGTGGTGGAGAAGGGGACGGGCACCAACGCGCTCATCGACGGTGTCACCGTGGGCGGCAAGACGGGCACGGCCCAGAACGGCGAGAACAACAGCAAGGCGCCGTACGCCTGGTTCACGTCGTACGGGAAGGCCGACGGCAAGGAGGTGGCCGTGGCGGTGGTGGTGGAACAGTCGGACGCGGCCCGGTCCGAGGTCAGCGGTAACGGGCTGGCCGCCCCGGTCGCGAGGGCCATGATGAAAGCGGCCCTGGGTTAGCCCGTCCAGGGCGGGCCGCGCGGCCGGCCACGGCGACACCCGCACCGGCCGCGCGGCGACCTCTCACTTCACGCCCAGGATCTGCTCGACCGGGTCGATCGCGAAGTACACCACGAACAGCGCCGAAGCCCCCCACAGCAGCCAGTGGACCTCCTTCGCCCTGCCGAGAACCGTCTTGATCAGGACGTAGGCCAGGAACCCCGCGCCGATGCCGTTGGTGATCGAGTAGGTGAACGGCATCACGGCGATGGTGAGGAACGCCGGGACGGCGATCTCGTACCTGTCCCAGTCGATGCTCTTGACCTGGGTCATCATCAGGAAGCCGACGGCGATCAGGGCCGGGGCCGCCGCCTGGAGCGGGACGATGGTCAGGAGCGGGGTCAGGAACAGGGCGAGGCCGAACAGACCGCCGGTGACCAGGTTGGAGAAGCCGGTGCGCGACCCCTCGCCGACGCCGGCCGCGGACTCGATGTAGGAGGTCGCGGAGGACGAGGAGGCCGCGCCGCCGGCGACCGCGGCCGCGCCGTCGATCAGCAGCACCCGGCCCAGGTGGGGCACCTGGCCCTTCTCGTCCAGCAGTCCGGCCTCCGCGCTGATGCCGACGACCGTGCCCATGGTGTCGAAGAAGTCGGACAGGAGGAGGGTGAAGACCAGCAGGACCACGGTGATGACGCCGGTCTCGCCGAACGCGCCGAACAGGCTGAAGTGTCCGATCAGGCCGAAGTCGGGGGTGTCGACGAGCCGGTCGGGCCAGGACGGCGTGGTCAGGCCCCAGGACTTGATGTCGGCGAGGGAGTTGACGACGATCGCGAGCACGGTCATGGTCACGATGCTGATCAGGATCGCGCCCTTTACCTTGCGCGCGAGCAGCGCGACGGTCAGCAGCACGCCGAGGCAGAAGACGAGGACCGGCCAGCCGGAGAGGGTGCCGGTGCCGCCGAGCTGGACCGGCACCGTGGTGTTCGCGGCGTCGGGGATCCGGCTGACGAAGCCGGCGTCGACGAAGCCGATGAAGGCGATGAACAGGCCGATGCCGACGCTGATCGCCTGCTTCAGCGGCTGCGGGATGGCGTGCATGACGGCCTCGCGCAGGCCCGTCACCACCAACACGCAGATGAGTAGGCCCTCCAGGACGATGAGCCCCATCGCGTCGTCCCAGCTCATCAGCGGGGCGATCTGGAAGGCGACCACCGCGTTCAGGCCGAGGCCGGCGGCGAGGGCGAGCGGCAGGTTGCCGCCGACGCCCATGACGATCGTCATCAGCGCGGCCACCAGGGCGGTGGCGGTGGTGAGTTGGACGGTGTCCAGGGAGTGGCCGAACTTGTCCTTCGCGCTGCCGAGGATGATGGGATTCAGGACAAGGATGTAGGCCATCGTGAAGAACGTGGCGAAGCCGCCGCGTATCTCCCGGCCGAAGGTGGAGCCCCGTTCGGAGATCCTGAAGAACCGGTCGATGCCGTTCACCGCAGGTGGCGGTGCGCTCGAGGTGGCGGCCACCTTCTTCGTCTCGGACATGACGTACTGCTCCTCGCTGCCTGGAAGAACGGTCTGCGGATGCTGGCTGGATTGTTCCCCCGTCGAACCCTCCTCAGGTTTTCGCCGTGTTACGGAATCGGGCTGCGTCCCAGCTCGGGGTGCCCCATGATGTTCGAACCCCAGTACCAGAGCATGCGGATGATCACTGCTACGCTTCCGGATCTCGTCCCGACTCCTCCTCGGGACATCCCCATGTCATTCACATGACAGGCACAGTCATGCACCGCCGGCGCCTTCGTACAGGTGCCGAAAGACGCACCGAGAAGAGGTCACCCGTGGGCACAGTCGTCGACGACGCCGCCTCCGTGGAATTCCATGCCTTCTTCGATCGCCACTACGCCGAACTGGCCCGTCTCGCCCACCTCCTGACCGGTGAGGCGGACGCCGCCGACGACCTGGCGGCGGACGCGCTCCTCGCGCTGTGGAACCGCTGGGACCGGGTGCGCGCGGCCGACCATCCGGTGGCGTACGCCCGTGGCGTCGTCGCCAACCTGGCCCGCACCCGGATCCGCAGCGCCGTCCGCGAGCGCCGCAGAATCGCCCTGTTCTGGTCGCAGCGCGAGGAGAAGTCGGAGAACCCCGATGTGGCGGGCGTGGTGGACGTCCAGTCCGCGCTGCGTAGACTCCCCTTCCGCAAACGGGCCTGCGTGGTGCTCCGGCACGCCTTCGACCTCTCGGAGAAGGACACCGCGCTCGCCCTCGGGGTCTCGGTCGGTACGGTGAAGAGCCAGACCTCGAAGGGAATGGCCGAGTTGCAGAAGCTGCTCGGCGCCAAGGGAGCTCCTCTCAAGGTGCATGCGATGGCCCGCACCGGCGAGGCCTCGGGAAGGGACCGATGACCATGCAGCGGGACGTGCACGACGGACTGCGCGCCCGGCTGCACGAGGCGGCCGAGGCGTACGAGCCGAACCGGGAGCGCATCCTCGCCCGGGTCGAGCGCGGCATGGCGGGCGAGGTGACGGGCCAGGACCGGCGCGCGCACCGCGCGACCCGCCCGCCGGTCTGGGGCTGGACGCGGATCGTGGGCGCCACGGCAGCGGTCGCGGGCATGCTCGCGGTCGGTGGCTACGCGGTGGCGTCCGCGGTGAAGGACGACACGTCGTCGCCGCAGACGGTCGCCGTCTCCTCGCCGCCGGTGGAGTCCCCGGACGCGACGAGCCGGCCGCCGGCCTCCCCGAAGGCCACCCCGAGCTCCGGGTCCGGCGGTGACACCGGGAAGACGGCGAAGCCGAGCGGTTCCCCGACGCCCTCCGCCCCGGCGAGGTCCTCCGCGCCGGCCGTCGCCCTGCTGCCGGGCACCGACGACGATGACGACGGGCCGCTCTGGTCGGACGGCTCGGTGGATCCGCACAGCAACGACTTCTGGGCGCAGAGCAACGTCACGCTGAAGGCTAAGCAGGAAGTGACCGCGCTCACCGTGCAGCTGAGGATCGCTCAGACCGGCGGGGTCTCCTCGGCCGGGGCCTGGCGCTCGCTGCCCGAGGACGACTTCACGCTCACGGTCACCGAGCAGGACGGTTTCCTGGTCTACACCTGGGTGCTCAAGGAGGGCCGTACGGTCCCCGCGGGCGAGTGGGTGTTCGCCGGGCAGTACGACCACGACCGCGGCGGCCGGGACGCCGCCGGCGACAGCTACGTCATCACCGGCGAGTCGGACGCCGAGGCCCGCTTGCTGGGCGGCGACTTCGCCTCCCACGACGCAAACGACGGCGACTCGTAGAAGACCTCACAAAAAACTTCCGGCACAGCGGCAACCCCTTCCTCACCGGTGGCGACCACACAGCGCAAGAGTCACCACCATCTGAGGAATCGGTACATGACTGCTTCAGCACAGCCGCGCGTCCGGCACCGCCGCAAGGTCACCAAGCGGCGGGCGCTCATCGCGGGCTCCACCGCTCTGGGCCTCACCGGCGCGGCGGTCGTCACCACGACGCTGCTGTCCTCGGCGGGTGCCGCGACCGCCTGGCCCACGGCCACCGGCAGCAAGGCCGTCTCCTCGACGATCAAGGTCTCGGGTACCTACGACGGCGGGCTGCGGAAGTTCTTCGGCAAGGGCGCGCTGGGCACCTCCGACCAGGACGAGTCGCAGGGCGCGCTCTTCGAACTGGCGGACGGCGCGGTCCTGAAGAACGTGATCATCGGGACCCCGGCGGCGGACGGCGTCCACTGCAAGGGCTCCTGCACGCTGCAGAACGTGTGGTGGCTGGACGTCGGTGAGGACGCGGCCAGCTTCAAGGGGACGTCGTCGTCGGCCGTGTACAAGGTCGTCGGCGGTGGCGCGAAGAACGCCGACGACAAGGTGCTGCAGTTCAACGGCGCCGGCAAGCTGACCGTGACCGGCTTCCGGGTGGAGAACTCCGGCAAGCTGGTGCGCTCCTGCGGCAACTGCAAGACGCAGTACAAGCGCACGATCGTGCTGAGCGACATCGACGTGGTGGCCCCCCTCAAGGCGATCGTCGGCGTCAACGCCAACTACGGCGACACCGCCACCCTGTCGAAGATCCGCATCCAGAACGACCCGAAGAAGAAGGTCAAGACCTGCGTGCGCTTCAAGGGCAACAACACCGGCAAGGAGCCGACCGAAATCGGTACGGGTGCGGACGGAACCACCTGCGTCTTCTCGTCATCTGCCATCACGTACAAGTGAGTGAACCTTCAAAGAACCACGGAGCAGCCCCCATGAGCACGCACAGGAGACGACACCTCACGCGCCGACGCGTGCTCGGAGCCTCCGCGATCGGCGTCGCCGCCACCGGCGCCGCCGTCGCGGGCGGGGCCGGCCTGCTCTCGTCGGCGTCCGCCGCGTCCTTCGGTTACCGGGACGACGGCAAGGACTACGTCGTCGACACCGGGGCCTCGCTCGTCTTCAAGGTCTCCAAGACGACCGGCGACCTCACCTCCCTCGTCTACAAAGGCAAGGAGTACGAGGGGTACGGCGGCAAGCACTCGCACGTCGAGTCCGGCCTCGGCGCCTCCACGGTCACCGTCAGGCAGTCGGGCTCCACGATCCTGGTCAAGGTCGTCCACGGCGCGATCACCCAGTGGTACGCCGCCCGCAGCGGCCAGAACAACGTCTACCTGTGGACGGACAAGGCCGACGCCTCCTTCACCGCGACCCGGTACATCGTCCGTCTGAAGCCCGGCCTGTTCCCCAACACCGGCCCGGACTCCTGGATCGAGGCCTCGGACACGATCATCGAGGCGGGGGACGTCTGGAAGCGGGCCGACGGCACCACTCACTCCAAGCACTACTCGGGCAAGCGCACCATCGACTACGACCACGTGGGCTTCACGACGGGCTCGGTCGGCCTGTACCTGGTCCGCTCCGGCCACGAGAAGGCCTCGGGCGGCCCCTTCTACCGCTCCCTGCTGCGCCACTCCAACGACAAGGGCGCGGGCCTCTACGAGATCCTGCACTACAACGAGGCCCAGACGGAGCCGGAACGGTTCGGTCTGCAGGGTCCGTACGTCCTGGCCTTCACCGACGGCGGCTCGCCCTCCCCGTCCCTCTTCCACGACCGGCTGGACACCTCCTGGGTGGACGGCCTCGGCATCACCGGCTGGGTCGGCACGGCGGGGCGCGGCAAGGTGGCGGGCGTGGGCCTGAAGGGCATGGACGCGAAGTACGCCTACACGGTCGGCTTCGCCAACAAGGACGCCCAGTACTGGGCGAGGGCGGCGGCCGGTACCGGCGCGTTCTCCTGCAAGGGGATGCTGCCCGGGACGTACACGCTGACCGTCTTCAAGGGCGAACTGGCCGTGCTGACCCGGGAGGTGAAGGTGACGGCAGGCGCCACGACCAGCCTGCACACCCTCTCGATCACCGGCGACCCGTCCGCGGCGAAGACGCTCTGGCGCCTCGGCGACTGGGACGGCACGCCCGGCGAGTTCAAGAACGCCGCGCTCATGACGTACGCGCATCCGTCCGACGCCCGCGCGGCCAAGTGGACCGGCAACGTCACGATCGGCGGCGAAGACCCCGCCACGTCCTTCCCGGCGTACGTCTGGAAGGACGTCAACGACGGTGTCCTGATCTACTTCAGGCTGACGAAGGAGCAGGCGGCGGCCGCGCACACGCTCCGGATCGGTGTCACGGACGCCTTCGCGAACGGCCGCCCGCGGGTAACGGTGAACGACTGGGTGTCGGCGGTCCCGGCGGCCCCCGCGCAGCCCGCCACCCGCTCCCTCACCACGGGCTCGTACCGGGGCAACAACCACACGTTCACCTACAGCGTCCCGGCGAGCGCCTGGAAGACGGACGTCTCGCAGTACAACGTCCTGAAGCTGAACATCGTGAGCGGTTCGAGCGGTACGGCGTTCCTGAGCCCGGGCACGTCCTTCGACTGCGTCGACCTGCTGGCCTGAGCCCCTCTCCGGCCGGCAGCGGAAGGCCCCCGCCCTTGGTCAGGCGGGGGCTTTTTCGCCGCTCAGTTCATGGTGGAACCGATCGTCGTCGACCCGGTGGTCAGAAACGTGGTCGCCGGCAGCGAACCGTCCGACGTCCGCGCCCCGTACGCGGTCGTGGCGTCCTTGGAGACGAACGACGGCGTGGACACCCCGCTGTCCCAGTTGTTGGCGGCCGACACGGTCGACGAACCCCGCTTGGACAGCCCGCCCTTGTTGCTCACCGCGAGGTTGCGGGCGAGCCGCGCCTTGCCGGTGGCGAAGTAGAAGCCGGCCTCGGTGTTGGAGTACGCGGTGTTGCGGTTGAGGACGATCGCGCCGGTGTTGGAGTTCTCGGTGAAGCCGTTCAGCGTGTTGTCCCAGGCCGCGTTGTTGTTGACGACGTGCGCGACGGCGACGCCCCCGCCGCCCAGCTTGAAGCCGTTGCCGTTGCCCTCGAACGCGGAGTCGTTCCAGCGGTTCTTGCCGTTGCCGAAGGCCCAGGAGTGCTCGACGGTGACCGGCGTGGAGAACTGCCACAGGTCGAGGCCGTCGTCGGAGTTGTTGTAGAGACGGGCGCCGGTGATCTTGTTGCCCTTACCGGAGCCGAACTTGATGGCGATGCCGTCCGCGTTCTGGCCGTGCCCGGCCGCGTCGTAGTTGCCGTGACTGTCCAGGTTCTGCACGAGGTTGCCGACGGTGTCGTCGCCGCGCAGGGTGAACCCGGAGTCCCCGTTGCCGGCCGTGACCAGGTTCTTGAAGACGCCGCCGGTGGACGAGGTGACGACGAATCCCTGGGCCGGGGAGTTCTGGAAAGTGAGGTTCTGGACGGTCCAGTAGCTGCCGTAGATCCCGGCCAGCCAGGAGCCGGCGGCCAGCTTGGAGCCGTCGATCCTCACCTTCTCGCTGCCGTGGGCCTGGAGCGTGATGCGCGACGAAACGGTGCCGCTGGCCGTGGACTTGAGGGTGGCCGTCGGATAGTACGTGCCGCCGCGCACCTGGATGACGGTGCCGGCGACCGCGTTCTTCACGGCCGACTCCAACTGCGCGGTGGTGGAGACGGTGACCGTCGACGACGCGGCCTGGGCGCCGCCGCCCGACAGGCCGAGGTGGACCCCGCCCGCTCCCGCGGCGAGCGCCACAGCGGCGGCGATCGAGAGGGTCCGCGTCCTGCGGTGGCGTCCGGTGCTCAAACGCACGGGCGTTCCTTTCACGTGGGGCTGAGGAGAGGAAACGGGCCGGAGGGGCCGCCCCGCCCGTTTCCGCACACCAGTCGCCACCGTGACCGGAAAGGGTTGCCGCACCCCGCGAAAGAGATCGAGATCTTTCGCCGGGTGCGGCACGCTCGCCACCGGCCACCACCCGGCGGCCGACGCGACGGATCGTCAGCTGACGTAGTACGTCGGGTTCGGGAGCTTGTAGGTGCGGTCGGCGTAGCCGCCCTCGAGGTCCGAGTACTGGTCGCCGAAGTTGGCGATGATCTCGTACCCGAGGTCCTTCTCGATGTGCTTGCGGGTGCCCGACTTGTACTGGACGGTGGTGCAGGTCCAGCTGCCCGGGGTGGCGCAGGCGCTCAGGTAGGCCGGCGGGTTGGCCGCGTCCTTGAGGAAGACGTGGTCGGTGTCGAGGTTCACGTCGGCCCCGACCTTCTTGAGGTTGTCGACGGCCGAGACGCGCTGCGACTCCTTCAGGCCCGAGTTGTAGAAGACCTCGACGCCCTTGGACTCGGCGTACCGCACCAGCTCGGGGCTGCCGAAGACGGCCGGACGGTCCGCCTTGGCCACGTACTCGGCCCATGTGGTCGAGTTGTAGGTGTAGTTGGTCTTCTTCTCGTAGTCGAGGCTGAGCAGCAGCGTGTCGTCGATGTCGAAGACGACCGCGGGCTTCTCCCCCTTGTGGCGGGCCTTGCGGGCCGCCTGGTCGATGTACTTCTTCGCGGCCTTGTCGAGAACCGCGAGGTCCTTGGCGTACGGGCTGGTCGGCGACGCCTGGTAGACGCCGCCGGCGTCCAGCGTGGTGCCGTAGTAGGTGTCGATGTCCTTCACCAGGAGCCCGATGTTGTAGGGCTCGTGGGTGGAGTTGGCCGTGGACTGGCCGGCCGTGGCCGCGCCGGCGCCGTAGAGCGCGGCCCCGGCGACGGCACAGGCGGCGGTGAGGGCCGCGATGCGCAGTGGCTTATGCATGACAGGTTTCTACGCGCGTCACGCGGTCGAGCGCGAGACCCGTTGCCCGATCGATACCCCGTGTCGGGCAAAAAACGGGTCAAGCGCCCGGGACGGCCGGCCCGCGCATCAGTCCATCGTCGCTCCGATCGTCGTCGAACCCGTCGTCAGGAACGTGGTCGCGGGCAGGGTTCCGCTGGAGCTGCGGGCGTTGTAGGTGGTGGAGGCGTCCGTCGATCTGAAGGCCGGCGTGGAGACGCCGCTGTCCCAGTTGTTGCCGGCGGAGACCACGGAGGAGCCCTTGCTGACCAGGCCGCTGCCGTTGCTCACGGCCAGGTTCTTGCCGAGGCGGGCGGAGCCGGTGGCGAAGTAGTAGCCCCACTTGCTGTTGGCGTAGGCGGTGGTGCGGTTGATGACGATCGCGCCGGTGTTGGAGTTCTCGGTGAAGCCGTTGCCGGCGTTGCCCCAGGCGGCGGAGTTGTTGACGACGTGGGCGACGACCTCGCCGTCGCCGCCGAGCTTGTAGCCGTTGCCGTCGCCCGCGAAGGCGGAGTCCGACCAGCGGTTGACGCCGTTGCCGAAGGACCAGGTGTGCTCGATGGTGACGGGCGAGGAGAAGGACCAGAAGTCGATGCCGTCGTCCGAGTTGTTGTAGAGGCGGGCGCCGGTGATGAGGTTGCCGGTGCCCGAGCCGTACTTGACCGCGATGCCGTCCGCGTTCTCGCCGTGGTTGGCGGCGTCGTAGTGGCCGTAGGAGTCGATGTTTTTGACGGTGTTGTTGACCGTTCCGTCGCCGGTGAGGGTGAAGCCGGAGTCTCCGCCGTTGATGGTCTTGATGTTGTTCCAGACCGTGCCGGTGCAGGACTGGCAGACGACCGCGCTGTCCGGGGAGTTCTGGAAGGTGATGTTGGAGACGTTCCAGTAGTCGGCGGTCAGCTTGAAGATCCAGTCGCCGTCGGGGAGCGACGAGCCGTCGATCTTCACCGTCTCCGAGCCGTACGCCGTGAGCGTGACCGGGGACGAGGAGGTGCCGTTGGCCGTGGACTGGAGGGTGGCCGTCGGGTAGTAGGTGCCGCCGCGGACCTGGATGACCGTGCCGGCGGTGGCGTTCTTGAGGGCGTTGGAGAGGTCGGTGGAGTTGCTGACGACCACGGTCGCGGCCTGCGCCTGGGTGGGCAGGCCGGCGAGTCCGGCGCCCAGGGACAGGGCGGCGAGGGCGGTGAGAGCGGTACGACGAGACATGGAGTGCGGTCCTTTCTCGTGCGGGTGGGGGGGACGGTTCACAGGACGGTGTCGAGCCAGTGGAAGACCTCGTCCTGCATGCGGTCGACGAAGACATGGCCCAGGTCGGGCCAGGTCCTCAAGGACAACCGCTCCTCGGCGTGACGGGAGCGCCAGACGGCGCGCAGTTTCTCGTGGGCGGTGCGGACGCCGTCGGCGGGGAAGAGCGGGTCGAGCCCGCCGGCGAAGAACAGCATCGGCCGGGGTGCGGCGATGCTCGCCACGTCGGGGAAGTCGAGGTACCGGGGAAGCCCCGGGTGGAGCATGTGGTACGAGGACTGCCCGCGCAGGGTGTTGTTGCCGGGCACCATCATTTCCTTCAGGCCGGTCATCCAGCAGACGGCGGCCGCGGCGGCGAGGTCGTCGCTGAGCGCGGCCGCCTGCCAGGCGCGGAACGCGCCCATGGAGAACCCGACGGCCGCGACCCGGCGGGCGTCCACGTGGTCGAGGCCGGCCAGGAACCCGGCGGCCCTGGCGTCCTCGCGGGCCATGAGTCCGGCGAGCGAGGAGCCGAGGTGGTAGAGGTTCGAGGCGAGGGCCTGCTGCTGGTCGTGGGCGAGCGGGCCGCGGTCGCCCCAGCCGAGGGCGTCCGCGCACAGCACGACGTACCCCCGCCGGGCCAGTTCGTCGCCGACGAACCGCCCGCTGAAGTACCGGTCCGCCCACGCCTGGGCGGAGGCGAGCCGGACGTCGTCGTCCCAGGGCCGGACCAGCTTCTCCTTGCCGATGTCGAACTTCGCCCCGTGGTCGTGCAGAAGGAGCACCGCCGGGAAGGGGCCGGGTCCGTCGGGGGTGAGGAGGGCGGCGCGGACACGTTCGTACCGGGTGAGGGAGAGGGTGACCGGCCGGGCGGTGTAGCCGTCCCGCCGGACGGGCGGGCCGTACTCGGGGGCGTACGGGGTGCCGTCCTCCCGCTCGGCGATCAGCAGTTCCTCGACCTTGGCGCGGGCGGCCCGGCGCCAGGCGCGGAAGTCGCGGACCGGGGAGTTCCCCCAGGCGAGGGGGAAGGTCAGCGCGGCCTTGAGGGCGGGGTGGAAGTCGGGCAGCGGGCCGTCCACAACGGCCGCCTCCGCGTCGGCGGCGGCCGTGCCGGCCAGCAGCGCGGCCCCCGTCCCGACCATGAACGCCCGCCGCCCCACCGGGTCACGGACGCCGCTCATACGGCCTCCAGTCCCCGAGGTACGTCCGCCGGGTGTGGGTGGCCGCCTCCTCGGCCGTGAGCTGCGGGCGGTTCTCCGGCACCGAGATCAGCGCGCCGGGGCCGGAGTTGGCGTACTCGCGAAAACGCATGGTCTGCCAGGGGTAGGCGTCCCGCATGTTGGTGTAGGGGGCGACGGCGTCGATGCCGGGGCCGATCCAGGTGTCCCGGACGACGAGGGAGGGCCAGGCGGTCGTCTCGTACGTCGGCACCCAGGGCCGGGCGATCTTGTACGCCGCGTCCTCGGCGCCGGAGGTGATCCGGCCGCGCAGGGCGAGGAAGCCGTAGGGGTTGGCCCGGGCGGTGGCGGGTGCGAAGACCATGCCCTTGGGGGTGAAGCCGACGTCCCGCTGGAGGGTGTGGAAGTGACAGGCGTCGAACACCGCCCGGGCCCGGCCGAAGACGAAGTCGACGTCTCCTTCGACGTAGCAGTGGCGGTAGTACTGCCGGTCGAAGGCCTCCAGCCCGGTGGTGTCCGCGAAGAGGGTGTCCTGGTGGGCGAGGAAGCGGACGTTCTCGAAGTGGCTGCGGTCGCCGGTGACACAGGCGGCGACGGCCTGGGTGCCGGTGATGTCGGGGTGGTCGGCGCGCAGCCAGTCGTTGGCGAGGGTGAGGTCGCGGACGGTGAGCCCGGGGGCGGCGGAGGTGAAGGTGGCGGAGCCCGCGGTGCCGTAGGTGCCCGAGCCGTCGGGCCGCTGGGTGCCGTTGGCGTTGTCGTGGACGATCACGGCGGCGCGCGGGTCCCGGCTCGCGCCCCGCAGGGTCAACTCCCCCTTCCTCGCGGGGATGTTCACGACCTCCCGGTACGTTCCCGGGTGCACGACGATCGTCCAGCCGGGGCCGTCGGCCCTGTCCACGGCCGCCTGGACGGAGTCGCCGGGGCGTACGTGCAGGACGCGGCGGCTGTGGGCGTGGGCCGGAGTCGTCCCGAGCAGGGCGGCGCCGGTGAGGCCGGCGAGGAGGGTGCGTCTGCGCAGCATGTCAGCACTCCCCCTTCCAGGGCTCCCAGTCGCCCAGGTAGGTCTCCCGGGTCGCCGACCGGGCCTGTTCGCCGGTGAGTTGGGGGCGGTTCTCGGGGACCGTGATCCGGGCGCCCGGCCCGGTGTTGCGGTACTCGGCGAACCGCTGGTTCTGCCAGGGGAAGGAGGCGGACATGTCGGTGTACGGCGCCACCGCGTCGATGCCGGCGTCCAGGCGGGTGTCGCGGACGGTGAGGCTCGGGCGGGCGGTGGTGTCGGAGCTGGGCACCCAGGGGCGGGCCAGCTTGTAGAAGGCGTCGGGGGCCTCGCTGCTGATCCGGCTGCGGGTCACGAGGTAGCCGCGCGGGTTGGCGCCGGCCGTGGAGGGGGCGAAGACGAAGCCGTACGGCGCGGCGGCCAGGTCGGTGCGGTTCAGGGTGCGGAAGTGGCAGTGCTCGTAGACGGCCGTGGCCCGGCCGAAGACGAAGTCGACGTCGCCCTCGACGTAGCAGTGGGCGTAGTACTGCCGGGCGAAGACGGCGAGGGAGGTCGAGTCGGCGTACAGGGTGTCCTGGTGGCCGAGGAAGCGGCAGTGGTGGAAGGCGGAGCGGTCGCCCTGGATCTTGATGGCGACGGCCTGGGTGCCGGTGATGTCGGGGTGGTCGGCGCGCAGCCAGTCGTTGGCGAAGGTGATCCAGCGGGCGGTGAAACCGTCGGCCTGCACGGTGGTGGTGGCCGACCCGGTGGTGCCGTAGGTGCCGCCGCCGGGCTTGGGGGTGCCGGCCGCGTTGTCGTGGACGATGACGACGTCCCGCGGGTCCTCGGAGGCGCCGATCCAGGTGGCCTCGGTGCGGGTGGCGTCGACGGCGACCGTCTCGCGGTACACGCCCGGCGCGAGGACGAGGGTCCAGCCGCTGCCGGTGGTGGCGGCGACGGCGGCGCGGACGGAGGTGAAGTCGCCCCGGCCGAGCGGGTCGACGTACAGGGTCTGGGGGGTGAGGCGGGCGGCCGGGGTGCCGTGGCGGCCGAACGGGCCTCGTGGGCCGGGGACGGCGGCCCGGGCGGACGGGGAGGCGAGGCTCAGGGCGGCGGTCGTGCCGGCGGTCGCGGCGAGGAACCGCCTTCGGGAAAGGGGGCGCATGCGGGTGCTCCTTGGCGGTGCGGCTCTGCGGGAGGGCCGGGCGACGACGGGTCGCCCGGCCGTCGTGCGGAGGGCCGGGGTGACGACGGCAGCCGCCGCCCCGGCCTGCGTACGGACGGATCAGCCCAGGCGTCCCGCGCCCGCGCCGCAGTCGACGATCCGGGGGACGGACCTCGCGGGGTCGACCTTGGTGCGCAGGGTGGGGGTCCAGCCCGCGCCGGACTCCAGGACCTCGCCGGGGATCTCGGCGTTGTGGACGGCGATCAGGTCGGTCTCGGCGCCGTTGACGTAGTTGTCGGCGGCGGTCAGCGGGGAGACGTTCCACCGCTTGAGCACCTTGGCGGCGCTGACCCCGTCCGGCAGGGTGAACGCGTTGTGCTCGGCGACGAGCCGGGACTCCTTGCCGATGCCGAAGCTGTAGGAGTAGTCGCTGTTCGCGACGAAGTGGTTGTTGTAGGAGTCGACCTGGCCGAAGCGGACGCGGGGCGCGCGTTCGACGAGGTTCGAGAACAGGTTGTGGTGGAAGGTCACCTTGAGGTGCCCGCGGTCCCCCGCCGCCGTCGACTCGCTGTCGCTGTTGCCGATGAGGATCGTCTTGTCGTGCTCGGTGAAGACGTTCCAGGAGGCGGTCACGTAGTCGGAGCCGCGGACGATGTCGAGTTCGCCGTCGTGCTGCTGGTAGAGCATCCCGAAGTAGGTGGGGGCGGCGCTGTCGGGGTGGGACCCGTCGGTGAAGGTGTTGTGGTCCAGCCAGACATGGGTCGAGCCGTAGACGACGGCGGTGTCGTACTCGGAGTTCCAGTTGCCGTTGGAGCCGTCGGTCGGGTCCCACTGCGGGAAGCAGTCGATGGGCGACTCGAAGGCCAGGTTGCGGATGATCACGTTGTCGACAGCCTTGATCTGCAGGCTGACGCCCTTGAACCCGGCGTTCCTGCCGATGCCGACGATGGTGGTGTTGGCGGGGACGCTCGCCTTGACGGCCGCGTCCTGGTTGGCCTGGGACACGCGCCGCAGCCCCTCCGGGCTGTCGTCGGGCTCGGCACTCAGGTCGGTGTCCAGCCCCCACGCCTCGGGCGAGTACGCCGCGAGGTAGGCGTCGAAGTCGTAGCCGGGTGCGGCGAAGGCGTCGCACCCCTCGGCGACGGCGTCGATGACGCCCTTCACCTTGATGATCTTCGGGGCGGAGCCGCCGGCGGCGAGGGCGGCCTTGAACTCGGCCCAGGTGGTGACCGTGTACACGTGGTCGGCGTCGGCGGCCGACCCGCCCGTGGTCCCGGTCCCGAAGGAGGCCCAGCCGTCGTCCGCGGCCAGGACCTGCCGTCCGAGGTCGCGGGAGGCGGCGTGGGCGGAGGCGGTGCCGGTGACGGACAGCACCAGCGCGGTGCACCCCACCAGGGCCGCTATGACACGTCCATGACATTTCTGTGTGCGCACTGTGCGGGTCTCCTCTTGTTACGTCAGCGGCTCGGGCCAGGTGATCCAGGACGGGGGGATCTCGTCGTGCAGCCGGACCACGTCACGCGGGCCGAGCACCCGCGTGCGCAGCAGCTCCCGCGCGACGAGCCGCGCCACGGCGATCGCGCCCGGCGGATTGAAGTGCGTGTTGTCCTGCTCGGTGTCGGTCCAGTTGAAGTAGGTCTTGGTCGTCTCGACCCCCAGCTCCTGCCAGAGCGCGAGCGACAGCGCCTGGAGGTCGAGCAGGGCCACCCGCTCCTCCTCGGCGAGGGCGCGCATGGCGGCGGGGTACTCCCCGTGCGTGGGCACGGCGTTCCCCTCCGTGTCGAACCTGCGCCGCTCCACCGGCGTGGCGAGCACCGGCCGCGCTCCCTTCGCCCGGGCGCCGGCGATGTACTGCCGCAGGTAGTCCTGGTACGTCGTCCAGGGCTCGGTGTAGCGCGTGGGATCGGTGGTCTTCTCGTCGTTGTGCGCGAACTGGACGAGGAGGACGTCCCCCGGCCGGATCGCCGCGAGGACGGCGTCGAGCCGCCCCTCGTCGATGAAGCTCTTGGAACTGCGCCCGTTCACCGCGTGATTGGCGACGGGCAGGCCGGACCGCAGGAAGAACGGGAGCGCCATGCCCCACCCCGTCTCGGGGGCGGCGTCGGAGTACTTCTGGGCGGCTGTGGAGTCACCGGCGATGTAGATCGTCCGCTTGCGTCCCCCGGCACGGGCGGTACCGGCCGCCGCGACACCGAGGGGAAGGGCGGCGAGTGCCGCCGAGGTGACCTGCCTACGGGTAAGGGACATGAACACACACCTCTCGAGAGTTCTCGGGGGCGCGGGGAACTGCGCGACCGGCCACGACGGACCCGCAGCTCCCCGCGACGGCAGTCACCCGACGGCTATCCGTGGTTCTTCTTCCAGTCCGCCTGGGCGGCGTTCAGCTGCTCGGCGAGCGTGTCCAGGAAGTCCTTCGCGCTCATCTTCCCGAGCAGCACCTTCTGGAAGTTCGGCTCGTTGTCGGCCTTGGAGATGGTGTTCCAGTCGGGCAGGTAGTAGGGAAGCTGCACGATCTTGGTGCCCTCCCCGGACAGCGCCTCGGCGGCGAGCTTCGTCGGCTCGGACGACTGCACCCAGCTGTCCTGCGCCGCCTCCAGGTTCGCCGGCACCTGCCCGGCCGTCTCGTTCCACTTGCTGTTCGCCTCGTGCGACGCGGCGAACTCGATGAACTTCCAGGCGGCGGCCTTGTTCTTGCTGGACTTGAACAGCCCGAGCCCGTCGACGGGGTTGGAGACCTGCACCCGGGTGCCGTCGTCCAGGGTCGGTGCCGGGATGCCCTTGAACTTGCCGGCGAGGGCCTTCTGGTGGTCGGCGTAGGAGCCGAGGTTGTGGCTCAGCATGCCGATGGTGCCGCTGTCCCACTGGGCGACCATCTTGGTGAAGTCGTTGTTGACGTCGGCGGCCGGGGTGTCCTTCTTGTACAGGCCGACGTACTTCTCCAGCGCGGCCACGTTCTTGGGGTCGTCGACCGTGGTCTTGTCGCCGCTCCAGAACTCGGTGATGCCGCTCTGCCCGTAGGTGGCGTCGAGCGCCTGGGCGATGGACCCGGCACCACCGCGGATGGTGTAGCCGAACGCGTTCTTCGACTTGTCGGTGAGCTTGTCCGCGGCCGCGTAGAACTTCGTCCAGGTCGTCGGCGCGTCCAGCCCCGCCTGCTCGAAGAGGTCCGTGCGGTACCAGAGGGTGCCGTTGTTGGCCGAGGTCGGCACCGAGTACGTCCTGCCGTCGATGCCGGCCGCCTTGACGCTGTCCAGGAACTTCGCGTTGAGCTGGCCGTTCAGGTCGCTCTTCTCGATGCGGCCGTCGAGCGGTTCGAGGGCGCCCTGTGCGGCCACCTCGGCGAGCATCGCGGTGCCCACGCCACCGACGTCGGGCAGACCGCCGCCCTGGATGGCGGTGTCGTACTTGGACTGGACGCTGTCGGCCGGGACACCGACGTACTTGACCTTGATGTCCGGGTTCGCCTTCTCGAAGTCGGCGATGATCTCCTTCCAGATGTCGGTGCGGACACCGCCGTTGTTGTCCCAGAAGGTGATCTCGCCCTTGCCCGAGCCCTCGTTGCCCTTGTCCCCCGCGCTGCCGCTGCCGTCGTCACCGCAGGCGGTGGCGGTCAGCGCGAGCACGGAGCCCAGGGCGACGGCCAGGGCGGCGCGCCTGCTTCTGCGGATGCTGCTCTTCATGTGGTCGGCTCTCTTCTTCTGGATCCAGCGGAGTGATGAAGTTGTGGGGGGTCAGTGGGTGGCGCGGACGTACGGCGCCCAGCCGTCCGCACCCTCGAGGTAGTGCGCGACGGTGTACGTCGACGCGTCCTCGTCGCTCAGTTGCGGCCGGTCGGCCGAAGGGACGGCCCCGGGGCCGTGGTTGCGGTACTCGGCGAACCGCGCGTCCCGCCACGAGAAGCCGCTCATGTCGGTCCACGGCGACGGCTTGACCGCCGCCGGCAGCTCGGTGTCCCGGATCAGCACCTGCGCGACCGCCTCCGGCTCTCCGCCCGGATGCCAGGGCCGGCCCAGGTGGAAGCTCTGGCCGGGGGCGTCGCTGACGACCTTCGAGCGGGTGATCAGGAAGCCGTACGGATTGCCCCTCCAGGTCGAAGCGGCCGTCAGGTAACCGTTGTTGGTGGCGGAGCCCCGGCTCAGCAGCCGGATCACGGACCGCTCGATCACGGTCGTGGCCCGCCCGTAGACGAAGTCGACGTCGCCCTCGATGTAGGAGTCGCGGAGGTAGACCCGGCTGACGGTGGTCAGCCTGGGGCTGTCGGTCATCAACGTGTCCTGGTTGCCCAGGAAGGCGGTGTCCTCGAAGACGATCCGGTCACCGGTCGTCTTCATGGCGAGGGCCTGCTCGCCGTTCAGCTCGACCGCGGCCTCGTCGAAGTCGTTGCTGAAGGTGAGGTGGCGGGCGGTGACGTCGTTCGCGGCGATCCGGACGGTCGCGCTGCCCGTCGAACCCCCGTACGCGGCAGGGGTGTCGTGGACGATGACGGTGTCGGAGCGATCGTCTCCGGTACCCAGCAGCACGATGTGCGGTCTGGTCGCGGGGATGTAGACCTTCTCGCGGTACGTGCCCGGCGCGACGGCGACGGTCACGGTGTCGGCGTTGCCGTCGGGCACGGCGTCCACGGCGGCCTGGACCGTCGGGTAGGCGGCCGGTACGTCGAGCACGACACCGAGTCGCCGCTGCGGTCCCGAGAATCGCTCGACCAGCGCGGGCACGGCGGCCGCCGGATCCAGCCGGTAGTCGTAGAACGCGCGCGGATCGAAGGCCGCGCCCCACTCGTCGGTCCGCCCGCTCGTGTTCCTCAGGATCGATCCGCGCTGCACCAACTCGGCCGTCGCGTCGGCCTGGTAGGGGTGCTGCACCCCGTCGTAGTAGCTGTTCTCGATGACCATCCTCGTGCGGCCCCGGGACCAGTTCCCGTACGTCCACACCGGGTCGCCGTCGGCCACCTGGGCGGACAGGTAGTTGTTGTACAGATGCGCGTAGGCGCAGTTGTCGGCGGAGGGGTTGCGCTGCTTGGTGCCGGTGAACCAGTTGTGGTCGATGGTGATCTGGGTGAGGACGTTCGTCGTCCAGCCGATTCCGAAGGCCTTGTTGTGGTTGCTGAACCGGTTGTAGGAGACGGTGACGTACTGGCTGTCCTTGCGGATGTCGAGCAGCCCGTCGCCCATGTGCGTGAAGCGGTTGTGGTCGATCCAGACGTGGTCGACGGTGTCCATCTGGATCGCGTCGAAGTCGGTGGTCTTGCCGTCCCAGTCGCCCTCGACGTACGAGTCCCGGATGGTCAGATTGCGGATGATCACGTTGTGCGTGCCGGGGTTCAGATGCAGCTCCCCGTGCACGATCTCGCCGGTGTCGCCGACGCCGATGATGGTCTTGTCCGAGGCCACGACGATGTCCGAGCCGAAGGGCTCGACGGCGACCGAGCCCTTGACCCGGATGACGTACGGCTCCTCGGCGGCCGCGTACTCGGCGAGCGCGGCCTGGTCGGTGACGGTGACGACCTTGCCACCGGCGCCGCCGGTGGTGCCGCCGGCGAGGGAGGCGAAGCCGTGGGCGGGGTCGCTCCAGCGGTCGGCGGCGGAAGCGGGTGCGAGTGCCGGGGACACCGGTGCGGCGGCCCTCGCCTCGACCGTGCCGAGGCCGAGGGCGGCGAGGAGACCGGCGACCGCGGCCATCACCACGCCGGCTCTCGGCAAGCGCTTGCTATGGAAGTGCGTCATTGCGGCTCCCAACAGGCGTACAGGGGGAAGAGTCAGAGCGGTCTGATCCGGAACTCCGTGAACGAGGCCGCTCCGGCGTGCCCCGTTCCGGCCGGGGCGGCGGCGAAGAGACCGAGCAGGGCGCCGACCCAGCGCCAGGGGGTGGCGGCGAAGACGGGGCCGGAGAAACGCGGGCCGTCGCCGAGGTCGTGGGCGAACCGGCACCGTGCGCCCGCGCCGATCTCGATCCGCAGGCGCGCCCGGCCCTCCGGGGCGAGCCGTGGATGGCCGGCGTCCCGTTCCCGGTCCGCCACGGGTTCGGCGAAGCGGTGTACGAGGTGGACCGTCCCGTCGGTGCCGCGCTGGAGGCCGATCCAGCCGAACGCGTCGCCGAGGACCGCGAGTCCGGCGCGGGCGCCCGGTTCCTCGCCGTGCAGTGCCAGCTCCACCTCGACGGCCGACGGGGTTCCGGGCAGCCGCTGGGTGAGGACGTTCGGGAGTCTGCGCAGGTCGTGCGCGTCCGCCGTGCGGACGCAGGACAGGCGCAGACCGTCGCCGGAGTGCTGGGTGGCCCAGCCGTCCTGGGGGTTGGCCGTCCACTGCCACTGGCGGCCGAAGCGTCCGCCGGGGAAGTCGTCGTCGGTGGCGGGCGCGGCCGGCGGCTGAGGGGGCAGGGCGGGCCGGGGGTGTTCGAGGACGGGGGCGCCCTCGTCGCCGAACACCGGCCAGCCTCCCCCGCTCCCGGCCTCGCCCGAGCGGGAGGCGCCCCCGTCGCCCCAGCGCATCGGCTGGAGGTGCACCACCCGGCCGTGGGCGCCGCGCTGCTGGAAGTGCAGGAACCAGTCCTCACCGGACGGGGTGCGCACCCAGCCGCCCTGGTGGGGGCCGTTGACGTCGGTGTCCTTCTGCTCCAGGACGATCCGCTCCTCGTACGGCCCGAAGAAGTCCCGGGCGCGGAAGGCGCCCTGCCAGCCGGTCTCCACTCCCCCGGCGGGCGCGAGGATCCAGAACCAGCCGTCGTGCCGGTAGAGCTTCGGGCCTTCGAGGGTGAACCAGCCGGGGATGCGGTCCCCGTCGACGATCAGCTTGCCCTCGTCGAGGAGTGAGGTGCCGTCGGGGTGCATACGGTGGCCGGTGAGCCGGTTCTTGATCCCCGCGCGGGACTTGGCCCAGGCGTGGACGAGATACGCCTCGCCGGTCTCCTCGTCCCACAGCGGGCAGGGGTCGATGAGTCCCCTGCCCTCCTTCACCAGGTGCGGGCGGGTCCAAGGGCCCCTGATCTCGGGGGCGTTGACCTGGAAGATCCCCTGGTCGGGGTCGCCCCAGAAGATCCAGAAGCGGTCGTCGTGATGGCGCAGGGACGGGGCCCAGACCCCGCAGTCGTGGCGCGGTGTCCTGAACTCGGCCGCCGGTTCAAGGCGTTCGAGCGCGTGCCCGACGAGCGTCCAGTTCACCAGGTCGCGCGAGTGCAGCAGCGGCAGGCCGGGGGCGCGGCCGAAGCTGGAGGCGGTGAGATAGAAGTCGTCGCCGACGCGGACGACGTCGGGGTCCGACCAGTCGGCGTTCAGGATCGGATTCGTGTATGTCTCACACGTCTCGGGGGTCCCGTACGTCACTGGCTCACCGCCTTCCGGACCAGCGCCGCCGCCTCGTCCCGGCCCAGGCGGCCGTCGGCGACGACCGTGACGACGCGGCGGACGGCCGTCTCTCCGGGCGGGACCGGCAGCCGGGACTGCGAGGCGAGGGAGGAGCCGACGCCCGGGTACTCGGTGGTGCGGACGAACCAGGGGTCGCGGCGGGTGGCGTCGGTGGCGCCCGCGAAGACCAGGGTCCAGCCGGCGCCGGCCAGGGCCAGCCAGTCGGCGGGGCGGCCGTGCACCTCGTCCTCGCCCTCGCTGCCGGCGGTGAAGACCTCGGGAGCGGTCTCCTCCTTGCGGGCGCGCCAGAAGAAGCCTCCGTAGGCCGCGCCCGGGCGTCCGTTCGTCGCCGGGCTGCCGATGGACAGCGGGTCCGGGGTGACGTTGGTGAGGGAGAAGGTGAAGTCCAGCGCCCAGGCCGTGTCGGTGAGTTCGGTGGCCGCGACGGTACGGCGCTCGCGCAGCAGCTCGGCTCCCGAGGCGACCCAGCGCAGTTCCTCCACGAAGCCGTCGGGGTCGCGCAGCTGGAAGGAGCTGTGCCGCTGGGTGCCGTGGTTGTCGAGCTCGGTCGGGCCCCGGTCGCGGACGTAGGTGCGGCCGCCCCAGAAGTTGTGCCCCTCGACGTCGGGAACGGCGACACCGACGCCGAGGTGGTGGGCGTGGTCGGCGGGGGTCAGTTCGGTGACCGCCGTGCCGGCCAGGGTGGTGACGGGGTGGAGGTAGGGGCGCGGGGAGAGCCGGGCGGGCAGCTCGGGCCGGATGACGTAGCGGCCGACCGGGCGGCCCGCGACGCGCAGCACGACCGGTGCGTCGGGTGCCTGTGCCATCAGGTGCTCACCTCTTTCGGATGCGCGGTCGTGAACGCCCAGGGGGCGCCCAGTTCGGAGTAGAGGGCGAGGGTGTCGGCGGCGGCCGCGACCAGTCCGTCGATGCCGGGCACGACCCGGCGCTCCTCGTCCTTCAGCAGGTGCCAGGTGTCCTGGCCGAGTTGCACGGGGTCGGGGGCGATGCGGATGGCCTCGACGACCCGCATGAAGGCCTCGGTGGCGGCCGGCGGGACGAGCAGCCGGGTCCCGTCGGAGAGGTGCTCGACGAGGTTCTCCAGCAGGTCGGTGCGGCCGTACTCGAACTCCTCGGGGCCGTGGCCGGCGCGCTGCAGCAGGACGCGGTCCTGCTTGTACCAGTAGGTGATCCGGCCCCGGTCGCCGTGGACGACGACGTACGGATCGTCGGGGTCCTCGGCGCACAGGGTCGCGGCGACGACGACCGGGAGGCCGTCGGCGGTGGTGATCCGGACGCAGGAGGTGTCGTCGGACTCGATGGCGTTGGCGTGCGCCAGTTCGGTCTCGATGCCGGTGACGTCCTCGGCGCCGGTGGCCCCGGCCAGGGCGAGGGCGGTGGCGACGGCGTGCGCGAGCGGGTTGGTGAGGGCACCGTCGATGACGTCGACGCCGTTCAGCCGGCGCCTGCCCGCCCACGGCGCCCGCCGGAAGTACGCCTCGGCGCGGGCCCAGGCCCCGGCGCCGCCGACCCCGGCGATCTCGCCGATCGCGCCGTCGGCGATCAGCTCGCGGATCGCGGGCACGGCGTGCGAGCCCAGCGACTGGAAGCCGATCTGGCAGACCACCCCGGCCTCGGCGACCCCGTCGGCCATCCGGCGGAACTCGGCGTAGGACGGGGCGGGCGGCTTCTCCAGGAGCAGGTGCACACCTCGCGCGGCGGCGGTCAGGGCCAGGTCGGTGTGGGTGGGGATCGGGGTGCAGATCACCGCGATCCGGGCGCCGGTGGAGTCGAGGAGCGCGCCGAAGTCGGCGGACTGCTCGGGGGTGCCGAGGCCCTCGGGGATCTCGCCCGGGGTGAGCGGTGTCAGCTCGCAGAGGCCCGCGAGCCGGACGATCCCCTTGTCCTGGAGCCGGCGGATGTTGTCCAGGTGCCAGCGGCCGTGGCCGCGCGCGCCCGCGAGGACGACCGGGACGGGTGCGCTCATCGGCTCGGTGGTGCTCATGGGGTCCTCCCTGCGCCCGCGCCGTGGGCGACCGCACGGTCGGCCGCCCCGGCGCTGTCGATCTTTCCGTGCAGGGTAGGCGTCCGGCCGGCGTCGGCGGCCGGGGTCTCGCGGCCGATGTCCCGGGAGTCGGCGTGCGCGGGGACGCGCAGCACCCCCGGCAGGGCGGCGGCCGTGGCCCGACGGATCCTCATCCCTTCACCGCCCCCGCGCTGAACCCGGTGATCAGCCACTTCTGGATGAAGGCGAACACGATCACGACGGGGACGGCGGCGATGATGCCGCCCGCGGCCAGCGCGCCGAGGTCGACGCTGTCGGCGCTCATCAGGGTGTTCAGACCGACCGGGATGGTCTGCTTGGTCTGGTCGGAGAGGAACATCAGGGCGAACAGGAAGTGGTTCCAGGCGTGCACGAAGGCGAAGGAGCCGACGGCGATCAGCCCGGGACGCAGCAGGGGCAGGACGACGATCCGGAAGGCGGTGAACCGGTTGCAGCCGTCGACCCAGGCGGCCTCCTCCAGGGAGTAGGGCACGTTCCGGATGAAGCCGCTGATCAGGATCATCGACAGGGGCAGCTGGAAGACCGTCTCGGCGATGATGACGCTGCCGAGCGAGTTGATCATCTGCAGCTCGGCGAAGATCTGGAAGAGCGGGACCAGGAGCAGCGCGCCGGGGACGAACTGGGTGCACAGCAGGGCCAGCATGAAGCCGCGCTTGATCTTGAAGTCGAAGCGGGCCAGGGCGTAGCCGCCGGCCAGGGCGACCAGGGTGGTGAGCAGCAGGGTCGCGACGCCGGTGAGGACGCTGTTCTGGAAGTAGATCCCGAAGTCCCGCTCGTTCCAGACCTTCTCGAAGTGCTCGAAGGTCATCGGCCAGGGCACGAGGGAGGTCGAGCCGGCCGGGCGGAGCGCGAACAGCAGGATCCAGTAGAAGGGGACGAGGGTGAAGACCAGGTAGATCGACAGGGGGACGTAGATCTGCCAGCGGGGGACCTCGTCCCAGGCGCGGTGCTTGCCGCGCGGGCGCCGGTCGGCGGCGGGGGTCACGGGCACGGGGGCGGGCGCGACCTCGGGGGCCTCCTTGGTGATCACTTGCCTTCACCTCCGAACTTGCTCAGCCGCAGATAGACCATCGAGCAGAAGAGCAGGATCACGAACGCGACCGTGGTGAGGGCGGACGCGTAGCCGAAGTTGTGGGCGTCGACGCTGGTGTTGGCGATGTAGAGCGGGAGGGTGGTGGTCTCCCCCGCCGGGCCGCCGCCGGTGAGCGTGTAGAGCAGGTCGACGTTGTTGAACTCCCACACCGCGCGCAGCAGCGTGGACAGGACGATGGCGTCCTTCAGGTGGGGCAGGGTGATGTGCCAGAACTGCTTGAGCCGGCTCGCCCCGTCGACCTCGGCGGCCTCGTACAGGTCTCCGGAGACGGACTGGAGGTCGGCGAGGATGAGGATCGCGAAGAACGGGACACCGCGCCACAGGTCGGCGACGATCGCCGCCGGGAAGACGGTGGAGGTGTCGGACAGCCAGCTGGTGCCGTAGGAGCCTATGCCCATGTCGGCGAGGTAACGGGTGATGCCGGTCTGGGAGTTGTAGAGCAGCACCCAGATCGCGGAGGTCAGCACGCCGGAGACGGCCCACGGGGAGAAGACCAGGGCGCGGCCCAGCGCCCGGCCCACGAAGGTCTGGTTGACGATCAGCGCCAGCGCCAGACCGAACAGCAGTTGCAGTCCGACCTCGACGAAGACCCACTTGGCACTGAAGGTCAGCGTGTCCCAGAACTGCGGGTCGTCGGTGAAGGCGTGGACGAAGTTGTCGAAGCCCGCGTAGCCGTTCCGCCACGGCTTGGTGGGGTTGTAGTTCTGCAGGCTGTAGTAGAAGACGCTGATCACCGGGTAGGCGATGAAGCCCAGCATCAGCAGGGCCGCCGGCGCGATCAGCAGGTACGGAAGCCTGCGGGGCGTGGCGGAGGCACGGCGCCGCCGGGGTGGCGCGGGCGGCTTCGCCACGGCTGCGGCTTGGGCCATGACTGTTCTCCGTTCTCGGGTACGTCGTGCAGGAAGCGCTTTCTCCATGCGCAGGGGTGTGCGCTGTCGTGCTGCCGGTTCAGCCCGCGTAGGGGTCCGCGACCTTGCCCGGGCGGGCCAGGAACTCGAAGTCGCAGCCGGTGTCGGCCTGGGTGATCTGCTCGCTGTAGAGCGCGCCGTAGCCCCGCTCGTAGCGGGTGGGCGGCGGGGTCCAGGCCGCCCGGCGCCGCTCCAGTTCCTCGTCGTCCACGTGGAGATGGAGGGTGCGGGCGTCGACGTCCAGGGTGATCGTGTCGCCCGTACGGACCAGGGCGAGCGGGCCGCCGACGTACGACTCCGGTGCCACGTGCAGGACGCAGGCGCCGTAGCTCGTGCCGCTCATGCGGGCGTCGGAGATCCGGACCATGTCCCGCACGCCCTGCCTGAGCAGGTGGTCGGGGATGGGCAGCATGCCGTACTCGGGCATGCCGGGCCCGCCCTTGGGACCGGAGCCCCGCAGCACCAGCACGCTGTCGGCGGTGATGCCCAGGTCGGGGTCGTTGATGGTGCGCTGCATGGTCTTGTAGTCGTCGAAGACGACCGCGGGACCGGTGTGCTTCAGCAGGTGCGGCTCGGCGGCGATGTGCTTGATGACGGCGCCGTCCGGGCAGAGGTTGCCGCGCAGCACGGCGACTCCGCCCTCCGCGGCGACCGGGTTGTCGCGGGTCCGGATGACGTCGTCGTCGTGCACCCGGGCGCCGGCGATCTGCTCGCGCATCGTGTCGTACGAGACGGTCGGCCGGTCCAGGTGGAGCAGGTCCGGGATCCGGGAGAGGAAGCCGGGCAGACCGCCGGCGAAGTGGAAGTCCTCCATGAGGTACGTCCGGCCGCCGGGGCGGACGTTGGCGAGGACCGGGACCGTGCGGGCGATGCGGTCGAAGTCGTCGAGGGTGAGGCGGATGCCGGCGCGGCCGGCCATGGCGATGAGGTGGATGACGGCGTTGGTGGAGCCGCCGAGACCGAGGACGGTCGTCACGGCGTCCTCGAAGGCGTCACGGGTGAGGATGCCGGAGAGCTTCCGGTCCCGGTGGACGAGTTCGACGATGCTCATGCCGGCCCGGGCCGCCATCCGGTCGTGCCCGGAGTCCACGGCCGGGATGCTGGAGGCGCCCGGGACCGTCACGCCCAGCGCCTCGGCGGCGGCGGTCAGCGTGGACGCCGTGCCCATCGTCATGCAGTGGCCCGGCGAGCGCGCGAGACCGTTCTCCAGCTCGGCCATCTCGCAGTCGCCGATGAGGCCGGCGCGCTTGTCGTCCCAGTACTTCCACATGTCGGTGCCGGAGCCGAGGACCTCGCCTCGCCAGTGGCCCGGCAGCATGGGCCCGGCGGGCACGAAGACGGTGGGCAGGTCGACGCTGGCCGCGCCCATGAGCAGCGCGGGGGTCGTCTTGTCGCAGCCGCCCATCAGGACGGCCCCGTCGACCGGGTACGAGCGCAGCAGCTCCTCGGTCTCCATCGCGAGCATGTTGCGGTAGAGCATGGGCGTGGGCTTCTGGAAGGTCTCGCTGAGGGTGGAGACCGGGAACTCCAGCGGGAAGCCGCCCGCCTGCCACACGCCCCGCTTGACCGCCTGGGCGCGATCACGGAGGTGCACATGACAGGGGTTGATGTCCGACCAGGTGTTGAGGATCGCAACCACCGGCTTGCCGAGGTGCTCCTCGGGGAGGTAGCCGAGCTGGCGGGTGCGGGCGCGATGGCTGAAGGAGCGCAGACCCTCGGTGCCGTACCACTGGTGGCTCCGGAGTTCCTCCGGGCGCTTCACGGGGCGCTCGGCGCGGTCGTCGGCATGATCGTCGAAGCGCTTCATATGGACCACCCCGCGGCGATCGCGGCGACCTCGGCGCGCTCGCCCTCCGGCAGCGGGCGGCTCGGCGGACGGACGTCACGGCGGCACAGGCCCAGGGAGGCCAGAGCTTCCTTGACGACCACGACGTTGTTGGCGGAGCCGTTCGCGGCGCGCAGCTCCTCGAAGCGGCGGATCTGTTCCCAGACCTTCATCGCCGCCGGATAGTCCCCCGATCGAAGCGCTTCGATCATGTTCAGCGAAACGGCCGGGGCGACGTTCACGAGCCCCGAGGTGAAGCCGGTGGCGCCCGCCGAGAAGTAGGAGGGGGCGTAGGGCTCGGCGAGGCCCGCGACCCAGACGAAGCGCTCCAGGCCCGCGTCCCGGGCGAAGGCGGCGAAGCGGGCCGCGTCCGGGACGGCGTACTTCACGCCGACCACGTTCGGACAGGCGTCGGCGAGTTCGGCGAGGCGCTCGCCGTGCAGCTGCGCGTTGCGGATGTACGGGACGACGCCCAGCTCGGGCACGGCCTCGGCGATGGCCCGGTGGTAGTCGACCCAGCCGCGCTGCGAGACGTAGGGGTGGACCGGCTGGTGGACCATCACCATCTGGGCGCCCAGCTCCCGGGCGTGCCGGGCGGAGGCGACGGCGGTGGGGACGTCGTGACCGACCCCGACGAGGACGGTGGAACGCTCCCCCGCCTCGTCGATCGTCAGTTCGGTGACGAGCCGCCGCTCCTCGGGGGTGAGGGCGTAGAACTCGCCGGTGTTGCCGTTCGGGGTGAGGGTGGTGATCCCGCCGTCGAGCAGACGGCGCAGCAGGGCCCGGTGGGCGGCCTGGTCCACGGAGCCGTCCTCGGCGAACGGGGTCACCGGGATCGCCACCACGTCGGCCAGGGCCGCCCGCTGGGTCTCGAACGCCACGCTGCTCATTCCTGACCTTCCTCTGCCTGGATGTCGTCGGCCGTCTCGGGGAACGCCCGGTGCACGAAGGACGCGATGTGGGCGTGGAGCGCGCGCGCCGCCCCGTCCGCGTCACCGGCCAGGGCGAGCCGCAGGATCTCGCGGTGCTCGCCGGCCTCCCGCTCCCAGGAGGGCGAGGCGGCCCAGGCGACGGCGGAGACCAGGGCGGCCTGGTCGCGGACCTCGTCGAGCATCCGGCCGAGCAGCGGGTTGCCGCACGGCAGGTACAGCGCGCGGTGGAACTCCCGGTTGGCCAGGGACCGTTCGGCGGTGTCGGTCGCCTCGTCGGCCCTGGTCAGCGCGGAACGCGCCGCGTCCAGGGAGGCTCCGCGCCGCACGGCCCGTCGCAGCGCCTCCGGTTCGAGCAGCAGCCGTACGTCGTAGACCTCGCGCGCCATGTCCGCGTCCACCATGCGCACCGTGACGCCCTTGTACTGGCTCATGACGACCAGTCCGGTGCCGGCCAGGGTCTTGAGCGCCTCGCGCACCGGGGTCTTCGACACCCCGAACTGTGCGGCGAGCTCGGTCTCGACCAGGGCCTGACCCGGCGTCAACCGCCCGGTGAGGATGCGGCGTTTGATCTCCTCCAGCACGTACTGCGTGCGGGACGGGATCGGCGTGGGCACAGAGGTCATGCGCGCCTCTCGGATCTCACGGATCACGGATCTCGGATCGGATCTCACATATCGCGTCTCATATATGACGTACGAAGTACGACGCGTTGAAGGTAGGAGGGCGCCTGTGTTTCGTCAATGCTTCTGACAAAGGAAGTTGAGGTTGCGCCTCATGGGGCGCCGGAAGGGATCGGGAGGGGATCAGAACGGGATGGTCTCGCCCTCGCGTGCGGCGCGGGTCGGCCCGCCGAAGGCGGCGGCGGCCCGGGCGGTCGCGGACTCCCTGGTCAGCGTGGGGCCGACGTGCGTGACGTACAGCTCGCGCACTCCCGCCTTGCGGGCGGCGTCACCGGCGTCCTCCGGCGTGAGGTGGACCTGTTCGCCATCGCGATGTCGGTCGGTGTCGGCCTCGCACAGGAACATGTCCGCCCCGGAGGCGAGTTCACCGAGGGCGTCGCACGGCCCGCTGTCCCCGGAGTACGCGAAAATGCTCCCCTGGGACTCGGCGCGCAGTCCGTACGTCTCGGTGTCGTGCGCCACCGCGCGGGAGGTGAGGCGTACGTTCCAGTGCCGGACGGTGTGGCCGTCGTACAAGGGACGGAAGTCGAAGACGCCGCTCAGGAAGCGTACGTCGGGACGCCCGAAGAAGCCGGCCAGGCGCCGGGCGCAGTCGGTGGGCGCGTACACCCGGACGGGGACGGGCGGGGTCATCCCGCCGTAGGCGAACGCGTAGGCGGCGGCGAGGAGATCGGCGCTGTGGTCGGCGTGCAGATGGGAGATCCAGATCGCCGTGAGCCGCTCCGGATCCGTGTGCCGCTGCAACTCGGCGAACGTTCCGGGTCCCGCGTCCACCCATATCTCGGCGCCTCCGCCGCGCAGCAGGTAGCCGGAGCAGGGACGGCCCGGCCGGGGGTGCGGGGAGGCGGTGCCGAGGACGGTGAGACTGAGGGGCATGCCGGTGAGCGTACGGATCCCCCGCGGCCGGGTGCGCCCTTATTCCGTATGTCTGCGCCAATCTCACAAGGCCGTCTACGGTGTCCAGCCCGGATCACGTCCGCTGAGCCCGACCGCCCGGTCGAGCAGCGGGGCGTCCCGCGGGACGGGCACGACGGGGCCGAAGATCCCGTCGCCCCGGTCCGACTCGTCGGCGGCCGCCCGCAGGAAGGCGTACGACGCCCGCAGCGCCGCCGGGTCGGGGGCGTACTCCTGGCCGGTGGCCCGGGCCAGGTCCCAGCCGTGGATCACCAGCTCGTCGGCGGCGACGGCGGCGGCGACCGCGCCGGGCATGTCGAGGCCGCCCGCACGGGTCATGCCGGTCCAGGCGGCGGGGTCCCGCCAGGCGTCGGCGAGTTCGTCGAGCAGCCTGGGCAGCGCGGTGCGCCAGCCGGGTCCGAGGTCCGCCGCGGCGGCGTCGGGCGCGGTGCCGGTGAGGGTCCCCGGCCCCTTGCGCGCGGCGTCCCGGAAGGCGGCGGCCAGGCCGGTGAGATGGCCGAGCATGTTCCGGACGGCGCACCCCGGGCAGGGGGTGCCGTCCGCGAGCTGCTCGTCTTGGACGGCCGCCGCGAGGCGCGCCACGATTTCGGTCTGGGGTCCGAGGTCGAGTGTGGTCGTCGTGTCGGTCATGAGGGGTGGACCGCCCGCACCCCCGAAACTCATCGCTCCCCCGAAGCCACCCCACCCGCACGCCGCCCGCCCGTCCACCGGAACCGCCCCCACCCGGGAGGCGTCGCCCCGGAAGCCTCACGCGGGCGGCTCCGCCCCCGCCGGCAGGTGACGCACCGGGGCCCGGGCCCGCACGGAAGCGACATCGTCGGGGACTCCGCCCCGCCCGGGGGCACGCACCCCGTCGGGGCCCGGTGTGCCCCCGCCGCCCCGGGTGTCCCACGTGGTGTGCATGGTGTGTGGCAGCGGGCCGCGGTGCGCGGCGGTCGGCCGGGGCCGAGGGAGGCGCAGGGGCCGGGTGCGTGCAAGCGTCGCAGATGGCTGCCGCGGTGAGCGGGGAATCCCTGGGGCCCGGTTCCCCGCGGCCGGAACGGGCGGCGCCCAGCCCACCAGCCTCCCCCGGGGCTCCCCTGTCCGGCGGTCCCCGCCGCCGGGTGCGCGGCGCCCCACACGGCGGGCCCCCGGGGCGCCCCCGTTCAGCGGGCCCTCAGCGCCTCCCTTACGGCTGCCAGGTCCGCGTCGGATGCGAGGCCCGCGTGGTACAGGCGGATCTCCGTCGCGCCGAGGTCGCGCGCGCGGGCCGCGTCGGCCGTGAGCGTTCGCGGGCTGCCGCCCATGCCGGAGACGACGCCGAAGTTGGCGGCGATCACCGCGCCCTCGGCGCCCTGTTCGGCGAAGGGGGTCAGCAGGCCCGGGCCGCCGGCGCACGGCACCACGACACCGTCCGCGACGGACAGGACGTGGGCGGGGTCGACGCCGGGGTTGGCGCCGACGTGGTACGTCACCGGGTCGGCGTGCAGCAGCACCTGGAAGCCGTCGGGGGCGGCCGCGCGGACGGCGGCGACGGCCGCCTCCTGGAGGGTGCGGGCGGTTTCGTCGCGCCACGCGCGCGTGGCCGCGGCCGTCTCCTCCCCGAGCAGCTTCTCGACGCCCGCCCAGCCCCCGTCGTCCGGCTCCCCCTGCCACAGCGGCCGGAGTGCCTCCCGTACGGCGGCGGCGAGCGCGTCGGCGTCCAGGCCCCGGGCGCCGTAGCCGGCCCGGCAGGCGGGGCAGAAGCAGAGCGCCATCAGGTACTGGCCGGCGTCGCCGAGACCGACCCCGCCGGTCTTGTCGTGGGCGTGCAGGTGCTGGAGGCCGTACCAGCCGAGGGACTCCAGTTCGGTGCCGCGCGCGCCGGGGCGTACGGCGGCCTCGGCGGCGAGGTCGACGAGGTACGCGCGCGTGGCGGGCTGGGCGATGCAGGGCGCCCAGGGGTAGCGGTCGCCGTAGGCGTTGACGACGGAGGTCCGCGGATGGTCGGCGCCCAGCCGGGAGTTGTGGGCGAGGACGACCCAGGTGTGCACCTCCAGGCCGACGTCCGCGAGGGCCCGGGCTGCCTCGCCGTACGCGTCGCCGGGGGCCCAGTCGCCGGCCGCGTACGGGCGCAGCTCCCGGCCCTCCCAGCGGCCGTCCGCGGGGTACAGCACGGCCGCGTGCTCGGCGGTGACGATGCGGTGGCGCGGGTGGCGGGGGGTGAGGGCGCGGGTGGAGTGGTAGGCGGCGGCGAGGGTCACCTGTTCCACCCCGAGGGAGGCGATGCGGGCCGGGGCCTCGGGATCGCCGTTGACGTCCCAGGGGTAGACGAACGTCGACGCCTTCACTTGTCCTCCTCCAGGAGCGCGTGTCCGCGCTCGATCACCTGGGCGAGCTGCTTGACATGATCCTCGCTCGGTTCGTGCAGCGGCGGGCGGACTTCGCCGACGTCGAGGCCGCGCAGCCGGACGCCCGCCTTGACGAGGGAGACGGCGTAGCCGCGGCCCTGGGCGCGCAGTTCGACGAAGGGGCGGTAGAAGCCGTCGAGCAGGCGGTGGGCGGTGGTCTCGTCGCCGGTGGTGAGCGCGCGGTGGAAGGCGAGGGCGATCTCGGGGGCGAAGCAGAACACGGCGGAGGAGTAGAGGGTGACGCCCAGGGCGCGGTAGGCGAGCTGGGTCTGCTCGGCGGTCGGCAGGCCGTTGAAGTAGAGGAAGTCGCCGGGGGCCTCGGTGCGTACGGCGCTGACGAACCGCTGCATCAGGTCGAGGTCGCCGAGGCCGTCCTTGAGCCCGATGATCCCGTCGGTGCGGGCGAGTTCGACGACGGTGGCGGGGGTGAAGACGGCGTTGTCGCGCTGGTAGACGATCACGGGCAGTTCGGTGGCGGCCGCCACCTCCCGGTAGTGCCGCAGCAGGCCCTCCTGGGCGGCGACGACGAGGTAGGGCGGCAGGGCGAGCAGCCCGTCGGCCCCGGCGGCCCGCGCGAGCCTCGCGTAGCGCACGGCGAGGGCGGTCCCGTACCCGACGCCCGCGACGACCGGCACCCGTCCGCCGGTCTCCTCGACGGCCGCCCCGACGCAGGCCCCGAACTCCTCCGGCGTGAGCGCGTGGAACTCCCCCGTGCCGCAGCAGGCGAACACGGCCGCGGCGCCGGCCTCCACGCCCCGGCGCACATGCGCACGGTAGACGTCGAGGTTCACGGAGCCGTCGGCGCCGTAGGCCGTGACGGGGAAGAACAGCGGTCCGCCGGGGACGCGGAGGCGTGCGGAGAGAGGGGCGGCGAGAGGGGCTGACGTCACGGGCTCTCCCTGGAACGACGCGTGCGTTCTTCTGACCGGTGTCCACATTTCTGAACACGCTCACCCTAGGGAGCCCGTTCCGGCCAGGTCAAGCGCGGACACGGCACGTCAGGGCCGGAATCACCAGGTCCGCGGGACACTTGACGGAGGATGCCGGAGATCCTTAGCGTGTCCAAGCATGTGAATAACGTCCATGCATGCGGCCGGTAACGAGCTCCGTGCATGCGGCGGTCCGGCCGTCGACCGCAAGGAGACCCGAGGATGCCCGCTCCCCGTACCGTCCTGCTCACCGGCGCCGCCGGCGGCCTCGGCACGCTGATGCGGGACCTGCTCCCCGACTACGGCTACGCACTGCGCCTGTTCGACCTGCGCCCCGTCGAGGGCGAACCGGACGCGATCGTCGCGGACCTCGCCGACCGGGAGGCCCTGAGGGAGGCCGTCCGGGGCGTCGACGCGATCATCCACCTCGCGGGCATCTCCCTGGAAGCCCCCTTCGAGAAGATCCTGAAGGCCAACATCGAGGGGACGTACAACCTGTACGAGGCCGCCCGCGAGGAGGGCGTCGGACGGATCGTCTTCGCCTCCTCGAACCACGCCGTCGGCTTCACCCCCCGCCCCCGCGGCGACGACCCCCTGATCCCGGTCGACACCCCGCACCGCCCGGACACCTTCTACGGCCTGTCCAAGTCCTTCGGCGAGGACCTCGCCCAGCTCTACTGGGACAAGCACGGCCTGGAGACGGTGTCGGTGCGCATCGGCTCCTGCTTCGCCGAGCCCACCAGCGTGCGGATGCTGTCGGTGTGGATGAGCCCCGCCGACGGCGCCCGTCTCCTCCACGCGGCCCTGACCGCCGAGGACGTCGGCCACACGGTCGTCCACGGCTCCTCCGCCAACACCCGCCTGTGGTGGGACCTGTCGTCGGCCCGGGCGCTCGGCTACGAGCCGCAGGACGACTCCGAGCCGTACGCCGAGAAGCTGATCGCCGAGCAGGGGGAGCTGGACCCGGACAACATCGCGCACGCCCACCTGGGCGGCCACTTCGTCAGCGACCCGCCGATCTGGCCGTACTGACGCGACGCCCTGCCCGACACCACGGCGCACCCTCCCGCCGGCACGCCGCCCGCACCGGACCTGGTCCACCGCCGCACACCCGCTGTAGAAATTCCCCATGGGCCCCGCGGGGCCCGAACGGGCGGTCCGGGGAGAAGCGAGGAGGTGCGGTCATGGCCCCGAGAACGGCGGAGGAGCGGCAGCGGGAGATCGTGCGCTCCGCCCGTGCCACCGGATCCGTCGACGTCGCGGCGCTCGCCGCCGAGCTGGGCGTGGCCAAGGAGACCGTACGGCGGGATCTGCGCGCCCTGGAGGACCACGGCCTGGTGCGCCGTACGCACGGCGGCGCCTATCCCGTCGAGAGCGTCGGCTTCGAGACGACGCTCGCCTACCGCGCCACCAGCCACGTGCCCGAGAAGCGCCGGATCGCGGCCGCCGCGGCCGGACTCCTCGGGGAGGCCGAGACGGTCTTCGTCGACGAGGGCTTCACCCCGCAGCTCATCGCCGAGGCGCTGCCCCGGGACCGGCCGCTGACCGTGGTCACCGCGTCCCTGCCGGTCGCGGGCGCGCTCGCGGAAGCCGAGAACACCTCGGTGCTGCTGCTCGGCGGCCGGGTGCGGCCCGGCACCCTCGCGACCGTCGACCACTGGACGACGAAGATGCTGGCCGGGTTCGTGGTCGACCTCGCCTACATCGGCGCCAACGGCATCTCCCGCGAACACGGTCTGACCACGCCCGACCCCGCGGTCGGCGAGGTCAAGGCACAGGCGATCCGGGCCGCGCGCCGCACCGTGTTCGCGGGCGTGCACACCAAGTTCGGAGCGGTGACCTTCTGCCGGTTCGCCGGGATCGACGCGCTGGAGGCGATCGTGACGAGCACCCTGCTCCCCTCGGCCGAGGCCCAGCGGTACGCGCTGCTCGGGCCGCAGGTCGTCCGCGTCTGAACGCGAGGAGCACGGGCGGGCCCGTCCGGCCCAGGTAAGGGAACGGCAAAGTGGTCTCGTTCGTTCACCCGGCATGACAGCTATGACCCCCGGCTCGAACATCCCTCTCCCCGTCGTGCGCGTGACGGTGGACGTCGCCGCACCGGTGCGGCTCGACGTATCGGGCCTGCTGCTCACCGCCGACGGCAAGGTGCGCTCCGACGACGACTTCATCTTCTACAACCAGCCGAGCGGGCCGGGGGTGACGTACCGCTCGGGCGGCGGCACGGCACCCGACGCGATCACCGTCGACACGTCCGCCGTCCCGCCCGGCATCGAGAAGATCGTCGTCACCGCGAGCCCGGACGCCGCGGGCCAGACGTTCCAGGGCATCGAACCGACGGCCACGATCCGCAGCGCGGACGACAACAGCGTCCTGGCGACCTTCACACCCCCGCAGCTCGGCACCGAGACGGCACTGGTGGTCGTGGAGATCTACCTGCGCAACGGCGCCTGGAAGGCCCGTGCGGTGGGCCAGGGGTACGCCGACGGTCTGGCCGGCATCGCCACCGACTTCGGCGTCTCGGTGGAGGAACCGGCGGCACCGGCCCAGCCGACGGCGCCCGCGGCTCCCGCGACGCAGGCGCCCGTCACCCCGCAGGCCCCGCCGATGCCCCAGGCACCGCCCCCGCCCGCCCCCGGCGCCGGGAAGATCAACCTGGACAAGGGCCGCGTCAGCCTCCAGAAGAACCAGACCGTCTCCCTCGTCAAGGGCGGCCGCCCACTGCTCTCGCAGGTCAAGATGGGGCTCGGCTGGGAACCGGCCTACCGCGGCAAGGACATCGACCTCGACGCGTCCGTCATCGCCTACGGTCCGCAGCGCAACCACATCGACAGCTGCTACTTCGGCAAGCTCTCCATCGTGAACGGCGCGATCAAGCACTCCGGCGACAACCTCACCGGCGAGGGCGGGGGCGACGACGAGGTGATCGTCGTCGACCTGGGGCGGATCCCCCAGGAGGTCACCGGCCTGGTCTTCACCGTCAACTCCTTCTCCGGCCAGAAGTTCACCGAGGTCGCCAAGGCGTACTGCCGCCTCCTGGACGCCGCCTCCGGCGAGGAACTCGTCCGCTTCGACCTCACCAACGCCGAAGCCCAGACGGGCGTGATGATGGCCAAGCTGATCCGCCAGTTCTCGGGCGAGTGGGAGATGACGGCGATGGGCCAGTTCGTGAAGGCGCGGACGGTACGCAACATGGTCCAGCCGGCGGCCCAGGCCCTGTGACACCCCCGTCGGGACGCTGACATCGCTGCCGCAGCGGCCGGCCTTCCGCCGCCGCTGCGGTCCGGCCCGCCACCGCGGCACACCCAGCCCCGCCCGCTCCTACGCCCGCAACCCCTCCGTCAGGAACGCCACGTACCGGCGGATGGCGGAGCCGTCCCCCTTCGCCAGCTCCGCCGCCGTGGCCACCCCGTGCGCCAGCCTCAGCACGTCGACCGCCTCGACGTCCCCCCGCAGCGTCCCCTCCCCCTGCGCCGCCTCCACCAGCCGGACCGCCGCGTCCTTCAGGTGCGTACCGCAGACCGTCACGGCCGCCGCGCCGCCGTCGGTCACGGCAGACCCCAGCAGCGCCTTCATCCCCCGCACCTGGATCGTCCCCACGCACAGCTCGTTGAGCCACTCCACCAGCGCCTCCCCCGGCGCCAGCTCCTCGCCCAGCTCGCCGGCCCGCACCGCCAGCGCCTCGATCCGGTCGACGTACGCCGCCTCCAACAGCGCCTGCCGGGTGGGGAAATGCCGGTACAGCGTGCCGGAGCCGACGCCCGCCCGCTTGGCGATGTCGTCCAGCGAGGCGCCCTCCCCATGCTCGGCGAAGGCCTCCGCCGCCGCCTTCAGCAAGCGCTCGTAGTTGCGGCGAGCGTCCGCGCGCATGGGTCTGACGTGCGTCATCCGGTCACTCCTCGCCAACCGGGGACTCTCTCCGTGGGAGGAGACGGTCCCCGCTCACTGCGCTCGTCTCTGCGGGCTGCTTCTGCGGGCTCCTGCGTGCTGTCCGCATGCTCCACCACTTCCCGCGGGGACACCAGACGGGGAGTACTCCAGGTCCTCCCGTCCCGGCGGCGCCTAGAACAGCGCGCTGTACGCGTTCAGCGCGGGCTGGCCGCCCAGGTGGGCGTACAGGACCGTGGAGTCGGGGGTGATCTCGCCGCGGGTGACCAGGTCGATGAGGCCGGCCATCGACTTGCCCTCGTAGACGGGGTCGGTGACCATGCCCTCGGTCCGGGCGGCGAGCCGCATCGCCTCCAGGGTCGTGTCGTCGGGGACGCCGTAGACGCCCGCGTGGTACCGCTCGTCCAGCTCGATGTCGTCGACGGTCACCTCGCGGGTGAGCCCGATGAGGCGGCCGGTGCGGTGGGCGATGCGGGCGATCTGCTCGCGGGTCTCGGCGGGCTTGGCCGAGGCGTCGATCCCGATCACCCGCCTGGGGCGGCCACCGGCCTCCTCCAGCGCCGCGAAACCGGCGACCATGCCGGCCTGGGTCGAACCGGTCACCGAGCACACGATCACGGTGTCGAAGAAGACGCCCGCCGCACGCTCCTGCTCGGCCACTTCGTACGCCCACCCGGCGAAGCCGAGGCCGCCCAGCGGATGGTCGGAGGCCCCGGCCGGAATGGCGTACGGCTTGCCGCCCGACTCCTCCACCTCCCGCAGCGCCCGCTCCCAGCTCTCCTTGAAGCCGATCCCGAAGCCGGCACGCACCAGGCGTACGTCGGCACCGGCCAGCCGGCTGATCAGGATGTTGCCGACCTTGTCGTACACGGCGTCGGGCCACTCCACCCAGCTCTCCTGCACCAGCACGCACTTCAGCCCGGCGCGGGCGGCCACGGCGGCGACCTGACGGGTGTGGTTGGACTGCACGCCGCCGATCGACACCAGCGTGTCGCAGCCCTGGGCGAGCGCGTCCGCGACCAGGTACTCCAGCTTGCGGGTCTTGTTCCCGCCGTACGCGATCGGGGAGTTGCAGTCCTCCCGCTTGGCCCAGAGGGCCGCCCCGCCGAGACGGGCGGTCAGACGCTCCAGCGGGTGCACCGGCGAGGGGCCGAAGAGGAGGGGGTAACGCTCGTACGAGGAGAGGGACTTCGCGGCCATGGAGCCTCCTTGGCTCAGTCGGTGTCGGCCAGGTCGGCCAGGGTGCGCCAGATCTCCGCCGTGACCCGGACCGCCTCGTCCACGTCACCACCGGCGCAGGCCTCGATCAGCCGTCCGTGCAGCCCGGCCGAACGGCAGGTGCCGCCCTCGCCGAAGCGTCGTCGCTCCAGCCGCCGGATCAGGGGGGTGTAGCGGGCGATGGTGGCGGCGGCCGCGCGGTTGCCGGCGGCGCGGACGAGGATGTCGTGCAGGTCGTCGTCGGCGCTCAGCGCGGCGTCCACGTCGCCGGCCCCCACGGCGGCGGCGAAGCGCTCGTTGGCCGTGCGCATCCCCTCGACGTCCGCCGCGAACAGCCGGGGCACCGCGACCCGGGTGACCAGCTCGTGCATGGCGCCGACCACGGCCGCCGCGTCCCGCACATCGGCGGCGACGACCGGCGTCACCCGTGTGTAGCTCTGCGGCTTGCTCTCCAGCAGCCCCTCGTCCACCAGCCGCGAGAACGCCTCCCGCACCGGCGCCCGCGACAGCCCGAGCCGCTCGGCGAGCTCGGCGTCCCGCACCACCGCCCCGGGTTCGAGCTCCCCGGACACGATGGCGTCCCGGATCGAAGCGTAGGCGCGGTCCCTGAGCAGGGTGCGCTGGACGGGTCGCATGGCCTCCACGGCTGAAATGTTAGATGTCAGTGCCCCCGTACACAAGGGCGTGGCCCGCACCCCCGAGGGAGTGCGGGCCACAGGCCCGCCTGGCCGCGGCTTCCAGCGACTGGTCAACGACCGGCAAGAGCGGCCTGCCCCGCAGCACCCACCACAAGGCCATTGATCAAGTACAGACGAGAGGGGCTTACGGTGACGCCGTACACGCGGCGTTTTCCCCCTCTGGTCCGAACTGAGCCGCAGTCAAGGGAAACGGAACGCGATCGCCGAGTACCGAAGCACCGGTCCGCTTCCATTCCCATGACCTTCGGCCAATCCGCCGTTGAGCCACCCATGACTGATCCGGTGCGGCTTCGAGGGTTCTACCGGAAACGAACCTGATACTCATCACTTCTCGCTCGGGACCTGCGGACCAGGCGTCCGGAACCACCGGAACGAGGTCACCGACAGAGAGGTCCCGGATACCCTGGTTGGGCTCATATCGAACCGGCCTGGTGTCCCATTCCTTGCTGAACGAAAGAACGGGAAGGCGCCTTTCGACGACCTCCTCAATTGAGCCTACCGATCCATCGGCAAGCCAAACCCGGGAGCCTTCGGCGAAACCACCCCGTACCTCATCTTTCACAACCCCTCCCCGCCTCGACTGACAAACCAGCACGACACAGAAGCATCAAGCCGACGCAGGGAAGGGCTGAGCAAAGCGAGCGAAAGTCACTCGTTCGAGGGAACTAAATCCTTACCGCTTCTGCCGCTTCCACGGCCCCGTGATCGCCAGCATGATTCCCGGGTCCTGGATGTTGGCGAACAGGGTCCGGCCGTCGGGTGAGAAGGTGACGCCGGTGAACTCGCTGCACTCCGGCTCCTGCGCGGTGCCGATGTTGAGTTCGTTGCGGGCGATCGGGTAGGTGCGACCGCTGTCGGTGGCGCCGAAGAGGTGCTGGACGCCCTCGCCGTCCTCCGCGATGACCAGGCCGCCGTACGGGGAGACGGTGATGTTGTCAGGGCCGTCGAACTCGCCGTCCGCGTCCGGGTCCGGGTTGACGCCGAGCAGGACCTTCAGGGTCAGGGTGCGGCGCTTGGGGTCGTAGAACCAGACGGCGCCGTCGTGCCGGACGGGGCTCTCGTCACGGGCGTACGAGGAGACGATGTATGTGCCGCCGTCGCCCCACCACATGCCCTCCAGCTTGCGGGCGCGGGTGATCTGCCCGTCGGTGAACTGCTTGCGGACGGACGTGGTCTTCGCGTCGCGGTCGGGGACGGTCACCCAGTCCACGCCGTACACCGTGCCGATCTTGGTGGCGCGGGAGAGGTCGTCCACGAACTTGCCACCGGAGTCGAAGCACTTGAAGGCCTGGAGCACACCGGCGTCGTCGGCGAGGGTGCGCAGCTTGCCGCGGCCGTGGCAGAAGCCCTCCGGCGGGGTCCAGCGGTAGAGGAGGCCGTTGGGGCCGGAGGCGTCCTCGGTCAGGTAGAGGTGGCCGCGCCGGGGATCGACCACGACCGCCTCGTGGGCGTAACGGCCCAGCGCCTTGAGGGGCTTGGGGTCCCTGTTGGCGCGCCGGTCCTCGGGGTCGACCTCGAAGACGTAGCCGTGGTCCTTGGTCATGCCGTTCTGGCCGGCCTTGTCCTCGGTCTCCTCGCAGGTGAGCCAGGTGCCCCAAGGGGTGTTGCCGCCCGCACAGTTGGTGGAGGTGCCGGCGATGCCGACCCACTCGGCGACCTGGCCGCCGGGACGCACCTCGACGACCGTGCAGCCGCCGGACGCGGCCGGGTCGTAGACCAGGCCCTCGGTGAGCGGGACGGGGTACTTCCAGGCCGACCGGGGGCCCTTCAGCTCGTGGTTGTTGACCAGGAGGGTCGCCCCGCGCGGGCCGTCGAAGGTGGAGGTGCCGTCGTGGTTGGAGGGGGTGAGCTCGCCCGACTCCAGCTTGGTCCTGCCGCTGTAGGTGATGATCTTGTACGTGAACCCGGCGGGCAGCGCGAGGATGCCGTCGGGGTCGGGGACCAGCGGCCCGTAGCCGACCCCGCCGTGTGCGGCCGCGGACTCCGCCGTCGCGCTCTCGGTCTCCGTGGAGGCGAGGGCGTTCGGCGCGGTGGCGAGGGCGCCGACACTGCCCGCCAGTGCCACCCCGGCACCGGTGAGCGCGGAGTGTCTGGCGAAGTCCCTGCGGGTGAGCGACATGGTGTCTCCTGAGACGGTGGGTGTGCCGTGGAGGGTGGCGGACCTCGATTCCGGCGCCACCGTCCCGCCCACGCCTGAACAGCAGTTGAACGGAGGACGGCGCGGGGGGACCCGCTTCCGTGAACCCGCACGCGTCCCGCCACGACACCCGGCGCTGGGACCGAAACCCACCGCCGCCCACCCCAGGGGTCACAACCCCCAGCCAGCCCCTCCTCGGCAGGGCCGCCCCCTCCAAGAGCCCCCCACCTCGGGCAGGACGCAGACCCGGAGCGACCTGCCTCGACGGACGGGAGCCCGAGGACACTCGCGGTCAGCCGCTCTGCTGGGACCTCGCCTTGAAGGCCGCCTTGCGGGCTTCCTTGGCGATGCGCTTGTCCGGGTGGAGGCGGCCCATCGCCTCCAGCACGTCCGGGGTCGCGGGGTGTTCGACGCGCCAGGCAGCCGCGAAGAAGCCGCTGTGCTGCTGGGCGAGTCCCTCGACGAGGGCCTGCAGCTCCTCGGAGTTGCCCTCGGCGGCGAGCTGCGCGGCCACCGTGTCGATGGTGAGCCAGAAGACCAGTTTCTCGGACGGGGCCGGTACGTCGGTGGCGCCCAGCTCGGTGAGCCACACCCGGGCGAGCCCGCCGAGCTCGGGGTCGTCGAGGACCTCGCGGACGGCGGGTTCGGCCTGGGCGCCGACGAGCGAGAGGGCCTGCTGGCAGCGCAGCCGGCGCAGGGGCGCGCCGGGGTCCGAGCCACGGGCGGCGGCGAGCAACTCCCGTGCGGCGGCGACGGGTTCGCGGCGGGCCAGCCACTGCTCGGTCTCGGCGCGGGCGGCGCTCGGACCGTAGCCGGCGCTGCCGTCGAGGAGCACGTCGGCGCCCTTGTCGGAGAGTTCGCCGACGGCCGGTGCCTGGAAGCCGGCTTCCAGCAGGCGCGCCCGCAGCCCGTACAGGCCGAGCGGGGTGAGGCGGACCATGCCGTAGCGGGAGACGTCGGTCTCGTCGACCGGGGTCGCGGCGGGGTCCTCCGCGGTCTCTTCGGCGTCCCCCATCAGCGCCTCGTCGACGGGCTGGTGGACGACGAGGCCGATCGGCTCCAGGAGCCGGAACTGGTCGTCGAGGCGCATCATCGCGTCGGAGACCTGTTCCAGGACGTCGTTGGTGGGCTCGCTCATGTCGCCGGGGACGATCATGGAGGCGGCGAGCGCGGGCAGCGGGACGGGGCCGTCGCCGGGGCCGTCCTCGCCGGCGGTGAGCAGGTAGAGGTTGCCGAGCACACCGTTGAGGAACTCGGCCTCGCGCTCGGGGTCCCAGTCCAGCTGGGAGAAGTCGACGGCGCCGCCCTCGTCCATGGCGTCGATCAGCTCGTCGAGGTCGGGTACGGCCGCGTCGGCGATCACGGACTCCAGGGCGCCGAGCCAGACGCCGAGCACGTCGTGCGGGGCGCCGCCGGTCAGCCGGGCGAGGTCCTCGCCGGCCGTGACGGTGCCGGTCTCCTCGTCGACGAGCTCGACGAGCCCGATGTCCATGGCGATCCGCCAGGCCTCGCTCGCGTAGGCGGTGGCGTCGTCACCGGTCAGTCCGAGTACCTCGGCGGCGGCCGGCAGCTGTTCCTCGACCAGTTGGCCGCCGGGGTCGACGCGGGTGTCGGGGCCGGCCCAGCGGGCGAGCCGGGCGGCCCGGGAGAGCAACGGCGTGGACAGCGCGTCTCGCGCCAGCTCCGCTTCGGGGTGCAGCCGTACGGGCGGCAGGGGGGAGCTGTCTGACATCGGCGGGTTCTCCTAGGGCGTCGTACCACTCAGGCGTTCAGCCTAGAGGGATTTCGACCCATCCCGTCCGGTTCATCTCCCCGTAGGGAGCCATACATGGCTCATTCCTTGACAACTGGCCTGATCAAGCAGGAGATTGACGCGCGTAGAAGTCGAGGGAACGAGTGTTCACTCATTTCTACGCGCGTCATACGCGCTCCCGCTCCATCCTCGTCCCGGCGCCCACGCATGTCCCCGGAGGGATCACGTTGCCGAGCAAGAAGTCCGCGCGCGTCGCCGCGCTCACCGTCGCCGCCGTCTGTTCCGCGGCGTCCACCGTCGCCCTCTCCTCTCCCGCGCAGGCGGACACGGTGGCCGTTCATGACATCCAGGGCACGACCCGGATGTCGCCGTACGCCGGCCAGGCGGTGACGGGTGTGACCGGAATCGTCACCGGTATACGCACCTACGGCTCCTCCAGAGGTTTCTGGATCCAGGATCCGAACCCGGACGCCGACCCGGCCACCAGTGAGGGCGTCTTCGTCTTCACCAGCTCCGTCCCGAAGGTCGCGGTGGGCGACTCGGTCACGGTGAGCGGCACGGTCACGGAGTACGTCCCCGGCGGCGCGGCGTCCGCCAACCAGTCGGTCACCGAGATCACCAAGCCGACGGTGACCGTCGTCTCCGGCGGCAACGCGGTCCCGGCCGCCACGGTGATCGACGCGAAGTCGGTCCCGGCCGCCTACGCCCCGGCCGGCGACAGCGCCGCGAACAACTCCGTCAACGGTCTCCCGCTGCGGCCGGGCACGTACGCCCTGGACCACTACGAGTCCCTGGAGGGCATGAACGTCCAGGTCGCCGACGCCCGGGTGGTCACCGCCACCGACCCGTACAGCGAGCTGTGGGTGACGGTGAAGCCGCGGGAGAACGCGAGCCGGCGCGGCGGCACGGTGTACGGCTCCTACGAGTCGCAGAACACCGGCCGGCTGCAGATCCAGTCGCTGGGCCCGACCGCCGGCTTCCCCGTGGCGAACGTCGGCGACACCCTGGCCGGCACCACCACCGGCCCGCTGGACTACAACCAGTTCGGCGGCTACACCCTGGTCGCGCACACCCTCGGCACGCTGAAGAGCGGCGGCCTGGAGCGGGAGACGACCGAGCGGCAGAAGAGGGGCGAGCTGGCGGTCGCGACGTACAACGTCGAGAACCTCGACCCGTCCGACGCCACGTTCGAGGAGCACGCCTCCGCGATCGTGGACAACCTGAAGTCGCCCGACATCGTGTCCCTGGAGGAGATCCAGGACAACAACGGCGCGAAGGACGACGGCACGACCGCCGCGGACGTCACCGTGACCAAGCTGATCGACGCGATCGTCGCGGCGGGCGGCCCGCGGTACGACTGGCGCTCCATCGACCCGATCAACGACACCGACGGCGGCGAGCCGGGCGGCAACATCCGCCAGGTGTTCCTGTTCAACCCGGAGCGGGTGTCCTTCACGGACCGCGCGGGCGGCGACGCGACGACGGCCGTCGGAGTGACGAAGGTGCACGGCAAGGCGCAGCTCACCGCGTCGCCGGGCCGTATCGACCCGGCGGACACCGCGTGGGCGAACAGCCGCAAGCCCCTGGTCGGCGAGTTCGTCTTCCGCGGCCGTACGGTCTTCGTGATCGCCAACCACTTCAACTCCAAGGGCGGCGACCAGTCGCTGCACGCGCAGTACCAGCCGGTGACGCGCAGTTCGGAGACCCAGCGCCACCAGCAGGCGACGCTGGTCAACGCGTTCGTGAAGGACGTCCTCGACACGCAGAAGAACGCGGACGTCGTCGCACTCGGCGACATCAACGACTTCGAGTTCTCCGGCACCGCGAAGATCCTGGAGGGTGACGGCGAGCTGTGGTCGGCGATCAAGTCGCTGCCCCGGAGCGAGCGGTACACGTACGACTACCAGGGCAACCAGCAGGTCCTGGACCAGATCCTGGTGAGCCCGTCGATCCGGCGCGGCTGCGACTTCGAGTACGACAGCGTGCACATCAACTCGGAGTTCCACGACCAGATCAGCGACCACGACCCGCAGGTGCTGCGCTTCAAGCCGTAACCGCCGGTCAGCGGTCAGCGGGGCCGGCTGAACACCCCGTCCAGCCAGCCCTGCCAGGCGTCCTCGTTCGCCTTGGCGTCGGCGTCCGGCGCGAAGTCGTGGACGCTGACGCCGACCGGGGCGCCCCAGTGGTTGCGCCCGAAGACACGGATCAGGGCGTCGTCGGTGCGCAGTCCGACGAAGTACGGGTTCCGGTAGTCGAGCACGGCGTCGAACTCGCGCGGACCGCGCACCGTCACCCGGGCGCCCGGGGCGGCGTCCTCCGCCAGCCCCAGAGCCCGCTCGACCTCGCTGAGCGCCCCGGGGGTGATACTGCCCTCGGGGCCGTTGAGCTGGGCGAACGTGACGGGGCGGGGCGCGAAGTGGGTGAGGTACTCGCGCAGGGTGTGCAGATAGAAGTCGGTGTGCCGGCTCGCTCCGTCGTACTGGTTGTCCCAGTCGTCGGTGAAGATCCCGCTGTGCACGTACCGCACCCAGGCGCGCCGGCCGCCGTCGCGCGACTCGATGACGTGCTCGAGCTGGTTCACGCTCTGGACGGGGAAACCGACGTCCTCGCTGCGCACGGTGAGGTGGTGCGGCGGATCGTAGACGGTGACCGTGGAGCCGAAGGCCGCCCTGCCGCCGACCTTGGGCTCGGGCGGCTCCATCGGCCACAGGTACCCGCCGGTGCCGTTCGTGATCGCCTCCCACACCTCCTCGGGGGTGGCGTCGACCTCGAACTCGCGGGCGATCTCGAATTCCCTGGACATGACGTTCTCCTGAAGTGTGCTCAGTGGTCGGTGAGTTCGGGGTTCCGCGGCTTGACGGTGGGATGGACCGCGACGACGATCCGGTGGTCACGGCCGTCCTCGGCGCCGGGGGCGTCGTACTTGCGGACCAGGGCGGTGACCCCGGCGGTCAGTTCCTCGACGAAGGCGGCGCGGTCGGCGGCGGTGGCGAAGCGGACCTCGCCGTCCAGCGCGTACGTCGCCAGCCGCTTGCGGGCCTTCGTGGCGCCGGTGATCAGCGAGCCGACGTCCCGCACCAGGCGGGCGCCGAGCGCGAGCAGCCAGCGCGCGGAGAGCTGGTCGCGGAAACGGTCGGGGTCGGGCTGGACCGCGGCGAGGGCGAGCGGCGAGATGACGTACGAGGCGGCGGTGGCGCGCATCAGCCGCTCGGTGACATTGCCCTTGCGGCGCTCGCCGGCCAGCTCGACCAGGCCGTGCCGTTCCAGTGCCTTCAGGTGGTAGTTCACCTTCTGCCGGGGCAGGCCGACCTTTCCGGCCAGCATCGCCGCCGACGCGGGTCCCGCGGCCAGCTCGGCCAGCAGCCGGGCCCGTATGGGGTCCAGGGAGACGGCGGCGGCCTCGGGGTCCTCGATCACGGTGACGTCCAACATGCGTCCACCCTCTCACCGAAAACTTTTTTTGTCCAGGAGGGAAGAGTTTTCGGTGGGCTCTCTTTGGAGGGCACGGGGCGGACGGGCGTCAAGGCGGACATCAGGCATCCGGGCATCCGGGCATACCGGCATACGTCGGCCCGGCACCCGCGTCCTGCGGATGCCGGGCCGACGCTCCCGGACGCCTACTGGTGCCTGGCCCGGCGCCTCCCCAGGATCCCCGCCGCCACGAGCGCCACACCCGCCGCGCCGACGATCACGACCGGCCGCGGGTGCCGCATCGCGAACCGGACGGGCCCGCGGACGGGGGCCGGCACCTGCTGCTCCACGGCCTGACCGGCGCGGGTCATCCGTCCGTGGGCGCCGTGGCCCGCCTCGATCGCCCGGCCCTGAGCGGTCTGCCCGGCGTGGGCCGCCCGCTCCTGGAGCACGTGCCCGGCGTGGGTCGACCGCTCCTGGAGCACGTGCCCGGCGTGGGTCGACCGCTCCTGGACGGCGTGACGTGCGTGCGACGCCTGCTCCTGGACCGCGTGACGCGCGTGAGCCGCCCGGCCCTGGACCGTGTGACCGGCCTGGGCCGCCGTGCTGCGCAGTTGCACGGTCATCGCGCCGGCGCGGTCCCGGAAGTCCGCCGCGCGGGCCCGGGCCCGGCCGCGTACGTCCGTCTTGCCGGCCAGCTCCTCGACCGTGGCGCCCAGCTGGCTCCTGGTGCGCGCGATCTGCCGGCGCAGGTGCGCCGCTGTTTCCTTCGCCGTTTCCTTGTCCGTCATCGGTGCGCCCTTTCCCTGTCCGTCATCGGTGCGCCCTTTCCCTGATCTCCTCGACGTCGGCCCTGACGCTGCCGATCGTCTCCTCGGGGGTGGGAGGCGCGGCCCGGCGCAGCTGGGCACGGCCGGTCGCGGCCAGCAGACCGGCGATCGCGAACAGCACCCCCGTCACGATGAGCGCCGCGGCCCAGACGGGCAGCGCCAGCGAGAGGGCGGCGACGGCCGTTCCTGCGAGGGCGAGCAGCCCGGCGTAGGCGAACGCGCCCGCGGCGCCGAGCAGTCCGCCGCCGCGTCCGGCCCGCCGGCCCTTCTCGGTGAGCTCCAGCTTCGCCAGGGTCAGTTCCTGTCGTACGAGCCGGGAGAGCTGTTCGGTGGCCTGGTTGACGAGTTCACCGACGGTGTGGTGCCCGGCTGGTTGTGTCGCGGTCACGGTGTTCCGCCTCCTCTCGATTGCGGGACACCGGGTACCCCGCCCGGCCCCCGCTATCCACCGCGGCACGACCGGGCGAAGCGTCCACTCATCAGCAATACTTAGCGATATCTTGTAGCAGATTTAAGTGGAGCTTCACGGTCATGGCGCCGAGACTACTGCCATGACGAACGCAGCCTCCCTGAACCCTCCCTTCGGCCGTGCCCTCTGCGCGATGGTCACCCCCTTCACCGGCTCGGGCGCGCTCGATCTCGACGGGGCGCAGCGGCTCGCCGCGTGGCTGGTGGGACACGGCTGCGACGGGCTGGTGCTGTCCGGGACGACGGGCGAGTCGCCGACCACCTCGGACGCCGAGAAGGCGGAGCTGGTCACGGCGGTGCGGGAGGCGGTCGGCGACCGGGCGTCCGTCGTCGCGGGCGTCGGCACCTCCGACACCCGGCACACGGCCGAACTCGCCCGGTCCGCCGAGAAGGCGGGCGCGGACGGCGTACTCGTCGTCAGCCCGTACTACAGCAGGCCCCCGCAGGACGCCCTGGAGGCGCACTTCCTGGAGGTCGCCGACGCCTGCGGGCTGCCGGTGATGCTGTACGACATCCCCGGCCGCACCGGCACCCGGATCGAGCCGGAGACCCTGCTCCGGCTGGCCGCTCACCCCCGGATCGTCGCCGTCAAGGACTGCTCCTACGACTTCCTCGGCGCGCAGAAGGTGCTCGCCCGCACGGAGCTGGCGTACTACGCGGGCTGCGACGAGCACAATCTCGCCCTGTACGCGGTGGGCGGGGCCGGGTACGTCAGCACGGTCGCGAACGTGGTCCCGGAGCAACTGCGCGCGGTGCTCGACCTGTTCGACGCCGGTGACACCGGCGCGGCGACCGCTCTCCAGCAACGCGCCACGGAACTCATCGAGTTGACGATGGCCGCCGGGCTGCCCGGCGCCGTCACCGCCAAGGCCCTGCTGGGCGACCTGGGCCTGCCGGCCGGACCGGTCCGCCCGCCGCTGCGGCCCGCCGGCCGCGAGACGGTGAAGGGGCTGCGGGCGGCCTACGAGCGGCTGGTGGGCTGACCGGCCCGGGAGCACGGGTCAGCGGTTCACGAACACCGGCTCCCAGGGGCCCGGCGTGCGGATGCCCCGGCATCCGGCGTCACCTTCTCTTCCCCCGGAAACGGGCCCGCTGCCCGGCCCCGTTCCCCCTGTGACGCTCCCGGCGGGCCGCCGCCGTGCCTGCGGCGGCGAGGAAATTCCGGGGCGTCGGCGCGGGCGGCGCCCTACGGTGGGTGGATGAGCCGGCCGCTGCTTTTCCTCGACGTCGACGGGCCGCTGAATCCGTACGCCGCAAAGCCCGAGCGGCGCCCCGCCGGCTATACGACGATCAGGGCGTCCGTGCGGCCCGGCCGGCCGCTGCGGGTCTGGCTGCACCCCGGGCACGGCGCGGCGCTGCTCGGTCTTCCCTACGACCTGTGCTGGGCCACGACCTGGATGGCCGAGGCCAACCGCTGGATCGCGCCCGTGGTGGGACTGCCCGAGCTGCCGTACGTCGACTTCGGCGCGGCGCTTCTCGCCGAGCGGCCCGACGGCGTCCACTGGAAGACGGAGGCCCTCGTCGCCCACGCGGCGGGCCGCCCCTTCGCCTGGGTCGACGACGAACAGTCCGCCGCCGACTCGGCCTACGTCACCACCCGCCACCCCGCCCCGGCACTCCTGCACCACGTCAGCCCGCGACTGGGGCTGCGGGCCGGCGACTTCGAGACGCTGTCGGCTTTCGCGGCCGGCCTGCACGGATGACACCCGCCGCACGACGCGGCGCCCTCCTGCCGATGACTGGGGGCAGGAGGGCGCCTGGACGTCGGGTCCGGGACCGCCGCGGTCCCGGCTCGGGGTGCCTCAGTTGTGGCTGTGCAGGATGTCGTTCAGGCCGCCCCAGACCGCGTTGTTCGGGCGGGCCTCGACCGTGCCGGTGACCGAGTTGCGGCGGAAGAGGATGTGGGAGGCGCCGGAGAGCTCGCGGGCCTTGACGATCTGGCCGTCGGGCATGGTCACGCGGGTGCCCGCGGTGACGTAGAGGCCCGCTTCGACGACGCACTCGTCGCCGAGGGCGATGCCGACGCCCGCCTCGGCGCCGATGAGGCAGCGCTCGCCGATGGAGATGATGACGTTGCCGCCGCCGGAGAGCGTGCCCATCGTGGAGGCGCCGCCGCCGATGTCCGAGCCGTCGCCGATGATCACGCCGGCCGAGATGCGGCCCTCGACCATCGATGTGCCGAGGGTGCCGGCGTTGAAGTTGACGAAGCCCTCGTGCATGACCGTCGTGCCCTCGGCGAGGTGCGCGCCGAGGCGGACGCGGTCGGCGTCGGCGATGCGGACGCCCTTGGGGGCGACGTAGTCCGTCATGCGCGGGAACTTGTCGATGGACGTCACCTGGAGGTGCAGGCCCTCGGCGCGGGCGTTCAGGCGGACCTTCTCGACGTCGTCGACGGCGACCGGCCCGAGGGAGGTCCAGGCGACGTTGGCGAGGTGGCCGAAGATGCCGTCCAGGTTCTGGCCGTGCGGCTTGACCAGGCGGTGCGAGAGGAGGTGGAGGCGGAGGTAGACGTCGTGCGCGTCGAGCGGCTTGTCGTCGAGGGAGGCGATGACCGTGCGGACCGCCACGACGTCGACGCCCCGGCGGGCGTCCGGACCGATCGCCGCCGTGGCGGCTCCGCCGAGCAGTTCCGCGGCCCGCTCGGCGGACAGCCGCTCGGTGCCCGCGGGGCCGGGCTCCGCGGTGAGCTCGGGGGCGGGGAACCAGGTGTCGAGGATCGTGCCGTCGGCGGCGATGGTGGCGAGGCCGGCGGCCACCGCGCCGGTGGTGCTTGGAGCAGTCGTGTCGGTCATGAGGGAAAGCTAACCGGATGAGGCGTTCGGAGGCTAACCAGCGGGGGGCTGTCTCAGTGCGTGGCAAACCGGGTCTTGTCCGAGCGGCAGCGGGTGATCATCCGGACGGAGGTTCGGGTGTGGTCGCGGGATGAGAGAACGGGCCCCTCGGCAGTGACGCGGTGACGACACCGGCACGACCGGGGAGGCCCACTGCGACGCGGGCGACACCGTCCTCGTCACCGCCGGCTCGCCCGCCGGCGCTCCCGGCGGCACCAGCTGACCCGTCGGGCACGAGCCCGGTACGACACCGAGGGCGCTCGCCCTTGCGGGGAGCGCCCTCGGCTCATGCCATGGCCGACAAGCGGCTGCCGTTTCAGGCGGCCGGCAGACCTCCCACCGTCTCCCTCAGCCACGCGTGGTCACGCAGCTCCGGGTGGGCGGTGGTGATCAGCCGGAACGCCTCGGCCTTGGCCCGCTCGGTGAGCTGCCGCAGCTCGGGCCAGGCCAGCTCGGCCACCTGTGACGTGTAGTTCGTCGTGAGGGTGACGGTCGTCGCTTCGCGGCTGAAGGAGAACACGTGCTGGGTCACGGTTGTCTCCACCGCGACGCAGCTTGCGGTCTCGAGCTCTCCCCTCGCGTACTCCAGCATCAGCGCGAAGTCGACCACCGGCAGCCCCGGGGTGCGCAGGCTCAGATCCACGCCGTGGATGACGCACTGCACGTTCGCCAGGAAGAAGCTCGCGGAGAAGTCCGCGCCCGTCAGCTCCGGATGCTCCGGCCGGTCCCGGTTCTCCGGCCGCCAGTCGGGCGACCAGGAGACGTCCTCGGCACGGGGCTCGAAGGCGAAGGTGATCAACTGACTGTTCCTCCCTTCCGGCTACCAGACGTTCTTGGGTTGCGCGCTCTTGAGGTTGCCGAACTCGTCCACGAAGAGACGGATGCCGTTCTGGCCGTGGACGCCGGTCGTGACCTCGTCGAAGGCGTAGTCGATGTAGTTGCCTCCGCGCGGGTCGCCCTTGGCCCGGGGGACCTCCTTGCCGAACTGGGCCGCCTCCTCGACGAGCTTCTTGAGCTTGGTGGCGTCGATCCCCTCGGCGAACACGTTCTGCATCACGCCGTCCGCGTGGTACTTGCCGCCCCAGAGGTGCTGGTTCGCGATGTGATCGAGCGCCCCCTTCGTGATCGTACGGCAGCTGATGTTGTGCACCAGCACGGCCGCGTCCCCGGCCGCGACGAAGTAGGAGTGGACGCCCTCCACCGTGAGGTCGTAGGTGACCTGCGCCTTGGTGTACGAGGTCACGTCGGCCACCGTGACGGTGCCGTGGTCCGCGGTTTGCAGCCGGTCACCGGCCCGCAGACGCCCGGCGTCCGTCCAGGAGCGGGTGGTGAGGTCGTAGAACGGGTGGTCCGACGTACCGGTGAGGGTGCGCCGCCCGCCCGGCGTGGCCAGGGTCACGTCCGTGAACCGGGTGTCGGTGGTCGTGCGGTGCGTCAGCACCACGTCGTGCCGCTGCACGGCCGGGTCGCCCGGCTGCGCGCTGAGGACCCGGTCCCCGGCGGTGACGTTCTCGATGGCGCGGACGCCGCCGTCGGCCATCTTCACCATCGTGCCCGCGACGAAGCTGTGCTTCACGCAGAACGACACGCCCTTGGCGAGCCGAGCGTCGATGATGAGCTTCAGCCCCTTGAGGGTCTTGCGTGCCTTCGCGGCCCCCTCGAAGAACTTGGCGATGCCGCTGGTGACCCGGACGATGGCGGTGGCCACGGCGGGTGCCTTACCGATCAGAGTGACCAGGCTGATGGCGTTGACGGCCGTCCACAGGCAGCTCTCCACGTCGGGATCGGAGAAGCACTTCTTGGCGTCCGTCACGCCGAGCAGGTCCAGCAGGATCTGGCCGCCGTTGGCCTTCACCCAGTCGAGGACGTCCTGGTTCCCGGCCGCCATGGCTTCGCGGTACTGGTCGACGCAGGTCTGCCCGCACTCCGCGAGCAGGGCGGCCTCCTCGTCCCTGGTCAGGGTGTACCCGGCGGTCGAACCGTCGGAGGACACGACTTCCTCGCGCTCCTGCCGCGCCCTCTCCCGCTCCTCGGCCTCGGCCTTCGTGGCCGCCTTGTCCGCCTGCGTCGCATAGGTGTCAGCCCTGCTCGCCGCCCCCTCGGCAGCGGTCGCGTCGCTCTCCGCCTTGGTGGCCGTCCTGTCGGCCGAGGCCGCGTCCTGTTCGGCACTGCTGGCGGCGGAACGGGCGCTCGACGCGTCCTTCTCGGCCTCCGTGGCGTCACGGTCGGCCTGGGCGGCGGCCGACTCGGCTTCATTGGCGGCGAAGTTGGCGTAGAAGGCGTCGGTTCCTGCCTGCGCGTCGGCCTTCTGGGCGTTCGCGTCGGCCTTTTTCGCCGCTGCCGCGTCGACCTGTGCCGCTGCGGCGGACGCGTTGGCCGCGGCAGCGGAGTTGACCGCCTTCACCGCGTAGTCCGCGGCGTCGGCCGCCGCCTGGAGGGCGATCTTCGCGTCACCGGCGGCCTTGTCGGCGAGGGCCTTGGCCTGCGCCGCGGCCTTCTTGGCCTCCTCCGACTTGGCCTGGGCGGCGTTGGCCTGCTGCTCGGCAATGGTCTTGGACGTCTGCCCGATCAGCACCGCGTACGCGGCCGAGGAGTCGGCCTCGACGTACGGGGAGCCGGTGGTGATCGCCTCGTCGGCCACCTTGGCCGTGGCCGTCGCGGCGTCTCGGGCGGCCTGCGCGTACTGGGCCGTGGCGGCCGCGTACCCGGCGGTCTTCACGGCCCACGCGGCCGTCTTGGCGGCCTCGGCCACCGCGGCCGTGGCTTCCTTGCGGGCGGCGACCGCCGCGGCCTGGGCCTTCTTCGCCTCGGCATCCGCCTTCTTGGCGTTGTCCTTCGCGGCGGCGGCCGCGTCGATCGCCTCGGCCGCCGCCGCGTGCGCGGTTGCGGCGGCGGCATGTGTCTTGGCGTACGCGGACTGTGCCGCGTCGGAGGCGGACCGGGAACGCTTGGCCGCGCCCTCGGCACGTGTGGCCGCCGCCCGGGCGTTCACCGCCGCAATGGTCGCCTCGTCGGCTGCCGCGCGGGCCCGAGAAGCCGCTCCCGCCGCCTGGTTGGCCGCGGTACGGGCCTCAGTGGCCGCCTGCCGGGTCTCGCCCGCGGCCGAGGTCCCCTCGGCTGCGGCTGCGGCGGACTCCAGAGCCGCCGCCCGGGAGGCGGTGGCGTTCTTGTCCCGCTCGGCCTTGACCGCCTCGTTGCGCGCCGTGTACGCCCGTGCTTCGGCCTCGTCGGCCGCAGCGAGCTTCGCGGCGGCCGTCGAACCCGCGGTCTCGGCGTCCGTACGTGCCTGGCGGGCCTTGTCCTGCTCGCCCCGCGCCCGCTCCTCGGCCGCGCCGGCCTTCACCCGCTCACTGGCCGCCCTGTCACGCTCACGCTCGGCGGTGGCCTTCTCCGCCTCGGCGATACCGCGCTGCCGCTTCGCCTCGGCGGCCTGGTCCTTGGCCGTCCGCTCCGCCTTCTCGGCGGTCGCGCGGGCGTTCTTCGCGGTGGTGGCGTTGGCCGCGGCCTCCGCGGCCAGCTTGGCCGCGGAGTCGGCCGCAGCCTTCGCCTGCGCCTTCGCCTCCAGTGCCGCCGTCTTGCGGAACGCCGTGTTCAGCGCGTGTGTCTGGGTCTTGGCCAGGGCCAGCAGCGTCTGGGAGTCGGACACCGTGGCCTTCGCCGCGTTCGACGCCGTCAGCGTGGCCTTGGCCGCTGCCTGGGCGGCCGCATAGGAGGCCTTGGTGACCTGCACCGACTGCTGGGCGTACAGCAGACCCCGGCCGCGGGGCAGCTTCGCCGCGTCGGCGATGTCCCAGGCTTTCTGCTGCTGCGCGGTCGCGGTGTCGGCGGCCGCCTTGGCCCGGCCGACGGCCGCGTCCGCCACGGTCACCTGTTTGGCCGCGGCGGCCTTCGCCGCGTTCAGGTCGGCCGTCGCCTTGGTGAAGTCGGCGGGCTTGGGGTAGTTGAGAGCGTTCTTGTGGGCGGCCCAGTACTTCTGCCAGAACAGGATCTGGTCGGCCAGCCACGCCTGCCGGACCGCCTCGATCATCGCCTCGGTGGCGGCCCGCGTCTCCTTGCCCGCGGCGGCCTCGGCGGTGAGGATCTGCCTGCGCTGCTCGGCCTGGCCGGCGTACTCCGCCTCCCACTCGGCGTAGGCCTGTACGACCACACCGGTCAGCGCGCGGTAGTGGTCGATCGGGTTGGCGCTGTCGCAGCCCGCCCAGGCCTGCTTCAGTGCTTCGGCCTCGGTACGGAACTCCAGCGAGTCCGGCTCGGGCGCCTTGGTCGGGAAACCGCCGAAGCGCAGGAAGGTCGCGATGTCGTTGGCCGAGGAGTAGCCGCCGTTGCTGGTGTCGAGCAGTTCCCGCCCGGCGACGTCCTTGTACGCCTTCGCCCAGGCGTCGTCGCCGGAGTCGAAGGCGTCCAGCACCTTCTTGGCCTGGTCCAGCGAGGCCTTGCCGGGGTGGGGGGTCGGATCGTCCTTCGCCCTGTCGTACAGCTCCTGCTGGGTACCGAGGGTGAACGTGATGATGTCCCGGCCGAACTCGGGCGCCCAGAAGTCGCGGCCCTGCGCGTTGTTGACGTTGCGGTACGGCTTGTTGCTGTCGTCGACCTTCGACTGGCGGGCCTCGAAGGCACGCAGAGCCGCGATTCCCGCGTCCCTGTCCTTCAGGGCGGCCTGGCTCCACTCGCCGAGCAGGGCGTCAGGGCGCACGTACTCGTGCAACGCCGCGTCCGTGCCCGTGAGTTTCGTCGCCGTGGCCGTCTTCAGCTCGGGGCCGCCGAAGTGCACGGCCTGCCCCGCCTGGCAGCGATCCTCGCGGGCCTGTGCGCCGAGGCTGATGCGGAGGGTGCGTTCGTAAGGGTTGGCCGGGTTGTCCCCCGGCTCGTCGGCGGCTGCGGGGGCCGCTGTGACGAGTCCGCCGAGCACGGCCGACGCCGTCATCAGCGCGACGGCGGTCACCCCCTGCTGGATCCGCCCTGTCGGGAAACGTCTGTGTGGTCTTCTTCGTGTCGTTCGCACGTCAATGCCTACCTGGATGGTCAGTCCGGACGGTCTGTCACGTCCACACGGAAAGAAGGCAGGCCGAAGCGTCGGCGAGAAAGAAGGAAGTGAAAGTCCCCGTCTGCAGCGTGCGGTCAACACGCGTCCCCCGCGCCCCTCCCCATGGGGACGCGATCATCATGACACCGGAGGCGCCTTCACGAAACCTTGATCGCCAGCACGTCCCCGCTCCGGTGCGCCCTGGTGAGCAGGACGGCCGCTCCCGCTGTCGCCGCCGATATCGCGCACAGCGGCCACAGGGCCGCGGGGGCCGTTTCGTAGAGGGCGCCGCCCAGCGGGGCCGCCAGGACGACGCCGCTGATGGAGACGCCCGCGTACAGGGACTGGAAGCGGCCCTGGACGTGCGGTGGGGCCTCGTCGGCCATGTACGCCGTGGCCGTTGTCTTGTAGAGGAGTTCGCCGAGGGTGAGAAGGATCATCATCGTCGCCGCGGTGAGGAGGGTCTGTCCGAGGAGCAGGGTGGCGTAGCCCGCGCCCACGAGGAACAGACCGGTGCCCACGATGCGCAGGGGCGCGTGCCGACGCAGGGCCAGTGCCGCCGGCAGTTCCAGGCAGAGCAGGACACCGCCGTTGATCGCGAGCAGGGTGCCGTAGACGCCGACGTCCATGTGGTGGTCGGCCAGGAAGAGGGGGAACGTCGAGTACTGCTGCCGGTAGACGACGTCGGTCACGAGGATGGCGAGGAGCAGGACCAGGACCGCCGGCCGGGCGCGCAGGGCCGGCCACACGCCGCCCCGGTCGCGGGGCGGGCGGGTGCGGGGGGCGAGTCCGGCGGGGACCGCGCGGGCGGTCCAGCAGGCGAGGGTCACGCCGCCGAGGCCCTCGGCCACGTAGAGCCAGTCGTAGGAGAGGTGGGTCGCCACCAGGGCGCCCAGGACGGGGCCGATGGTGAAGCCGCCGTTGGCCGAGGCGCGGACCAGGGCGAAGGCCTGGCGCCGGGTGCCCTCGGGAACGATCACGGCGACCAGCGCGGAGTTGGCCGCCCGCTGGACGCCCGAGGCGTACTGGGCGAGGGGGAGGGCGAGGTAGAGGGCGGGGGTCGGCAGGAGGGGGACGGCGGCGAGGAGAAGGCCGGAGGCGGCCGCCGCGGTCAGCAGGACGCGGCGGTGGCCCAGGTGGTCGCCGTACCAGCCGCCGGTGAAGTTGCCCGCGACCAGGCCGGTGCCGCCCAGTCCGACCAGCAGGCCCGCCGCGCCGGGGCTCATGTCGCGCGGGCCGGTCAGGTAGAGGAAGAGGAAGACGAAGGTGACGCTGACGATCATGTTGATGAACGTTCCGGCCGCCAGCAGCCACACCGCGCGCGGCAGGTCCCGTAGTCCTCGCACCTGTCCCCCGATCCCGAGTGAGTTCCTTTTGGGAACTCACTGTGTCAGCATGGCAGCCTCCGGTCAATGGAGAAAGGAGCCCGCCATGGCCCGCAGGACGAGCCTTGAGGACTCCGGCTGCGCCATCGCGCAGGCGCTGGACGTCGTGGGCGACTGGTGGACGCTGCTGATCGTGCGGGACGCCGCGCGGGGTGTGCACCGGTTCGACGCGCTGCAGCATGAACTCGGGCTGTCCCGGAAGGTGTTGACCGAGCGGCTGTGCCTGCTGGTGGAGGCGGGGGTGCTGACGCGGGTGCCGTATCAGGAGCGGCCCGTGCGGTACGAGTACCGGCTCACCGCGAAGGGGCGGGCGCTGCTGCCGGTGCTGGTGGCCCTTCAGGACTGGGGCGACGCCTGGGTGCTGGGGGACGGCCGCACGACGGCGACGGCGGAGGAGGCGTCCGCCGAGGGGCGGCGGGTGCACTCGCTGGTGGGGACGCGGGTTCCGGAGCTCCGGCTGGTCGACGACCGGGGCGAGCCGAGGGATCCGGTCGACGGCGGGGCGGCGTTCACCGTTGTGTACTGCTTTCCCGGCGCCTACGCGCGCGGGGACGCCTATCCCCCGGGCTGGTCGGACATTCCCGGGACCACGGGGTGCACGCTGGAGTCCTGCACCTACCGCGACCGGCTCGCGGAGTTCCGGGCGGCGGGGGCCGTCGTGCACGGGGTGTCCACTCAGCGGGCGGACGAACAGCGGGCGTTCTCGGAGAAGGAGGGGCTCGGGTTTCCGCTGCTGTCGGACGCCGGGCTGTCGCTGATCGGGGCGCTGCGGCTGCCCACGTTCCGGGCGGCGGGGGCGAGCCGGCTGAAGCGGCTGACGCTGGTGGTCGACCGGGAGCGGGTGGTGCGGGACGTGCAGTATCCGGTGACGGACGTGGCGGGGAGCGTGGAGGCGGCGCTCAGCGTCGTGCGGCGGCTCGGGCGGGAGGAATGAGCCGGGCCAGGACCTCGCGGGCGTACTCCTCGTCGTAGGGGGTGTCGGTGAGCAGGACCTGGAGGCAGATGCCGTCCATGAGGGCGACCAGGGCGCGGGCCGTGGCGGGGTCCGTGCGCGGGGCGAGCAGGGCGGCCAGTTCGTCGGCCCACTCGGCGGCCACCGGGCGCAGGGCGGGGCGGCGCAGGGCGGCCAGGTAGAGCTCGTACTCCAGCTCCACGCCGGTACGGTCGCCGGCCAGCCATTCGCCCAGCCATCCGGCCAGTTCGGCGGGCAGGTCGGCCTGGGGGTCGCAGAGGCCGCCGCGGGACGCGATCACCTTGGCGAAGCCCTCGTTGGCCTGGCGCAGGGCGGCGGTCATCAGGTCGTCGAGGGTGGTGAAGTGGTACGTGGTGGAGCCCAGGGGGACGTCCGCCTCGGCCGCCACCGAGCGGTGGGTGAGGCCGGCGAGGCCCTTGCGGCCCACCACGCGGATCGCCGCGTCGATGATCCGCTGACGGCGCTCGGGGTCGTGGCGGCGGGGCATCAGTGCGCACCCCCGAGGTTCAGGACCACCACTCCGCCGATGATCAGCGCGATCCCGACGACCCGGGCGGGCGTGAGGGTCTCGCCGAAGAGGGTGAGCCCGATGACGGCGATGGTCGCGGTGCCGGCCCCGGCCCAGATCGCGTACGCCGTGCCGATCCCGACGGACTTCAGGGTCTGGGCGAGCAGCAGGAAGGAGAGGACGTATCCGGCGGCCGTCAGAAGGGTGGGCCAGAGCCTGCTGAAGCCCTCGCTGTACTTCATGGCGGTCGTCGCCGCCACCTCGGCGGCGATGGCTCCGCAGAGCGTCAGGTATCCCATGTGTACGAGCGTACACAACGAGAGGAGCAATGTGTACAGGTGTACACATCCCGGGGGGTGAGGCTATGAAAGCGTTATCGAAAGCGCTCCCTCAAACGGCTGAACGCGCGCCACAGGTTCCACTACTGTTTCACCGTTCACATACCGGGCCATCGCAGCCGCGGCCGCCTTCAGGAGCGCCGCTGGAGGAACAGCGCATGCCAGAAAACAAGTCCCGGCCACCCCAGGATCGACCGTGGGAGCACGGCTGGGCCCCGGACACCTCCCGGGCTCCCGGAACCCGGCGGCTCTGGCTGGCCGGTGTCCTCGCCGTGGCCACCGTCGTCGCCTGCGTCACGGCGATCGCCGTCAACGACCGGGATGCTGACGAACGGTCGGACGCCCGCGAGGGGCGGACCATGTCCGACGACGCGACGTCGGACGGGCTGATCTCGTTCGCCACGCCCTCGGCGAGCGGTGCCTCGTCTGCCGCGGCCGGCCACAAGGGCGGCAAGAGCCCCTCGGCGTCGGCCTCTTCGTCGGCTTCGGCATCGGCCTCCGCCTCGTCCTCCGCCGGCTCGAAGGACAGCGGTCCGACGCCCTCGGGCAAGGCCTCCGCCTCGGCCACCAGGAAGCCGTCCGACCCCGCGCCGACCAGCTACGAACGGTCGGTGAACTCGGTCAACTACCCCGACCGCTACTGGCATGTGAGCAGTGATCAGGTGAAGCTGGACCCGGTGCGCGGCTCGGAGTCGCGCGAGGACTCCACCTTCACCGTGGTCAGGGGCCTGACCGACAGCGCCTGCTTCTCGTTCAAGACCTCCGACGGCAGGTACCTGCGGCACCGCAGCTTCGTCCTGCGCGCCGAACGCTACGACGGAAGCTCCCTGTTCAAGCAGGACGCCACCTTCTGCTCCCGCGGCTCCTCCTACTCCGGAGCGGTCATGCTGGAGTCGGTCAACTACCCGGGCCGGTACCTGCGTCACAAGGACTTCCAGATCCGGCTCGACCCGTACCAGAACTCGGACCTGTACCGGGCGGACTCCTCCTTCCGGTTCGTGGCCGGTCTGAGCTGAGAGACGCAGCACAGCGGTGGGGGGGCCCCCGCCCGGGGGCCCCCCCCCCCGGGGGGGGCGGGGTTTTGACAAGGTTATTAACAGGGGCCGCCGCCGGGCGCGG